>NZ_JBHIWJ010000013.1:0-65850 GCF_041987595.1 Sphingobium sp. | reverse complement strand
TTGGCCTCCGCCGCGCCCAGTTGCGCGCGGGCAGCTTCCACGCCGCGCCGCTTGCCACCCCACAAATCGGCTTCCCAGCTCGCATCGAAGCCCAGATTGTAGAAGTTGAGCGACTGGCTGTCATTCCCGCTTGCGGATGAATCGCCGCCGTCGGAACTGTTGAGGTCGACGCCCGGAATCGTGGCGTGGACATAAAGCGCCGAGGCCCCCCCCTTGGGCAGGCTGTTGGCGCGTTCGGACCGCAGCGCGGCGCGGGCCTGACTGATCCGGGCCTGCGCGACGGCCAGGCCGGGATTGGCCGAAAGGGCGCGGCTTTCCAGCGCGTCCAGCACCGGATCGCCAAGGGCGGACCACCAGTTTGCCGCAGCGGGAACCTCGCCGCCGGTTCCTTCCGGCGCGCGGGCAAATGCGACGGCGGGGCTTGCCGCCCCGGCGCCTTGCGGGCCATGATAGTCCGGCCCTGCGGTGCAGGCCGCCAAAGAGATCAAGGGCAGTGCGATCAGGGGAAGGGCGGACAGAAGGGAACGCATGAAAACCAGCCTCAGTGCATCGCAACCGCTTGCCCCTTGGGCAAGGGGCGCAGGAACAGAACCAGCGGTATGACGGCAATGATGCCGACCGCCAGCATCGTGAAAATGTCGTTATAGGTCATCACCAGCGCCTCCCGCTGGATCGTTCCGGCCAACGAGCGCAGCGCGGCATCCTGACCGCCCATCGCCTGACCGAGGCCGCCGATATAATCCTGCACACGGTCGCTGTTGGCGGCCAGACTTTCTTCCATGCGGCGGCTGTGGAACCATGTCCGCTGGTCCTGAACCGTCGCGATTCCGGCCAGCGCCAGCGAGCCGCCAAGATTGCGGACGGCGTTGAACAGCCCTGCAGCGTCGCCCGCCATCTCACGCGGAACGGAGGCGATGGCGGCCTGATTGAGAAACAGGAACCCGAACACGCTCCCGACCCCGCGCAGCAACTGGGATTCGATGAAGTCATGGCCCACCGCCTGATTGGTGAGGACCGTGTCGATCCAGCAGCTGGTCGCCATGACCGTCAATCCGGTGGCCACCGCGATGCGGATGTCGAGATGCCGGATCAGCAGAGGCGTGAACGGCATCAGCAGCAGGCTGGGAATGCCCGACAGCAGCACGATCCGGCCGGACTGCAACGCGTCATAGCCCGCGATCGCGGCCAGAAACTGCGGAATCACAAAGGCCGTGCCGTAGAGCATCATGCCGATCACCAGCCCCATCAGCGCCACGGCGCCGAACTGGCGGTCGAGCAGCAGGCTCAGGCGGATTACGGGCCTTTTGGCGAAATACTGGCCCGCGAACAGCAGTATGAAGCCGATCGCGGAAACGGCCGACATGATGACGATCTCATGGCTTTGAAACCATTGTTCGCGCTGGCCTTCCTCCAGCACGATCGTCAGGCCGCCCAGACCCAGCGCCATGCCCGCGATGCCCAGCCAGTCGGCCTGCCATAATTCGCTCAGATGCGGCTTTTGATGGGGCATGGTGACCAGCAGCAGGGTGATCAGCACGATCCCCACCGGCAGGTTGAGGAAGAAGGCATAGTGCCAGCTGATATTTTCCGTCAGCCAGCCGCCGACCAGCGGCCCCAGCACCGGTCCCAATATCGCGGTAACGCCGAAAAGGGCGTTGCCGATCGGTTGTTGCGAACGGGGCAGGCGGGTGGCGATGATGGTCATGGCGGTCGGGATCAGCGCGCCCCCGGTAAAGCCCTGGCCCACGCGGCCGATGATCATCGTCGTCAGATCGCCGGCGACGCCGCACAGCATCGAAAAGCCCGTGAACAGGAAGGCGGCGACCAGCAAAAGGGTGCGCAGCCCCAGCAACCGTTCAAGCCATGCCGCAAGCGGAATGATGATGATTTCCGCGACCAGATAGGAGGTCGCGATCCAGGTCCCCTCCGTGCCGCTGGCGCCGATTTCTCCCTGAATGGTGGGCAGGGCGGAATTGACGATGGAAATGTCCAGCGTCGCCATCATCGCGCCCAGGCTGCCCGCCGCGACGGCCAGCCAGGCGGCCGCGTCGGCGCGTTCGGCCACGGGCGCTGCGACAGGCGATGCCGCGTCTGCGCTCATCGGCGTATCTGCGCGTTGTGCCGCTCCTGCTCCCGACGGATGGCGTCGGCGGCATTCCTGGCCGATCGGGTGTCCACCGAGACTTCCACCGACATGCCGGGAACCAGCAGCTTGCGGGTTTCGGGACCCACGCTGATGGCGATGCGCACAGGTACGCGCTGGACGATCTTGGTGAAATTGCCCGTCGCATTTTGCGGCGGCAGAACAGAGAATTGCGCGCCGGTTCCGGGGGAGAAGCTGTCGACCCGGCCGATCAGCTCTACGCCGGGAAGGGCATCGACCTCGACCTTTACCGGCTGGCCGATGCGCATCAGACCCAGCTGCGTCTCCTTGAAATTGGCCTCGATATAGAGGCTGTTGACCGGTACCAGCGTCATCAGGCGTGTGGCGGCCTGAACGAACTGGCCCTGCTGGACGGACTTGTCGCCGATGCGGCCATCGATGGCGGCGCGCAGGACCGTGGCTTCCACATCGGTATTGGCCGCCGACAACTGGGCACGGGCCGCTTCGCCCTGAGCCAGCGCCTGCTGCCGTTGCGCATCGAGGGTGGCGACGCGTTTCTGCGCGCTGGTCAGCGTGGCGCGAGCCGCCGCCGCCTTGGCCCGCGCCTGCTCAGCCTGATTGCGAAGCTGCGACAGGCGCTCGCGGGTTTCCGCGCCGCTGGCCGCGAGCGGCCGATACCGATCCACCTCGCTGGCCGCGAAGGCCGCGTCGGCCTCTGCCGCGGCCAGTTGCGCCTGCGCCTGATCGATGGCGGCGCGCTGTTCGGCGATCTGGGCGACGACACCGGCGGCATTGGCCTTTGCCACATCGATCTGCGCGACCGACTGCGCCGCCTGCGCCCGATAGTCGCGCGGGTCTATCAGGGCCAGCGGCTGCCCCGCCTTCACATCCTGATTGTCCTTGACGAAAACGCGATCGACATAGCCCGCCACCTTGGGCGCGACGGTAATCGAATCGGCCTGGATATAGGCATCGTTGGTCGATTCCTGATATTTGCCGAAGGTTTCGAAGCGGATGAACCAGAGCACTCCGCTGACGATCAACGCCAGCGCGACGATCAGCAGGATAAGCCGCGCACGCGGGCTTTTGAGCGGAGAAGAGCGGGCCTGACCCGAGTCGCTTGCGGACGGGGAAGGGGAGGCCATGCTGTCAGAACTCATGCATCAACTCATCAATCGCGGAGATGCCCCTATGCTCGCTCTTGCAGCATCGTGCAATACCATTTATTGAGGGTCCTCATGAATATCACCGAAGAACAGCTTTGCACGGATTTGTCGCGCGTCTTTACCTTGCTGCGCAGGCGGTTTGATCGCGCGATGACCGAACAGGGCGCTTCGCTGGCGCAGACGAAGATATTGATGTGCGTGAAGGCCTATGCCGGCGCGGGGCGGGCGGCCGACATTGCCGAGGCGCTGGATATCGCACCCCGCACCGTGACGGAGGCGCTGGATGGGCTGGAGCGCGACGGGATGGTGCGGCGCGTTCCCGATGCGGAGGACCGTCGGGTCAAGCGCGTGACGCTGACGCCCGCGGGGGATGCGGCCATCGCGGTGACCGATCCATTGCGCCGTCAGCTCAGCAGGGAGGTCATGGGCGTTCTGGACCTCAGCGAGCGAGAGCATCTCAATGCTGCGTTGCAAAAAATCCTGCGGGGATTGGCTGAAATCTGAGCCTTTTTCCGGCGTCTGTTCTCTGTTATCATCGCTCCGTCAGACCGGCATGAAAGTCCGGCGACAGTGGAGGATGCAATGGAGAGAATCCATTACAGCATGTGCGATTGCAGCTTTGGCTTGCTCAGCCTGTTCAGCGCGTCGGCGCTGACGCTGACCGGCACGCTGTATCTGCTGCTCAACTGATCGGCTGAAGCGCGCATAATGTAGCGGACGTTCGCGCAGGACGTCCGCTTTTTGCTGTCTGCCGTTCTTTTGCCGGAACCTGCGCAGCTGCGAAGGCTCCGGCATGACCGATCAGTCCTTTTCGACCTGGCCGACGTCACGCACCGCGCCGCGCGCGGCATTGGTGGTGAGCGCGGCATAGGCGCGCAGCGCGGGCGAGACGTTGCGCTTGCGGCCGAAGGGCTTCCACGCTTTGGCGCCCCGCGCCTCCATTTCCGCCTTCCGCTCGGCAATGACCGCATCGTCGACCGCGAGCTGGATGACGCGATTGGGAATGTCGATCAGGATCGGATCGCCCGTAGCGACCAGCGCGATGAGGCCGCCCTCCGCCGCTTCGGGCGAGACATGGCCGATCGAGAGGCCCGAGGTGCCCCCGGAGAAGCGCCCGTCGGTGATCAGGGCGCAGGCCTTGCCCAGCCCCTTCGATTTCAGATAGCTGGTCGGATAGAGCATTTCCTGCATGCCCGGCCCGCCCTTTGGCCCTTCATAGCGGATGACGACGACGTCGCCCGCCTTCACCTCATTGCCCAAAATGCCCGCGACTGCCGCGTCCTGGCTTTCATAGACGCGGGCCGTGCCATGGAAGGTCAGGATGGATTCGTCCACGCCCGCCGTCTTTACGATGCAGCCTTCCGGAGCGATATTGCCGAACAGTACCGCAAGGCCGCCGTCCTTGGAGAAGGGATGTTCCGCGCTGCGGATGACGCCGGACACGCGATCGGTGTCCAGCTCCTTCCAGCGGTTCGACTGGCTGAAGGCGACCGTGGTGCGCACGCCGCCGGGCGCCGCCTTGAAGAAATCCTGCACCGACGCGCTGTTGGTGCGGCTGATATCCCAGCGGTTGAGCGCCTCGCCCAGGGTCGGGCTATGGACGGTCGGCAGGCTGCTGTCGATCAGGCCAGCGCGGTCGAGCTGGCCGAGGATCGCCATGATGCCGCCGGCGCGGTGGACATCCTCCATATGAACGTCCTGCTTCGCGGGCGCGACTTTGCACAGACAGGGCACCCTGCGGGAAAGCCGGTCGATATCGGCCATGGTGAACTCGACCCCGCCCTCATAGGCGGCGGCCAGCAGGTGCAGCACGGTATTGGTCGACCCGCCCATGGCGATGTCGAGGCTCATGGCATTTTCGAACGCGGAAAAGCTGGCGATGGAACGGGGCAGGACGGAGGCGTCCTCCTGCTCATACCAGCGTTTGGCGAGGTCGACGATCGTGCGGCCCGCCTCCAGGAACAGCTTCTCGCGGTCGGAATGGGTGGCGAGGGTCGATCCATTGCCGGGAAGCGAGAGGCCGAGCGCTTCGGTCAGGCAGTTCATGCTGTTGGCGGTGAACATGCCCGAACAGCTGCCGCAGGTCGGGCAGGCTGACCGCTCGATGACCTTCACTTCTTCGTCCGTATAGCTTTCGTCGGCGGCCGCGACCATGGCATCGACCAGATCGAGCGCGATCGTCTGGCCGTGAATGTCCGCCTTGCCGGCTTCCATAGGGCCGCCCGACACGAAGATGGCGGGGATGTTGAGGCGCATCGCGGCCATCAGCATGCCCGGCGTGATCTTGTCGCAGTTGGAGATGCAGACCAGCGCATCGGCGGTGTGGGCGTTGACCATATATTCGACGCTGTCGGCGATCAGGTCGCGGCTGGGCAGCGAATAGAGCATGCCGTCATGGCCCATGGCGATGCCGTCATCGACCGCGATGGTGTTGAATTCCTTGGCGACGCCGCCTGCCGCCTCGATCTCCCGCGCGACCAGCTGGCCCAGGTCCTTCAGATGGACATGGCCCGGCACGAACTGGGTGAAGCTGTTGGCGATGGCGATGATCGGCTTGCCGAAATCCTCGTCCTTCATGCCGGTGGCGCGCCAAAGGCCGCGCGCGCCCGCCATGTTGCGGCCATGGGTGCTGGTGCGTGAACGATAATGGGGCATTGCTGTTTCCTCGGATTTCCCTGGGGCCGCCTTTACGCCCATAAGCGTGGGTTGTGAAATATATTGAAAGCGTCCGATAAAGTCGTATTATGAATGATTGCTATGGATGTGCGACAACTCAATCACTTTCTCGCCGTGGCGGAGGAGCTGCATTTCGGCCGCGCGGCGGAGCGGCTCGGCATGACCCAGCCGCCGCTCAGCCAGTCGATCATGGCGCTGGAGCGGGAACTGGGTGCCGCGCTCTTTACACGCACCAAGCGGCATGTCGCGCTGACGCCGTTCGGCGCGCAATGGCTGGAGCATGTGCGGCCAGCGGTAGCCGCGATCGCCGATCTTCCCATGGCCGCGCAGCGTTTGGCGGAGGGGACGGCAGGGCGGCTGGCGCTCTCCTTCGTCAGTTCCGCCGACTATAGCATATTGCCAGAGCTGGTGCGCCGCTATTCGACGGCCTTTCCTGAAGTGGAGATGACGCTGGCGGAGGCGACCAGCGACGTGCAGGTGGAGGCGCTGGCCGAAGGGCGGATCGATGCGGGCCTGCTGATCCCTCCCGCTGCGGGACTGCCTGCCGCGATCGACTATCGGCCGCTGCTCCGGGAACCTTTGGTGGCCGCCGTGCCGGAGGTCTGGGCGGAGGACGGGCGGCTCGGTATCGAGCACGGCAAGCTGTCGGGGGACGGCTGGATGGATCAGCCGTTGCTGCTGTTCCCGCGCCATGTGTCGCCGACCTTCCATGATCTCGTTATCGACCATGTTCGGGCGAAGGGTCGCACGCCGCACATCCGCCAGCGCGCGATCCAGATGCAGACGATCATCAGCCTTGTCTCGGCCGGAATGGGAATGGCGATGGTCCCGGCGTCGCTTCAGAATCTGGCGCGGACGGGCGTGCGCTATCTGCCGCTGGCGGACGCCGCGCCCATATTGGAAACCGGCCTTGCATGGCGGCGGGCCGATGACGCGCCGACGCTGCGGGCCTTGCTGGGGATAGCCCTCGACATGGCCGAGGGCTGATTGCCCTTACCGAACCACCGCGCGCGTGTAGAGATGCCAGGTCGCATAGCCCAGCACCGGCAGCACGACCGCCAGACCCACCAGCGCCGGCAGCGCCCCTACGAACAGCAGCGCCACGACGATCAGGCCCCAGGCCGCGACGGTCACCGGATTATGCCATGCCACGCGGAAGGATGTGCGCATCGCCACGCCCCAACTGACTGGCCTGTCGACCGCCATGGGGAAGGAGATGACGCTGACCGCCAGCGTCAGCAGGGCAAAGCCGAAGCCGACGATATTGCCCAGTATGATCATCTGCCAGCCCTCGGACGTTCCGAACACGGCGGACAGGAAGGACCCGACCGAGGCTGTCGATCCCGGGACATTTTCCAGCGTCGCGTGATAGATGAACCACGCCGTCGCCATCCATGCCATGAACAGCAGCGCCAGTACGCAGGTGAGATCGAACAGGGCGGAGCCGCCCGGCTTGCGGATCACGTCGAGGAAATGGCGCCAGCGTGAATCCAGTCCGTTTTCGCGCCGCCGGGCCAGTTCGTAGAAGCCGCTGGCAAAGGCCGGTCCCAGCAGGATCGCGCCCGCCAGCAGCGGAAAGATCAGCGGCAATATTGACATCTGGCTGGCGGACATGATCGCCAGCGCCACGATCACCGGGTAGATGAAGCCCAGGAACACCAGATCGCCCCGCTTGGCGAGGAAATCGTCCCAGCCCTGTCTCAGCGCGATGCGCAGATCGTCGAAGGTGAGGGTGCGAATGGAAATATCGTCCCGGGCGGGCGTCGCTGGGGAAGGATGCGCAATTGCCATGGTTCGCTCTCCTGGCCGAACGCCATGATACGCTTTGCTCTGCTATGGTCCTCTGTCGGGACATGCGCGCCGGGAGCCCTTTTCGGGTCTCAAGTGGCGGGCATCTCTCGGCATGAGGGAGCGCCTCATGGCCAATGACGGCACCTTACACCGGGATTGCATGCCCCGCCAGCCTGTTTGATGCGGGGCCTTTGGCGTTGGCAAGGCCCGGCGCGCTGTTGAGTTCATCAGGCCTGATCGCGCGGTGACGCCGTCGAGCGATTGGTGCGCCATCGGCGGAAGAATGATTGCGTGAGGGGGAGCGAGGCCTTGCGAGGCTTGCTCCCCTTCCAGTTCAGGACTGTGCGGTCGTGACCTTCTTTGCCTTGTCGTCGCCGCCCAGATGCGAACTGGCGGCTTCCAGCGCCGCCTTCAGCGATTTGGGCTTGGCTGCCGGCTTCGCCCTGGAGGGAGCGGTCCTGGCTGCCTTTGCGTTGGTCGTGGGGCGATTGGCGCGGTTCGATATGACCGGCGCGGACTTGGCGGCCGCTGCGCCCTGGCCTTTCGCCTTGGCGGGCTTCTTCGCGTCATCGGCAATGGCGGGCGCCGTGGCCGCATCGGCCTTTATGGCCGTCGGCGCCGGCGCGGCCGCCCTTTTCGGGGGCTTTGCCGGTGCGGCCGCGGGCTTCTTGCCGAGCCCAACTCTTTCCGCGACGGCGCGGCGGGTCTGCGAATAGCTCAAGGCAACCAGCGGATAGCTGGGAGGAAGATTATAGCGTTCGCGATATTGGTCCGGCGTCAGGCCGTGAGCGGCCAGATGGCGCTTCAACGTCTTGTAGGGCGTGCCGTCAATCAGGCTGAGGATATGATTGGGCGAGGCAAGGCTCTTGCGCACCGAAACGGCCGGCGTGAAGGTTTCTGGTGCAGGGGCCTGCGATGCCGGATCGGCATCTTCCGTCAGCGCCCTGCGGGTCGTCTTGATCAGATCGGCAAGGCTTTCGCTCGAAACGCTGTTTCTGGAGACATAGGCGCTAAGCAGCTGGACAGTCAGGGCAGTGATGTCGTTCTGGTTTTCATCGGCCATGTGAGCGAACCCGTTATTGGAAGAAAGTCCGGGCTATTTGCGCAAATCGATGGGGATTGTAAATGCTGCACGCTCACGGGAAATCCAGGATCTGACTATTTGCCTTCGCGACAATCGCAACGGGGTCCGCTTGCGCGGATATGGATAGGCTTTCGCACAGTGGCCCCGAATGACCAGCCGGCGGCGGCCCATCCTCTTGCGGTCGACAAAGGCAAAGTCGGGAATTCCCGCCGGATCGGTCATTCCGCATGGCGAAGGGCAGCTGCCCCGGGCAAGATCCGGACGGGGCAGAGGATATGGATATGACTGTTTCACCCATCATTATTTAGGTGATGCATTGCATTAAGAGCTTGCCTGATGCGCCGCTTTGGCCTGCCTTGCTGCATCAGTTGTCTGCCCGGCCGCCCTCTCTCGGGGTATGGGCGGTAATCGACGTCGCATATGTCCTTCCTGAACGGAGGACCTGCAATGGCGACCGAGCCTCCCTGGATACACTTCTGAATCCCCCGTCCCAATCTCTCGTGCCACGATATGAATTCTGGTTATATGGATAACCCCTTTATACTTGCCGCCTGCTGACCGGAACAACAACAATGCCAATCCAGGCGACAGACAAATCATCGCTTTAAAAGCGTCGCCGGGAAATCATCCAAATGGGGGTATGCAGATGATGCTTTTCAACAGGGTACTGTATTTATCTGTTTCCGTACTGGCGCTTTCCAACCTCCATCCCGCTTACGCCAATAGCAGCTATGACGAATCGCCGAAAGATCCGACAATTTCATCGACGGTTACTGATGAAGATTTGCCGCAGGAGGGCGGCGGCGACATTGTCGTAACCGCGCTCAAGCGTCAAGGCACCGTTCAGTCGACGCCCATCAGCATCACTGCAATGACTGGCGACAGCCTGGCGGCGATGGGCGCCACCCAGTTGCAGGATTATTTCCGGCAAGTGCCGAATGTGAACGTCGCGCAAGGTGTTCTGGGGCAGAACCGGGTCAGTGTCCGGGGCATTGGCGGTATTGGCGAAGCCACCACGGGCTTGTATTTCGGGGAAGTCCCGGTGACCGGACCCAGCGGGACGGTTGGAGATCCGGGCAACAACGCGCCCGATCTCAATCTCTACGACATTGAACGGGTGGAAGTGCTGCGTGGCCCTCAGGGCACGCTCTATGGCGCCAGTTCCATGGCCGGCACCTTGCGCGTCCTCTTCAAGAGGCCGCAATTGTCGCGATTCGAAGCGGGTGCGGAAGGACAATATGCAACGACTGCGGGGGGCAGCGACAGCTATTTCGCCAAGGCCATGCTAAACGTCCCCGTAATCAATGACGTTCTGGCGGTCCGCGTGTCCGGCTATTATGAGAAGCGCCCCGGTTATATCGACAATATTCGGCTCGGGCGGAACAATATCAACGACAGCACTGCGCAGGGCATCCGCGTTCTGGTCGATTTCGAGCCGGATCCGGATACCAGCGTGACCGGCACTTTCATCTATCAGCGCAGCGACGCCGACGACGCGCAGGGATGGTTTCCTTCCATTGGGAAGTTCAAGACGAATGCGCCAGTGGTCCTGCCGTTCAATAACCGGTTCAGGCTTTATAATCTGACCGGGACACATGATTTTGGCGGTGTCACCCTGACGGCTTCCGGCGCAATCTATCGGTACGACGTGCTGCGGACGCTGGACTTCACGCCCAGCGTAACAGCGCTCTCTTATTCGCCCGCCGCGTGCCAGGGCTATTATGCGCAGGCCACGCCGTGCAGCGGTGCGCAATTTGCGGCCTACAACGCCTATGGCCTGGGACAGACGCCCGCGCTGGGATATCAGCCAGGATATCTGCGCACCGAAACGGCCGAACTGCGTCTGGCATCGGACGGCACCGGCTGGATGCAGTGGACGGCTGGCGCCTTTTATGAACGGCGCCGGGATTATATCGACAGCCATGTCACCAGGGCCGGGCCGGATGGAGCGGCTCCCGATCCATTGCAGGATATCAGCTACCGCTATATCGCCAACCGTCTGCGCCAGCTTGCGGGCTTTGCCGAAATGTCGGTCAAGCCGGTGACGGCGCTGACGCTGACCGGCGGGCTACGCTATTATGATTATGAGAAGGTGACGGGCGGAGAGGCGCTGTTGGGCAGCGTGCTCTCCAGCAGCATCGTTTCTCCCTATTCGGAACATAAGGCCAGGACCAATGGCTGGCTCGTCAAATTCAACGCAAGCTACGACGTTTCGTCCCGCATCATGGCTTATGCCAATGCGAGCCAGGGCTATCGCCCGGGCGGCGCAAACAATATCCCCTCCTTGCAGGACAATCTCGTCACTTATGCGCCTGACAGCCTCTGGAACTATGAGGTCGGGGTGAAGTCGCGCTGGTTCGGCAACGCGTTGACCGTCAATGCCGCCCTGTTCCAGATCGACTGGCAAAACATACAGGTGGCGGCGCGCACTGCCGACGGGCTCTTCACATTCCTGGCCAATGCCGGGGGCGCCCGCATCCGCGGCGCGGAACTGGAACTCTCCGCGGAACCGGTCCGGGGCCTGAACCTGACGGCCGCGCTTGGCTACGTCAGAGGAGAACTGACATCTGATCAGGTGATCGCCAATTTTCAGAATGCCAGCGCCGGCGGCAGAAAGGGCGATCGGCTGGGCATGGCGCCTTGGTCGGCCGCCGCAAGCGCATCCTATGACTGGAAGCTGACGTCCAGAATGGACGCCATGGTGCGCGCGGATCTGACCTATACCGGCAAAGGCCGCACCGGCTTCAATCCTGCTGACCCCTATTTCACGACACAGGGCGACTTTGCGACGCTCAATCTCAGGGCCGGCGTCCAGAACAGGCGCGTGGGCGCGTTTCTGTTCGTCCAGAATGTCGGCAATGTAAATGGCGTGGCAAGCCGGGTTTCCACTTTCGGGTCGACCAACCTGTCCTTCAGCATTCCCCCAAGGACCACCGGCATCAATATCCGTTTGAACTATTGATCTTCCCGCTCTAGCTCGCGGATTCGGCGGATCTGCTGCAGGATGCCGTTTTCGTGAGCAAGAGGGCGTGGGGGCGAATATGAAACTCCATCAGTTGCGGGCGCTCGCGGAGGTGGCGAAGGCGGGCAGCATCCAGCGCGCAGCCAAGGCCATGCACGTCTCGCAGCCCGCGCTCAGCAAATCGATCCGCGAACTGGAAAGGCAACTGGGCGTTCAACTGCTCATCCGGGGCGCGACCGGCGCCACCCTGACCCCGTTTGGCGCGATCCTGTCGAAGCGATATGACGGCATCCGGAAGGAGATGGAGAAGGCCTGGGAGGAGGTCGAATGGCTGAAGGGCACGTTGGGCGGTCGACTGCTGGTGGGCATTTCCCCGCCCGTCGCAGGCACAAGCATCGCCAGTGTCTTCGCCAGCTTCCGCGCGCGTCAGCCATCTGTGGAACTGAGCCTGCTGGAACTGCGCCCCGCGCAGATTTTCGATGCCTTGCGCAGCGGCACGCTCGATCTCGCCATTGTCCACCATCATGGCGCCATGCAGCCGGCGGGTCTTCAGTGCGCCACGCTCAAGACCTATCGGACGGTGCTGGCGGTGGGCGGCCGTGATCCGGTGCTTCCCGAAACGGTCGATCAACTATGGTCGCAGGAATGGATCACTGGTGACCTGGCCGACTATGAGCATGGCTATATCCCCATGGTGGCCGATCGGCTCGGCCGCGACCTTCCCCGGCGGATTTCCCGCTGCACATCGATTTCCGTCTATTTCGACCTGTCGGAGCAGCCGCAACTCATCAGCCATTGGGCCGACAACATCAATCCTCATCTGGATCACAAATTCCGCAACGGAACCCTGACCAGAGTGGAACTGGACATCGACCTGCCGGACATGCACATCGCCCTCGTCTACAAGGATGAGGAACTGCTGACGCCGGGGGGCGTCCTGCTGGCGAAGATCATTCGCTCCTCTCTGCGATAAAGCGACCTTCAGGCCGCCGGGGCCGGTCGCTGGTCAAGAAGTCAAGGACAGAGCGGGGGAACCGATGCAATCAGATCGTAACCGCTACAGGCCTATTACCTGCGCTTATATCCATGACAAGAGATTGCAGGCGGTCAGCCATTTTCGGGGCTATGTTCCATTGGACGCCATAAGAATATTTCTGGAGGTTCCGTGAAGGGTGTATTGACTGCCGCAGCCCTGTTGCTGCTCCCGGCGACCGGAGCGTTCGCGCAGCAGACCGCAACCGCGCCTGCCCGGCATGGGGCCGATGCCGCCGACGGGCCGGTCGACAGAGCGGCGGTGGACCGGCTTCTCGATGACCGCCTTGCCGGTCTTGAAGCGCTCTACAGGGACCTCCACCAGCATCCCGAAATGGGATTCCAGGAACATCGGACGGCGAAGCTGCTTGCCGGGCGGATGCGCGCTCTGGGATTTGAGGTAACGGAAAATGTCGGCAAGACGGGTCTGGTCGCGCTCTACCGGAACGGACCTGGTCCCGTAACGCTGGTGCGGACCGAAATGGATGCGCTGCCCATGGAGGAGAAAACCGGCCTGTCCTATGCCAGCCGCGCGCAGGCCACGCTGGACGGGAAGCAGACATTTGTGGCGCACAGTTGCGGCCATGACGTGCACATGGCTTGGTGGGCCGGTGCTGCGGAGGCGCTGGTTTCGCTCAAGTCGCGGTGGAGCGGAACGTTGCTGTTCATCGCGCAACCGGCCGAGGAGCCGCTGGGGGGCGCGCAGGCCATGCTGGACGACGGCCTGTTGACGCGATTTCCCCGGCCTGACTATGCATTGGCGGCGCATGTCGGGGGGGGCATGCCCGTTGGTACCGTGGTGATGAAGGAAGGCGTGGTCCTGTCCGCGTCCGACGCGCTGGAGATCGTCTTCCATGGGCGCGGCGCCCATGGCTCGGCACCCAGCTCCTCCATCGATCCCATCGTGATGGGCGCGCATTTCGTCAGCGACGTGCAAAGCGTCATCAGCAGGCAGAAAGAGGCGGCGACATTTGGCGTCATCACCGTCGGCGCCTTTCAGGCAGGCAGCGTCGGCAACATCATTCCCGATACCGCCACGCTCCGTCTCAGCCTGCGCTCCTTCACGCCGGAGGTGCGCTCGCTCCTCCTCAACGGCGTGGAAAAGACAGCGCAAGGCGTCGCGCTCATGGCCGGGGCGCCAGACCCAACGGTCAAACGCCTGAACGGATCGGCGGCGACGCAGAACGATCCCCGGCTCACCGAACGGCTTGGCCCCGTTCTGAAATCCGCCTTCGGCGCGGGTGCCGTCTTGATCCCCGCCAGCGTGCCCGGCTTTTCAGGCAGCGAGGATTTTTCCGAACTCGCCGCCAGCGGCATACCGTCCGCCTATCTCATGATTGGCGGCGATCTTCCTGAAACGCTCGCCGGTTACAAGGCGAGGGGCGTCGCGCCGCCAACCAATCACTCTCCACTTTTCGCGCCTGCTGCCGGGCCCGCAATCCGCAACGGCGCGGCGGCGCTCATTCTGTCAGTGCTGTCGCTGAACGGCCCGGGCAGCCGCTGAATCGGGCGTATGCTCCGCCGTCGACAGGGTCCGCAAGACTTCCAAAGCGGAAAGCGGCCTCAGGTCAGGCTTAATGCCCAAAAGCCATTATGGGTAAATGCCATACGGACGCGTTTGGCAGCCAACATCAAATGGGCACGAACCCGTTGAACAGTTCTCCCCACCAGCAATTGACGCCCCGTTCGGTGCGTCCATCTTCCCATTGTCCATGCCTGGGCGTAAGATCGGGCGATGGCCGTCAACGAAAAACCCACTTCCTTCGACATCGCCATGCTCGCAGGGGTTTCCCAGCCGACCGTGTCCCGGGCGTTGCGGGGCGACCGCACGGTGAGCGAAGCCACCCGCAAGCGGATCGAGGCCATCGCCCGGCAGCTCAACTATACGGTGGACAAGAACGCCTCTTCGCTGCGTCGGGGCAAGAGTAACACGCTGGCGCTGCTGTTCTTCGAGGATCTGCTGCCCGGCGAGAGCTATATCAACCCTTTCTTCCTTTCGATGCTGGGGCCGATTCTGCAAACCTGCGCCAAGCGGGGCTATGATCTGCTGACTTCCTTTCAGCAGCTCTCGACCGACTGGCACGTCGATTATGAGGACAGCCGCAAGGCGGATGGCATCATCCTGCTGGGCTATGGCGATTATGAAACCTATCGTGCCCGGCTGGAGCAGTTGGTGGCGCAGGGGACGAATTTCGTGCGCTGGGGGTCGATGGACGAGCATGCGCTGGGCATGACCATCGGCTGCGACAACCGGCAGGGCGGGCGCGACGCGGGGCGGCATCTGATCGGACGGGGCTGTCGCAATATTGCCTTCCTTGGCGATGCGTCGAGCCGTTATCCCGAATTCCGTGACCGTTATGCCGGGCTGGCAGAGGCGATGAAGGAGGCGGGCTTGCCGGTCGATCTTGGTCTGCATGTCGATGCGCTGTCGTCCGAACAGTCGGGGCACGAGGCGGCGAGCAGGCTGATGGCGCGGGACGTGCCCTTCGATGCGATCTTTGCGGGGTCGGACCTGATCGCGATCGGCGCGATGCGGGCGCTGGATGAGGCGGGTCTCAGCGTGCCGGGCGATGTCGCGCTGGTCGGGTTCGACGACATACCCGCCGCCAGCCTGACGCGCCCGCCGCTGACGACCATCGCGCAGGATTATCTCCATGCGGGCGAGGTGCTGGTGGATGCGCTGATCGGGCAGATCGACCGCAAGCCGGTGACGCCTTCGCTGCTGTCGCCGAGGCTGGTGACGCGGATGACGGCCTGAAACTCCTCTCCCGAAGATGAAAAGGACCGCCGACCCCTGAAAGGAGCGGCGGTCCGGGGGAGAACTGCCTGCGTGCAGTCAGGCAGTTCGGGGGCTTTTCAGAATTTGTAGGTCAGGCCCAGATAATAATCCCGGCCATAGCGCTGATAGTCGATCACCTGCCGCGGATCATCATTCTGATAGGTAACGAAGGGCTGGTCGGTCAGATTCTTGCCCTGGAGCAGAATCGATAGCCCCTGAAGCGGTCCGGACTGGAACTCATAGCCGATCTGGGCATCCAGAATGCCTTCAGCCTTGGCCGTGCGGAAGGTCGGCGCCGCCGAAAGCCCCGCCACTTCGCCCAGGAAGGACGAGCGATAGCGATAGCTCACCCGCGCCTGAAAGCCGTGCTTCTCGAAATAGGCGGTGCCGCTGGCGACCCATTTTGACAGGCCCGGAAGCGTCACGCTGTCGGTCGGATTGCTGCCATATTCGATCTCGCTATGGGTGTAGGACCCGCTGGCGAAGATACCGAACCCGTCAAGTGCGGCGCTGAACAGCTTGAAGGGAAGGGACGCGGTGGCCTCTACGCCCATGATCGTGCCCTTGCCGGTATTGGCGGGCGACTTCACCAGGCCGATATAGCTTCCGTCAGCGAGAATGGCGTCGCGCTGATCCGCCGGCAATGTCGGCAGAACGGCCGAAAAGTCGTAAGCGATATTGTTGTTGGGATCGACAAAGTCGGTCAGGTTTTTGAAGAAGCCGGAAACCGAGACATAGCCGCCGCCGCGGAAATATTTCTCCAGCGACAGGTCGATATTGGTCGACTGATAGGGGCGGAGGAAGATGTTGCCGCCTTCCGAACTGAATGGGCTGAACTGCGGATCGGAAGACCCGATCCCGACATAGGCCAGATTATATTTGAATTCCTGATTTATCCGCTCCTGGTCCAGACGTGGGCGCACCATCGTCTGCGCCGCGCCCAGCTTCACGAAGAAGCTCGACTCCAGCTCGACCGAAATCTGCGCGCTCGGCAGAAGATTGGTATAGCTGTCCCTGCCCGACACCGGCAGCACGGTGACGACGCCATTGGCGAAGTTGGAAATGGTGCCGGTCGACGCCTGCCGCGAATGGATCAGCTGCACGCCGATGGCTCCCTTCAGCGGCTTGCCGCCCAGATCGCCATCCATGGTCAACCTGGCATAGCCCGTGAACACATCCTCCTTCACGACATTGTCGCGCACCAGCGAACCGGGCCGGTTGTCATAGACCGCGCTCAGCACGTTGTCGTACAGATAGAGCGGGTTCAGCGTGAGCATCGCCGGCACGCCCAGATAGTCGAGCGAGACGTTCGATCCCAGCAGCGCTTCGCTCGGCACCGCCACCGATCCTGGGGTTCCCCCGGCGATGGTGCAGTCCGTACCGCCCGGCGGGCAGAGGAAATAGGAGGTGTAGGCACTGGTCTTCTTGCGGCGGCTATAGTTTCCGCCGATCTCCCACTTGCTGAAGATGCTACCCGAAATATCCCCGATCAGATTTGCACGGAACGATTTCATGTCGTCAATGAATTTCGGCCGGTTGAGGAAGCCCGCCTGCACCACCGCCGTGGTTCCGTTATAGCCCCAGCCGTTGGGATCGGTCAGGCTTATGATATTGGTGTCGGTATAGTCCAGCGCAGGCAGGATCCTGAACAGCCCATTGGACTGTCGCTCCACCTGCACCGTGTCCGCCACGCCCGAACGCAGATAGCCGGTGCCCGAATAGGTCTCCAGCAGGAAATCCGTGCGCTTGGCCCGCGACCAGCTGGCATCGACATTGAGTTTCAGCGCATCGTTCAGGCGGATATCATTGTTCCAGCCCAGCGAAATCGTATCCGCCTTGCGCTTGTTATAGTCGTTGCGCTGGACGCCATAGACATTGCTGAAGGTCGCGCCAGTGACGAAGCCGTTTTCGACCGTCACATTGCTGACCCCGACATTGCTGCCCCAGACCAGCGGGAATTCGATGCCGCGCAGACGCTGCTCTTCCTCGAAATGGGAGGCGAGTACATCGAAGGTCGAGTGAAAATTGTCGCTGGCCTGCCATTCCAGCGTCGCGACCGCGCCATAGCGTTTCAGCAGGTTCGACTGCACATAAGGCTTGGCGCCGCCGATGATCAGATTGCCGCTGGCATCGGTCGGATAGCCCCATGCGTTGAACCGCTCATTCTGCGAAGGCGTTTGCGAGGCGGATAAGCCCAGCGCCAGCCCTAGCCTGTCGTCTGCAAACTGATCGACATAGGTGGCGGAGGCGCGATAGCCGTAGCGCTCGCCATCAGGATTGAGTTTCTTCATCCCGTTCATCTGGCCGCGCATCGATACGGCTATGATCCGGTCATTCTTGTCCAGCGGCCGCAGCATGCGCAGGTCGACCGTGCCGGAAATGCCCGCTGCAATCAGCGCCGCGTCGGCGCTCTTGTAGACATTGACGTTCTGAAAGAATTCCGAAGGATACTGGTCATATTCGACGCCGCGATTGTCGCCCACCGTGACCTGTTCGCGGCCATTGAGGAGAGTGGTGGAGAAGTCCGGGCCAAGGCCGCGGATCGACAGGCGCTGGTCGCGCCCCTCCAGCCTCTGCGCCGTTACGCCCGGCAGGCGCGCCAGCGAATCCGCGATCGACACATCGGGCAGCTTCCCGACATCTTCTGCTGAGATCGAGTCGACGATCAGCACCGAATCGCGCTTCATCTTCGCGGCGGAGGCCAGCGATGCGCGGATGCCGGTGACGACGATCGCGTCGCCGGACGGCTCGGCCACGGCAGAATTGTCCGCCGTCGCCTGCGCGGAGGCGGCCGCCGCTACGGAAAGCGAAGCGCCGCTCAGCAACGTTGCGCGCAGGACGGAATGATAGAAATTTTGCATTATCGCGAGACCCTCCCCAAGACGCCTCTCGGGCGCTTCTTGTTGACGGGCTGATGATAGACGCGCACCCCATGGCCTGCACAGAAATGCACATACGTATTCAGCCTGATGCCTGAGGCGGGGGATTGCGCTGATCGGGCGGCATCATCTCCCGCCGGAGGCCTGCATTTACCGCTTTTCATCCTCTTGCGATCTTTCCGCGGGACGGGTTAGCGCATCGGCTTTCGCAGGCTGGACGCATCCCAGGAAATTCTGAAGGGAGGCAGGCCAAACAGTTTATAATGGCCTGAGGCGGGGCGCGCCACTGGAGCAGACAGATGCAAATGATCACCGCCATTCGAATGTTCGTTCTGGCGATGCAACACGGCAGTCTCGCGGGGGCGGCGCGACAGCTGGGGATGTCCACTGCCTCGGTGTCGCGCCAGGTCGGTGCTCTGGAGACGCATCTGAAAGTCCGCCTGTTCAATCGGGCGGTGCGCACCCTGACGCCCACTGAGGCGGGCGAGATGCTGTTGCGCAGGGCCCGACCCCTGCTCGACGAAATTGACGAGATGGTTGACGCCGTATCGCTGCTGGAGTCCAGGCCGCGCGGATTGTTGCGCGTGAACATCAGGGGCCTCGCAGCATCCCGGCGGCTTGTACCCGCTCTGCCCCGATTTTTGGCGTCCCATCCCGAAGTGAACATCAATTTGCGGGTATCGAACGATGAAGAGGCGGACCTGATCGGCGAGAATATCGATGTGGATATCCGCTATACCCGGCCGGATCGCACCGATCTCGTGGCCCGATTGCTTGCGCCGAGCCGCCTTGCCCTTGTCGCTTCGCCAGCCTTGTTCGAAACACGCCGGCTACCAGCGAAGGCCGAAGATCTGGCCGCTTTCGAGGCGATCCTGTACGATCCGGAAATGGCCGGTGGCCAGTGGAAGTTTATGGACGCGGAGGGGCAGATTCAAAGCTTTGAACCTAGCGGGCGGCTGCGCGTCAATGATGGGCAAGCGTTGCGCAGCGCAATCCTGACTGGGTTGGGGGTCGCGATGATGCCCTATCATGAGGTCGATGACGAGATCGCCGCCGGGAAACTCGTGGAAATTTTGCCCGAACTGAAGATCGTCCATCCTGTCATCGGTGGCGAAGGCATTTTCGCTGTCTATCAGAAATCCCACTATCAGCCGGGCAAGCTGCGGAGCTTTCTCGCCTTTCTGCCAGGGGTGTTCGCCGGGACGGAGTGATCCGGGTTGCAAGAACGTCCCATGGCTATGTTGCATTGGGCGTAACCGACCGTTGCAAACTATGCGACTGTTGCAATGGTGGAACCAGGAGCAAATATGCGCCGCACCGGATTCCAGCGTCAGCACAAGTCCGGCCAGGAACGATCCTTCGGCCTGTGGGACTGGCGGCCGGTGAGGTGGCGGGAAGCGATGCACGACTATTTCATAGTGAAGGCAGGATCGGCCGGCTGTGCTGTTGCCAACCGGATAACGGCCGATCCCGCCATCTGCTGGTCGAGGCCGGGGTGGAAGACAAGGGCTGGTTGTCCAATGCCCCGCGGGAATGCGCCGCTGCTCGGCAATCCCAACCGCATGTGGCATAATGGTGCAAAGCGCTCCGCCGGAAGACGCCAGCCGGAATTTCGGCGTGGCGGCAAGATGCCGGACGGAACGGGTTCGCCTGACGGGCCGATCCATGTTTGCCGCCAGGCTGCGCTTTCGATGAATGGACGGTGGATCGCGCCACGGCATAACCGCTTGCCGATGCGATGGCGGTTCCAGCTGGCACCTTGTCGGGACTTGCCGGATGGTCGTCGATGCCGCTCCGAAGTGACGGATGCGCGGCGTCGATGGGCCGCGTGTGACCGGTTGTGCCATCATGTCCAGCCTCCCGTCGGGCAATATAAACGCGTCCGCCATGACGATGGGCCGGCGCGCCGCCGAAGCCATCCGGGCCGGCACTCCGGCTTACAGCTGAAGATCACGAGAAAGGACAGTCCACAATGCGCGCTGCAGTTTTCGAAGGGGTAGGCAAACCCCTGTCCATCCGGACCGTGGCCGATCCCACGCCCGCCCCGGACCAGGTGATCCTGACGGTTGAAAATGCGGGTATCTGCGGTTCCGACCTGCATGTGACGGAAGGCGCGCATACGCCCGCCGGCCTGATCCTGGGCCATGAATTTGCAGGCACGATCGCCGCGGTCGGATCAGCCGTCACGGGCTGGAAAGCCGGTGACCGCGTGACTGCACTGCCGCTCAACGCCTGCAACAGCTGCGATGCCTGCGATCAGGGCCTGCCCGCTTTGTGCAGCGAGAATCTGTTCACCGGCTGTTATCTCAATGCGCAGGGTGCTTATGCCCAATATGTCGGCGCCCGCGGATCCATGTTGCAGCGTCTGCCCGATGGAGTCAGTTTCGAAGAAGGCGCGATGGTAGAGCCCCTGGCGGTTGGCCATCACATCGTCGGCATGGCCGAAATGCCCCGCGGCGCGTCGGTGCTGGTCCTTGGCGGCGGGCCGATCGGTGCGGCGGTGGCCCTGTTTGCGCGTTATGCTGGCGCTCGCAACGTGGTCGTCAGCGAGATGTCCGAGACTCGCCGTGCGCGTGCGGCCGAAGTCGGAGCGACGGCCGTCGTCGACCCGGCAAAAGAGGATGTTTTGGAGGCGTATCGCAGGGCCACCGGCGAAAACCGCCCCGCCTTCATATTCGAATGCGTGGGCGTGCCCGGCATGATGCGGCAGGCGGTAGAGCTGGCGGCTGTACGCGGCCGCGTGATCGTCGCCGGCGTCGTGCTGCAGGAGGATGCCTTTGCGCCTATCGTTGCGCTGGGCAAGGAAGTGACGATCCGCTTCAGCCAGGCCTATACCGAAGCCGACTTCGCAGCCGTCATTGACGCGCTGGCGCGGCGGGAGATCGAGACCCGCCCCTTGCATACGTCGACCGTCAGCCTGGACGAGTTGCCTGACGCGTTCGAGGCCCTGCGCAGGCCGACGACGCAGTGCAAGGTCCTGATCAAGCCCTGACCCGGCGTGCATCCGTCCCTGAACGAGAGGAGGCCTGCAATGGCAGCAGCAGATGCCGGCGGTGCCCGTTCGATGGGCCAGATGGCACTGTGCCGTCTGCGCGATGGCTGAGCGGATGCCTTCCAGATTGTTCGGAAGGACGCTCGCCATCAGCGATGCGCGCGCCGCTACGACTTCGCAGCCAATGTCCACACCGCTGAAATCCAGCTCCTTGTCCACGGCATTCCGGTCCGCGCCGCTGCCGTGGACAACGATGCTGTCATCGCCCTCCGCTTCGCCTTTCCCGCGATCCCCGTTCTGCGCGAAGGCGGGGACGGACAGAAAGCTGCCTGCCATGGACAGCCACCGGGAAGGCCGGACGAAACGAACCGGCCGTCATGCATTTCCTTTGGAAATCTGCTGTGAAAGGCCGCCGCTCAGAAGCGGAACCCGACGGTGCCCATGACATTGCGGGGCGCCCCCATGAAACAATCGCCCCGTGCCAGGCAGGAAGCGTAGAACTTGTTGTTGAGCAGGTTGGTGGCGTTGATCGCGAAGCGCCAGCTTTGCCAGTTGATCTCCGCCAATGCGTCGACGGTGGTGCGCGACGGTGTGACGATCGACCAGAGCGCGCTGGTCGATACGCTTTTGCCGCTATAGACGGCGCCGGCACCCAGGCGCAGTTGGGCCGCTTCGGGGAGGCCGAAGGTCTTGGTCGACCAGATCGATGCGGTGTGGCGCGGCATATAGTCGAGGCTGGTGTTCACTTCCGACTTGAGCTTGCTGTAGCCATAGTTGGCCAGCAGTTCGAAATTGCCGGGCAGGGTGTGGCTTGCCTCGATCTCGAAGCCCTTGGTCGTCAATTCGCCAGACTGCGTCGTTGCATTGTCGGCCAGATACAGGACGCGGTTACGTTCCTTGATGTGAAAGGCCGTGACGGTGACCAGCGTGCTCTGCGCGGGCTGCCACTTCACGCCGGCCTCGAACTGTGTGCCCGTCTGCGGACGATAGGGATCGCCGGGAACGCCGCCCGGGCCCTGGATATTGCCAGCCACCGGCAGGAAGCTTTCCGTATAGCTGAAGAAGGGCGAAATGCCCGCGCCGATTTCGCCGATGATGCCGGCGCGGAAAGTGGTGGCATGGTCCTTCTGGCCCGATGAGCCGGTGACGCGGTCGCGACGGGCGCCCAGCACGACGGAAATGCGGTCGTAAAAGCGGATCTGGTCCTGGATGTAGAAGCCCAGCTGCTTCTGCGATTCAGCGAGGAAGGGGCCGCTCGGATCGTAGGTCGGAAGCGCATCATAGTCGATGTCGTACAGGTCCACCAAATCAAAACCTCGAGCGTAGCGCTTGCTCACCCTGTTCCAGCTATAGTCGATGCCTACCAGCAACTTGTGCTCGACATTCGCGCCGGTGTTGAAAATGAACTGAAGATTGTTGTCGGTCGAGAAGACGTTCATCCGGGCGTCGCTGGCATCGGCGATCAGGCCGATGGTGCGCCCATCGGTGCCGTAGACCGAGAAAGGATCGGCGGGATTGCTGTAGCTGTCGGCATAGTGGGTATTATATTCCAGGTCGCTATCGATATAGCGTGCCTTCACGCTCAGCTTGATATTATCCGAAAACTGGTGGGTAAGGGAGCCGCCGCCCTGGAGCGAGCGGCCGGCATAACGATCCCAGCCCGGCTTGCCGACGAAAGTGTAGCGATCAAGCTGCTTGCCCGCGACCGGATTGGGCCGGAAGGTGCCGACGATCGGCAGGAACTGCGATGTCGAACCGGTGTCGTCCTCCTGATAGAGGCCTGTCAGCACGATGTCGGTATCGGGCGTAGGCTGCCATCGGATGGATGGCGCGAACATCACGCGGTCGTCCGGGACATGATCGACAAAGGTGCCCGAATCGCGGACGCGGGCCACGGCGCGGATCGCCAGATTGTCCGCCAGCGCGATGTTGACGTCGCCCATCGCTTCTTTCCGGTCGTAGCTGCCATAGACGAGGTTCAGTTCGCCGCCGGTCCTGAACTCCGGGGTCTTGGAGACAAGATTGACGAGGCCGCCGATCGAGCCTTGGCCATAGAGTACGGAGGCAGGGCCGCGCACGATTTCCACGCGAGAAAAATTGTACGGATCGGATGTGATGCTGGCATAATAGCTGAAGATGTCCCGCATCCCGTCGCGGAACTGCAACGCGTCGATGCCGCGAATGTTGAAGCCGTCCACGCGCGTATCGCGACCATAGGGATTGGCAAGCACGCTGGCGCCATATTTGACCGTGTCGCTGATGCTGATCGCGCCCTGCGAAAGATATCGGTCGGACGAGATGACCGTGATTGGCTGGGGCGTTTCGGTCAGCGGGGTTTCGGTCTTTGTGCCTGCATATTGGGAAGCCGTGACGACGATGGCATCACTTTGATCGGACGTAGCGTCTACGGCACCTTCACTGGCCAGGGCGGCCGGGATCGACAGCAATCCTGCCATGCTCGCAATAGCCAAATCCTTCATTATGAACCCCTTCGCTGCTGTTCTGGCGGCGCGATATAGAGAATGCGACAAATTCTCAATAGCAATTTTTCGCCTGTTCTGAGCAGGGGATATGCTTTTCGAACGGACGCAAACCGGATCGATATCCGCGCCACCCTTGCCATCCAGGGCAGCCCGACCCGTTCGACACCCCAAGTCCGCTAAGGGTCAGGCGCTGATGAATGATGAGGGTCTCTTGCGGAGACGCGTGCGTCAGCATAAGAGGCCTCGTCCTTGTCCTGCTTCGGCAGGACAAGGACGAGGATCGCGTCGGTTCCCCGGAGACGGGGATTAAAATGGGAACGCGGTGAGGATAGCGTAAGCCATCCAAATCCGCGGCTGTCCCTGCAACTGTAAGTGGCGAGCGCGATATACAGGCGCGGACGGCTTTGTGACCGATCCGCCAGCCACTGGGCCGGACGCTAAAACATGCGAGGCCTGGGAAGGCCGTATATCAAGCAATGACCCACGAGCCAGGAGACCTGCCGGCGTCTGGTCGCTCTTGCCCTGGTCCAGGGGATGGCCGCGGCACGGTGAACTCCGTCTGAGCGACGAACGAGCGGCTGGGGCCTTAGCGCCGGGCGAACCGGCGGGCGCGTTCGCGCGCCCGCTTGCCGGCGTTACAGTTGTGTCGGTACGTTACCGGCTTCGCCCTTACCGTTCTTAACTTGAAGCGATGCCTGTCGCCCAACAAGGCGTCGGCATTCATGAACGGGGGACAAAAAATGCTGAAGTTCACAACGGTTGCGATCGCAGCCTTTTCGTTCGCGGCGCCGTGCGCGTTTGCCGAGCCTTCCGAAGATGATCTTAGCCAGGCGGCCATCATCGTGACGGGCGTTGTCGATCCGCTGCGCTTGAACCAGACAAACGAGGGTGCGAGCCGCCTTGGCCTCACTGCGCTGGAAATGCCGGCCAGTGTCGAGACGCTGGATGGCGACGCTATCCGCCTGCGCGGTGACCTTACCATTCAGGATGCCGCAGCGCGCGCGACCGGCATCGTCAACACGTCCGGCGTGTTCGGTTTCGGCCTGTCTGCGCGCGGCTTCACCGGCCAGAATTCGGTCATGACCCTCTATGACGGGATGCGCATGTATAACAACACGCTGACCTTCCCGGCAGACCCATGGATGGCGCAGAGCGTGGAGATATTGCGCGGCCCGGCGTCAGTTCTGTACGGCGAAGGCGCGATCGGCGGTGCGGTGAACGTCGTGCGCAAGCAGCCGGGCGACGAGACGCAGGTGAGCGGCCGGTTCGGCGTCGCATCCTTCGACAGTTTCAATGTTGCAGCGGGGGCCGGTGGGCCGATCCGCCAAGGCATAACCTATCGCGCCGACGCCAGCTTCCGCCGGTCGGAGGGCTGGATGGATCGGGGCGATAGCGACGCGTTGGCGCTGGCCGGAGCAATCCGGCTGAAGCCCTCCAGCGATGTCAGCGTCACCCTTTCGCACGACTTCAGCGAGCAGAACCCGCGCAGCTGGTTCGGCGTGCCGCTGGTCAACGGCAGGCTCGACCGCTCGTTACGGAAAAACAATTATAATGTAACGGACGCCCGCCTGCGTTTCCGCGATAACTGGAGCCAGGCGAAGATCGAATGGACGGCATCCGACGCACTGACCCTGCGCAGCACCTTCTATCATCTGTGGGCCAATAAATACTGGAAGAATGCGGAAAATCTGACCTATATTCCGGCCACCGCGGACACGGCGGCGCAGGTGCGACAGGGCAGCTTCCTGGAACTCTACCATATTCAGAAGCAGACGGGGAACCGTACCACCGCCAACCTGAATCACGAACTGGGCGGGCTGGAAAACCAACTGGTTGTCGGCTTTGACATCAACCGCATCAGTTACAGGAACGTCAGCAACAGCGGCAACAACGCCACCCGGTTGGTCGATGCGGTCGATCCTGATCCGGGCCTGTTCATTCATCAGTCGACCGCGACGACGAAGGCGCGCTACACCAACCGCATCCGCCAATATTCGGTTTTCGCGGAAGACCGGCTGAAATTCAGCGACCGCTTCTCACTGGTCGGCGGAATACGGTACGACCGGCCGGAGATCACCAAGACCGATTATGTGAATGCGGCCAACAACTTCACCTCCACGCCCGATGCCGTGACCTGGCGCATGGGTGCGGTCTATAATCCCGCACCCAGCCTGTCGCTCTACGGCCAATATGCGACCGCGGCCGACCCGGTGGGGGCGCTGGTCTCGACCAGTGTCGCGCAGAGCGATTTCGACCTGTCGACCGGGCGTCAGTATGAGGCCGGCATCAAGCATATTTTCTGGGGCGCGCGGGGGCAATGGACGCTGGCCGTCTATGACATCGTCAAACGCAAGCTGCTGACGTCCGACCCGCTGATCCCGACCATTCAGGTGCAGGTCGGCCAGCAAAGTTCTCGCGGGGTGGAGGCCTCCTTATTCCTGGAGCCCATCGATCGCGTCAACATTACCCTGAACGGGGCGCTGTTGCGGGCGCGCTATGATGATTTCTCCGAATCCGTGGGTGGCGTTCTGTTCCAGCGAGCGGGCAACCGGCCGAGCAATGTCGCCACGAAGACGGCAAACGCCTTTGTCAGCTGGGAATTCACCAAGGGTTGGGTCGTCGACGGCGGCTTCAGCTATGTCGGCAAGCGCTATCAGGATGCCGCGAACAGCCGGATCGTGCCCGCCTATACGCTGACGGATGCCGGCATGCGCTGGCAGTTCGTCGAAGGGGCCAGCGCGGCACTGCGCGTGCGCAACATCTTCAACGAGACCTATGCCCGTGCAACCTATGGCCAGGCCCAATGGGTGCTGGGTGATCCCCGGACGATGGAGGCGGCGCTCCATGTCGCTTTCTGAAGGAACGGCGGGGCAGCGGCGGGCATATCCCTTCGCCGCATCCGCCCTGTGGAAGGGGGCGAAGCGCTGGCTTTACCTCTTCCATCGCTGGACCGGCATTATCCTGTGCCTGTTCTTCGTCCTCTGGTTCCTGTCGGGACTGGTGATGCTCTATGTGTCCTTCCCTTCCTTTCGTGCGCAGGAACGGTTGGCCATGGCCCCGCCGATCGACTGGCGACAGGTGCATGCCAGCCCCGGCCGAGCGTTGGCGCGTCTCGGCCAGCGCGACTTTCCCGCCGAGATGCGCCTTGGCATGGTTGGCAGGGAACCGCTCTACATCTTCGCGACACCGGAAGGACGGCGCGCCGTGTCCGCCCGAACCGGGGTCGAGCTTATGTCGGTCGATGCACCGCGCGCCGGAGCGATTGCATCGGCCATGATCGACGCGCCGGTCGTGTCGATCGATCCGGTCGATCATGACCAGTGGGTCATCACCCGCAGCTACAAGATGATGGCGCCGTTCTGGCGCGTGCGCCTGGCCGACGCGGCGGCGACCGACCTCTATGTCAGCCAGCGCACCGGGGAGGTGGTGCAGAACACCACCGCACATGAACGTTTCTGGAACTGGCTGGGGGCGATACCGCACTGGATATATTTCGAAGCGCTGCGCGCGTTTCAGGGGCCGTGGCGGCAAACGGTCCTGTGGACGTCGGGCATCGGCATGTTGGGGGCGATCGCGGGATTCTGGATCGGCATCCTGCGGGTTCGGCTGAAGCGCCGCTACAGGTCGGGATCGGTCAGTCCCTATGGCGGCTGGATGAAATGGCATCATATCATCGGCATGGTCGGGGGCCTGTTCCTGATCAGCTGGGTTTTCAGCGGATGGTTGTCGATGAGTCCGTGGGGCGGGCTGCGCGATCAGGGTCATCGCGACGCCGCCAGCCTCTATGCCGGCGCGCAGCCCGATTTTCCTGCCACTGACCTTTCCGTGTTGGCCAAGGCGGCAACCGGCGTCCGGGAGGTCCGCTTTTCCTGGCTCGGAGGCGATCCGGTCATGACCCTGTGGTGGGGAAGCGGGCGTGCGCGGTTGCTGGACGGGGTTACCGCGCAGCCCAGGACGCTCGACCGGCAGCGCATCTTTGCCATGGCCCGACATGCCATGCCTGACTTTGCGCTGGTGGCGGCTGATCGTCTGGACCGCCCCGACCGTTATTGGTATTCCACCGGCGATCCGCGTGACGATAGCCGCCCGTTACCCGTGTGGCGGCTGGAATTCAGCGATCCGGCGCGGACCTGGCTGCACATCGACCCGGCGACGGGTGCGCTGCTGGGGCAAACAGGAGCCGGCGGACGGAGCTATCGCTGGCTGTTCAACGCATTGCACAGCATGGATTTTCCGTGGCTGCTGACGTGGCCGCCGCTGCGGCATATTCTGGTCTGGCTCCTGTCGGGGGCGGGTCTGCTGATTTCGGTCAGTGGTATCGTGATCGGCTGGCGACGACTGGTCCGACGCTGACTGTGGCGGCCCCCCTATCCAGCGGACCAAGGGCGGGTTTCCGCTGCTGCGCCTGACCGCCGATGGCGGCAGGACTTGCGCGCCACCACGCCTGAGCATGGCGGCGCGTCAAACTTCACTCTGCCTGTCGCTGAAGGATCAGCCACCACCATCGGCGATCGCGCGGCGATAGGCGGGGACGGAGAGGCCGTTGCGCCCCCAGTCCTCCACTTCCACTTCCTGGAAAATGACGAACGTGTCGGCGGGGTCCTTGCCCAAAACGTCATGAAGGAGATTCGAGACACCCTTGAACAGAGCATCCTTCTGCTGAGGAGTCGTGCGATCGGCGCCGGGCGCGGTTCCCTCCCGCGTTACCTGAATGGTTACGATTGGCATGGCTGAAATCCTCTCGCTTGCGTTTCAATGTCCCGCAGATTGGCCGCCGTCGACATGCAGGATTTCGCCCGTCACGAACCCTGAATCCTCCAGATAGAGGATAGCCCGCACAATGTCCTCGACCTCGCCCAACCGATTTACGGGATGGAGGGATGCCAGGAAATCATGATTTTCGGGAGCATGCATCGGCGTCTTGATGATACCGGGAGCAACGGCATTCACGCGGATGCCCCGGCTGGCATATTCGATCGCCAGGCTGCGTGTGGCCGCATTGAGGCCACCCTTGGTCAGTGACGCGAGTACCGAGGAAACACGCGCATCGGCCTGTTCCGCCAGTGCCGTCGTGATTTGCACGACATGTCCGCTGCCCTGCCTTTCCATTGCGGCGATGGCATGCTGGGTAATGAAGAAGAAGCCATCGAGATTGGTGGACAGTTTTGCCCGATACTGATCCTCCGAATAGTCGGTGAAGGCGCTCGCCATGAAGATGCCGGCATTGTTGATAAGCGTATCGACGCGCCCGAATGCCTTGAGTGCAGTGTCGATGACCGTCCTGCCGGTAGCGGGGTCACCGATGTCCCCTGCGACCGTCAACAGGTCGGGGTCGTGCGATGGCTTGATGGAGCGCGAAGTGGCGACCACGCGGTAGCCGCGGTTTCGATAGGCCTGAACGATGCCCGCGCCCAATCCTTGCGAGGCGCCGGTGACGACGGCGACTTTGTTGCCTGTGAACATGATGGTCTTCCTTTCGGGTTGATGGTGAAAGGTAGATAGGACCATTCCGTCCGAGCAAAAATTCTCTATCATCGCACAATGACTGATAGAAAACGCACAGAAATGGACTGGCAGGATCTGCGGGTCTTTCTGGCCCTGGGCCGGCAAGGCAGCCTGTCGGCAGCCGCGCGGACGCTGGGCGTCAACCACGCAACCGTCGCGCGCCGGATCAGTGCGCTGGAAAAGAGTCTGGGCGACAGGCTGGTGGAACGCCGTCCCCACGGCTATGTCCTCACGCCGGAGGGCAGCAGGGTGCTGACGGCCGCCAGCGACATGGAAGTGGCCGCCCAGGCCATCGGACGCGGCAGTTCGGACAATGCGCCCAAGGGGGTGGTCCGGCTCAACGCTCCTCCGGCTCTGGGGCATGGCTTTCTGGCCGAACGGGTGGCGGCGCTGCCCCTGCTGTATCCGGGGTTGGATATCGATCTGGCTACCGACATTCGTTCGATCAGCCTGGAGCGGCATGAAGCGGATATTGCGATCAGGTTCGGTCGGCCGGAGGATGGCGACGTCATCGCCCGGCCACTGGTCAAGATTGGCTACGGCTTTTACGGCACCCCTGCTGCATGCGAGCGGACGGAGGCGGGTGGCGATCCCGTCTTCATCGGCTTTGACGAGGCGGACGCCCATGTGCCGGAAGCAGGCTGGCTGGCGCGGCAATTTCCGCGTGCACGTCTCGCCGTTCGCGCAAGCAATCAGTTCGCGCAGGCCATTGCCGCCCGCTCCGGCGCGGGGATCGTCCTTTTGCCCCATTATATCGGTCGTGCCGAAAGCGCGCTGCGCCCATGCCGGATCGAAGCCGCGCCGCCCACGCGCGAGGCATGGCTCCTGGTACGGCAACGGGATCGCAAGGACCTGGCGATCCGTACCGTGGCCGACCATCTCGTAAGCCTGTTCGACCGCGAGCGCTCCCTGTTCGAAGCGTGAGATGCCGACTTCCGCAGGGAGCAGGCAGAGCGTTCCCGAAAAGGTGAACGGGACGCCGGTGCGATCCCGTCGGATGGGACTCTCCCGAAGCGCCATGTCTGCTGTCATGGCCCTGCGAGAAGCGTCATGGGTCAATCGGGGCTCGATGCAGCGGTCGACATCAGCTGCGGAGTTGCGATTTGGTGAAGATCAGGATCAGCGCATCATTCTGTTCCGGAAAGGGCGGCTGATTCCAGTCCTTGGCCGCCTGCTTGCCTTTCCGCAATTCTCATGCGCTCTTGCCTTCGAAATGCGGGGGTTTCGGCCCGCCCGCTACATCCAGGAAGGTGGGCGCGAAGTCGAGATTGCGCGCGGTCTGGCCGGTGAGGATCGTCGCGCGGCCGGGCCTGCCTTCATGCCTGTCGATGAGCCGCGCTCCGTCGCACCGGGAAAACAGAAATACGTCGGCAGAGCGTCATGAGCGGGCCGCTTCAGGCCAACAATTACGGATGCCCGGAGCGAAACCCGGCAGGCGCGTGATCAGCGAAGCGAACCCGGTCTCCACCAGGCACGAAAGCGTCAGATCATTAGCGGCCCATGGTTGATATGCGGCAACACATGGCGGGAAAAAAGGTCCGCTTCCGCCGCATGGGGATAGCCCGACAGGATGAAGGCGTCGATGCCCGCATCCTGATAGGAGCGCAACTTGGCCAGAACCTGATCGGGATTGCCGACAATCGCCGCACCACAACCCGACCGCGCCCGCCCGATGCCGGTCCAGAGATTATCCTCCACAAAGCCGTCGCCGCTGGCGGCCGCGCGCAGTTCCGCCTGTCGGGTGACGCCGACGCTTGCGCTGTCGAGCGACTTTTGCCGGATGGCCTCGCCCGCATCGGCATCCAGTTTGGAGAGCAGCCGGTCGGCATAGACGCGCGCCTCCTCCTCCGTTTCGCGCACGATGACATGGGCGCGATAGCCGAATTTCAGCGTCCTGCCATATTTGGCGGCGCGGGCCGTCATGTCCGCGATGATCGCTTTCACATTGTCCATCGTGTCGGGCCACATCAGATAGACATCGCAACCTTGCGCGGCCGCTTCGCGGGCGTCTTCGCTCAGGCCGCCAAAATAGAGCGGCGGGCATTTGCCTGACACCGTGCCGATCCGTGGCGGAGCAAGGTCCAGATCGTAGAATTCGCCCTTGTAGGACAGATGTTCGCCCGACAGCATGATCTTGAGGATCTGCATGACTTCCAGCGTCCGCTGATAGCGCGGCCTGCTCTCCATCTTCTCGCCGGGCAAATCGGATGAGATGATGTTGACGGTCAGGCGTCCCCCAAGGATGCGGTCGAGCGTGGCGATGCGACGGGCGAGCTGAGGGGGCCAGTCCTCGCCCATGCGGACCGCCCAGAGCAGGCGCATGCGCTGAACGAGCGGCGCAATGGCGCCTGCGAAAATCGTGGTATCGATCCCCAGATTATAGCCCGACGGCAGCAGGATATTATCGAAGCCGCCCTTTTCCGCCTGCATGACGATGTTGCGGCAATGCTCCCAGCTGGATGCCAGAGCCGGATCGGGCTGACCCAGAAATTCATAATCATCGTCGCACAGCGCTGAAAACCAGCTCACTTCGCAGGATTTGGTGATGCTCTGATCGGTCATGGCAGGGGCTCTCCTTTCGATGCGACCATCACGCCGTACCAACTGGCCCGGGTCCAGCGGACCTTGAGCGCGTCGGCGGCTTCGGCGATGCGGCCGGTTTTTTGCGTTCCGACAATGGGAATGGGGCGTGCGGGATGCGCCATGACCCAGCTGTAGGCGACGGCCGTGCGCGACACGCCATATTCGGCGGCAACCGCATCCAGCGCCGCGGCCACGACGTCCTCCCGCGGGCTCGACGGCGCGGCGATCCGCCCCCCGCCCAGCGGCGACCAGGCCATCACCGCCATGTCCATCGCGATCGCCTGATCCATTTCGCCATTTTCGATGGGGGCCAGTTTGAGCGGGGAAAGTTCCGGCTGCGTCGACACGATGGGCAACGGCAGATAGTGCTGGAGCATGTCGATCTGGCTGCGGGTGAAGTTCGAAACGCCAAAGGCCCGGATCTTCCCCGCGCGATGCGCATCGTCGACCGCGCGGGCGATTTCGGCCGGGTGGGTCAAGATGTCGGGCCGGTGAATCTGCCACAGATCGACATGATCGACGCCCAATCGAGTCAGCGAGGCGTCGATCGCCCCGGCCAGATAGGTGGCGCTGGAATCATAGGGCACTCCCATCGAAATCCCGCCCTTGGTCGCCAGGACCAGGCGGTCGCGCAGGCCCGGCTCCTTCGCCAGCGCGCGGCCCAGCAGCGCTTCGGATGCGCCGAACGGCTCGCCATTGTCGGGACCGTAGATATCGGCGGTGTCGATGAAATCGATCCCCGCGTCGAGCGCCGCATGCAGCAGTTCCAGCACGGCGTCGACATCGTCACCGCACAGGCGCCAGTTGCCCCAGGCAAGCGATGATACGGTTATGCCGCTCTTCCCCAGCGGGCGTCGGGCATCAATGGCGGGCAGAAGGGTCATTCTCTAATCCTGTCGGTCTGGGAAATCGGAAGCTATCGTCGCGACGGAGGCGCGTTCGACCAGCTGGTGGGGCAGCCGCTGATGCTGGCATTGCGCACCGTCGAGCAGCAGGCGGGTGGCGGCCAGCGCCAGTTCCCGCGTCGGCTGATGAATCGTCGTGAGTTGCGGCCACACCATGCGCGCCAGCGTCGTATCGTCGAAACCGACGACGGACAGGCTGTCGGGAATGGCGATGCCCATGTCATGCGCCACCGACAGCACGCCAGCGGCCATATCGTCATTGCTGGCGAAGATGGCGGTCGGCCTGCGCGCCCGCCCCAGAAAACGGTGGGCGGCGGCCACGCCGCTTTCGAAATCGAATTCGCCGGGCGCGACGAGCGCGGGTTCGAACGGCAATCCGGCCCGGTCGAGCGCGCGGCGATAGCCGAACAGCCGCTCTTCGGACGCCATATGGTTGGCATGTCCCTTGATGAAGCCGATCGACCGGTGCCCCCTGTTGATGAGGTAGGTCGTCATGTCGTCGGCAGCCTGGGCATCGTCCATGAAAACCGACGCCGTCATCGCATGATTGGTGCCGGGCGATATGCGGACGAAGGGAATGTCCATGCGTTCCAGCGCCTGAAGCACGGAAACGCAATCGGTGACGGGTGAGGAGAGGATCACGCCGTCGACATGGGTTTCCGTCACAAGGCCCCGCACCTGATCTCCGACACCGGGGTCCGTGACGTCGACCGGCTGGGCCAGCAGGCGCGTACCCGAAGGCTGGCATCCCTCAGAACAGCCCATCTGAATCTGGTTCATATAATAGGGGCTGTGATTGTCGTAGATGAGCGCGATCTGCCCGGACTTGGTCCCGGCCAGGATGCGTGCGGCGATGCTCGGGCGGAAATCGAGTTCCTGTACCGCTTTTTCGACGCGCTGGCGCATTTCCTGGCTGACATAGGGATGGCCGTTCAGCACGCGGCTCACGGTCTTGACCGAGACGCCCGCGCGAGCCGATACATCGCGAATATTGGCTCGTTCACTCATTTCTTCGCTACCTCCGGGAGTGTGGCGAACAATGGGGCGAAGGAACTGTCAGGTCGATAGAAAACGGGGGGGTGCCCATAGGGCGCGGCAATTTCGTGATGCCCCGGCACATAGTCCTGGCCAGTCCAGAGATGACGCCAGGGCGTATCGCCGGGCAGGATGACGGATCGGCTGGTGGCGTTGGCCTCCACTACCGGCGCGACCAGCATGTCGCTGCCGTAGAGATACTGGTCCTGGACCGAAAACAGCGCCTCCTCGAAATAATGGAGGAACATCGGCCTTTGCACCGGCAGTCCCGTTTCGACCGCCTGATCGCTCAGATGCCGGACATAGGGGGCAAGCGCCGCATGGACCCGCGACATGGCTGCGAAATGGGCCAGTAACGGGGTCGTCGAGTCAAGCTGGATGTTGTCGTCGGGACGGTTGCCCTCATGGCTGCGCATGACGGGGGTGAAGGCGCCCAGTTCGCACCAGCGCAGCATCAGATCCTCTGTCCGGACATTGCCGTGCAGGCTGGTGTAGCCGCCGACATCGCTGTGCGAATAGGCATTGCCCACAAGGCCGGAGGAGAGAGCGGCGGTGATAACGGTGTTGATCCCGTCATGGCGGGTGAAGTCGACCGACTGATCGCCTGCCCAGAGCAGCGGACAATAGGCCTGGACGCCGGAGAAGCCCGCGCGCATGAAGAAGAGCGCTTCGCCCGTCTTGCCGCGTGAAGCGATGGCTTTCGCATTGGCTTGCGCCCACAGGACCGGCCAGCGATTATGCGCCAGCATCGGGTCGCTGCCATCGTGCAGGCGCAGGTCGACGGGCAGATATTCGCCGAAATCGGCCATCCACCCGGACAAGCCGAAATCCAGCATTTCCTGCCCGATGATGCGTTCCGAAAACCATTCCAGGCTGGCGGGATTGGTGAAATCGACCACCCCGCAATCAAACTCGCCGAAATCGACCAGATAGGGTTCGTCGCTGTCCTGACGGAGCGCGAGGTGACCTGCGGCGCGCGCTTCGGCAAACTGGGCGCCGTCGACCGCCAGATAGGGGTTCACATAGCCCAGGAACCGAATGCCGCGCTGCGCCAGCTCCGTGATCCGGTGCGGCAGGTCGGCATAGCGCGCCGGTTGCCACGCCCAGTTCCAGAACAGTCGCCGGCCAAAGCTGGTCTGGCGGATGCCGATCCAGTCCTCGCACCATAATCCGGCGACGGCTGCGCCTGCCTCGACGATCCGGTCCAGCCGGGCGAAGCTGTTGTCCCCATCCTTGAGACCCACGATCGCGCCGCCGATCGCCCAGTCGGGCAGCGCCGGCTGGCGTCCGAAATGAAGGCTGAGCTGGCTGACGAGTCCAGCGATGTCAGGCGCAGCAAAGAAATCGAGCCGGGCCTTGCTTTCCCATATTTCCATTCGGTGATGGGCTGGATCGGTGAAATCCAGCACCGAATAGGCGCTGCTGGTCAGATGGCAGGCGTAAAGGCGGGAGGAAAGGAAGGTCGGCTGCGGATAGTTGGTCCACCAATAATCACCCCCGGCCATCCCCTGAGCGTCCATCAGCCGCGTCAGTTCGGTCGACTTGTCCCGGCCGACTCCCGGCTCGCTGGTCCAGATCGGGAACCGCCGGCCTGACAGGTCGAGGTAGCTCATCTGCTCGCCACCGCCCCACACATGTTCGCCGGAATGCGCCAGAAGGTCGATCCACAACCGGTCATAGCCCGTCCGAAGGATTTCGGCGCAAAGCGAGTCGTTTTCGATCCAGAGGCGCAGCAAGGGTTCGTGGTCGTCTTCCGTGCCCAGAAGCAGCGCACCATCGGCCCATTCGAAACGCGAAAGGGAGAGAAAATCGACCGGGGCATCGCTGATGGCGAAATTGCCGCGCGTCATCCGGACGTCCGGCCGGCCTTTCGCGATGGATAGGGCGGGCGTGCCGGGACATTGGCGCATTATGTCCATCCCGTTCAGCCGACAGGAAAAGCCGTCATCATGGATGGCGAAGCTCAGCGACAAATCCAGCTCCCAGATCGTGTTTTTTATGAAACAGGGTCGGCGGTATCGACCTGTCCGATATGACACCGCTTGACATAAAATCCGACCTCGATCAAGAACTATCCCGGCCTACGGGACAACCCGAGGACGGTCCGACGCTCCTGTCGGGCAAAGCGTGGTGGATGGAGGGGATTTATGACCGACAGCGCTCGTCTATTGTCATATGATGCCGGTCGGAAATGGCTTGGCATGTCGGCCTCACTTCTGGCCATGATGGCGGCAATGCCCGCCCATGCGCAGATTGAAGAGATTATCGTTACTGCCCAGAAGGTTAAGCAGAATGTTCAGGATGTCCCGATCGCCATCAGCGCGGTGACGGGAGAAGCCATGGCGCGTGCGGGCGCCAAAAGCCTGGAAGACATCGCCGCGATCGTTCCCTCGGTGACCTTCCGCAAGGGCACGACAAACGCCAACAGCGCCATCGTGATGCGCGGCGTCGGCACCATCAGTTTCTCGATCGCCGCGGAACCCAGCGTGTCCACCGTTGTCGACGGCGTCGTGCTCAGCCGTTCGGGCCAGTCCTTCCTCGATCTGGTCGACTTCGACCGTCTGGAAGTTCTGCGCGGTCCGCAAGGCACGCTGTTCGGCAAAAATGCGTCTGCCGGTCTGGTGAATATCGTTTCCAAGGGTGGCACCAGCGATTTTGAGGCGGAAGCGACCGTTTCGGGCACCACTGACGAGGAATATCGTGGACGCCTGACCGTTTCCGGGCCGATCGCGCAGAATTTGACCGGCCGGATCACGGGCTTTTACGGCAATTTCGACGGCAATCTGACCAATATCGCCGGCGGCAGGAACCGGACCGTCAATGGCTATGAACATTATGGCGCGCGCGGCTTGCTGGATTATGATGGGGAAGGCGGCCGCCTTCGCCTGATCGCTGACTATTTCAAGTCCAATGACGATTGCTGCGCGGAGGTTACCGGCGTGTCGCGCGGCACCGTGATCGACAGGGAACTGGGGATCACGCCGCAGGGTGAAGACACGCGGACGGTGAACCAGAATCTGGTGACCCGTTCGCTCGACCGCCAGTGGAGCATCACGCTCAACGCCGACATCGACACGTTCGCCGATCACACCTTCAGCATCGTCACCGGCTATCGCAACTGGCGCAATACCGAGATACGCGACGGCGATTTCCTGCCCCGCGCGATTGTCGGCACTGGCGAACTGCACGATCATGGCACCGTCAACACTGAACAGGTTTCGGCCGAAGTCCGCCTTGCATCGCCGCAGAACCAGGCCCTGACCTATCAGGTCGGCGGCTTCCTCTGGTATTCGCACAACACGCAGGATTTTACCCGGACGGACATTACCTGTTCCAGTTCCACCCTGCCGGTGGATCCCGCCACGGGCGGGCAACCGTGCAACCTAGCCGATACGGCGAACACCCTGTTCCCCACGGCATCCTCGCGCAGCAACGTCGCTTTCCGCAACTGGGCGCTGTTCGGGCAGGCGACCTATGCATTCACGCCTGGCCTGCGGCTGACGCTGGGGGGGCGCTACACGCATGACAGCCTGTCCTATACCCATTATCGTGCTCCGGCGATCAATGCTGCGACCGGACTTCCGGCCACCGGCCCCGGCCTGTCGGGCGTCGGCGCAGGCGGCAGCATAGCCGGCGGCGGCAACGGCACCAACCTGTCGGAAGGCGGCACGAGCGCCGACAACTTCTCCGGCAAGGCCGTTCTGCAATATGACGTGGCGCCGGACGTCATGGCCTATGCCAGCTATACGCGCGGCTATAAGGGGCCAGCGTTCAACGTCTTTTTCAACCATACCGCCCCGACCAACTCCACGCCGATCGATCCGGAAACGTCGAACAGCTATGAAGTCGGTTTCAAGAGCCGTTTCTGGGACCGTAAGGTTCAGCTGAACGCGGCCGCTTTCCTTGTCGATTATGACGGGTTTCAGGCCAATAACTTCCTGCTGTTGAACGGGGCGGTGGTCACCAACCTGACCAATGCGGGCACGGTCCGGTCCAAGGGGTTCGAGGTCGATGCGACCTTCGCGCCTGTGGACGGCCTGACGCTGCGCGCCAGTGCCGCCTATGCCGACGCGCGGGTGCGCCGGTTCAATCCCAATCCGCTGACCAATGCGCCCGACGCGCGAGATGGCACGCGCCTGCCGCTCGCGCCCAAGCTCAGCTATACGCTGGGCGCTGACTATGATGCGGATGCGGGGCCGCTGAAGCTGTATCTGTCGACAGACTGGCGCCACGTCAGCAAGCAGTTCTCCGACCTGGGCGAAAGTGGCCCGATCGACCCTTACGGACTGTGGAATGCCAGCGTCGGCTTTTCCGATCCGGAGGATCGCTATCGCCTGACCTTCATGGTCCGCAACATTCTGGACGCGAGCTATGTGTTGCTGAACACCAGTTCCGGGCAGCGCCTGATGATCCCGCGCGACGCGGACCGCTATGCTGGCGTGACGCTGCGCGCGCGCTTTCGATAAGGGGCAGGGACGGCGGCTGCACCGGTCGTCCCTTAACCCTTCGCCCCCGGACAGCGGCTTGTCCGGGGGTTTTTTGTTGCTTGGCGAACCGATGCGGGGCAGCGCGGGAAGCCAACAAATATACGCCTGGACGCTGCCGGCAGCCGGTCATGCACCAACGTCGGCGGGGCTGAGGCGCGGTTGCATCAGGTGGATGAACAGCAGCGCGGCGAGATAGGCGCCCCCACACAGCACGAATAGCGGCGCATAACCCATGCCGTTGTCGAGCGACCAGCCCGCCAGTTCGATGATGCCCGTCCCGCTGAGATTGCCCCCAATTGCGCCCAGCGCTACTACCGTCGCGATCCGTCTTGCCGGTATGATCTCGGTCGCCATGCCGAATAGATTGGTCGAAAAGCCCTGATGCGCAAACAGGCCCATGCCGATGCACAGCGCCGCCAGCCAGGGGCTGGAAACCTGCATGGCCAGAGGCATGATCAGTACGACAAGGGCAAAAGCGAACATTGCGCATTTGCGCGCCATATTCATCGAGAGGCCGCGATGAAGCAGGGCGGGATAGAGCGCGCCGCTGAAAATCGCGCCCGACGCGGCCAACGCAAAGATGATGGCAATGGGCCAGCCCAGAGTAGCCTGCGCCATGCCGAACTGGCGGGCGAAAAAGTCGGGGGTCCAGAACAGCACGAACCACCACACGAAATCAGTCAATGCCTTCGCGCCGATGATGGTCCAGCTCCTGCGATCCGCCAAAATGGCGCGCCATTCCACCTTGCCCTGCGTACGGGCCGATGCGCCCGCCACGGGCGTCAGGCGCGCGGTGTTCAGTCGCCAGAAAAGCAGCCAGATCAACCCCAGGCCGCCGGTCACCAGAAATGCGGCCTTCCAGCCAAAAGCCATGGCGAAGGGAGGGATCAGAAGCGGCGTCAGAATCGCGCCGATGTTGGGCGCGGTGTTGATGATGCCGATGCCCACCGAGCGCCGATCCGTCGGCAGATAGATGGCCGCAGTCTTCATCGCAGCCGGTGTGTTGACCGATTCCGCCGTCGCCAGAACGGCGCGTGCGACCACAAATTGCTGGACGCTGGCCGCCAGGGCATGGGCCATGCCCGCAAGGCTCCAGACGGCGACCGCGAATCCATAGGCGAAACGGACGCCGAAACGGTCCACGAACCAGCCGACGCCCAGCAGCGATGCCGCCGCCGCCAACTGAAAGACCGAACCCAGATGCGCGAATTGCTGGTCAGACCACTTGAACTCGGCCTCCAGCATCGGCTTCAGCAAGGCCAACACCTGCCGGTCGACATAGTTGAGGGCCGTCGCCAGAAATATCAGTGCGATGAGCATGTTCTGTGCCCGCACCGCACCGGTATCGGGTGCCTCCCCACGGGTGGTCGTCCCGGTCAGATCACGCAATTCCCTCATCCTCAACCCTCCGGCTGCCACGATCTTATCTCTTCTGTGTGCGCATGGCTCTTGCCCTGCGGCGCGCATCGCCATAGAAAGGAATATGACACCGTAGGACATACGGCAAGCCTTTTGATAATGAGAGACTGGCGAGGATGAGGACCGTGAATTCGGATCATGCCGGGGACCTGTATGGCGAATTGTTCCTGGTCGAGCAGGCGACGGAACAGCCAGCGTCCAGGACAGCGATATGGCGCCGGCTGTGGCCCGGCCTGGCCATTTGCGGTATCGCCAGCATCGCGGCCGCCTGGCTGTCCGAACATTATGGCGCGCCCATCATCCTGATGGGCCTGCTGATCGGATTGGCCCTCAACTTTGTGACCAGCGACGCGCGGACACATCCCGGCCTCGATTTCGCGTCGAAGACATGTCTGCGCTGGGGCATAGTCGTGCTGGGCACGCAGGTCACCTTTGCGCAAATCGGCGAGTTGGGACCTGTGCCGTTTCTGGCCTTGCTGATGGTGATGGCCGCGGCCATGGCGGCGGCCCTGCTGATCGCCCACCTGACCGGGCAGTCAATGGCGGTCGGCGTTCTGGCCGGGGGCGCCACGGCCATTTGCGGTGCATCAGCGGCATTGGCGTTGTTCGGCGTCCTCGGCAGCCGCCGCATCAGCCAGGGCCAGTTCGCACTGACGCTGGTTGTCATTTCGGTGGCCAGCGCGCTGGCCATGTCCTTCTATCCCCTCCTTGCCGCGACGCTGCACATCGACGACCGACAGGCCGGTTTTCTGATCGGAGCGTCGATACACGATGTCGCGCAGGCGATTGGCGGGGGCTATGCCTATTCCGACGCGGCGGGCAGTTATGCCACCATCGTCAAGCTGACTCGCGTTGCCCTGCTGGCACCGGTCGTCGCCATAGTGTCGGTTCTGGTGACGGATGAGGGCGGGACAGACCGGGGATGGATACGCAAGCTCGCCTTGCCCTGGTTCATCACGCTGTTCCTTGCCGTCGTGACGGTCAATTCGCTGGCGACCCTGCCTGCGCCGATCGCCCATGCCAATCTGGTCCTGTCCAAGGCATTGCTGTTGCTGGCCGTCACCGCCACGGCGATGCGGTCGCGGCTGGATCTCATCATGCAGATGGGCTGGCGTCCGGCCATACCCGTGGCTGCGGCCACGCTTGCTTCGCTTCTGGTCGCGATGGCGTTTACCCTGACGCTGCTGAGCGCTTCGTGATGGACCGCCTGTATGACATTGCCGTGATCGGCGGCGGCGTGAACGGTTGCGGCATCGCGCGGGATGCGGCTGGTCGCGGCGCGAAAACATTGCTGCTCGAAAAGGGGGACCTGGCGAGCGGCACATCATCCGCTTCAACCAAATTGATCCATGGCGGCCTGCGCTATCTGGAACATCATGAATTTGCGCTGGTGCGTGAGGCGCTGTCCGAACGCGAGCGGCTCTGGGCGATCGCGCCGCATATCATCTGGCCCATGCGTTTCGTGCTGCCGCACGTGAAGGGGCTGCGACCGCGCTGGCTGTTGCGTCTGGGCCTCTTCCTCTATGACCATATCGGCGGGCGAAAGCGGCTGCTGCCGACGCAATCGATCGACCTGCGGCGACATCCGGCTGGCATTCCGCTCAAACCCGGCTTCGGTCCTGCCTTCGTCTATTCCGACGGATGGGTCGATGATGCCCGGTTGGTCGTTCTGAACGCGCGGGACGCGGCGGACCGGGGCGCGACGATCCTGACGCACGCGCCGGTGGAATCGCTTGAACGATCGGACGGCATCTGGCTGATCCGCAGCGGCGACAAGGTCCATCGCGCCCGCGCCGTGGTCAACGCCGCCGGTCCGTCGGTGCTGGACCTGCTGGGGCGGGCCGGGCAGAAGACCGATCGCCGGATGCGGCTGGTGCGCGGATCGCACATCGTCGTGCCGCGCCTGTTCGATCACCCCTATGCCTATTTCTTCCAGATACCGGACGGCCGCATCTTCTTCGCCATTCCCTATCAGGAGGATTTCACGCTCATCGGAACCACCGATCGGGACCATGCGGGGCCGCTGTCGGATATCCATGCCAGCGAGGAGGAGATCGCCTATCTGTGCGACGCGGCGAACGCCTATTTCGCGCGGGCGATCACGCCGGCCGATGTCGTGTGGACCTATTCGGGCGTGCGGCCGCTGATCGATGACGGCTCTGGTAAGCCGGAGGCGGCGACACGGGGCTACAGTTTCGAACTGGATTGCGATGCGCAGGGCAACGCACCCCTGCTGTCGATCTTCGGCGGCAAGATCACCACCTATCGTCATTTGGCCGAAGATGCAGTGGAACAGCTCAAGCCGCATGTCTCTTCGCTGGCGGGTGATGAGTGGACGGCGGAAGCACCGCTGCCGGGCGGCGATTTCGCCCTCGATGGAATGGATGCGTTGATGGATGCGCTGGGGCGGGAATATCCCTTTCTCGACCGCGGCACGGTCCATCGCATCGCCCGGGCTTATGGCACGCGGGCGCGGATCTGGCTGGGCGGGGCAAGGGACATGGCCGGGCTGGGGCCGCATTTCGGCGGCGGGCTGACCGGAGCGGAGGTGGATTATCTTGTCGCGCAGGAATGGGCGACATGTGCACAGGACATATTGTGGCGCCGGACGAAGCTGGGCTTGAGGCTCGATGCCCGTCAGACTGAACAACTCGAAACATATCTGGGTGAGATGCTGTGAGCGCGGATCATATCCTGGTTCTGGATGAAGGAACCACCTCGACGCGGGCCATCGTCTATCGGCTGAATGGCGCGATAGTGCATGTTGCCCAGCAGGAACTGACGCAATATTATCCCGAATCCGGCTGGGTCGAGCATGATGCGGCGGAAATCTGGACGCGCACGCTCGACTGCGCGCTTCGGGCAATCAGCGCAGTCGGCGGAGCGGACAGGATCGCGGCGCTGGGCATCACCAACCAGCGCGAAACGGTCGTCGCCTGGGACCGGCAGACCGGCCGGCCGATCAGCCGAGCCATCGTCTGGCAGGACCGGCGGACCGCCCCCCGCTGCGCCGAAATGCGGGAGGAGGGCCATGAGGCATTGCTCCAGGAGCGCACCGGCCTTGTCATCGATCCCTATTTTTCCGCAACAAAGATGCGATGGATTCTGGACCATGTTCCGGAGGCCCGCGCGCTGGGTGACAGGCTTGCGCTCGGCACTGTCGACAGCTGGCTGGTGTGGAATCTGACCGGCGGCCTGCACATCACCGATGCCAGCAACGCCAGCCGCACGCAGTTGCTTGCGCTGGATGGAGCCGACTGGGATGACATGTTGCTCGCCCTCTTTGCTGTGCCGCGGTCGGCATTGCCGGCCATCGTCGATAATGTGGGCCGGTTCGGAAAATGCGATCCGGCACTGCTGGGCGCGTCGATTCCGATTTGCGGCCTGGCGGGCGATCAGCAGTCAGCCGCCATCGGCCAGCATTGTCTGGCGGCGGGCGATACAAAGGCGACCTTCGGCACCGGCGCCTTCATCCTGACCAATATGGGCACGGAATTGCCCGCGTCCTCTCACCGCCTGCTCGGCACGGTGCTGTACCAGCAGGGGGGCATGCGAACCTATGCGCTGGAAGGGTCGATCTTCGTGGCTGGCAGCCTCATCAAATGGCTCCGCGATGAAATGGGGCTGATTCAGCAAGCTGGCGAGACCGAAGCACTCGCCCGATCCGTGGAGGATAATGGCGGCGTCCTGTTCCTTCCCGCCCTCGCCGGGCTTGGCGCGCCGCATTGGCGTCCGGATGCGAAGGGCATCCTGACCGGCCTTACGCTGGGGACAAGGCGCGCCCATATCGTCCGCGCGGCGATGGAGTCGCTCACGCACCAGTGCCACGACCTGCAGTCGGCCTTCGCTGCGGACAACGCAGTCTGGACAAAGCTGCGGATCGACGGCGGGATGAGCGGCAATAACTGGGTCGCGCAGGATTTGGCCGATATTCTTGCTCTTCCGGTTGAACGCCCGGCCGATACGGAAACGACTGCGCTTGGTGCGGCCATGTTGGCGGCTGTAGGGGCAGGCCTTTACGCTTCGCTGAATGATGCGGGCGCCATGTGTAGCGACATCACCCGCTTTGACGCTGCCATGACGTCTGAAGTCCGGGCGCGGCGTATCAACTTCTGGCAGCAAGGGCTGCACCGGTTCGCGTGAGGACCGGCCCGAGTCTTGCAGGCTGATCCCGCTCATTTCGCCGTATATTGAGCTGCTTTCCGGCTGACATGTCCGATGTCATGGGGCCGGGATCGGACGATATGCCGTCCGGGCCGCCGGTCGGCAGTTTCATTCCAGGTTCGCGACGGACCCTGCATATGGCATGGAAAGCGCCGAAATGCGGCGGAACCGGCGGGAACGCTGTCGCCTGCCCGATCATCGGTAGCGCAGATGGTCGCGGTTCAGTTGTCCGATGCTGGTGACGCCCATAAGCCGCATGCCGCGCTCGATCTCATCCTTGAGCAAGCCGATGGCGCGCTCGACACCGGCCTGCCCCGCAGCCGCGAGCGCGTAGAGATAGAGCCTTCCGCCGGACGCGCAACCTGCGCCTGCCGCCAGCGCCTTCAATATATGCGTGCCGCGCCGAATGCCGCCATCGCAAATAATCTCTATCTCGCCGCCTACGGCATCAACGATCTCTGGAAGCTGGTCGAAGGGCGCCCGGCTCCCGTCCAGCTGACGCCCGCCATGATTGGAGATCATGATCGCATCCGCGCCGATGTCCACGGCGCGCCGGGCGTCGGCGGCGCTCATCACTCCTTTGAGACAGAATGTGCCGGCCCAGTCGTCGCGGAGCTGTTCGGCCATCTTCCAGTCCAGCGAGGTATCGAGCATCGAGTTGAAATAGCCGGCGATCGAGATCGCCTCGCCCGTGCCCTCTCGCACATGGGTATCGAGATTGGGGAGGGCGAATTTTTCGCGGAAGAGATAGTCGAGCGCCCAGCGCGGCCGGGCCGCGTAGGACAGCAGGGAAGAGGGGGTAAAGCGGGGCGGCGAGGTGAAGCCGCTGCGCGCGCAACGCTCACGCTTTCCCGAGACGATGGTGTCGACGGTGAGCGCGATCGCGTCAAACTTTGCGGCCTTGCACCGTGCGATCATCGCGCGATTGAGGCCGCGATCCTTGTGATAGTAGAATTGAAACATCTTCGGCGTGGGAACCAGCGCGGCGATTTCCTCGATGCTTACCGTAGCGAGGCTCGAAATGCCGAACCACAGGCCGAATTTTGCGGCCGCTTGGGCGACAGCCCGCTCGCCCTGCCAGTGAAAGACACGTTGCAGGGCGGTGGGTGAAAGAATGAGCGGCAGGGCGCTCCTGCGGCCCATGATGGTGACGGCGGTATCTATCTCAGCAACGCCCGCCAGAACAGCTGGCACCAGATCGCAATCGGCATAAGCGGCACTGTTCCGCGCCTTGGTGATTTCATCATCGGCAGCGCCGTCAATATAGTCGAAGACCGGCCATGGCAGACGTTGCTTCGCCAAGCGCCGCAGGTCGTCAACATTGTGGCAGTCGTTAAGCCGCATGGCCCAATGTAGCGGCACATTCATCGATGGTGCAAGCTCTTGAGACCGGATCGTCCGTTCCGCAGACACCAATATGCCACTGGGTTACGGGCTGGGGCCGGCTTGCAATCGCATGGTCCAACCCTATCATGAGTCGACGAAAAACGGGGCGACGAAAATGAACGATAGAGAGGATTCGGGGCTGATTGCAGCTGTAGCAGCCGATCCGCGATACCTGATGTTGGTGACCCATCGTTCTCGCCTCGGTTGGGGGTTGTCGGCGACAATCTTCCTGGCCTTCGTGGGATATCTGTTGCTGATCGCATTCGACAAGGCCCTGCTGGGCACGCCGATCGCAGGTGGGGTGACGTCGCTGGGCATTCCCGTCGGGCTGGGGCTGATCCTGTTCGCCATTGCCCTGACTGCCGCCTACGTAGCCTATGCCAATCGCCATTTCGACGCAGCGCTGACGGAAATCCTGAAGGACCATGGGGCATGAGGGCGGCATTCGTCGCGCTGGCTGCATCATTGATCCTTTTTCCGGCTCCGGTTTTTGCTGCCGCTCTTGAGGGCGAGGCGCAGCGTCAGCCGGTCAATGGCGTGGCGATCGCCATGTTTGTAGCCTTTGTCGGGCTGACGCTCTGGATCACGAAGGCGGCCGCCGCGCGGACCCGCACGGCGTCGGATTTCTACACTGCGGGCGGCGGGATCACAGGCTTTCAAAATGGCCTGGCAATGGCTGGCGACTATATGTCGGCAGCCTCCTTCCTTGGTATTTCGGCACAGATCTTCAATGATGGCTATGACGGCCTCATTTACTCGACGGGCTTTCTGGTCGGTTGGCCGCTTCTGCTCTTCCTGATGGCGGAACGGTTGCGGAACCTTGGGCGATACACTTTTGCTGACGTGGCGTCCTATCGCTTCGCTCAACCGCCGGTTCGCAGTTTCGCGGCGATCAGCACGTTGCTGGTCGTCAGCTTCTACCTGATCGCGCAGATGGTGGGGGCCGGTCAGCTCATCAAGCTCCTGTTCGGCCTTCCCTATGCCGTCGCCGTGGTGATCGTCGGCGCTCTCATGATGCTTTACGTCCTCTTTGGAGGCATGCGCGCCACGACCTGGGTGCAGATCATAAAGGCGGTGCTGCTGCTTGGCGGGGCGAGCTTCATGGCGTTCATGGTCATGGCGCATGTGGGCTTCTCATTCGAAGCGCTGTTTGCTCATGCCGTTGATGTGAAAGCGGAAGCGGCGCTGGCCAAGGGGGCGAATGCTTCTGAAGCTGCGGATCAAGGCCGGTCGATCATGGCGCCCGGCAATTTCATCAAGGATCCGGTGTCCGCGATTTCCTTTGGCCTCGCGCTGATGCTCGGCACTGCCGGACTGCCTCACATCCTCATGCGCTTCTTCACCGTGCCGGATGCCAGGGAAGCGCGCAAATCCGTACTCTGGGCTACCGGCTGGATCGGCTATTTCTATATCCTCACCTTCATTATCGGTTTCGGAGCGATCGTGCTTGTCGGAACGGAGCCTGATTATCTGGATGCCCGAGGCGCGCTGCGCGGCGGCGGTAATATGGCGGCTATCCATCTCGCGCACGCGATCGGCGGCAACGCGTTTCTCGGCTTCATTTCAGCTGTCGCCTTTGCGACTATCCTTGCGGTCGTGGCTGGGTTGACGCTGTCCGGCGCTTCGGCCGTGAGCCATGACCTTTATGCGACGGTATTCAAACACGGCAAAGCCACGTCGGCAGACGAACTCCGCGTGTCACGTCTGACCACGCTGGCGCTTGGCGCATTGGCGGTTCTGTTGGGCCTGGTTTTTGAAAAGCAGAATGTGGCCTTCATGGTCAGCCTGGCCTTCGCGCTGGCGGCTTCAGGGAATTTCCCGGTGCTCATTCTCTCCCTGCTTTGGAGCGGATGCACCACTCGCGGCGCTGCCTGGGGCGGTATGATCGGGCTGTTGACTGCATTTGGTCTAACCCTGCTCTCACCCGCGGTCTGGACCGGCACTTTCAATCTTGGCCCCGCGCCATTCCCCTACAGTTCGGCGGCGATCTTCTCGGTTCCGGCGGGCTTTCTCGCGATCTGGCTGATCTCGCTGTTCGATCGCTCTCCGCGCGCGGCGATCGACAAGGCGGCCTATCCAGAGCAACGTGTGCGGGCGGAGACGGGCATAGGAGCTTTCGCCGCCAGTGACCATTGATACCTGCGAGGTCAAGCGCGGGAGCGTCGATGCCGGGAGCGGCTATCGGGAGCCGCTTTTTGGCTCGTGAGCGGCAGACTTCAGGAGCAATCGCGGCCGCCAAGCGAATCTGATCGCTCTGGTCGCAAGCGATCCGGTCAAAAATATCTGCCCAGCCTCCTGCAGGGGGAGGCGTCTCCATATCACCCTACCGCTATTTCATCGCCGGCATGCCGAGCAGGCCGGCGATATCGACCGAGATGCGCAGTCCAAAAGTCATTATGTCCTTTGACTGCCTGCGCGCACGGGGCAGCAGGAAATTATCGGGGTTGATGACATATTGGAGGTTGGGGCTGATCCGCACATTGCGGCCGGCCGCAATGCCATAGTTGAGTTCGAAAATGCCTTCCCCGTTTCGGACGCGGTCGGTGCCGCCCGCTGCGGCGCGCGAGGCCTGGAGATAGTCGACCTGTCGATCACCGATCCGGATATAACTGCCGACGAGGCCCAGCGTATCGCGCGGACGCCCAGCCAGTGGTCCGGTCAGGATCACGCCGGCGATCGTCTGGCTCCGGAACGGCACATAATTCGCCGTCGAGCCGATGAAGCCGCCAAATATCGTCACCGGACGCTTGACATCGCCATGAAGGTGCGCGGCAACGGCGTCGCCCATCACATACCAGCCTGCCTGTCCTTCGTGCAGGAGCGGCTTTCCGCCTGCTGCGATGCGCGGCCGATGATCGGTATTGAGATAGGGATCGGCGACATCCGACGTGTTGTGATAACCGCCGATGCGGATATGCCACGGGTTGCGCGCCCTGGACGATGAAGACTGAAAGCCGAACTCGACCGCCGCCTGATGCCCGGTCGATCCTCGCGTCGACCAGTTGAAGCCGTTGGTCGGATTGAGCGAAGGGTTGGCTTCGAACAGCCCTGCCTGAACATAGAAGCCCTTGGCCGGCGCCAGCTTTATCCGTCCGCCCCATGTGCCATAGGGGAAGAAGCCGAGCGCCCGGTCCTGGATCGGCACGACGGCAGGGTTGAAGCAGACCGAGTTGTTCTGGAAGGTGCAATAGATGTTCGACTGGTTGAAATAGGTGAGGGGCGACACGCGCCCGCCGGACAGGTTCAGTTTCCCGTCGAACAGATTCTGCTCGATCGCGAGCGCGGCGAGGCGCAGGTTCTGGAACGCCTTGTAGCGGGTCTGGAAACTGATTGCGTTGCCTGCATGGTCCGCAGACAAGGATGATCCTTTCGAGACGTTCATCGAGATATGGATGAACGCCCCTTTGAGGCCGATCATGCGGTCCAGGTCGAGATCGGTGCCGAAGGGCAAGGCATAGGAATTGCCGATGCCGCGTTCCTGCCCACCGCTGACGCTGGCGGCAAATTCATCGACGGCCAGAAAGCGGAGATAGATGCCTCTGTCCGACAGGGTCCGCCCCAAGGGGGCGAGCGGGCCGGTGAGCGTCTTGTCTTCCGGCATGGCTGGTCGCGGGAACTGGACCTGTGGCTTGGGATAGTTGGCGGTGCCGGTGGTTGCCGCGACAACCGGCAGGACTTCGTCAGATGTCCGGCGCTGCGACTGGCCGACGTCGGGAAGGGCCGTCACGACTTGTGCGGTTGCCGGCGCGATTGGAGCACAGGGCGCCGCCGCAAGGGCGCAGGCCAGGAACCTGTAGGTCATGGATCATCCTCTCTCGGGGCCGCCGTCTTCGCGCGCGTGCCCGTGCGTGGCAGAAAATGGGCCGCCGACGCGTGCGCGCATCGGCGGCCAGGAAGAAGTTTCAGGGGGACAGTTCCTCCAGCGCCTTGCCGCTCGTCTCCGGCGCCCAGCGCAGAACCGCAAAGCCGGTCAGCACCGCAACCGCTGCGAAGGCAAGGAAAACGGGCGCGATCGAACCACCCGACATGACGAGTCCGATCACCCAGGGACCGGCGATCGATCCCGCCCGCAGCCATGCCGAACCCAGGCCCGCGCCCAGCGACCGCAGCCGGGTCGGGTACAATTCGCCCGAATAGAGGTAGAGCGAGTAGGTGACGGTCTGGAGCGCGGCGAAGGCCGGCGTGGCCAGGGCAAAGACCATGACCGGCGTGGATGCGCCCAGCAGGTAAAGGGCGGTCAGCGGTACCGCTGCGAACAGCAGTGCGCCGGTATACCAGCGACGGCGACCGATCCGGTCGATCGTCATGGCACAGATGAACGATGCCACGAGCGCGATCCCGGTCATTGCAAAGCCATAGCCGATGGCTTGATCGATCGGCAGGTCGAAGACCGTCCGATAGAGGGTCGGCAGCCATGTCAGCAGGCCGTTGTTGATCATATAGGCGCCGAACCACATGCCCCACAGCAGCAGCGTGCGCGGGCCATAAAGCGGGCCGAACATTTCGCGGATCGAACCGGCCGGCTTGGTTTGCACCACAACCGCAGGGACCGGGCGTGGTTCGGGTAGCGGCTGGTCGTGGCGGATGGCGCTATCCTCCAGCCGACGGATCACCTTGTCGGCTTCGGTAAACCTTCCGCGATTGATCAGCCAGCGCGGACTTTCCGACAGGAAGAAGCGCAGCGGGATCACCAGCGCCACGGGCACCATGCCGACGATGAACATGGACTGCCAGCCAAGGCTTGGTACCATGGTGTAGCCGATGGCCCCTGCGGCGGTCAGGCCGACAAGAAACAGCAATTCGTAAAGCAGGAAGAAACGCCCGCGCTTCTTGGCACCCGATAGCTCGTTGACATAGGCGCTGGCGACCGGCACTTCGCCGCCCGTGCCTATCCCCTGCAGAAAGCGGAACAGGATAAGGGAATGGGGCCCCCAGGCGAAGATGCACGCCGCGCTCATCGCCGCGAAGATGCCGATGGCTATGGCCAGCACGGGCAGGCGACCGATCCGTTCAGCCAGCCAGCCGAAGAAGATCGCGCCAATCAATTGCCCAAGATAACCTGAGGAGATGATCGCAGCGGTCATCGACGGCGCGAGATTCCATTCCTTGGCAAGGATCGGCATCGCATAGGCGAGCGCGATGGTGGTGTATCCGTCGAAAAAGGTCGCCATGCCGACGCAGCCGCGTGCCCACAGCACGGGCCGGGTTACGGGCAGGCGTTCCAGCCGGGCGATCAGCGCCGCACCGCTGTCGCTGGTTATGGCCGCGGCGCCGGGGCGGTCGGCCGTCATATGAGACGCAATAGAAGCATTCATCTGAGCCTCTCCCATCTGCGCGCTTATTCGGGTCTTGAAAAGCCCGCGCGTCTGTTCTGGTGGTGGATGGCGATATGCGCCCTGGCGTCGGCCAGGTGCGCATATGCCGGGTCGAGGCCTTTCGGCCAGGGGCGAATCAACTTCCTTCCATTTCAGCAGACCCGACCCAGGCCGAAAGAACGGACCAGCGACAGGCTCAGACGATGCCGGCTTCCTTCATCGCCGCCTCGATTTCCTGTTCGGCCTGGGCCGACAGGTCGATCAGCGGCGAGCGGACGGTGGCGTTCTTCAGAACGCCGCGGGCGCGCAGCGCAATCTTGAGCGCCACGGTGCCTTCCATGTGCGAACCACGATGATAGACATTCTTCGTCACCGGCAACAGCTGGTCATGGATGGCGCGCGCCTTGGCATAATCCTTGGCCTTGCCGGCCTGGATCAACTGGAACAGCAGCTCCGGTGCGATATTGCCGTAGCCGACCAGGGCGCCATCGACGTCGAACATGGTGTGCAGCAGATACTCGTCATGGCAGGTCAGGATCTGAAGGTCCGGGAATTCCTTGCGCAGGACCGGGATTTCCGTGTCCCAGCGCTTCATGTTGCGCACGCCGTTCTTGGTGGCGACGACGCCCGGCTGCGCCGCGATTTCCAGCTGGGTCTTAAGGTTGTAGGTCGCCTTGGTCGCGTCCGGATACTGGAACAGGATGCACTGAAGACCCGATTCCTCATAGATTGCCTTGTAGCGGTCCTGCGGGGCGCCGTCCTGATAACCAAAGCGCAGCCAGCCATGCGAGGGGTAGACCAGTGCGCCGATCGCGCCGGCGTCCGCGGCCCTCTTGGCTTCCTTGGCGGCGACTTCGGTGCCTTCGCCGGTGATGCCGGCAATGACCGGGATCTTGCCGTCGAGCGCCTCGACATAGACTTCGATCAGGCGGACCTGCTCCTCGGTGGTGAGGAAGGTGCCTTCGCCGGCATGGCCCAGGATGACGAGGCTCTTTACGCCTTCCTTGCCCGCCAGCCATTTGGCGAGTTCGGCGTTGGCGGCCCAGTCGACCTTGCCTTCGGTATCGAAAACGGTGACGGGCGCGGGATTCAGGCCGCGCAGGTCCATGACGTTGGCGGGGGCAGGGCGCTTGTTGGGCGCGGGGTCATAAAGGCTCATGAATCTCTCCTGGTTGAAAACGTTGCTGGGAACGTTCCCGTTATCGTTGCGAATCGGCGCTGGTGTCAAGACGGATTTTGCGGCAAGGTATGAAGCGGGCTATCAGCGCGACGAAGAGACGAGGGATTTTCAGGGGAATGGCGCAGATGAGCAGGGATATGGAAGGTCGGGGCGGCCGGGTCACGCTGCACAGCGTCGCGGCGGCGGCGGGGGTGTCGAAATCTACAGTGTCGCGCATTCTCGACGAACGCCTGCCCCAGTCGGATAATGAAACCGCTCGGAGGGTACGGCAGGTGGCCGCAGAGCTGGGCTATATTCGCGACATTTCCGCGTCGAGCCTGCGGCGGGGCAAGACGATGGCGATCGGCGTGATCGTGCCGCGCCTGACCGACACGGTCATGGCGATGCTGTATGAGGCGATTGCGAAGGCTTGCGCCAAGAGCGGACGGATCGCTCTGGTCGCGACGACCGACGACAATATCGATGCCGAGGAGCGCGCTGCCGAGACATTGATCCAGCGGGGGGTGGATGGTCTGATCCTGGCCACGGCGCGGACGGGCGACGACCTGCCCGACAAGCTCGAAAAGCGGGGCGTGCCCTATGTGCTGGCGCTGCGGACCGACGGCCACAGCCTCTCCGCCATCGGAGATGACCGGCTAGGCGGCTATCTCGCGACCCGGCACCTCATCGATCTTGGCCATCGGCGGATCGCGATCATTGCCGGCCCTTCCTTTGCATCGAGCAGCCGCGATCGATTGGCCGGCTACAAGCACGCGCTGGAAGAGGCGTCGATTGCGGTCGATCCGTCACTCATCATGGAATCCAGCTTCAGTATCGAAGCGGGCGCCGAGGCGGCCGAGGCGATCATGGCTCTGGAGCATCGGCCAACCGCGATTTTTGCTGTGAATGACAATACCGCAATCGGTGCGCTTTCGAAGCTCACCAATATGGGGATCGCGGTGCCTGACGACATCTCGCTCGTTGGTTACAATGATATTCCGATCGTCAGTCATCTGCCGACGCCGCTCACCACGATGCGGGTGCCATTCGATCAGATTGCTTCAGCGGCGCTTGAACTGCTGGATGCACCGCCGGAAGGTGGCAATCCGGGCAGGATGCTCGTGGCGCCAACACTGATCCCGCGCAGGTCATCCGGTCGGCCCGCCAAATGAATCTCCGACCCTATTTAACCTCTCAAAATGGCTGACCGTCCGGATCAGGGGATCAAGGCTCGCTCCGAAAGCCGGGCATGCAGCCATCGAGGAACAGGACGCTGACTTGCTCCGGCGAGGCATCGGTCTGCGCCGCTTCGCCCCGGAACAATGCTGCGTTGCCATTGATCGCAAGGGTATGGAAGTGATGAGCGGCCATCTCGGCATAGGCCGTGCCCAGTTCGCCGCGGGCCATCCACTCGGCAAATTGCGCGCGCAGCTTTGTGAGATCATCCTCCCGGCTCCCTGCATAAACCGCTGCGGCCAGTTGCGGGAAAGCGACCGATTGAGACACCATGAGGCGCAGAAGCCGGCTATTGTCGGGACGGCGAAACCGGCGGCGCAGGTGCGCGGCGATCAGTGGCAGGGCTGCATCGATGCTGTCGGCGGTTGGCAGCGGCTCCGTTCGCGAATAGAGATTGTAAGCATAGTGCCTGATGGCGGCGACGAACAGCTCCGCCTTGCCATTGAACTGCCGGCGCAACGTCATGCGAGATACGCCGGTGCGTGCGGAGATATCGGGAAGGGCCGTGTCGCGATATCCCTTTTCCAGGAAGCGCTCGGCGCTGATGTCGAGGAGGGCGTCGAACTGATCGCGAGATAGCCGCATTCCTGAACTGCGCAGGCGCGCGTAAAGCTCTTCGCTGCTCTCAGGCGACGGCACCGGGCGCCTGGCAGGGGGCAGGATCGCGGGTGCGTCGGCATCGGCCTGCTCCCGCCGATAGCCGTTCATGAAGAGTGTCGCCACGCTCTTTGTCCAGCGCCTTTCATCCATGGCGCCAAGATCCGCGCCCTGAATGATGGTGGTCAGCCCGCCGATGGAAAGAAACCCGAACTGCGCCTGCAGCGCAGCGCTGTCGTAAGCGATCCGTATGCCCGAGTGTCTGAGTGTCTCAAGATATCTCCAGAAAACGCCGCGGCGATCGCGAACGCGTTCGTGAATAGACTGGGCAAATTCGGGTTCTTCCCGAGCCAGTTCAACGCTGACCCTGTAAAGTGCAATATATTCCGGGCTTGATGCTACGCGCCTGATCCATTGCGCATAGCGGATCAGCGTGTCCTCAATGTCGCTGGACTCCCGCGGGGACGGGAACCGATCGTTCAGTCGCTCCTCCACGCGGTCGAGCGCCGCCCCCAGCACCTCCCGCTTATTGCGGAAATGACTGTAAAAGGTGGTCTTGCTCACATGAGCGGCAGCCACGATCCGATCTATGCTGGCGTCACGATATCCCTGCGCGACAAATTCTTCCGTCGCGGCGGAAAGGATGGATGACAGCAGGTCATCATTTTCGACTGGAACTGCCGCAGATTGCATCATGACATTTGTTACCCACCCAGTGATACAAATAAAAGCCGTTGACACTACGATACAGCATCGTACTGTGGGCGGGTCTTTGAAATGGGGGGTGTATGCGGTCGCTGCGTAGGAGCTTTCTAACAGGACTACCGCTACTCAGCCTGTTGTGGACGGCGCCGGGCGTGTCCCAGATACAGCCTTTGAACGCGGATGGCGCCACCCTCAATCGAGCGATCCTGCCGCCTCCGCCGCCTGCATTCCGTGGTACGATCGGCCAGACTTACAAGGATTCGCGCCCATATTACGCGCCTCAGGTCAAAGCTCCGGCGGGCGCTCCCAATGTCGTCGTGGTGTTGACTGACGATGTCGGCTTTGGCGCGGCGAGTACCTTTGGTGGTCCGGTCCCCACGCCTAACCTGGACAGGCTTGCGGCAAGAGGTCTGCGCTATACCCGCTTCCACACCACGGCGATGTGCTCTCCGACGCGGGCTTCGCTTCTGACCGGGCGCAACCATCATGCGGTCGGCGCGGGCATCGTGACCGATACGGCGAGCGGCTATCCCGGCTATGATGGCGCGATCCCCCGTTCCGCAGCCAGCATCGCCCAGATACTGCGTTACAACGGTTACAGTACTGCGATGATCGGCAAGCACCATAATGTGCCGACCAGCGAGCAGTCCCCCGCTGGTCCTTTTACGCACTGGCCCACCGGCCTTGGTTTTGACCATTTCTTCGGCTTCATTGGTGGTGACGCCGATCAGTGGCGGCCGCGACTGTATCGTGGGGTGGAACTGACGGACGAACGGCCACCGGCAGGCGAAACGCTCGATCATATCCTGTTCGATGATGCGATAAGCTGGGTCCATACGCAAAAGGCGGCTGCGCCCGACAAGCCGTTTTTCCTCTACATTGCTCCCGGCAGTGCGCATGCGCCACATCAGGCGCCGGCCGAATGGATCGCCAAATTCCGGGGCAAGTTCGACTCAGGCTGGGACGCTTTGCGCACTGAGACGCTGCACCGTCAGGTGAAGTCGGGCATTGCGCCCAAGGGGACGCAGCTGACACCGCGCCCGGATTCCATCCCCGCTTGGTCGTCGCTGACGCCTGAAGATCGAGCGGCGGACGCGCGCATGATGGAAGTGTTCGCGGGCATGCTGGCCTATCAGGATGCGCAATTCGGCCGGCTGCTCGATGAACTCGACCGCATGGGGCAGAGCGACAATACGCTCATCATCTTCATTGAAGGCGACAATGGCGGCAGCGCGGAAGGCGGCATCGAGGGCACGCTGAACGAAATCGGGCGGCTGGCGAACAATATGGTCGATACGCCCGCCACCAAGGCGGCCGCGATGGACAAGATGGGTGGCCCAGGCCAATCGCTGCTCTATCCGGTCGGGTGGTCATGGGCCACGAACAGCCCGTTTCAGTGGATGAAGCAGGTCGGCTCTCACTTGGGCGGCATGCGTAACGGCATGGTCGTCGCCTGGCCAGCGCGGATCGCAGACAAGGGCGGCATCCGAACGGCATTCTCCCATGTCACCGACATCATGCCGACGGTGCTGGAAGCGGTTGGCCTGCCCCAGCCGACCAGTGTTGATGGGGTCGCGCAACAGCCGGTCGACGGTGTGAGCATCGCCTATAGCTTCGACAAGGGCATTCCCGAAAAGCCGCGCACCCAATATTTCGAACTGATCGGTAACCGGGCCCTCTACAAGGATGGCTGGCTGGCGAACACCACGCCCGGCCGACTGCCATGGAAGATGGGCGGATCAGGGATGTCGCCGCTCGACTATAAATGGGAGCTTTACGACCTTCGCACCGATTTCAGCCAGTCCCGCGACCTTGCCGCCAAGGAGCCACAGCGCCTTGAGGAGATGAAGGCGCTCTGGGACGAGCAGGCGCGCCGCAACCAGGTCTATCCGCTCGACGACCGGCAGGGCGACAGGTCGAACGGCGTCTTGCCCGAGGGGGCAGGGCGGAAGCTGTATGAATATTGGAGCGGGGGGATCAGCGTGCCGCAGGCGGTCGCACCGCGCTTTGGCTGGGGATCTTTCTCGCTCGAGGCGGATGTGGTCTTGCCGCGAAACACCAGCCATGGCGTGCTGGCGGCTACGGGCAGCCTGCTGGGCGGGTGGAGCTTCTACCTTGATGACGGGAAACCGGCGATAATCCACGCGGCATCGCACCAGGCGGGCGACCAGTGGGTAGTCGCCGCCACACAGCCGCTTGCAGCCGGGCCTGCCCGTATCCGCTATGACTATGCCAGCTCCGGATTTGGACGCGGGGGCAAGGTGACGATCTCGGTCAACGGCCAACAGGTGGCGCAGGGTGAGATCAAGCGGAATGCTACCTTTTCGGCGGGCCTGAGCGAGACATTCGACACAGGCCGCGACACCGGGGAAGAGGTTGCTGCCTATCCCAAAGGTTCCGAATTCGACGGCACGATCAAATCAATCATCGTGAAACTAAAATAGGCCGGATCGATTGGACGCTGAAGGGCGAAACTCACTGGACTTGCGGACGATGCACAGCTTGCCGTCATGGCCGTTGTTCCGACGCGCAGGATATGCCAAATCATGAACGTCGCAATTAATCTGATCCGCATGTTGAATTAAGGCAAGGCCTAATGATCTCGACCGACGATCTGGCTTTCTTCCACATGGTCGCAGGCTCGCCGTCGCTGGCCGAGGCTGCACGCAGGCTCAATGTGACGCCACCAGCCGTCACCCAGCGTCTGCGCGCGCTTGAGTCAAAGGTCGGCGTCAAGCTCATCGACCGCACCTCGCGCGGCCTCAGCCTCACGGATGAAGGCGAACTCGTCGCTTCGGAAGGAGCTACGATCATCGGGGCAATCGATAATCTCTCCGAGCGGCTGGCCAGTCGAACCAGCCAGGTAGGCGGCCATTTGCGCGTTGCCGCGCCCTATGGCTTTGGCCGGCGCCATGTCGCGCCGGTCGTGCAACAATTTGCCGTGGACCATCCTGCTGTTTCCGCAACATTGGAACTGTCCGACAACCCGGCCCGGCAGATGGCGGAAAGCTGGGACATCATCGTTCACATCGGCGCCCTGCCGGAAAGTGACCGGCTCGTCACGACGCTTGCGACCAACAGGCGCATCCTTTGCGCGGCTCCGGCTTATCTGGCAAGCGCCGGTCCGATCGTAAATCCGTCAGATCTCGCTGCGCACAAGTGCCTCGCGTTGCGGGAGAATAATGAGGATGTCACGCTTTGGCGTTTCAGTCACGCCAGACAAGGCAAGGCGACCGTCCGGATCAAGCCCGGACTTGCCAGCAATGACGGGGAAATCATTCGTGATTGGGCGCTCGCGGGACTCGGCGTGATCGTGCGGAGCGAGTGGGACGTCGCCGAACATCTTGCCGCTGGCCGGTTAACGGAAATCCTGCCTGACTGGTCGCTGCCCTCCGCTGATGTCGTCGCGCTTCTTCATGCCCGGCAAGGGCGCAGCGGCAGGACGAACGTCTTCCTGCAATTGCTGAGAGATAGTTTGTGTCCGGTTCCCTGGCGGCAATCCATGCGTCACGAGGCTTGATGGCGTGGTGCCATGCATTACCGCCCCCGGGGAATGACCATTCAAGACTGGAATAGCTGGTCGATGGGGTAGCCGTCTCTCATGATCGGCGAACCGAGGACGATGTAGCTGAAATATTTCTCTATGCCTGCGTCGCTTTCCAGCAAAGCTTCTATGATCTGCTGGTAATGGCTTACGCTGCGCGCCACGATTTTAAGAAAATAATCATATCCGCCGCTGACATGATGACATTCGATGATCTCGCGAACCTCGCGAGCACGGGTCAGGAAGCGTTCGAAATCGGCCATTCGGTGATCCTCAAGCGTCACTTCCGTAAATACCATCAGATAGTCGCCCAGCTTTTCGAGCGCCACGCGCGCGCCATAGGATCTGATATAGCCGCAATCCTCCAGCCGCTTGAGGCGACTGAGGCAGGGGCTTGCCGAAAGGCCGATGGCGGTAGCCAGACCAACGTTGGTGACCCGGCCGTGCTCCTGAAGATAGGATAAGATCCGGAAATCCAGCCGATCAAGCTTTTCCACTTTCTATACCCTTGCGCCGTCTGCCCTGAGCAATGGTGCTTCAGTCTATCCATGCCCCGCCGCAGTTTCTACCGCCTGTGATCGCGAAAATGTCAGAAAAACCTTGCGCCCGATCCATGAAGCGCAGATTCTTGGGTCGATCCGGGGCCTCAATAGCGCCATGCAAAGATGAAGGTGGATTGTCATGGCCAGCCGTTCCGAATTCAGTCTCTTTCCACGCGCGACAGCCGGGCCCTTGCCGACCGCTGGCAGAGGCGCGGCCGCGAGGCTCGCCAGCATCGACATGTTGCGCGGATTTGTGATGGTGATCATGGTGCTGGACCATGTGCGCGAGACCTTCTTCCAGCACATGCAGATGAGCGATCCGATGGACGCCCGCATGGTCATGCCGGCGCTGTTTCTCACCCGGCTGGTCAGCAACATCTGCGCGCCGGTCTTCGTGGCGCTGACCGGGCTGTCTGCATGGCTCTATGGGCAGAAGCACAGCGCGGGCGATACGTCGATCTTTCTCCTGAAAAGAGGGTTGTTCCTGTTGTTTCTGGAGCTGACTCTCGTCGGCTTCGCCTGGTCGGGCAAGATTCCGCCGGATACCATCTGGCTTCAGGTGATATGGATATTGGGCCTGTGCATGATCTGCCTTGCGGGGCTGCTTCACCTGCCGCGCGCCGCCCTTGTCGCGGTCGGCGCCGCCATCGTCTGCGGCCATAACCTGCTCGACCCGATCAGGCTCGCGCCCGGCGATGCCTTCTACATCCCCTGGGCGATGCTGCACCAGCGCGCAGCCTTCGACGTGGCCGGAATCACGGTCAAGACGACCTATCCGCTGCTGCCATGGATCGGGGTGATCTCGCTCGGCTATGCTGTCGGGCCATGGTTCGGCGGATCGGTCGATGCGCAGGTGCGCCGGCAAAGGCTGATCCGGCTTGGCCTGGCTCTGCTCGCCGCCTTCGTTGTCCTGCGGACGCTCAACCTCTATGGCGACGCGCCCTGGTACGTGGTGCCGGGCAGCGCCGTGCGCACAGCCATGTCCTATTTCGCGCTCACCAAATATCCACCCTCGCTGTTGTTCCTGTTGCCGACCCTGGGCCTTGGCGCGATCCTGCTGGCGCAGTTTGAACGGATGGGCAGCGGCAGGGTATCGGCATGGCTATCCATTTTGGGCGGAGCGCCCATGTTCTTCTATCTGCTGCATCTTTACGTCCTGCAGATCATGTACCAGATCGGTGTGGCGATCTGGGGCGCCAATCATGGCCGGTTTTTCGGTGTCGACAGTCTCGGATGGATATGGGCATGGTATGTCGTTCTGCTCGTCGCTCTCTACTTCCCCACCCGCTGGTTCTCCGACCTCAAGAAAAGGCGGCGTGACATTGGCTGGCTGAAATATTTTTGAGGGTCGGACGCGAGCAGCCATGAAACTCGACCGGATCGACCTCAAAATCCTTCGCCAGCTTCAGGCGGACGGTCGCATCAGCAACGTGCAACTTGCTGATGCGGTCGGTTTGTCGGCCAGCCCCTGCCTTACGCGGGTGAAGCGGCTGGAGGCGGCAGGGATCATCGTCGGCTATGAAGCGCAGTTCGACCTGGCGAAGCTCGGCAATTTCGTCACCGCCTATGTCCAGATCATCCTGAAGAACCACCGGCGCGCTGAAGCGCAAAGATTCGAGAAGGCGGTCACGCGCATCGGCGAAGTCGTCGAATTCCACATGGTCAACGGCAAGTTCGATTATCTGATGAAGATCGTGGCCCCAGGGTATGAAGGACCCGCAAGGATCATGGAAGAGATGTGGCAGGCGGATCTGGGAATTCAGAGCTATTCGGTTTTCATCGTCTCCGGCACGCCGATCCGCAACCGACCGCTGCCCATCGACGGATGATCTTCGGTGCTGAGGTTCGGTGACAGGAGAAGATTCTTCAGATCATTGTGACCGCAGCAGCATTCCTTGCGATCCACTGCCTAGCCTTGGCCCCGTCAGCAATAGCAACCAAGGTGCGAGCAACCATGTTCAGACCCAAATATATCAGCTTCGACTGCTACGGCACGATGATCAACTTCATCATGGGGCCGACCGCGCGCGAAATCTTCGCGGGCCGCATCGAACCATCGAAAATGGAGGCGTTCATCGACTCCTTTCGCGCCTATCGTCTGGATGAAGTGCTGGGTGCCTGGAAGCCATTTTACGATGTCATCGCGAATTCGGTCGACCGGGCCTGCCGTCGACATGGCGTGACTTATGAGGCGGGCGACGTTCAGGCGCTTTATGATGCGGTGCCCACCTGGCGGCCCCATGCCGACGTGCCCGGCCCACTGGCACGGATAGCCGAAAGTTATCCGCTCGTTATCCTGTCGAACAGCATGGTCGATCTGATCCCGCACAGTGCGCGCAACATCGGCGTGCCGTTCCATTCTGTCCTGACGGCGGAGGAGGCGGGCGCCTACAAGCCGCTGATGCGACCGTTCGAATATATGCTGGACCGGCTCGGTTGCGCCCCGGAAGACATGATGCACGTCTCGTCCAGCCCGCGCTATGACCTGATGACCGCACATGATCTGGGCTTTGGCGCGAAGGTCTTTGTCGATCGCGGGCATGAGCCGCCCACAGACCATTATGGCGTGACCCGGATCAAGGATTTCAGTGAATTGCCTGCCTTGCTGGGCCTTTGACCGGAAAGGCGGGCGGCAACTGCGCCCGCCTTGCCTTTACCGGGCGAGCCGCACATGCTGCAGCGGTGGAGAATGCGATGAAGCTGGACGAGATCGACCTGAGAATCATGGCCGAGCTGGAAAAGAACGGCCGCATGACCAATTCCTTCCTGGCGGAAAGGGTCGGCCTGTCGCCAAGTCCTTGCCTCGTTCGCGTCGGGCGGCTGGAACAGGCGGGCTATATTACCGGCTACAGGGCGCGGCTCAATATCTCCGCAATCGGCGAGCTGGTGACCGTGTTCACCGAAATCACTCTACACGACCGGCGCATGGCGACGATCTCGCGCTTCGAGCAGAAGCTCAAGACCGTAGAGGAACTATGCGAATGCGCGCGGGTGAGTGGAGATTGTGACTATATCCTCAAATTCGTCACGCGGTCGGTTGCCCATTACAGCGAGACGATCATGAAGATCGTTGACGAAAGCGCGCTCGTCGATCGCTATTTCAGCTATTTCGTGGTGCGCAGCTTCGATCTTGGTGAGCGGGCCTATATCGACCACCTTGATCGCGCGCGCGGTGGATAGAGCAGGAAAATTCTCCAAAACCCATCGCTTATCAGCCGATCCCATCGGCAATCGCCCCCTATTCGGTACATTTTGCGGCACTGTGCGAGCGAAAAACCAGGGGAGATTGGGGAGCGGCATGGATCGTTCGCCGGACCGAAATCACAGGCAGGACAATGCTACTCGATCCCACGCTCACCACACAGCCGCCGCAGCTTGCGGCGCAGGATGCAGAAGCGCTTGTCCGGCGCCATTATGGACGGGATATGCGGGCGCAGGAGCTTTCCGGCGAGCGCGACCGCAATTTCAGGATGGAGGCGCCGGACGGCGCCCAATATCTTCTGAAGATCTCCAATCCCGCTGAAGCGCGCGACATAGTCAATCTGCAGACCTGCGCCCTCAATCATATCCGCGGGAATGATCCCGCCCTGCCCGTCCCGCATGTTGTGCCGGCTTTGGATGGCGCGCATGAAACACCGATCATGCTCGATGACGGGCGGGCATCGATCCTGCGCATGTTGACCTTTCTGCCGGGAATGCCTCTCATTCAGTCCAGGCGGTCGACGCCCCAGCGCCGGGCGTTGGGGCGATGCCTGGCTCGGCTCGACCTGGCGCTCGATGGCTTCACCCATCCGGCCGCGCGGCACAATCTGCTCTGGAACGTTGCCGCCGCCCATCGCTTGAACGGCATGATCGACAGCATCGCCGATGAACCGCGTCGCGCGCTGGTGCAGCGGTTCATGCTCGATTATGAAGACAGGGTGCTGCCGCGTCTTTCCTCGTTGCGGGCGCAGGTCATTCACAACGATTTCAACCTCGGCAATGTGCTGGTCGATCCGGAGCGTGCCGACGAGGTCGCTGCCATCATCGACTTTGGCGATGTGATCCATGCGCCGCTGGTCGGGGAGATCGCGACTGCCGCCGCCTATCAGATGGCGAACGGCGACGATCCGCTGCTAAGCGCGGCCGAAATGATCGGAGCCTATGATGCGGTGCTGCCCTTGCGGGAAGAGGAGCGGGCAGTGCTGCTCGATCTGCTCTCTGCGCGGCTTGTCATCACTGTTCTGATCACTGAATGGCGCGCTGCGCGCTACCCCGAAAACAGCGCCTATATCATGCGGAACAACGGCCTCGCTTGGGCAGGACTGGAGCATATCGGCCAGCTTTCCCGCGAACAGGCGACCCGCAAATTGCTGCAATATTGTGTTTCAGGAAGCGAGAAGTGACCATGGTGGACCTGTCATCGGTAAATGCCTTCATCCCCGGCAAAGTCGAACTGGGGGCGCAGGAAGCGGGCATGATTGCGCGGCGGGACCGCCTGCTCGGCCCGGCCTATCGGCTGATGTACCAGAAGCCGCTCCATTTCGTGCGAGGCGAGGGGGTGTGGCTGTATGATGCGGAAGGCCGGAAATATCTCGATACATACAATAATGTCGTGTCGCTCGGCCATTGCCATCCCGATGTGGTGGAGGCGATCACGAAGCAGGTCGCGATGCTGTGCACCAACACCCGTTATCTGCACGAGACCATCCTCGAACTGGCGGACGGTCTGCTATCGACCGTCAGCAGTGAGTTGTCGCACATGATGCTGACCTGCTCCGGCAGCGAAGCCAATGACCTTGCCTATCGCATTGCCAAGGTGCGGACCGGCGGGACCGGCATCATCATCACCGAGACAGCCTATCATGGCATCACCGACAGCGTATCGCAATTTTCGCCGACTTTGGGTGAGGCAGTCCCCCTCGGCAGCCATGTGCGCACCGTTCGAGCTCCAGCGGCCTATCGCAGCGGTCCCAATGTCGCCGACCGTTTCGCGCGCGACGTCGAAGCGGCGATTGCCGATCTTCAGCGCCACGGCATCCGCCCCGCCATGCTGATCGTGGATTCGATTTTCACCAGCGACGGCATCCTGCCGGAGGAGCCGGGCTTCCTGAAGGGCGCGGTGGAAGCGATCCGCAACGCGGGCGGCATTTTTGTCGCTGACGAAGTGCAACCCGGCTTCGGCCGTACGGGCAGCCATATGTGGGGCTTCCAGCGGCATGGCGTCGTCCCGGACATTGTCACGCTGGGGAAGCCGATGGGTAACGGACAGCCGATCGCAGGCCTGCTGACGCGGCATGATGTGGTCGAGAAATTCGGCAACAGCGCGCGCTATTTCAACACCTTTGCCGGCAATACCGTATCATGCGCGGCGGCAGTCGCGGTCCTCAAGGTCATCCAGCGGGATCGCATCATGGACAATGCCCGCGAAGTCGGCGCCTATCTGCTGGAAAAAGTCGGTGCGCTTCGCTCCCGCCACCAGTGCCTTGGGCATGTTCGGGGTGCGGGCCTGTTCGTCGCCGCGGACATTCTGCGCGACCGGGAAAGTCAGACGGGGGACCGTGCGCGCACCACACGCATCGTGAATGCGATGCGGGACGACGGCGTTCTCATCAGCGCCTGCGGGGTCGATCACAATATCCTCAAAATCCGGCCGCCATTGATCTTCAGCAGGGAGAATGTGGATCTGTTTGTTGAGGTGCTGGACAAAGCCCTGGAGGCCTGAGCGAATGTGGGGCGCTTTCCCGCCGGGATTGCCTGCCCTTCTTTCCTGAAGACTCCTTCCCGACCCGGTGGTGCGCTGAGCGGTCGCTGCAAGGCGGACGACCACGGTCGGGGGAATGTCGCCACTCCCTCTGGCGCATCTGTCAAATTGGTTTGGCGAAGGCTTTCCCCTTCGCCCTACCGGTTCAGCTTCCAATGCCAGCTGATGTTGAAGCGCCAGTCGCCCACGCGGGCGAAGGGGGAATCGATGACCCGCGCGCCCTCGAGACCCAGCGACGCCTTCGATGCATAGGCGAGCCTCACTCCGCCGCCGGCCGAAGCGAGTCCATAGTCGCTGGCCGCGAAACCGGCGCGGCTGTTGATCCGGACCTTGGCCCCGTCGATGAAGCCATAGATTTCCGTACCCTTGAGCCGTGGCGTCAGTTCCGGACGAAAGGCGAGTTCGAAGGAGCCGGCGACGCCCCGGTCGCCGCTGAGCAGTGCAGTGTCGAAGGCGCGGCCATAGTCCGGCCCGCCAACCGCCAGCCGCTCATTGCCCGAGAGCCGATCCGCGCTATATTGCCCCGTCATGCGCAGGCGGCCCACGAAGCGCTTGCCCAGCATCCGGTCATAGCCTGCGCGGCCCGTGATCTTGGTAAAGACCGTATCGGTAAAGCCCGGCGTCCCGCGCGCATTCAACATGTCGAGGCCCCGGCTGAGGGTGAGGCCAGCCGACAGCACATCTCTGTCGCGGATCATGGAATAGCCGACCGCTGCCCGCGCTGCGCGGATATGGTCGGAAGAGAGTACCGCGCCGAGCAGCGCCGCATCGCTGTCCAGGCCGTCGAGTCCTGCGCTGACCGTCAGATTGCGCTTATAGCCGCGAATGACGGGGTAGCTGAGCAAAACCCCGACGGTCTTCGCCTCGCCCTTGACCGGGAAGTTCCTGAGCCGGGTGCGCAGCCATGATCCCGACAGGCCCAGCGTGAGGCCGTCGGATCCCAGCGGCGTCTGGTGGCTGAGCCCGACATATTGGTAGCGTCGGAGGTCCGTCGCGCCGAGCAGCACCAGATCGGTCCGGTCGCCATCGCGCAGCAGGCTGTTGGCCTGGGCCGTGGCGCGCAGCTGCCCGCTGCCGAGGCCGCTCTGGGTGCGGTTGTCGACGCCGACGCTGGCGTCGAAGCGCTTGCGCGTCGGCGTGATCGCCAGCCTGACGCCACCGGGCTTCGTGCCGCGTTCCAGCGCGACATCCACCTTCGCTCCGGGAATGTCGCGGATCAGCGAAAGATAGCGCTCCAGCGCGCGGCGGCTGAGCGGCTTTTCCGCCCGCATCCGCTCGGCATAGGCACGGATCAGCGGACTCGCGCCCTTGGGATAGACGATGTCCTCCACAAAGCCCTCGGCCAGCATCACCTTGACCTGTCCCGTGGACAGATCCTGCTGGGGGACGGCGACGGTGTAGAGGGCGATGTCGCTCTCGGCATAGGCGTCGGAGATCGCCCTGGCGAGTTCGGCGAGCGTCTGGCGCGATGCGGGGCGGCCCAGAAACCGGCGCGCGGCCTGCGCGACCCGCTCGGGCGCGTCCACGCCGACAAAGTCGATGCCGCGAATGGCTGCGCCGCTATCCGCCGCGTCCAC
>NZ_JBHIWJ010000012.1:0-66921 GCF_041987595.1 Sphingobium sp. | reverse complement strand
GCCAACGTTGCAGACCTCAAGACCAAGTCGGACGACGAGCTGTCGACCGAACTGAACAACCTGAAGCGCGAGCAGTTCAACCTGCGTTTCCAGGCGGCCACCAACCAGCTGGAAAAGCCCAGCCGCGTGCGTGAAGTCCGCCGGTCGATCGCGCAGATCAAGACCCTTCAGTCCGAGCGTGCGCGCTCGGCTGCGAAGTAAGAAGGAAACACACGATGCCCAAGCGCGTGCTGACGGGAACGGTGGTTTCCGACAAGACCGACAAGACGGTGGTGGTTCGCGTGGAGCGCAAGGTAAAGCATGCGCTCTACGGCAAGATCATCCGCCGTTCGAAGAAGTACCATGCCCATGACGAGGGCAATGTCTACAAGGAAGGCGAAACGGTCCGAATCGAGGAGACCGCTCCGATTTCCAAGCTCAAGACCTGGAAGGTCATCGAGCGCGTGGACACCCACAAGTCGCCGGAAACGGCGGCCTGAGGGAGGCTCGCTGAGCCTTTGAATTAAAATCGCGGCGCGGGGCTGGCCTTTTCCTCAAGGAAAGGGTACAGGCCCGCGCTTCGCGTAGAGTCAAATGGTTCGTCAAGGACGAGTCAGGTGGTTCGCCAAAGGCTCTAGGCACGAAATTCGGAACCGCCGGGAATTGTCCCGGTAGGCCAAATAAGAAGGAACCGGATCCATGATCCAGATGCAATCCAATCTTGACGTCGCTGACAACAGCGGCGCCAAGCGCGTCCAGTGCATCAAGGTGCTGGGCGGCTCGAAGCGTCGCTTCGCGAGCGTGGGCGACATCATCGTCGTCTCGATCAAGGAAGCTGCGCCTCGTGGCAAGGTGAAGAAGGGTGACGTGCATCGCGCCGTCATCGTGCGCACCGCCAAGGACGTGCGTCGCGCTGACGGCAGCGTGATTCGCTTCGACGGCAATGCCGCTGTGCTCATCAACAAGAACGAGGAGCCGATCGGCACCCGTATCTTTGGCCCGGTCGTTCGCGAACTGCGCGCCAAGAAGCACATGAAGATCATCTCGCTCGCCCCCGAGGTGCTGTAATGAGCGCTGCCAAGATCAAGAAGGGCGACAAGGTCGTCATCCTGGCCGGCAAGGACAAGGGCCGCACCGGCGCCGTCCTGCAGGTGCTGCCGAAGGCCGACAAGGTCCTCGTCGAGGGCATCAACGTGCATGCCCGTCACCGCAAGCCCGACCAGGCGAACCCGCAGGGTGGCATCGAGCGCAAGCCCGCGCCGCTCCACATTTCGAACGTCGCTGTCGCCGACAAGGATGGCAAGCCGACCCGCGTCCGTTTCGAGGATCGCGACGGCAAGAAGGTCCGCGTCGCCGTCAAGTCCGGTGAGGTGCTGTAATGAGCGACAAGTACATTCCGCGCTCCAAGTCGCTGTATGACGCCGAAATCGCCAAGGCGATGACCGAGAAGTTCGGTTACAAGAACGTCATGGAAGTGCCCAAGATCGAGAAGATCACGCTCAACATGGGCGTGGGCGAAGCGACCCAGGACAAGAAGAAGGTCACGCAGGCGGCCGAGGAAATGGAGCTGATCGCCGGTCAGAAGCCGGTCATCACCAAGGCCCGCAAGTCGATCGCGCAGTTCAAGCTGCGTGAAGGCATGCCGATCGGCGCCAAGGTCACGCTGCGCCGCGAGCGCATGTATGAGTTTCTTGATCGTCTGATCAACATCGCTCTGCCCCGCGTGCGCGATTTCCGTGGTCTCAATCCGAAGAGCTTCGACGGCCGCGGCAACTATGCCTTCGGGATCAAGGAGCAGCTGATCTTCCCCGAGATCAACTATGACCGCATCGACAAGGTGCGTGGCATGGACATCATCGTGACCACCACGGCGAAGACGGACGAGGAAGCGCGCGAACTGCTGCGTCTCTTCGGCTTCCCCTTCCCGCTTGAAGAGCAGAAGCAGGCGGCCTGAAGAGGCCCCGCTTCTCTCCCAATGCATAGACAAAGGAAGAGAACTTAAGTCATGGCGAAACTGAGTTCGATCAACAAGAACGAGCGCCGCAAGAAGCTGGTGAAGAAATATGCCGGCCGCTATGCGAAGCTCAAGGCGATCGCGAATGATACCGCGGCCGACGACAGCGATCGTCTGATCGCGCGTCTGAAGATGGCGGAGATCCCCCGCAACGGCAATCCGACCCGCGTTCGGAACCGCTGCGAGCTGACGGGACGTCCCCGCGCTTATTACCGCAAATTCCGTCTCTGCCGCGTGCAGCTGCGTGATCTGGCCAACAAGGGCCTGATCCCCGGCGTCACCAAGTCGAGCTGGTAAGGATCATTTGAGATGGCATTGACCGATCCCCTGGGTGATATGCTCACCCGCATCCGCAACGGGCAGCAGGCGAAGAAGGACAGCGTTGTGTCCCCCGCTTCGAAGCTCCGCGCCCGCGTGCTCGACGTGCTGCAGCGCGAAGGCTATATCCGTGGCTATTCCGAGGAAGCCCTCGGCAAGCACCCCGGCCTGCGCATCGAGCTGAAATATTTCGAAGGCCAGCCGGCGATCAAGCATGTCGCCCGCGTGTCCAAGCCGGGCCGCCGCGTCTATTCGGGTTCCAAGGAACTGCCGGTGATCCGCAACGGTCTGGGCATCACCATTGTCTCGACGCCCCGCGGCGTTCTGTCCGACGCCGAAGCGCGTGAGCAGAATGTCGGCGGCGAAGTGCTGGCGGAGGTGTTCTGATGAGCCGTACTGGTAAAAAGCCGATCGCCGTGCCTGCGGGCGTGACGGCGTCGATTGAAGGCGGTCAGCTGTCGGTCAAGGGTCCCAAGGGAACCCTGGCGCTGCGGCTGCGCGATGAGATCAGCTACACGATCGAGGACGGCAGCATTCTGGTGAAGCCGGCCAACGACACCAAGGCGGCTCGCGCCTTCTGGGGCATGCAGCGCACGCTGATCCAGAACCTGGTTACCGGCGTGACCGAGGGTTACACCAAGAAGCTGCTGATTACCGGCGTGGGCTATCGCGCGGATGCCAAGGGCAAGGTTCTGAACCTGAAGCTCGGCTATTCGCATGACGTCGATTTCCCGGTGCCTGAAGGCATCGAGATCAAGACCCCGGATAACACCACGGTCGAAATCAGCGGTATCGACAAGCAGAAGGTGGGTCAGGTTGCCGCCGAGATCCGCCGCTGGCGCAAGCCCGAACCCTATAAGGGCAAGGGCATCAAATACGCCGGCGAGTTCATCTTCCGCAAGGAAGGGAAGAAGAAGTAAGATGGCAAAGCTTTCCCTCTTCGCGCGGCGTCGTCGCCGCGTCCGCACCGCGCTCAAGGCTGTTTCGGGCCACAAGCCCCGTCTTAGCGTCCACCGTTCGGGCCGTCACATCTACGCCCAGGTCATCGACGATGCGCAGGGCAAGACCCTGGCCTCGGCATCGACGCTGGACAAGGATGTGGGTTCCAAGGCTCTCGGCAAGACCGGCGCCTCTTCCGAAGCCGCTGCCGATGTCGGCAAGCGCGTCGCCGCTGCGGCGACCGCGGCTGGCGTCACCAGGGTCGTGTTCGACCGTGGTGGCTTCCTGTTCCATGGCCGCGTCAAGGCGCTGGCCGATGCGGCCCGTGAAGCCGGGCTGGAGTTCTGATCATGGCTGAAGAAAACGAAATCCAGGCACAGGCTGGTGCCCCCGCCGCCGTCGAAGGTGGCGAGCAGACCGAAGGTCGTGGTCGTGGCCGTGGCCGTGGCGGCGACCGCAACCGCGGTGAGCGTGGCGGCCGCGGCCGTCGCGACGACCGTCGCGGCAACCGCGACGAGGAGCAGGGCGAGGAACTGATCGAGAAGCTGGTTCACATCAACCGCGTCTCGAAGACCGTCAAGGGTGGCAAGCGCTTCGGTTTCGCCGCTCTGGTCGTCGTGGGCGACGGCAAGGGTCGTGCGGGCTTCGGCCATGGCAAGGCGCGCGAAGTGCCTGAAGCCATCAGCAAGGCGACCGCTTCGGCCAAGAAGGCTATGGTTCGCGTTCCGCTGAAGGAAGGCCGCACCCTGCACCATGATGGCCTGGGCCATTTCGGCGCGGGTAAGGTGACGGTCCGTTCGGCTCCCGCCGGTACGGGCATCATCGCGGGCGGTCCGATGCGCGCCGTGTTCGAAAGCCTCGGCGTCGCTGACGTCGTGACCAAGTCGAACGGCACGTCGAACCCCTATAACATGATCCGTGCGACCTTCGCGGCGCTGGGCGAACAGACCAGTCCGAAGTCGGTGGCGCAGCGTCGCGGCAAGAAGGTCGCTGACCTTCTGCGTCGCGGCGGCGCCTCGGCCGAAGTCGCTCAGGCCGACGCCGAAGCGATTGTGGAGTAAGACGACATGGCGAAGATCAAGATCAAGCAGATCGGTTCGCCGATCCGTCGCCCCGAAGCCCAGAAGAAGATTCTGATCGGCCTGGGCCTTGGCAAGATGCACCGCGTGGTGGAGCTGGAAGATACCGCGGAAGTCCGCGGTGCCATCGCCAAGCTGCCCCACATGGTGGCCGTGGTTGAAGGCTGAGCCTTCCGACCACAGAGGAATGAAGCGGGAGAGGGGGCAACCCCTCTTTCGTTTTTTGGGAAAGGGCGCTAATGGCGCGCCCTCTTTAGTTGTCCCGTCAGAGAAATCATGAGTGGGGCTGCGCGAACATAGCGAAAGCGAGTGCACGATGACCAAGCTTAACGAACTCAATGACAATCCCGGTGCCCGCAAGGGCCGGATGCGCGTCGGCCGTGGTATCGGCTCGGGCAAGGGCAAGACTGCCGGCCGCGGCCAGAAGGGTGCGAAGGCACGCTCGGGCGTCAGCATCAACGGCTTCGAGGGTGGCCAGATGCCGCTCCACATGCGTCTGCCGAAGCGCGGCTTCAACAACATCTTCGCCAAGGATTACGCGATCGTGAATCTGGGCGCGGTGCAGAAGGCGATCGACGCCGGCAAGCTGGACGCCAACGCCACCATCGACCACGCGGCGCTGAAGGCGGCTGCTCTGGCGCGTGGCGGCAAGGATGGCGTGCGTCTGCTGGCCAAGGGCGATCTGACCGCGAAGGTCAGCTTCCTGGTCGCCGGCGCCTCGAAGGGTGCCGTCGAAGCTGTCGAGAAGGCAGGCGGCAAGGTCGACGTGATCGAGGTCGTTCCGGCGGCGGAGAAAGCCAAGGCGAAGAAGGGCACCGCCCTCGCCGCGAAAAAGGCCGCAGCCAAGGCCTGATCCGGCGGCAGCTTGGGTTTGGAGCGTTTTCGCAAGGCGCCGGGGAAACCCCGCTTGAAAATGCTCTAAGGCTTGCAAGCATGGCCCCGCTGCCCGATATGGGTGTGCGGGGCCATGTGTTTTGGGGCGGTTTTTTGTCGCGTCGGCGGCGATTCCCGGTTCGACAGCGCCCCATCACCCCGCTAAGGGGTTAGCGATTCCGCTCCGGGCTTTCCAAATCCCGGCAAGATGTTTTGAAGGGCAGCCAAGATGGCATCGAGAGCCGACCAGCTCGCATCCAATCTCAGCCTGGCGAAGTTCAGCCAGGCCACCGACCTCAAGAAGCGCCTGTGGTTTACGCTGGGCGCGCTGATCGTCTTCCGCTTCCTGAGCTTCGTGCCGCTGCCGGGCGTCGATCCGACCGCCCTGTCGCAGCTCTACAAGCAGACGAACGGCGGCATCCTCGACATCTTCAACACCTTTTCGGGTGGTTCGCTCTCGCGCATGAGCCTTATTGCGCTCGGCGTGATGCCTTATATCACCGCCTCGATCGTGGTGCAGCTCGCCGCCTCTCTTTCGCCCCAGCTCGCGGCGATCAAGAAAGAGGGCGAAAGCGGCCGCAAGAAGCTGAACCAGTATACCCGCTACGGCACGGTCGGCCTGACCGCCGTGCAGGGCTATTTCATCGCCGTGGGTCTCGAGAGCTTCGGTGCCCAGTCGGGCGTGCAGGCGGTCGTCGATCCGGGCTATCTGTTCCGCGTCGCGGCGGTGATCTCGCTGATCGGCGGCACCATGTTCCTGATGTGGCTGGGTGAGCAGATCACTTCGCGCGGTATCGGCAATGGCGTGTCGCTCATCATCATGGCGGGCATCGTCGCGCAGCTGCCGGTGACGCTCAGCAATCTTTTCAAGTCGAGCAGCACCGGTGCTATTTCGGGCCTGATAATCTTTCTGGTGATCGTGCTGGGCTTTGGCCTGATTGCCTTCATCTGCTTCATGGAGCGGGCGCAGCGCCGCGTGTTGATCCAGTATCCCAAGCGGCAAACGCGACAGGGTTTGATGCAGGCGGATCGCAGCCACCTGCCGCTCAAGGTGAACACCGCTGGCGTGATCCCACCGATCTTCGCTTCCTCGCTGCTGCTGATGCCGCTGACCATCTCGCAGTTCGCGGGACAGACCGTCGCGGGCGAGAGCAAGCTTGGCGATTTCGTGCTGACGCTGAACCAGTATCTGTCGCACGGCAGCCCGGTCTATATGGCGCTCTACGGCCTTGGCATCGTTTTCTTCTGCTTCTTCTACACCGCGGTTGTGTTCAATCCGGAGGAGACGGCGGACAATCTCAAGCGCAATGGCGGGTTCATTCCGGGCATTCGTCCGGGCAAGAACACGGAAAATTATCTCGACTATGTGCTGACCCGTATCACCGTGATCGGCGCAGCCTATCTGGCGTTCATCTGTCTGGTGCCGGAGTTCGTCATCGCACGGGCAGGAATTCCCTTCTACCTTGGTGGGACTAGCCTGTTGATCGTGGTCAATGTTACGGTCGACACCGTGACCCAGATCCAGAGCCATCTGCTGGCCCATCAATATGGGGATCTCATCAAGAAGGCGAAGCTGAAGGGGCGTCTGCGCTAAATCGGCGCAGGGCGTGAGAAGCGCGAAGAACAGGGGAGAATGCGCGACATGAATATCATTTTGCTCGGCCCTCCGGGCGCCGGCAAGGGAACCCAGGCGACCCGTCTGGTGGACAGCCGGGGCATGGTGCAGCTGTCGACGGGCGACATGCTCCGCGCGGCGGTGAAGGCCGGGACGCCGATCGGCCTCAAGGCCAAGGCCGTGATGGAAGCCGGTGAGTTGGTGTCGGACGAGATCGTTTCCGGCATCATCGGTGAGGCGCTGGACGCGCTGGCGCCGGAAACCGGCGTCATTTTCGACGGCTATCCGCGGACCGAGGCGCAGGCCCATTCGCTGGACAGCATCCTGTCGGATCGCAATCGGACGCTGGACCATGTGATCGAGCTGGAAGTGAATGAGGATGCGCTGGTCGAGCGCATCACCGGTCGCTTCACCTGCGCGACCTGCGGCGAAGGCTATCATGACAGCTTCAAGCAGCCCAAGGTCGAGGGGGCCTGCGACAAATGCGGTGGTCATGAGTTCAAGCGCAGGCCGGACGATAATGAGGAAACCGTGCGTACCCGCATGGCCGAATATCGCGCCAAGACCGCGCCCATTCTGCCGATCTACGAGGCGCGCGGCATTGTTGCGCGGGTCGACGGCATGGCCGACATGGACGATGTGACGGCTGCGGTCGCCGCCATCTTGGATGGCAAGGGCGCCTGAGCTACGCTGGCCTGCCGTCAAGGGAGGGCAGGCAGATGCGCAAGATCATGGCTTTGGGATGGGCTGGTGCGGCAATGGTCGCGCCGGCCCATTGCGCTGTTACGGACAGCAGCGATATCGGCTTTGCGGTGGAGAACAGCGTCGACGTCGCGGCGGATGCGGGCACGGTTTATCGGCTGCTGGGTCAGCCCCGGCGCTGGTGGAACGGCGAGCACAGCTATAGCGGCGACGCCGCCAATCTCAGCCTGAAGCCGGTGGCGGGCGGCTGCTTTTGCGAAACCGTGCCGGGCAGGAGCGGGCGGGCGGGAAGTATCGAACATGCCCGCGTCATCCATGCGGCGCCGGACAGGCAGTTGCGGCTTTCCGGTGCCCTGGGACCGTTGCAGGCCGAAGCCGTGACGGGGACGCTGACCTTCGACATCGCGCCGGTCGAAAAGGGTGCGCGAGTCGTGATGAGTTATGTCGTGGGCGGTTATATCCGCATGGGCGGGGCGAAGATCGCGCCGGTGGTGGACAAGGTCCTGGCGGAGCAACTTGCCGGGCTGAAGCGGGCGGCGGAAACGGAAAGCGCTCTGAGCGCGCGAATCCGATGAGCGCGATATTTGCCCTCGCCAAGCGGCCGGGCGGCAGACGACCATTAGCAGACCTTAAACGCATCACCAGTAGCAAGCGGTGTATGCGTTTCCTACTGGTCTATTCTGTGAGTTTGGTGCTTCTAGCCAGTTGCGGCCCTAAGCCCCCCGAAGTGGTGCAGGTTGGCGATGCGTTTTATCGTTTTCCTCGCGATCCATTTTACAGAAGCATTACCGACGTAGGCGCGTCCGAACCCACATTTGTCGCCTATGTCACCCCGGAAAAGGATCGGCGTCAGAGCATCAGCCTTCAATACGACAGCAGAGAAAACCGCGAAGAAAGGGTTGATGCCGAAAGGCAAGGACTTCCCTATATTTTTCGGGGCGATTTTCGATTGGCGAAAGATAAAACCATTGAGACGCGACCATGGGGAACATCAATATGCTTAATGAAAGGCGTGAAGTTGGGCTTGCTTGGTCAGTGCGCCACCAGCATGACCTATCGCGGTGCCCACTGGGTTATCTATTTCCAGCGTGAAATGCTGGACGGTCCTGTAGACATCGTAAAACGAAGCCAATCGCTCCTGAAAACCTACGCTCTCGATCCCGGATCGCGATAAAAGCCGCCATTCCGCTCACCACCATGCCAGTCCTTCAGCGGAATCGGTCAACCCATCCGACGGGAGGGGCTGCAAGTGATGGGGTGTCTGCCGACATGAGATTTCGGGCAGGGAACGAATTGGCATGCGATTGTCATGCTTAACCACGATATTAACTGATTGATTGCTGCTTTGTTGCTATGGCGTGGCGATGGCAGGGTCGCGCCTCTCCTCTGGCCGCTTGACGGAACTCGACGCGTTGCGCGGTCTGGGTGCGCTGTGCGTGTTGGTTTTTCACTATTCGACCCGCTTTCATGAGCTGTTTCCGCAGGCCGCCCATGTGCCCTTCAGCTTTCTCGGCGGCAATTACCGGGTGCTGCTGTTCTTCACCATTTCCGGCTTTGCGATCTTCTTCACGCTGGACCGTATCGCGACGGTGGGGGATTTTATCGTCAACCGCCTGGCCCGGCTCTATCCGGCCTATCTGGTGGCGATGTTGCTGACGCTGTCGATCGAATATCTGGCGCGGGTCAGTCAATTGCTGATCGGGCCGGGCGCGATTCTGGCCAACGTCACCATGTTGCAGGGCTTTGCCTTCCTGCCCGAGGTCGACGGCGCCTATTGGACGCTGACGGTCGAGATCGCCTTTTATTTCTGCATGGTGGCGATCTGGAAATGGACAGGGCTGAAAAGGCTGGAGCCGGTGCTCGCGGCATGGCTGGCTCTGCGTTGGCTCTATGCGCTCTGGCCGGGCATGCCCGAGCGGATCGTGATGCTGACCGTGTTGCGCTATGTGCCCTTCTTCATCATCGGCATGCTCGCCTATCGGATCTGGTCCGGGCAGCGCAACTGGCGGCAACAGGCGCCCTATGCCGCGCTCGCATTGCTGTCGATCGCAACCGTCGACAGTTGGGACATCACACTGGCGGGCATCATCCTGCTTGCGCTGTTGGGGGCCTTGATCGCCGGGCGGCTGCGCTTTCTGCGGCTTGGGCCGCTCGTCTGGATGGGGGGGATCAGCTACAGCTTCTACCTCATCCACCAGCATGTAGGCTTTGTCGTGATGCTGAAGATGGCGGAGGCGGGCTATGGCCCCTGGGCCGGTTTCGCCGCTGCCTTTCTGACGGCGCTATCGCTCGGCACGCTCATCAACCGGGCGGTCGAGCGTCCGGCCGGGGATGCGATACTGGGCTGGTGGCGGCGGCGCTCATCTGCTCCTGCGCCTGCCGGGGCCGCGCCCAGCCAGACGTAAAAAAAAGGGGAGCGGCCGGTCGATCCGGCCGCGCCCCTTTTTGCATGTCGTGCCGCTTACTGGGCGCGCGGTGCCGCCGCCGCCGCATTGGCGGGCAGGCCGCCGAGCTGCGTCACCAGCTTGGTGTAGGCATCGAGATAGGCGAGCACGATCACCTGACCGATTTCGGTGTTCTGATAGCCGCCGCCGCCGGCCGCCGCGACACCGCCCCACCAGCCCGCGCCACCGCCGGCGCCGAAGCTGAGGTCCGACTTGCGGGCATAGCCCTCGGTCAGCGCTTCTTCCTCGGTCGTGCGGGCGTTGACGATGGAGAGGGTAACGTTCGCCTCGCTCTTCTTGATCGAGATGCCGCCCGCCAGCGCGCCGAAGGTCCGGCCGCCGAGCATGCCGCCGAGCATGCCGCCCAGTGCGTTGCCGCCCGAATTCTTGTTGGAGGAGACGATGTCGGGCTGGAGATAATAATCCGCCGCCTTCACCTGACCCTTGCCGAGGTTCGAACCCGCCTGCAATTCGCCGGAATCGGCCATGGCGCGTTCCATGTTGCGGCTGGCCATGGCGCGGCCGCGATTGACGATGCCGAAGCAGCCGGACTGCTGGATGAACACCTTGAGGATCGCCTCCGGGCTGCCCAGATTCAGCTCGCGCCACCACTGATTGTCCGGCTCGACGATCGCGACGGTGCCGAGGCGGCGGGTGCAATGGGGGATTTCGGCCGTTTTCTTGGCCTGCTGCTGCCGGGCCGACGAACCCTTGTCGGCGGCCATCGCAGGAGAAGCCGCGACAGCCAGACCGGCTGCGGCAGCGACGAATTTCGTGAACACACGCATGATCATGCACCCCTGAAGATTGCTGAAGTCATTTTGATTTTTGGCGCCCCGGTTGTTACCAAAGCTCTAGCACAATGGTGTTACGGTTCAAGTAATGCGAACGGTTATCACCGGGATTTCCATTGATGGGCCAGACCGGAAAAGCGCATGTCGGCGCACCGTGGCGCCCGGACGCGATTTTTCGCGCATTTCCGGCCAGACTCTAACCGTTGCTGACAGGCCCGCAAATGGCTGCTATCGGCGCGGGCCATGACCGATCTCTCGCACATCCGCAATTTCTCGATCATCGCCCATATCGACCATGGCAAGTCGACGCTGGCCGACCGTCTGATCCAGCGCACCGGCGGCCTCACCGACCGCGAGATGTCGGCGCAGGTTCTCGACAATATGGATATCGAGAAGGAGCGCGGCATCACCATCAAGGCGCAGACCGTGCGTCTCGATTATGTCGCGAAAAATGGCGAGACTTACGAACTCAACCTCATGGACACGCCGGGCCATGTCGACTTCGCCTATGAGGTGAGCCGGTCGCTCGCCGCGTGCGAGGGCGCGCTGCTGGTGGTGGACGCGGCGCAGGGCGTCGAGGCGCAGACGCTGGCGAACGTCTATCAGTCGATCGAGCATGATCATGAGATCGTGCCGGTTCTCAACAAGATCGACCTGCCTGCCGCCGAACCGGAAAAGGTGCGCGCGGAAATCGAGGAAGTGATCGGTCTCGACGCATCGGAAGCGGTGCTGGCCAGCGCCAAGTCGGGCATCGGCATCGACGATATCCTTGAAGCCATCGTCGCCAAGATCCCGGCACCCAAGGGCGATCGCAATGCGCCGCTCGAAGCCATGCTGGTCGACAGCTGGTATGACCCCTATCTGGGCGTCGTCATTCTGGTCCGCGTGGTCAATGGCGTGATCCGGAAGGGTCAGAACATCAAGTTCATGATCGGCGAGACGGAACATCTGATCGACCGCGTCGGCTGCTTCCGGCCCAAGATCGAGCAGCTTGCCGAACTCGGCCCCGGCGAGATCGGCTTCATCACCGCGCAGATCAAGGATATCAGCCAGACCCGCGTCGGCGATACCATCACCACGGTCAAGAATCCGGCGAAGGAACCGCTGCCGGGCTTCAAGGAAGTGCAGCCGGTGGTATTTTGCGGCCTGTTCCCGGTCGACGCCAATGATTTCGAGAAGCTGCGCGATTCGATTTCGAAGCTGCGCCTCAACGACGCCAGCTTTTCCTTCGAGATGGAGACGTCGGCGGCGCTGGGCTTCGGCTTCCGCTGCGGCTTCCTGGGGCTGCTCCATCTGGAGATCATCCAGGAGCGGCTGACCCGCGAATATGATCTCGATCTCATCACCACCGCGCCGTCGGTGGTTTACGAGATGCACATGAAGGATGGGGAGGTCAGGCATCTTCACAACCCGGCCGACATGCCCGATCCCAACCATATCGAGATGATCGAGGAGCCGTGGATCGAGGCGGTGATTTACTGCCCCGACGAATATCTCGGCAGCATCCTGAAGCTCTGCCAGGACCGGCGGGGCATCCAGAAGAACCTGACCTATGTCGGCGGGCGCGCGCAGGTGACCTATGAACTGCCGCTCAACGAAGTGGTGTTCGACTTTTACGATCGCCTGAAGTCGATTTCACGCGGCTATGCCAGTTTCGACTATCATCAGATCGGTACGCGCGAGGGCGACCTCGTCAAGATGAGCATCCTCGTCAACAATGAGCCGGTCGATGCGCTGTCGATGATCGTTCACCGCAGCGCGGCCGAATCGCGCGGGCGGCATATGTGCGAGCGGTTGAAGGACCTCATTCCCCGCCATCTGTTCAAGATTCCGATTCAGGCGGCGATCGGCGGCAAGGTGATCGCCCGCGAGACGATTGCGGCGATGCGCAAGGACGTGACCGCCAAATGTTATGGCGGCGACATCACCCGCAAGAAGAAGCTGCTGGAGAAGCAGAAAGAGGGCAAGAAGCGGATGCGCGAATATGGCTCGGTCCAGATTCCGCAGGAAGCCTTTATCGCGGCGCTGCGCATGGGGGATGAGAGCTGAGAGGCCGTTTGGGAACGCGCTCGTCCGCGCATTTCCAAACAGTCCCTAAATCGATTTGACTGCGCTGGCCTTCGGCCCCCGGCAATTGGAAACGCGGTTCGACGAAGCCGTCTTTCCGTTCCCGCCGGTTGTTGATGCAGATCAGACAAATATTTGGCAAACCAGCGGGATAGGCAGGGCGCCGGCTTGACGCTCAGGCCCGATCCATGGTCATGTCCCCTGCACCATTGGCGGGAGGTGGCATGAGCGATACATGGCTGTATGATGAGCATCCGGCGATGTTCCGCGCCCATCCCTTTCTGTTCGTTCTGCTGCTGATTTCGGTCATTGGCATCTTGGCGATCGGCATATGGTGGGTGTTGTGCAAGGGCGAACGATTGGCGCTGAGCGATCGGGAGGTGCTGCTGGAGCGGGGCCTGCTGGCCAAGCAGCGGACGGAGATCGCGCTTTCCAGCATTCGCAGCGTGCGGATCACCCAGACGCTGGGCCAGCGCATTTTGAACGTGGGAAATGTCGAACTGTTCAGCGCGGGCGACATGGCGGAAATCGCGGTCAGATCCATGCCCCGGCCAGACCGGATCCGGGCCATTGCGGCGTCGCGCAATCTTGATCTGTTGCCGCAGCGATAAGGGATGTTGGTGGACTCTCTTGACTTGTCCGTATTTTTTTCAACGATAGTGCAATAGCGAGAGGGGCGCGTTGGAGCGCTCCCGGCCAGCAGGAAGGACGCCGAAGGAACGCCAGCCCGCGAATGGCGCGGGCGGGCTAAGCCAAGGGGTCGTCGTGCATGGGCTTGCGTGTGATGCCGTCGCTGCCAGAACTGACCGCGCAGCAGCGGGACGATGTCCGTCAGGCGTGCGGTTTTGCCTGCGTCCGCTGCGGGGTGACGATCTATCGCTATCTCGGCCTGCCGGAGGGCAATGGCGTGACCCTGCTCTGTCCCACCTGCCATGGGCTGGTGGAGGAAGGGCGGCTGACGCCGATGCAGGTGCAGGGCTTCCACGCCAATCCGGTGGTGCGACAGCGCCATTTCGCCCGCGATCGCCTGCCTTTCTCGCCTGAACTGCCGACTCTGATCATGGGCGGATCGCGGCTGCTCCGCGACACGCCCATCCCGCTGACGCTGGAGGGGGAGCCGATCCTGATCTTCGCGCCGCCGCGTCGCAGCAACGGCGCCACCCGTATCAGCGTGCGCATGGGCGACGCTGATGGAGAGCCGACGCAGATTATCGACGGCAATGAATGGATCCCGGCCGACGGTAGCTGGCACTTTCTGCTGCGAGGGGATCGTTACAGCATGATGGCGACCCGTGGCGACGGGCTGGCGGTGCTTCGGATCGTGGCGCGCAACCGGATCGCCGTGGAGCATCTGCGCACGACGATTCGCGGGCGACGGCTGGAGGTAACGCCGGACTGGCTGGAGATTGACGGAAAACGCTATGTCGGCCGGATCGGCAGCGGCACGCTCATCGGGCTGGAGTGCTGACCGCAGCTTTCTTCCGGGACCCGATCAGGGTGAGGACGAAGGCCGCCTGCAAGAGCGCTTTTGAGGGTTCCGCCTCGCCAGCCGCGGGTTCCGCGATTGGCGCGTCGATCAGCGTCGAGGGGAAATCCCCGTCCGTCATCGAGCCGATCCGGCCCCTGTTGCTGAAGAGCTGCCCCGTCCGGAGAAAAGGCGAAGGCGTAGCGGTGGCGCCGGGAGGGGCCTAATCCTCATGCTCCACCGCTACGCCGCCCTGTAGGGACCACCCTGAGGGCTGGGCCGGGCACGATCGGAAGGATCGCGACGGGTGCCGGGGAGAATACGCCTGAGAGGGGAGGATTATTCCACCCCAATCCTGTCCGCTTTGACGGCGGTCGGGATTCAGCCGCAGCGGGCGTTGGTGATCGCCATTTTCGCGTCATAGCTGACCGTCAGCCGATCAGCGCGAAAGTCCATGGTCATCGCCATGCCGGGCGCGCCCCAGCGCAGCGTGCGGGCGCCGGAGGCCTTGAGCAGTTCCGCGCCCAGATCGGCGCTGGCGGTCTGGCCGATAAAAGAGTCCAGACCTTCATTCCTGCACGGCCCTTCCGCCGTTGCCGGCGGAGCGGCCGGACCTTCGCCATTGGCGCCTGCGCAGGCCGCGAGCAGGGGAAGAAGGCTGAGCATTGCCGTCCGCATCGCTTGAAACTCCTATTCGGTCCGGGTCATTTTCAGACGGCCATTCTTGACCGCGAAGGCCATCCTGCCCTCGACCAGATCAACCGCGTCGCGGCCGAATTGTTCATAGCGCCAGCCTTCAAGGATCGAGAGATCCTCACGCACCCCGGCCGCCAGCGCGTCGATATCGTCGCTGCGGGCGATCAGGCGCGCGGCGACATTGATGTCGCGCGAGCGGATCTTGAGCAGCAGCTTGAGCAGATCGGCGACCAGCGCGCCATCCTTCCCAAGGCCGGGCCGTTTGGGATCCCGCTCGGGCATCTCGTCCTTGCCAAGCGGCTGGTGATTGGCGAGCGCCAGCATCAGCCGGTTGCCGATATCGTTGGTCTTCCAGGTGGCGCTGAGGCCGCGCACCTTGCCCAGATCCTCCTGAGAGCGCGGGGGATGGCTGGCGATGTCCGCCAGCGTCTCATCCTTGACGATGCGGCCGCGGGGCAGGTTCTTGTCCTGAGCCTCGATCTCGCGCCACGCCGCCAGCGCCTTCAGGCGGCCCAGCACATCGGCCTTGCGGCTGGCGATGCGGACGCGCTGCCACGCCTCCTCCGGCCTGTTTTCATAATTGGAGGCATCGCTGATCCGCTCCATCTCCTGATCCAGCCAGTCGCCCCGGCCGGTGCGGCGCAATTCCTCCAGCATCTTGGGGAAAATCTGGATCAGGTAGGTGACGTCGCCGATAGCATAATCGATCTGCCGCTTGTCGAGCGGCCGGCGCGCCCAGTCGGTGAAGCGGGCGCCCTTGTCGAGCTGCACGCCCAGCCACGCATCGACCAGATTGCCGTAGCCGATCTGTTCGCCCAGCCCCAGCGCCATTGCCGCGATCTGCGTGTCGAACAGCGGGTGCGGCGTCTTGCCGGTAAGATTGTAGATGATTTCCAGATCCTGCCCGCCGGCATGAAAGACCTTCAGCACATCCTCATTGTCGACCATCAGGTCGAGCAGGGGAGAAAGGTCGAGGCCAGGGGCTTTGGGATCGATCGCCGCGGCCTCGTTCGGGTCGGCGACCTGGATCAGGCAGAGTTCGGGCCAATAGCTGTTTTCGCGCATGAACTCGGTATCGATCGCGACATAGGGCGATTGGGCGATCCGGGCGCAGAAGGAAGCAAGAGTTTGGCTGTCGGTAATCAGCGGATGGATTTGCATATGGTCTTCGATCTTATTATGGGCTGGCCCGTTGCTCACGGGCTCGTCAAAGCTTGACAGGTTCGCCCATAGCGGGGCTGCAACAATTTGTCATTTCCGTAAAACGAATCTGAAAGACCGAAACGCCATGCACGCATATCGCACTCATACCTGCGGCGCCCTTACGACGGCCGAGGTCGGCAATGAGGTGCGCGTGTCGGGCTGGGTCCATCGCAAGCGTGACCATGGCGATCTGGTCTTCATCGACCTGCGCGACCATTATGGCATGGTGCAGATCGTCACCGAGGTCGACGGGCCGGTGTTCAAGGTGATCGAATCGCTGCGCGCCGAAAGCGTCGTGACCGTGACCGGCAAGGTCGTGGCGCGTGCGAAGGAAGCCGTCAATCCCAACCTGCCCACCGGCGAAATCGAGATTCGCGCGCTGGACGCGGTGCTGCTGTCCGCCGCCGCCGATCTGCCGCTGCCAGTGGCGGGCGAGCAGGAATATCCGGAAGACATCCGCCTGCGCTACCGCTTCCTCGACCTGCGTCGCGAAACGCTGCACGCCAACATCGTCAAGCGGACGAAGATCATCTCCGACATGCGCCGCCGCATGGAGGCGCAGGGCTTCACCGAATATTCGACCCCGATCCTGACGGCGTCCTCGCCCGAAGGCGCGCGCGACTTCCTCGTGCCGAGCCGCATCCATGCGGGCAAATTCTACGCGCTGCCGCAGGCGCCGCAGCAATATAAGCAGCTGCTGATGGTCGCTGGCTTTGACCGCTATTTCCAGATCGCGCCCTGCTTCCGCGACGAAGACCCGCGCGCCGACCGCCTGCCGGGCGAATTCTACCAGCTTGACCTGGAAATGAGCTTCGTCACGCAGGAAGACGTGTGGAACACGATGGAGCCGGTGATTGCCGAGGTGTTCGAGCAGTTTGCCGAGGGCAAGCATGTGACCCCGGCGGGCAGCTTCCCGCGCATCCCGCACGCCGAGGCGATGCTGAAATACGGGTCGGACAAGCCCGACCTGCGCAACCCGATCGTCATTACGGATGTGACCGAGCATTTCGTGGGTTCCGGCTTCGGCATCTTCGCCTCGCTGGTCGAGAGCGGCAGCGTGATCCGCGCCATCCCGGCGCCGGGTGCCGGCGCGGGCAGCCGCAAGTTCTTCGACGAGATGAACAATTGGGCGCGGGCCGAGGGCTATTCGGGCCTTGGCTACATCAACATCAAGGATGGCGTGCCCGGCGGTCCCATCGCCAAGAATCATGGCGAGGAGCGGACGGCGAAGCTGATCGACGCGCTGGGCCTTGGTCCCAATGACGGCGTTTTCTTCGCGGCGGGCAAGGAGTCGCAGGCCGCCAAGCTGGCCGGTCTGGCGCGCATTCGCGTCGGCGAGCAGCTCGACCTGATCGACAAGGACCGGTTCGAGCTGTGCTGGATCGTCGATTTCCCCTTCTACGAATATGATGAGGAAACGAAGTCGATCGACTTCGCGCACAACCCTTTCTCCATGCCGCAGGGCGGGATGGAGGCGCTGGAGTCTCAGGACCCGCTCAGCCTCAAGGCCTATCAATATGACATGGTCTGCAACGGCTATGAGATCGCTTCCGGGTCGATCCGTAACCAGTCGCCGGAGCTGATGGTCAAGGCGTTCGAGAAGGTCGGCCTCAGCCAACAGGATGTGGAGGAGCGTTTCGGCGGCCTCTATCGCGCCTTCCAGTACGGCGCGCCGCCGCATGGTGGTATGGCCGCTGGCGTAGATCGCATCGTGATGCTGCTCTGCGGCGCGCAGAATCTGCGCGAAATCACGCTGTTCCCGATGAACCAGCGCGCCGAAGACCTGCTGATGGGCGCGCCCAGCCCGGCCGAGTTCAAGCAGCTGCGCGAACTGCATATCCGCGTCGTGGAACCTCAAGCCAAGGCGTAATTCCTGACGGCCGGTGGAGGGGCTTGTCCTCCGGTCTCCCCTCGGGTGTAAGGACTGCACCGAGGGGGACGCACATGCTTGACGACCAGATGTTGCCGGACAAGCCGCCCGCCCTGGCGCGCAGCCTGGGCGTGGCGGGCGTGCTGTTCCTGACGCTTTCCGCGACGACCCCGGCATCCTCCGTCTTCGTCATCATCCCCGGCATGTTGCAGGAAGCCGGGACCGGCGCGATCTGGGCGATGATTCTCGCCAGCCTGATCTGCGTCACCACCGCCTTCATCTATGCCGAACTTTCCTCCGCCTGGCCGGTCGCGGGCGGGGAATATGTCGCGGTGGCGCAGACATTGGGGCCAATGGCGGGCTTCGTCATGCTGGGCGTCAATGTCTTCAACAATGTGCTGTTCCCGCCCGTCGCGGCGCTGGGCATCGCTTCGGTCATGGCGACGCTGGTGCCGGGCCTGCCCGCCGTGCCGGTCGCGGTCGCGGTGATGATCGGATCGACGCTGGTGGCGATCCTCAACATTCGCGTGAATGCCGCCATCACCGGGCTGTTCCTGTTGGTCGAGTTGCTGGCCGTGGTCGTAGTGATGGTGCTGGGCTTTGCCGACAATGCGCGTCCCGCGCTCGATTTCCTCATCCACCCGGTCGCGGTGGGGAGGCAGGGCTTCGCCCCGGCCAGCGCGGCCTCCATCGGGGTTGCGACCACCATCGCGATCTTCGCCCTGAACGGCTATGGCATGGCCGTCTATTTCGGCGAGGAAATGCAAGGGGCGCCGCGGCGCATCGCCCGGACCATCCTTGCCGCGCTGGGGTTGGCGCTGCTGTTCGAAGGTGTGCCGCTGGTCGCGTTGCTGCTCGCGAAAATCGACCTTGCGACCCTGCTGACCGTCGACGATCCCTTCGGCCTGCTGGTCCGGCAGAGGGGCAGCGCGGGATTGTCGGCGCTGGTGTCGGTGGGCATCGTGCTGGCCATCATCAACGCCATCATCGCCTGTGTGCTGGCCTGCGCGCGCTTCTTCTATTCGACCGGCCGGGACCGGGCATGGATTCCGCGCATCGACGACTGGCTGGTGGCGATCCACCCCCGCTTCGATTCCCCGTGGATCGGGACGATCATCGTCGGCGCGCTCGGCACGCTCGCATGCTTCCTGCCGTTGCCATTGCTGCTGGTGCTGAACGGCACCGGGCTGGTGGCGATCTATGGCGGCATAGCGCTGGCGGCTCTGGCGGGGCGGCGCAGCGGGGCGAGTTCCCATGCGCCCTACAAGATGCCGCTCTATCCGATCGCCCCCATCGTGACGCTGTTGGCGCTCGCCTATGTGACCTGGACGAGCTGGCTCGATGTCGGGGAAGGCCGCCCCGGCCTGATCGCAACCGCTGCCCAGATTGCGGGTTCCATCCTTTGGTATAAGCTGGTGCTTTGCCGCCGGGGCCAGTGGAAGGTGAAGACATGACCATCGACCTTGCCGATTATGAGAAGGGCGCGATTTTCAAGGGCGATTATGAGGCGAAGCTGGGCGCGCTTCAGGAACGGCTCGCCAAGATTCAGGTCGCGCACATCATCCATGACCGGCGCAGCGTCATCCTGCTGGAAGGCTGGGATGCGGCGGGCAAGGGCGGCATCATCAAGCGCATGACCGCCGACTGGGACCCGCGCTATTACAAGGTGCACCCCATCGCCGCGCCCAGTGAGGAGGAGCGCGACCGTCATTTCCTCTGGCGCTTCTGGACCCGTCTGCCCGCCGGACGCAACATCGCAATCTTCGACCGCAGCTGGTATGGCCGGGTGCTGGTCGAGCGGGTCGAGGGCTTTTGCTCCAGGGGCGAGTGGAAGCGCGCCTATGACGAGATCAATGCCTTCGAAAAGCAGCAGGTCGACGCGGGGACCAACATCGTCAAGCTGTTCGTCCATATCACGCAGGAGACGCAGGACGAGCAACTCGCCCAGCGGCTCGACACGCCGTGGAAGCGGTGGAAGACCGGCGCGGAGGATTATCGCAATCGGGCAAAGCGAAAGGATTATCTGGACGCCATGCACGACATGTTTCGCAAGACCGATACCAAGGCTGCGCCCTGGCATGTGATCGACAATAACCACCGCCGGGCAGGACGGATCGCGGCGCTCAACCATGTTGCCAAGCGATTGGAAAAACTGGTGCCGATGAATTTTCCCGAAGCCGATCCCGAAGTGGTGAAGCTGGCCGCCAAGGCCTACGGCTATAAGGTTCCTTGAGAAAATATTGGAAAAACAAGGATTTGTCATAAAATTGTCATCAAAATCTAATGCCTCATTTACCATTGGGCGCTTAATCGGGGGCCATGTTCGCACCCCAGATGCTTGATCGATCCATCGCCCATGCGGCTCCGCAGGAGCGTGGGCACATACCCTTTGTCGCGGCCAGTCCGATGATCCGGCTCGGTCGGCCCTTGTCGGAGGCTGTCGACCAGTTTCAGATCGATCCGACGCTGCGTCTCTTGCCCGTGCTTGACGCGGAAGGGCGACCTGCCGGTGCCATTTACGAGCGCGACATGCGGCGCATTCTGTTCAACCCCTTCGGCCATGCGCTGCTGCGCAATCCCAGTTTCGGCGGGCGGCTGGACGATCATGTCCGACCCTGCGCCCATGTCGAACGCAGCGCCTGCGTGGAAGCGTTGATCGACCTCTATGCGGCGCAGGGTCAGGGCTGCGAGGGGCTGATCGTGGTGGATGGGGGCCGTTATGCGGGGGTCATCGGCGGGCAGTTGCTGCTGAAGCTGGCCGCGGAGCGCGACGCGCGGGAAGCGATTGCCCGCGCTGAGCGGCTGGAGCGCGTGACCCAGCAGAGCCAGGCCTTCCGCAGCGACATCGAGTCGCTGATCGCCGATCTGGTGGGCATGGCCGACATGCTGTCGCGCTTCGCGACCGAAGCGGCTGAGCGGGCTGCGCAGAATGGCCATGCTTCGGCGGGGATGGCGGTGGCCGCGGCGCAGACGGCGGACAATATGGCGGGCATAGCGGCATCCGGGCGCGAACTGGGCCTGCTGTTCCAGTCGATGGAGGGGGAAGTGCGGGAGGCCGGCGCCGCCATTCGCTCCGCCGTCGAGCAGAGTCGGCAGGGATCGGCCCAGACGCAGGCCCTGCGCCTTCAGGCCGACGGCATCGGCGAGGTGACGGCGCTGATAGACGCAATTGCGCGGGCGACGACGACGCTGGCGCTCAATGCCGGGATCGAAGCAGCGCGGGCCGGAGAGGCGGGACAGGGTTTTGCCGTAGTCGCGCGGGAGGTGAAGTCGCTTGCCGGACAGACCCGCGACGCCGTGGCCGAAATCGCGCGGCGCATCGACCATATCCGGGCTGCCGTCGGCCAGGTTGCGCAGGGGCATGCGCATATGGATGCGGCGATCGCGACGGCTGACCGCCTCTCGGCTTCGGTGTTCGAGGCGGTGGCCCGTCACGGCACCTTCAGCCGGGAGATCACCGCAAGCCTGGCCGAAGCGGGGCAATCAAGCGAGCATATCCGCGCCAGCGCTGCCCGGATCAGCGATCATGCCGGTGCGGCGGTCGATGGCGCGACGGCGATGCGCAAGGCGGCAGGCCGGCTGTCGGCGGAGGCGCAGCGGCTGGATGCGCGGGCCAGCGCCTTTATCCGGGCGATACAGCTGGCCTGATGGCGATTTGACGCCCCGAGCCTCCTTTCCGGCACTCCAGCGGCGCTGAACTTCGCCTCACGGTCGTCAGCTGTTCCATCTGACGCGAAATCCCCCTAAGCTCGTCTTCCAATAAGAAGGAGAGATGCATGCTCGTCATGTTCGTGGGCGCTGATCGCACCGAAACCGCCGTCAATGCCGCGCAGGTCACCTTCGTTTCCTCAGTCACCGACGGCACCCGCATCCGCTTTGGCGAAGGGCGCAGCGTGACCGTGACCGAACCGATCGGGGAGGTGATGAGGACTCTCAACGAGGCGCTGCGTCCGCATGATTAGGGCTTGGCGCCTGCTTCCTTCCTGAGCCTTGCATCCAGCCGGGCCTGCGCGCTGTCGGCATAGCTGCGGCAGTTGGCGCCCCTGCCCTGGTCGGGATGGGCGGTAATCAGCATGTCGCAGGGCAGGGTCCGCATGATTGCGAAGCTCTTGCGGAAAGCGGCCACCTGCGAGCGGTGGGCCGGGTCGGAGAAGCGATAGCCGTCGCCGGAAATGGCGTTGAGGCTGGAGGCGAAGACCATGCTGCGGCATTCGCGTCCCTCGCAGGACCGCCAGCGCCAGCTCATGCTGCCCATGGTGTGACCCGGCGTGGCGACGGGCATGACGGTGACGCCGCCCAGCCTGATCGCTTCGCCGGGGCGGGCGATGCGCAGCTTCGTGACGGCGGCTATGGGCGCAAGGATCGAGGTCTGCGGGTCGTTTGGATCTGCACCGCCCTTGCGCAGCACCGACGCGGCATAGGCGCTGGCGACGACGGGGGCGCCGCTGTCGCGCGACAGGGCGGCAAGGCCCCCAGCATGATCATAATGGGGTTCGGTCGACAGGATCAGCTTCACGTCGCGGATCGAAAAGCCGAGCGCCTGGATGTTCGACTCTATATCGCGCACCGCCTGCGGCAGCGCACCGTCGATCAGGATGAGTCCCGCGCGGGTGTGGATCAGAACGACGCTGAGGCCGCCAAAGCCGACACTGTAGCTGTTGCCGAACAGGCGATGGGGCTTTTCCGGGCTGAGCCACTGTCTGGCATAATCGGGTTCGATAGGGCGCAGCAGCGGATCATCGGCGGCATGAGCCGGGGCAATCAGGGGCAGTATCGCTGCAGTCAGCCTAATGCAAAAGCGTGTCGTTCGCCGCATGATGATCCCTTTTTTCATTCCTTTGATCCGCAGATTGGCGACCGTTCATGGGATCGGCAAAGCATCAAATCTCGACAGAGCCATAAGCTGCGCTAATGTCCGTTCATGGATCGTGCCCAGCTTCCGCTAAATGCCCTGCGCGCCTTTGAAGCGTCCGCCCGGCATCTGAGCTTCACCCGCGCCGCAATCGAGCTGTGCGTCAGCCAGGGGGCGGTCAGCCAGCAGGTCGCCGCGCTGGAGGCACGGATCGGGGCGTCGCTGTTCCGGCGCCTGCCCAGAGGATTGGCGCTGACGGACGAAGGGCTGGCGTTGATGCCGGTGCTGGGAGACAGTTTCGACCGGATCGGGGCGGTGCTGGAGCGCTGTATCGGCGGCCGGGCCCGCGAAGTGCTGACGGTGGCGGTGGTCGGCACCTTCGCCAATGGCTGGCTGCTGCGGCGGACCGCCGATTTCGGGCGGGCCTTTCCGCATGTCGACCTGCGCATCATGACCAACAACAACCGGATCGATCTTGCGGGGGAGGGGGTGGATCTGGCGATCCGCTTCGGGGATGGCGCCTGGCACGGAACGCATGCCGAACCGATCATGCGCGCCCCGCTGACGCCGCTTTGCGCGCCGGAAATGGCAGCGCGCCTGTCCACTCCCGCTGCGCTGGCGGGGGAGGTGTTGCTGCGTTCCTATCGCGCCGATGAATGGCCGCGCTGGTTCGCCGCGGCAGGGACGGCCTGTCCGGCCTTGCGCGGGCCGGTGTTCGACAGCTCGGTCCTGATGATCGGGGCGGCGCTGGCGGGACATGGGGTCGCGCTTGCGCCGGCGGCGTTGTTCGAGGCGGAACTGCAGACGGAGCGGCTGGTTCAGCCCTTCGGCATCGCGGTCGATCTGGGCGGCTATTGGCTGACGCGGCTCATGTCGCGTGCGGACAGCCCCGCGATGGCGGATTTCCGCAGTTGGCTGCAGGATCAGCTGGGGTAGCGGATCGCCATGACCTCATATTCCTTCTCGCCCGCGGGCAGCGCCACGCGGCGCAGGTCGCCGACGGCCGCGCCGCGCAGGGCGCGGGCGATGGGCGTGCTCCAGCCGATACGGCCCGCGCTGGCTTCCGTCTCGTCGTTGCCGACCAGCGTTACGGTGCGGCGGTTGTCATCCTCATCCGCGATGGTGACGGTGGCGCCGAAATAGACCCTGCTCTTGTCGGGCTGCTGGCGCGGGTCCACGATCTTGGCGTCCTTCATCTTGCGCGACAGGCGCTTGAGCTGTCCGTCAATTTCCCGCATGCGCTTGCGGCCGTAAAGATAGTCGCCATTTTCGCTGCGGTCGCCATTGCCTGCCGCCCAACTCACCACCTCGACGATCTTCGGCCGTTCGACGCCCAGAAGCTGATCATATTCGGCGCGCAGCTTCGCAAAGCCTTCGGGGGTGATGTAATTGGGATGGGCGGTGCTCATGGCTCCGCCCCTATCATCCCGGCGTCTGCTTGCCGAGATATTTGGACAGCGGCGTTGTCGCTCCCCGGAATCGTGCTCGCTCCGGATTCATGGCTTCATAGACCACGGCATTTTCCAGCACGCGCTGGACATAGTTGCGCGTTTCGAACAGCGGAATCTGCTCGATCCAGCGAAGCATGTCGGCACCGGGCAGGCGGGGGTCGCCATTGGCGCTGATCCAGCGGTTCACGTTGCCCGGACCCGCATTATAGGCCGCTACCGCCAGCGGATAGCTGCCGCCATAATAGTCGAGCATCCGCTGGAAGTAGGAAGAGCCGAGCATGATGTTATAGTTCGGGTCGTTGAGCGAACTGGGGTCATAGCTCATGCCCAGCTTTCCCGCCTGCTCCCGCGCCGTGCCGGGCATCAGCTGCATCAGGCCGCGGGCGCCCGCATGGCTGACGATCTGCCGGTCGAACTGGCTTTCCTGGCGGGCGATGGCGTGGACCATGGTCCAGTTATATTGCGCTTCGGACGGCACCGGCACGCGCGGGAAGGCGCTGGTCCCATAGCCGGTCAGCCCGCTGGAGACGGCGCGGCGACCGACCATCACGCCCATGTCGGGGCGGCCGATGCTCTGCGCCAGTTCGACCGCCAGATAATGGTCGGCATCGCTGTCGGCATTGTTGGCGATAGCGCGGGCGAATTTGCTCTGATCCTCCCAATAGCCCATCTGGCCCAGCGCCTTCACGGCGCGGACGACCGAGCGATTGGCGAAGGCGGCGCGTTCGGCGGCGGAGATTTCCACCGGCCGTTCGACGGCGGCAGGCGCGGGGATGGGGCGGCCCAGCCGTTCGAGCGCAAGCTGGCCATAGAATTGATCCGGGAAGACGGCGGCGCGGCTGAAATAGCTGTTCGCGCCGGCCGTATCGCCCGCCTGAAGCGCGGCGCGCCCCGCCCAGTAAAAGCCCTTGGACTGGGTCTGCGGCGACTTGGCCGCCGTCGCATAGCGGCGGAACATCTCCACCGCGTCGGCGGGGCGGTTCAGATTGTAGAAGGCGGTCGACCCCGCCAGCCAGGCGAGGCTGGTATAATCGTCGCGCTCGCCAATGGGCCGCGTGTTGACGTCGGTGCCGGGCAGATAGGCGTCGTCCAGCTTGCTCGCAATGCCGTAGGCGAAGCTCCATTGGCTGTCGTTCGCCGCGGCGCGCGCCTGCGTGAGCAGCGTCTCATACCATTTTTCGGCGTCGCTGGGCCGGAAGGTCAGCGCCGGGCGGTTGGCGAGATATTGACGCCCCGCGATCCAGTTGCCGGTGTTGAGCATCCATGTCGCCTTGTCCGCGACGAAGCCCGCATCGCTCGCGCCCATCGGTTCGGCCAACTGCATCTTCGTCGCGGCGTCGGATGCCTTCTGACGGAAGGCGATGCGCGCTTCGTAGATCGGGCGGCGGGCGGGCGAGACATAGGCCAGCATCCGCTGCGTGCCCAGCGTGTCGCCCTTCCACAGCAGGGCGTCGGCGCGCAGATCATGTTCGGCCGAGGTCCAGCCCGATCCGAACAGCGAGAGCAGCCGCGCCTCGTCATCGGGCGTCAATATGCCGCCGGTCCACGCATTGCGCGCGGCGACCCGCGCCTCGCCCATGCGCCCCTGCTGCATCAGGGCAAGGGCATAGCGCGCATTGCCGGTGGCGGTGCGCGGTGGGAAGCGGGTGAAGAAGGCGATGATCTGCCCCGGATCGTAGCTGTTGGGGTTGATGCCGGTTTCAGCCAGTCGCCGCATCCGGTCCTCGCCCGGCCAGCCGGGATTGGCCATGATGAAGTTCATATAGGTGGACGAACCGAGTCCGTCGCTCTGCTGCAGGGCACGCCACTGGCTGATCGTGCCGGAGATGCCGGGATCGCTGGCCACGCCGATTCGGCTTTGCGCCTGTTGCCAGGGACTCGGCTCGGTCGAGCGCGGGATCGGCTGCACCACCGCGCCGGGCGGATAGGCCGACGCGGGCACGGTCATTTCGGTCTGGGCGCTGGCGCCCGCGGTGAAGAGCAAAAGGGCAATCAAAGGCATACGGACCGTGAGAGCTTCCGGGGCAGTTTCAAGAGGGGCGAGCGACAGCCTACTAGACATAATCGCAAATGCATCCTTATCAGGCCCTGAATGACGCGCTATAGCGCGCCGTTCGCGTGTTCCACGCTATAATGCCCCGGAATCCCGGTGAATTGAAGGAGTTTGTTGCATGTTTTCCGGGTCGATTCCGGCGCTGATCACGCCCTTCCGCGATGGCGCCGTGGATGAGGCGGCATTCCGCGCCTTTGTCGACTGGCAGATCGCCGAGGGCAGCAGCGCACTGGTTCCCTGCGGCACGACCGGCGAAAGCGCGACCATGACGGTTGAGGAGCATAATCGCGTCATTGCCATCTGCGTCGATCAGGCGGCGGGCCGGGTGCCGGTGATTGCGGGCTGCGGCTCCAACGATACGCGAATCGCGCTGGAGCATATGTTCGCGGCGCAGGCGGCGGGCGCCGATGCCGCATTGGTGGTCGCGCCCTATTATAACAAGCCCAATCAGGAGGGCGTCTATCAGCATTTCGCCTATCTGGCCGAACGCTGCGACCTGCCTATCGTGCTCTATAATGTGCCCAGCCGCACCATCACCGATATCGGCGTGCCGGTGATCCACCGCCTGTCGGAAGAATATCAGTCCATCGTCGGCATCAAGGACGCCACCGGAAATCTGGGGCGGGTCAGCGCACAACGCCTCGCCTGCCGTCCCGATTTCTGCCAGCTTTCGGGCAATGACGAGACGGCACTGGGATTCAACGCCATGGGGGGCAAGGGCTGCATCTCGGTCACGGCCAATGTCGCGCCGCGTCTTTGCGCCGATTTCCAGAAAGCGATTGCCTCGGACGATTGGGATGGTGCCCTGGCGCTTCAGGATCGTCTCTACCCGCTGCATGATGCTCTGTTCAGCGATTCTTCACCCGGCCCGGTTAAATACGCCCTTACGCGTGTCCGGCCCGACATGCCCGGCGACGTCCGGCTGCCTATCACCTGGCCGTCGGAATCGAGCCGCGCCGCTGTCGACCGGGCTTTGGAGATTGCCGGACTGGTATAAGGCTGCGCCGTCCCCATATTCCATCCTTTCGGGCTGCGTGTCCGGAATAGCGATGCGGGGCGGTGCGTATAAGTCGACCCGCGCCTGACATAATGGAAGTTTAGAAAAGACCGATGGCCCGCCCACGCCCCGAACTGTTCGACAAGAAGAAGATCGTCGCCGAGAACCGGCGCGCGAAATTCGAATATTTCCTTGAGGACGTGTTCGAGGCGGGCATCGCCCTGCAAGGCACGGAGGTCAAATCGCTGCGCTTTGGCGAAGGCAATATCGCGGAAAGCTATGCCGAGGTGAAGGGCGAGCAGGTGTGGCTGGTCAACAGCAACATCCCCGAATTCAGCCATGGCAACCGCTTCAACCATGAACCAAAACGTCCCCGCAAGCTGCTGCTGCACGAGCGCGAGATCGCCCGCATGCACGGCGCGGTGGAACGCAAGGGCATGACGCTGGTGCCGCTCTCCATCTATTTCAACAGCCGCGGCAAGGCGAAGGTCGAACTGGCCCTGGCCAAGGGCAAGAAGACCCATGACAAGCGCGACACGATCAAGGAGCGCGACTGGAAGCGCGATCAACAGCGCATCATGAAGGCGCATCGCTGATGGACAACAGGCTCAGCCGCTGGTGGCACGCCAATGCCCCGACCCGCGAGTCGCTGGAACATAACCGCTTTCTGGCCCCGGTGGCGCATCGGGTGCTGGAGCCTTCCCTGTGGCGCTTCACCCGCCGGTCGGTGCCCCGCGGCGTGGCGCTGGGGCTGCTGGTCGGCATCTTCCTGCTGATCCCCGGCGTGCAGATTGCGGGCGCGGCATTGCTGGCGCTGCCGTTCCGCGCCAATATTCCGTTGGCGGCCGCCATGACCTTCCTCTCCAATCCCGCGACGACGCCCCTGTTCCTGATGGCTTCGGTGTGGATGGGCAACTGGATGCTGGGGCGCAGCGCCGACGCGTCGGGCTTCATGGCGCTGGTCGACAAGCATGCCTCGATCCGCGACTGGTGCGCCTGGCTCTTTTCCGAAGCGGCGCCCGCCATGCTGCTGGGCCTTGCGCTGATTTCCCTCGCCTTCGCCGTGGTAGGCTATTTCCTCGCCGACTGGATCTGGCGTCACCGCATGGGGCGGAAATGGCATGCCCGCAAATTGAGGATTGGCAAGCGACCCGAAAGCAGCGCATTGGAAGAAGTCGCTTCGGCCTGACGGGGCTGAACGAAGCCATTGTGAATGCAGGGGGATGGCCGGCCAGTGTCCGCGCGCGCAATCAGGGATGGAGACGCTTGGGCGGCCGATCGGCCGTCGCCTCTGGCCCTGCCTTTGCTGATCGGACTGGCGCTGCTGTCGGCGGCGCTGGTGGTCTATGCCGCCGGAAACTGGGCGTTGGGCGTGGGCTTTGGCGCGGCAGTGCTGGCGGCAGCGGCGCTGCTCAGCTGGTATCGGCGGCTTTATCCGCCGCAAACGGCGGTGGGCGAGGTTGTTCCCGACTGGACGGTGGCGCGGGCCGCTGCCGATGCCTCCAGCATGGCGATTGCGGTGACCGATCGCGCCGGGCGGCTGGTCTGCGCCAGCGATCTGTTCGGCGAATGGTTTCCCGGATATCCGACGCCGCCGCACATCACCGGCGATGCCGCGCTGTCCGATAGTCTGGCCGGCGCGGCGCGCGCGGCATGGCGCGATGGCGAGGCCAGGGTGGAAGGGATCGTGCAGGGCGCGCTGCGGCTGGACGCGACATTGTGCCGTACCGGGCGTTCGGAGGATTATCTGCTCTGGCGTTTCAGCCCGGTTCGCCAGCCGAGCGCGCTGGACGACGTCCATCGCCTGCTGACCGGAGAAGCCGGGCGTCAGCTCGGCGAAGCGGGCATCATGGCCGTGATGATCGGCGGCGAAGGGCGTATCCGGGCTGCCAACGGCGCCTTCCTGCTGCGCGCCGCCGGGCGGATCGACGCCAATATCACCGGCCGCGATTTCGCCGCTCATATGCGGGTCGACGACAAGGCGCGGCTGTTCCTGGCCCGTGAGGAAGCAGGTGGCATCCCGCTCCGGCTCTTGCAGGTGCCGCTGAAGCGCGCCGCCCAGCCGGCCGGTGCGCAATCGGGGGCGCAGGATGGGCCGATGCTGCTGCTGCTGATCGACGAACCGGCGGGCAGCGCAGGAGGGACGTCGGCGCTTTCCTATATCGAAACCCTGCTGTCGCTGCTCCCCTTCGGTCTGGCTATGGCGGACCGTGACGGGCGGGTGCTGTTTCTCAACAAGGCCTTTTCCCGCGCCGCCGGGCTCAAGATTGAGGAGAAGCCGAGCTATCCCGGCGATCTGGTGGTGCGGGAGGATCAGGCAGCCGTGGCGGACGCTGTGCGCCGTTTTGCCGTGGGGCCGCAAATGTCGGGCGACGTCGCGGTGCGCATGCGCAGCCAGCCCGACGAGCCGATCGCGCTCAGCCTGGCGGGCGTTCGGGGCTTGGGCGAAGCGGCGGTGCTGCTTTCCCTCAAGGACAATAGTGAAGAGAGCAAGCTCAAGCGGCAGGTGGCGCAGGCCACCAAGATGCAGGCCATCGGCCAGCTTGCGGGCGGCGTCGCGCATGACTTCAACAATATTCTGACCGCGATCATCGGCCATTGCGACCTGATGCTGATGCGCCATACGCCGGGCGACAGCGACTATGACGACATTCAGCAGATCAAGTCGAACAGCAACCGCGCGGCGGGCCTGACCCGGCAGCTGCTGGCCTTCTCGCGCCAGCAGACGCTGCGGCCGCAGATTTTGCAGCTTCCCGATATCGTCGCGGACGTTTCCAATCTGCTGAAGCGGTTGCTGGGCGAGAGCGTCAAGCTGGAGGTCAGCCATGGCCGCAATCTGGGCGCGGTGCGCGCCGATCCCGGCCAGCTCGAACAGGTGATCGTCAACCTCGCCGTCAACGCCCGCGACGCCATGCCGGAGGGCGGCACGCTCAACATCCAGACCTATGGAGTGCCTGCCGCCAAGGTGCGGGAGATGCGATCGGACATATTGCCGCCCGCCGACTATACGGCGGTGCGCGTGTCGGATACGGGCCTTGGCATCCCGCCCGATATTCTTTCCAAGATCTTCGAACCTTTCTTCACCACCAAGGAACTGGGCAAAGGCACCGGTCTTGGTCTCTCCACCGTCTATGGCATCGTCAAGCAGTCAGGCGGCTTCATCTTTGCCGAATCGGAGTTGGGGCGAGGGGCGAGCTTCGTGATCTACCTGCCCGTTTATCAGGGTGCCGATGCCGCCCAGGCCGCCCAGCCCAAGGCCCCCGTCCGCCGCACCGAAACCTGGGGCACAGGCACCGTGCTGCTGGTCGAGGACGAGGATATGGTGCGTGCCGTCGCGGAACGGGCGCTCACCCGGCAGGGATATAAGGTGCTGACCGCCAATGATGGCGAGCAGGGGCTGGAGGTGCTTGGCGGCGATGAGAAGATCGACCTGCTGATCTCCGACGTGGTCATGCCCAACATGGACGGCCCGTCCATGGTGGCGCGGGCGCGGGCCACTCATCCGGACCTGCCGGTGCTGTTTATGTCCGGCTATGCGGAGGAACAGTTGCGCAAATCGATCGATATCGCCAATGTGGCCTTCCTGCCAAAACCCTTTTCCGTCAGTCAGTTGGCGGAGGCGGCGCGGGATGCACTGGCGATGCGGCCGGCGGCGGAGTGATTTTGGAGAATGAACTTCTCTGCGCGTCGGCGATTATGCTGGTCGGATGTCGCATCTGGAGACGGCAGGGGCAAGATTGGGGACCGCAAACATGTCTGACGGCAAGACCATCCTGGTTGTCGAGGATGAAGCAATGATCGGCATGATGCTGGAGGATTATCTCGACACGCTGGGATACCGGCTGCACGCCATAGCCGAATCGGTGGATGAGGCTTGCGCCAGGGCGCGCGAAGGCGGGTTCGACGCGGCGCTGCTCGACTGCAACCTGCATGGCGAGAAAAGCTGGCCGGTCGCCGACATTCTGGCGCAGAGCGGCATTCCGTTCGTTTTTGCGACGGGCGGCATGTCGGACGATCTGCCGACCGGCCATGCAGACCGGCCGACCTTGGCCAAACCGTTTACCATCGGCGCGGTGGAGCGTGCGCTGAACAAGGCGCTGGGGGTCTGACAGGAATTTTCGTTCCCCCCTTGTTCTCTTAGAACAAACAGGATACATGGTGGCCACGCGCCACTTGGACCGGCGTGTTCCGCTTGACAGGGGATAGGCCGATGACAGCAATGCTCTCACTCATCGATTCCAAGAAGACAGGGACAATGGACAGACAGAAAGCATTGGAAGCGGCTCTTTCCCAGATCGATCGTGCCTTTGGTAAAGGCTCGGCGATGAAGCTGGGCAGTCGCGAGAAGATCGAGATCGAGGCGATCTCGACCGGATCGCTGGGGCTGGATATCGCGCTCGGCATTGGCGGCCTGCCGAAGGGGCGCATCATCGAGATTTATGGCCCGGAAAGCTCGGGCAAGACCACATTGGCGCTGCATGCCATTGCCGAGGCGCAGAAGACCGGCGGCATCGCGGCCTTTGTCGACGCGGAACATGCGCTCGATCCCGGCTATGCCAAGAAGCTGGGCGTCGACATTGATGAACTGATCGTGTCGCAGCCCGATACCGGCGAACAGGCGCTGGAGATCGTGGATACGCTGGTACGCTCGAACGCGATCGACGTGCTGGTGGTCGACTCCGTCGCCGCGCTGGTGCCGCGCGCCGAAATCGAGGGCGAAATGGGCGACAGCCATGTCGGCCTGCAGGCCCGCCTGATGAGTCAGGCCCTGCGCAAGCTGACCGGCTCCATTTCGCGCTCCAAATGCATGGTGATCTTCATCAACCAGGTGCGCATGAAGATCGGTGTGATGTACGGGAACCCCGAAACGACGACCGGCGGCAATGCGCTCAAATTCTATGCCTCTGTTCGCCTCGACATTCGCCGCACCGGCCAGATCAAGGATCGCGAGGATATTGTCGGCAACACGACCCGCGTGAAGGTGGTCAAGAACAAGGTTGCCCCGCCGTTCAAGCAGGTCGAATTCGACATCATGTATGGCGAGGGCGTGTCCAAGATCGGCGAACTGCTCGACATCGGCGTGAAGGCCGGCATCGTCGAGAAATCGGGCGCGTGGTTCTCCTACGACTCGGTTCGCATCGGCCAGGGTCGCGAGAACGCCAAGACCTATCTCAAAGAACATCCCGAACTGGCGGAGAAGCTGGAAAAGGCGATTCGCGGCAAGACCGAGGAAGTCGCCGAAGGGATGATGGCTGGACCCGAAGCGGAGGATGATGGCGAATAAGCGCTGACCAGGTCCTTCGGCCAGATCAACCGGAGGGCTTCAGCGCCGCTCTGCCCGCCTGCTGCTTCATGCACTGAAAAGGCCCGTTGCGCTAAGGCGCGGCGGGCCTTTTACCCTCGCGAAGAAACAGCTCTTGTGCGCGGAAGGAGAATATCTCAGGGGCTTCTATCAGGGGCAGGAGGTCGCCGAATCTGACGCTGGCGGCATGAGTCCGCGCCATCTGCCCTCATAAAATCTGTGCTGTTATGTCCAGGCGAATTGGCCGAACGCATGTTTGAGCAGGCTTTAGAGCATCTGCAATCACATCGAATTTGACGTTGCGGGTGGGTAGGCGGAATGTCGCCTTTATAGCGCAAAAGAGGCAATAGGTGCGGTTCAGCCTCGAGGCCGATCACCCATTTGACCGGCCCACTGAGGCTTACACCAAAGCTCGATCATGCTGTAGGGGCCGCTAGGCCGGGGCGATGGCCTAAAATCTACCACCACGTCACCCCATCTAGCAGTATGGTCAGGGTCATATCTGATCTTGTGACCATCGCTTAATAGCAGGACCGTAACAGCGCCCTCCGGACGCAATGCCGATATGCGTCCCTCACCTTCCGGGCTTTCGAACGTCATCCCACGGATGTTGAAGCTATATTTCCGACCTTTGCGCGTGGTGTGTCGATGCAAATATCATCATCGCTGCAACTCCGAACGCCTGCTTGGGCGCTGTGTAACTTATGCGGCATGAGCGAGCTTGCTGATGTCGTCGCGGTGGAAAGCAAAAGAAAGGCCGGAATTATCCATATTGCTCGCCCTTCTCCGTGGCCTGGTATTTTTGCCCCATATTCCACCTTAATGCCTGCATGCGGCAAGCCTGCAAATACCCGCCATTGAGCATCAAAGCCCCTAATTGGACTGGCAGGAATTGGTGGTCTGCCGCTGGCTGCTTTGCGCTGCTCGACTTCACAGTAAATTGATCCATTTGGTGTGGATTGGGTGGAGAGCGGACAGGCAGGTATCGGGCGCTAAAGTCAAATTGTAGCCAGAGGCTTGGCAATTACGCCCCATCCCGTATCATCAGCAACAATGACATTCAAAAACATGCAGGCGCTCATTTTGTCACTGTGCTGGGTGCTGAACGCCAGCGCAGCCTTCGCGTGTTCGCCGCCATCACCAGATTACAAGGCTCCGGCTCTTACTGACCAAGTGAAGCAGAACATTAGGCAGGCCGACGCTATAGTGGATGGAGAGATCGTTCGAGTCAGTGGCTATGACCAGAAGAACAAGAAAGAAATTCCCGCCGTTCTTAAAGTGAACAGAATTCTGAAAGGTCCAAAGATTCAGGCATTCTTTCTGAGAATTCCGGGGGGAGGTTGTGAGATCGGCTTTCGACGAAAGGAAAAGGTCAGATTGTTGCTGAGCGAAAGCGGAGGCAGTTGGGCCGCTTTAGAAACGTTGAACCTGCCCTCGCCCGCACTGTCTGGGTCATCGGGTACCCATTTGATCGACAACCGAATCCCTTACGCTAGGTTGCTTGATAAGCAGGTCGGATTACCTCGCAGCGCGGATACCGCTGTAACCCCTGAGGGACTTTGAGAAGTCAACAGCTGCGGCAGCTTTTGACGTATCTGGTAAGCTCGCTGAACGTCCAAAACTGGTCGAAAGGCGACATCGCGCCTTTTCAATGAAAATCCCGTGATTGCGGCAGAATCCGGACGTTGCGGGGATGCCCTGTCGCATGAGACGGCCGGGCTTGGGCCGAACGCTCCTCCAAGCTTTCGGCAAGGCGAGCCATTTCCCCGCTCCGGTCATGAACCCGGCTCGCCATCAGGTGAACGACGCCCTCCCTGCTACGCTGCACCTCGCCCTCAACCAGCATCAGCCGCGACGCCATGACCGGCCTGCGCTGTCTTTCGAACAGCCGCGCCCAGAGCAGGATGTTGGTGATGCCTGTTTCATCCTCGATGGTGATGAAGATCGCATTGCCCTTGCCCGGCCGTTGCCGCACGAGCACGACACCCGCCGTTTTCACACGCATTCCGTTTTTCGCGGCAGCGGTCTCCGCGCAGCTCAGCACGCCTTCCGCTGCGAAGACGGGTCGCAGGAACTGCATCGGATGTCCCTTGAGCGACAGCCGCGTCACCGCATAATCGGTCGCCACCTGCTGCGACAAAGCCATGGCAGGGAGCATGGCATCCGGCTCTTCGCCCAATTCGCGCGCGTCTGAATCGCGCTTACGGGCGGCGGCGAACAGCGGCAACTCATCGGAGGGCGTCCGCCGCGCTTCCCACAAGGCCGCCCGCCGATCCTGCCCCAGCGAGCGGCAGGCGTCGGCATCGGCCAGCAACCGCAAGGCCCGCGCCGGCAAGCCTGCCCGCCGCGCCATATCCTCGATGCTGGCGAACATTCCATGCGCTCGCGCTGTGGTGAGTTGCCGCGCCCATTCCTCGCGAAAGCCGTCCACCTGCCGCAACCCCAGCCGCAGCGCGAGCGCCCGTCCCAGTCCTTCACCCCGCCGGCCGTCGCGCGATCGGAGCAGGGGTTCAAGACTATTGTCCCATCCGCTCATGTTCACATCGACATCGTGCACGGTCACGCCATGGTCCCGCGCATCCCCCACGATCTGCGCGGGGGCGTAAAATCCCATCGGCTGGGAATTCAGCAAGGCGCAGGCGAACACCGCAGGCTGATGACATTTGAGCCAGGCCGACACATAGACCAGCCGCGCAAAGGACAGGGCATGGCTCTCAGGAAAGCCGTAGCTGCCAAAACCCTCTATCTGCCTGAAGCAGCGTCGGGCGAAGTCCGCTTCATAGCCGCGCGCAACCATGCCCTTCACCATCTTCTCGCGAAAATGATGGATGGTCCCGACATTGCGGAAAGTCGCCATGGCGCGGCGCAGCTGATTGGCCTCCACATCGCTGAAACGGGCGGCCACGATCGCCAGCCGCATCGCCTGTTCCTGAAACAACGGAACGCCCTTGGTCTTGTCGAGTATCTTTTCCAGCTCGTCCTTCGGCCCATGTTCCGGCGCGGGCGAGGGATAGCTCACCTTCTCCTCCCCGCAGCGCCGGCGCAGATAGGGATGCACCATGTCGCCCTCGATCGGGCCCGGCCGCACGATCGCGACCTGAATGGTCAGATCGTAGAGCGTGCGGGGTTTCAGACGCGGCAGCATGTTGATCTGCGCCCGGCTTTCCACCTGAAATACGCCGATGCTGTCGCCCTTGCACAGCATATCGTAGACGGCGCCATCCTGCGCTTCCAGATCGACCGTCAACTGATGGTCTCCCAGCCCCTGTTCCCGCATCAGGTCGAACGCCTTGCGGATGCAGCTCAACATCCCCAGCGCCAGCACATCGACCTTCATCAGCCCAAGGGCGTCGATGTCGTCCTTGTCCCATTCGATGAAGCTGCGATCCTCCATCGCCGCATGATGCAGCGGCACCGTCTCGTCGAGCCGGTTCTGCGTCAGCACGAAACCGCCGACATGCTGGGACAGATGGCGGGGAAAAGGCGCCCGCAGCAACTGGTCGAGTATGGCGCGCAATTGCACGATCTGCGGATTGTCGAGGTCGAAGCCCGCCTCTGTGATCCGCGCATCGCCCATGTCGCCCGAATAGCTGCCCCAGACGGTGCTGGAGAGGCGCGCCGACACATCTTCGCTGAGGCCCAGCACCTTTGCCGCTTCCCGCACAGCGCTGCGCGAGCGGTAGTGGATGACGGTAGCGGCTATGCCCGCGCGGTGGCGGCCGTAACGTTCATAGATATATTGCATCACCTCCTCGCGCCGCTCATGCTCGAAATCGACATCGATGTCGGGCGGCTCATCGCGCTCTTCGGACACGAAGCGGGAAAAGAGCAGGTCATGCTGGCGCGGATCGACCGAGGTCACGCCCAGCAGGAAGCAGACCATGGAATTGGCGGCCGACCCTCGTCCCTGGCACAAAATGCCCTTCATCCGGGCGAAAGCGACGATGTCGTGAACGGTCAGGAAATAAGCGGCATAGTTGCGCTTGGCGATCAGCCCGAATTCCTCATCCAGCAATTCGCGCACCTTGCGCGGAATGCGCGGGCCATAGCGGGCATGGGCGGCGGAAAGGGTGAGTTCCTCCAGCCATTGCTGCGCGGTCCATCCTTCGGGCACCGGCTCATGGGGATATTCATAGGCCAGCTGGTCCAGCGTGAAATGCACATGGGTCAGAAAGGCGACGCTTTCCGCCACCGCTTCGGGGCAGGCCCGGAACAGATGCGCCATTTCAGCGGCGCTGTGGATATGCCGCTCGGCATTGGCCTCCAGCACGCGGCCTGCCCTGGCGATGGTGGTGCCTTCGCGGATGCAGCTCAGCACATCCTGCAAGGGCCGCTGCGCGGGGGTCGCATAGAGCGCGTCCATGGTCGCCAGCAAGGGCACGCCCGTCGAGGCCGAAAGCCCCTTGAACCGGGCCAGCCGCCGCGCATCCCGCCCATCCCGGCGCAAGGCGGCGCCCAGCCACAGACGACCGGGCACCAGCCGGTTCAATCGGTTCAGCAGGGCTTCCAGATCGGCGGGAGGCGGCGGCGGGACAAGACTGAGATGGCCTTGCCTGATCGCTTCCCTGGAGGGCCGGTCGTCATAGTCATACGCCACGGGCCGGCGATGCGCGGTCTGTTCGGTGGCGGTGGAGTAAGGCAGCACGATCAGCAGCAGATCGTCGAGATAAGCGGTCAGATCCTCATAGGTCAGGATGCAGTCGCCCTTGACCGACCGGAGGTTTCCCACGGTCAGCAATTTGGTGAGTTCGCCCCAACCCCGCCGCGTGGCGGGATAGGCCACGATATCCGGCGTGCCGTCGGCAAAGACCAGCCGGGTGCCGACGACCAGCCGCAAATCGGTCTGGCAGGCCCGTTCCTCCTCTTTGCTGAGCTTCAAAGGTTGCCCGGCTTCCTTGCGGGCTTCCAGCAGGGCGGCGCGCATCTGTTCGGGCCAGCGCTTGCGCGCGACATGGGCGCGGACCACGCCCGCCACCGTGTTGCGATCGGCAATGCCCAGTCCCGTGAGGCCAAGGCTGATGGCGCGCGTCACCATGTCCGACGCATGGGACGCGCCGCGCAGGAAGGAAAAATTGGTGGCCGCGACCAGTTCGGCGAAGGGCAACGCCGCTATCGGCGGGCGGTCAGCGGGCGGCTGGCGCTGGGCCTTCTCCCGCGCCGCCTCCAGCGCCTTCAGTTCGCGCCGGTCGGTGGATTTGGGCCTGGCGGGATCAGGGCCTTTGCCGCGCCCTTTCATGCGAAAAGGCCATGGATAAACCAGCCCGGATGCACCGCCTCGGTCCCGTAAAGCCCGTGGCGGAAAATCCAGTAGCGCCGCCCGCGCGCATCCTCGACCCGGTAATAGTCGCGCGTCAGCCCCGCGCCTTCGTCCTCCAATGTGCCGTCTTTGGCCGTCCACCATTCGGGCGCGATCCGCTCGGGCCCTTCATAGCGGGTCACCTCATGCAAGGCCCGGCGCCAGCGGAAGCGATGCGGGGGACCGTCGGGCACCTGCGCCACCACCTCGATCGGTTGGGGCGGATCGAACAGATGCAGCGGGCGCATCGGCGGATCGCCCGTTTCCTGCCGCTGCGGCCAGTTGGCCGGAGGACGGCTTTCCACGGCGGGAAGGGCGAGCTGGGCCTGTTCGGGAATATGGCTGTCACGCGGCTCCAGCCGCTGGATGCGCGCACGCCCCGCCCGTATCGACAGCCGGTCGACCAGCGCGGCGACGCTTTCTTCGCGACGCGCCTCGCCGCCCTCCAGCGCCAACTGGGTAGGCGCCATCGGCTCGGCCTGAGGCACGGTGAGGCGCAGCATGTCGAAGCCGAAACCCGGATCCAGCGGATCGGACAGCGCGTCGATCCGCTCCTGCACCAGCCGCATGATCGTGGGTGCGTCGCGCACCGGCAGGCTGGTTTCCAGCCGCAGCGGAAAGGCGAGTCCGTCACTGCGGAAGAAAGTCACTTCAAAGCGGCGGCCGCCCTGTCCGCGTTCGCCCAGCCTTTCGCCGGCTTCCGCTGCCATGTCCGTCAGCGTCTTCAGCGCAAAGGTCGTGCTGCCCATGGGTTCGGCGAATCGCCGCTCGATGCGGATCGCCGGGCGCGGCCGCCGGGGGGCGAGCGGCCGCCGCCCCAGCCCCAGCAGCGCATGCAACGCATCCACCGCTTCCTCCCCGAAGCGCGCCGCCAGCACCGCCGCCGGGCGGGCCGCCAGATCGCCCACGGTGCGCAGGCCCGCCCGGCGCAGCGCCACCGCGCTTTCCTCCTCCAGGCGCAAGGCCTCGACCGGCAGGCGGCGCAGGGCCGCATCCTCATCCGCCGCCGCACCGACAGGGAAGCGGCACAGCGCATGCGCGCCCTCCGCCGTTCCGGCCAGCGCATGACGCACCCGCATGCCATGTCGTTCCAGCCGGTCGGCGGCATCGCGCGCCAGGGCTTGCTCACCGTTCCAGAGGTGCGCGCAACCGCTGATGTCGAGCATCAGGCCGAAGGGCGAATCCAGCGCGGCCACCGGCGTATAGCGGGCGGAACCGTCGCACAGCCGCTCCAGCCAATCCTGATCGGCATGGGGATCGGCATCAAATACCCGCAGATCCGGCTCGCGAGCCCGCGCATCGGCCAGCGTCATGCCCGGCGTCAGCCCCAGCGCCAGCGCATCGGCGTCCAGCGTCGCCAGCCGCATCGCGCCGCGCACCTGTTCGACGACGACCGCAGGCCCATCGCCCTGCGCGCTCCAAAGATCAGGCCGCGCGATCCGCAGCCGGTCGATCGGCAGGAAGGGGAACCAAAGCGCCAGATAGCGGCGCTGGACGATCGCGTCGCCCGCTGTCCTGTTCCCCGCCATGCTGTTCCCCGACATGCTGTCCAAGGTCATGGCGTTCATCGCGCCCACCTCTCCATTCTTCAAACACGCCCCGGCCATTGTCCCACATAAGCCGCCAGTGAAGCCCATCCCGTCCCGCCCGCCGCCGCAGCAGATGCAGATCGAAAACACTCATGCCCGGCCCATTGCCCGGCAAGGGGAGGGAGGGCGCCGCCGCCACCCGCCAGCGGGTGTCGGCCGCGCTGGGCGCCGGATCGCCGCCCAGACGGACGAGCAGCGGCGTCACGCCCGATCCTTCCGCCGCCAGCGCCAACCGGCGGCTGGCCGTCAGGTCGAGCAACGGCGCCCGGCCCCGCAATTCCACCACCAGCGCGCCCAAAGCCGGACAGCGCAACGCATCCACCGCCGCCCGCAACAGCATGGCGTCGTCCGCCATCATGCCGATCACCAGCTGTTCGGGATTGATCCCCAGCGCCGCCAGCCCCGGTCCATAGGGCATGCCGCCCGTTCGTCCCGCCGCGGCCGTCCGCAACCAGAGCAGCGGCGCTTCCCCTGCCGTCAGTCGCGCAAGGATCAGCGCCAGCCCGGCGGCCGCGCCTTCCTCTTCCGGGGTCGCGAAAAATTCATGCACCCGGCCGCGCGCCAGTCCACCGTCGAGCGCCTGATCGAGCGGCGCATGACCCGTCGCCACCCGGGCGCAAGGCTGGGCGGCTGGAATCCGCTCCAGCGATGCGATATGCCGCTTGAGGGCGGCGAGGGTCTTCACCGACTCGGTCATGCCATATGTTCCTGATTTGTTCTTTTCGCGCCAAGCGTGGCGTCTGTCAATCGGGCTGCGCCGCGTCCGATGCGCCTTGCAGCCGCGTCACCCGGATCGCCTGGCTGTTCATGGCCGCCGAGCCAAAGGCGGTCATGAAGGCGATGTCGGTGGCGTCCCGCCCTACCGCAATCCGCACCATCGTCTCCACGGGCGCCAGACCCGTCGAATCAACCAGATGCCAGGCGCCGTCCAGCCACACTTCCACCACCGCATGGAAATCGGGCGGATCAAGGCCCAGCGCATAGACTGACACCAGCCGGGCCGGAATGTCGTGGGCGCGGATCAGAGCGGCGGTCAGATGGGCATAGTCGCGGCAGACCCCCTGTTGCGCGACGAAGCAGTCGACCGCGCTGGTCCTTACATCGGAACTGCCCGGCACATAACGGATATTGTCGTGCACCCAGCCTGCCATCGCCTGCACCAGCGCGCCCCCGCACAGCCCCTTGAAATGGCTGCAGACGAAGGGAACGAAGCGATCCGCTTCGCAATAGCGGCTGGGCCAGATGAAAGGCAGCACTTCTCTGGGCAGGCTGGGCAGGGGCGATTTGGCCAGAGGGAAAAGGTTCGGAAAGGGCCGGTTCACCTCGACCGTGGCGCGATAGCGGGCCTGCATGCGGCCTGTTTCCGCCAGCGTCCAGTTGCGCCGGCCAACGTCGCTGCCGCCATCCAGGGTCGTCAGAGGGCCTGCGCCCTCAATTTCCAACGACTGATCGAGGACCGTCTGATCGGGCAGCTGGGCCGCCTCCAGCGCAAGGAGCACGTCGGTCGGTTCAGTGAATTCATAATCCAGCAGGACTTCGATCCCGACGCGCATGGCGGCTGCTCCACTAAAGCATTTTCGAAGCAGGGGCCCAGCTGCTGGCTTGGAAAATGCGGAAAACCAGAGGCAAACGGAGCATGATCCGGTTCAGGCTGATCGGATCATGCTGCAGACGATATCAGAACCGGAAGAGAGTGGCACACGTTCCGGTCGGCAGGCGCAGCGCGTTCAATAATCCTTCGAATAGCGCAGATTTGCGGACGATCCCGCATTGGTCCCGGTCTTGGACAGCAGACTCAGCGTCCTGGACAGCGAGATTTCGAGCTGGGTGGCGGTGAAACCCTTGGGATCGGTGATCACCTCCACATAGATATTGTTGGAGATATGCTGTCCCACCGCCAGCGATGTCCCGCGTCCGGTCGCCTCGTCGCCGCCGACGATGCCGATGCGGTCGACGCCTGAGGCGTTTTGCAGCTTGCCCATCGGATTGAGTCCGCCGCTGCCCCCGCGCAGCCCGTTCAGGGCAGCGGCAAGCTGAATCGCCTGCGTCGCGCTGAGGTTAGCGACATTGTCCCCGAACAGGATGCGGGCGAGGATCTCGTCCTGCGGCAGCGTCGGCGTCGAAACAAAGGCGATGTCCGGCCGCTGCGCCGTGCCGCCCACCGAAATGCCTGCCGTCACATCGTCGATCCGGGTTTCGGCGCGGATCGCCAGCACCGGGTTCATCATCGGCCCGTTGAAGGTGATGACGCCCTGTTCCAGATCGAACTGATGGCCCGAGAAGCTGTAGCGGCCCCGGATCACCTCGATCTTGCCAACCACGCGCGGATCGGAGGTGGTGCCGGTGATGCGCATGTTCGTCTTCCATTCGGAATCGAGGCCCATGCCGGTCACGTAAATCTCGTTATCGGCGCGCACCCGCACGTCGAGTTTCCATGCCGTCGGCCTGGCGGCGGTCTGCCGCGCGGCAAGGCGCTGATCCAGCAGGTCGGTGCCTTCGCCCTTGCGCCGCACGCCGGTCAGTTGCCGAATGTCGGTGCCGCCCTGCCAGGCGACGCGATAGCGGGTCTCGGGCAGCGACAGATCGCCCTTGATCAACCCGCCATTGGCCGCGCTGTTGGTGATGTTGAGCGTGCCGCTGACCACGCTGGTAACCGCCTCGCTGCGGGCCAGGCGGGCGCGGTCCAGCTTGACCCTGATGTCCATCGGATAGCCGCTGTCCGCCGCGAGGCCGACCGTGCCGCTCGCCTGCACCGTGCCGTCGCCCGCCCGGCCCGAAAAGTCGCGCAGCTCCAGCCGGTCGTTGGTGAAACGTCCGTCCAGCCGCATCTGCGTGACGCGGGTGCCGAACGTCTCATTCTCATAGGTCAGCGCATTGGCGCGAACGATGCCGTTGAGGCGGGGGGCGCTCAGCCGGCCGCCGAAGTCCGCCGCGACCGCGATCGGTCCGGTCAGTTGCTGGTCGGCCTGCCCGGCGAAGGAGAACAGCACATCGGCAGGGCCGGCATAGCGGATGCCGCCGCCCAGAGGCGCCGACTGCAACTGCTCGCTCCAGCTCGCACCCGGTCCCGGCGGCGCGAGCGTCGCGACGAAGCGGCCCAGCGTCGCATTGCCGCGCCGGATGAGGCCGCGCATGTCGCCGCCCGCGCCGGACAGCTTGCCCTCGATCGCCATCGACACCGGATCGGACACGGCGGTCAGGCTGGAGCGACGGAAATCGCTGATCGCAAGCCGCGTGGTTGCGGTGGGGAAGGCGCTGCCGGTCTGGGCATAGTCCAGCGTGCCGGTAGCCTTGCCGCTGATGCCGATGCCGGGACTCATCATGTTGACGATGGCGAGGTCGAAATCCTTGAAGCGCGCCTGCATTGCGGTCTGGTCGCCGAAGCGTCCGGCGAGGTCGACCCGCCCCTGGGGCAGCACCAGCGTCGCGGGCTCGAGGCGATAACCGCCCTTCTCGATGCGGATGATCGCGGGCTGGGCAAAGCGGAAGGGAATGTTGCTCGCCTTGCCCTCCAGCGCGACGGCATAGAGGCTGGGGCGCAGCGCGGCATTCACCGCCAGCGAGAAGGGCACGCCGGTCGATCCGTCCGCGACCAGCTGCGCCCGACCGCGCCCGGCCTGATAATCGATCCGCCCCCGCGCCTTGCGGACCACATAGTCGCCATAGGCGGCGTTGGCCATCTGCACGTCGGCGCTGATCTGCGGCTGGTCGGTCAGGACCATGTTCGCGGTGATCAGGGCGCGGCCGATCACGACATCGGCCTCTCCGGGCAGTTTCGCGTTGCTGGCGGTGGCGTTGAGCTGCGCGCCCTGCGCCCTGCCCACCGCCGTCAGCCGGGCCGTGCCGGTGATGCCCGATCCGTTCATCGCCAGCTGGCCGGTGAAGGGACCGGCGGCGCTCTGCTGCACGCGGCCGTTCATGTCCACGCCTGCGAAGCGTGCCTTCGTGACGTCGATTGTGAGCGGGCCTTTGGCCGTGCGGATCAGCACATTGGCGAAGAAGGGGCCGTAAGGCGATCCGCCCGTGGCTTCGAGCCGATAGCCCGCCGCCTCGCCATTCAGTTTCGCCACCACATCATGCAACTGCACGCCGACATTGGGCCGGGCTGCGCGCAGCACGGCCTGCGGGCGTTCCATCGTGCCGCGCACGGTGAGGGCCAGCGGACCATATTGGCGCGACGACGCCCTGGCGTCGAAGGCGATCGCGCCGTCCGTGTCATAGCTGCCCGAACCTGAGTGCACCTGGAAATTGGGTGCGGCGCCCTTGAGACCGGCGAGGGTGAACTTGCCCTCCGGCGTCATGCCGATGCGGCCGGATAGGACCGCATTGCCGCCGAGGAAATCGCGCACCGAGGCATTTTCCCAGCGCGCCGTGCGCACCCCGAACTTGCCGTCCAGCCCAAAGCCCCCCCGCGGCCCCGGCACCAGATGCATGTCGGTGGTGAGGTTGACGATGCCGACGCCGTCGATCCTATAGTCGTTGACCCGGCCCTTGAGCGCGCCGCGATAAATGGCGTTATCCAGGTCGGCGAGGACGATGGCGGTGGCGTCCACCCGGTCGCTGTCGATCTTGAGATTGTCGCTGATCAGCTTGCCTGCCGCATAGGCGAAGTCGCCCTTCACCCGCAAATTGTTGAGCAGTCCCCCGGCGGCGGCGTTAAGGCCGGTCACGCGGCTGGCGGTGGCGTTGACCGGAATCCGGATGCGGTCGGCATCGATCACGGCACGGCCGCTGGCCCTGAGATTCTCGATGCCGGTGGCGTCGAAGGCGAGGTGCTTCGCCGTGATGTCATAGTCGATGAAGGGCGTCGCCATCGGGCCATCGAGAATGACGGAGGCGCGGACATCCTTGCCCTTCACCTTCTCCATGATCGCGCCGGGGATGAGCAGGGCGGCATCGATCTTCAAGGCGCTGAACTGGCTCCTGCCGAGGTCGATCAGCCCCTGCGCCGTGGCGGAGACGGCAGGCGATTTCAATGATCCCTTGAGGTTCACCCGCCGTTCGTTCAGCCCCGCGAACAGGTCGACGTCGAGCGCGGGTGCGGTCAGCCGGTCGACCGTCCCGGCAAAGACCAGACCGGGGCGCACCGGACCCCTGGCGGTGAAATTGCCGTCGCGGGCCGCGAGCGCGATATTGGCCAGCTCCCCCTTGCCCGAGGTCGCGACGATCCGCCCGTCCCATGCCTGCCACGTTCCCCTGCCGTCCAGCGTCGCGGTGAAGCCGTCGGTCAGGCCGCTCATCGCCGCGATCACGCCGCCTCTGGGTGCGGTCAGCCTGCCCTTCATGGCGAGGCGGTTCTGGGAGGGCACGGCGTCCAGATTGGCCTGTAACCGGTCGCCGCTGTCCACCACGGCATTGGCCGACAGGATCGCCCGGCCATCGGCTATGTGGGTGACGCCGTCGATGGCGATCTCGCGCTTCTGGCCGATTACCGGTTTGGCGACGAGAAAGCGGGCGATCTTCAGCCGGTCGACGTCAATGTCGAGGTCGGGCAGGATCGGCGCATCGGGATCGGTCTTGGTGACGTTGAACTGCGGACTGCGCGCCAGCACGACCAGCGGGCTTTCCAGCAGCCGCACCGAAATATGATTGTTGATGTAACGGAACGGGCTCCACACCACATGGACTCGCGGGCTGACGGCGAAGATGCCTTTGGGGTCGCGCAGCACCAGATTGTGGATGGTCATGTCGCTGTAGATCGACCCGTCGATCCGGCCGACCTCGATCGCCATGCCGGATTCCAGCTTGAGCGCGGCGATCTGGCGGATCAGGAATTTCTTGCCCGGCTGGCTGTTGAGGAACATCAGCAGGCCTGCCGTCAGCACCAGCAGGCCGGTGATCAGGCCGATCAGGCCCAGCACGATCTTCTGCCAGAGCGGGCGCGGTTCGCGGAGGGTGACGGTGTCCTCTGCCATCAGAAGGCCTGCCCGATGCCGATGTAGAGGGCGAATTTGGACTCGCCCGGCTGCCGGTTGATCGGCATGGCGATGTCGGCGCGGAAGGGACCGAAATTGGTGTAGAAGCGCCCGCCGACGCCGACGCCGTAGCGAATGTCGGAAAATTGCGGCATGGAACTTTCATAGACCTGACCCGCATCGACGAAGGCGACCACGCCATAGTCACCGAAGCGGTAGCGGCCCTCGACCGCAAATTCATTGACGGATCGGCCGCCGATCGGATCGTTGTTCGCGTCCTTCGGCCCCAGTTCCTGATAGCCAAAGCCGCGCACCGACCCGCCACCGCCCGCATAGATGCGCCGCGAGGGGGCGATATCGTCCCGTGCCACTCCGCTGATCGTCCCGATCCGCGTGCGCCCGGCGATGACGAGACCGTCGGACAGCGGATAATAGCCGGTGAGATCGAAGGTGGCGCGCAGATAGGGTGAGAAGCTGCCCTGCAACGATCCTTCCGGTTCGGCGCGGAGATTGGCGCGAAACCCCTTGGTCGGGTTCAGCAGATCGTTCGAGCGGTCATAGCCGACCTGCACCGGCAGGCCGCCGATGAAATAGGTGCGCCGTGTCTTGTCCGCCGTTGCGGGATCGACCACGACCTGCTCGTTGGTCAGCAATATTTCCGCGCCATAGCTGTAGGTCCAGCGCTTCTGGAAGATCGGCGTGGACTGGCGCGACCAGCTGACGTTGAGGCCCGCGGTATAGGCTTCATAGGCATCGTAATTCTGGTGGTTGAGCGATAGGCCGGTCTGGAACGTTCTGTCGCGCTTGCCGGCATTGGAGCGGCGGAAGGTGCCCGAGGCGCCCTGTTCCTGCGTGCCCGCTATGACGCTGGCGATCACCGCGCCTTCGGGCGGGAAGAGGTTGCGGTGAGTCCATGTCCCCTCGGCGCGGAAGCCCTGTCCGGTGCCATAGCCCAGCTCCCCGGCGAGCGTGCGCGGCTTGCCCGCCTCTTGGCTGACATGGAGGTCGACATATTCGGTGCCGTCCGGCCCCGGCACGCTGGTCCGCACCGGATCGACCGCCACGCTGGAAAACAGCCCCGTCGCCACCAGCGCCCGGCGCAGATCATCGACCTTGCGGCTGTCATACAGCTCGCCCGGCCTGAAGCGGCTCATGATCTTCATATGGTCGGCGCCAAAGGCCTGTTTCTCGCCGGAGGTGGTGATCCCCCGGAACGACCCGCGCGGACCCGTCTCGACCGGCAGCGTGTAGTCGCCGGTCGCCGTCGCGGGATCGAGCACTATGTCGCGCTGCCCCAGCTTGGCGAAGGCATAGCCATTTTCCGGCAGCTTGACCCCGATATTGGCCTCTGCCGCCTCGACCGCCGCCGCGACGATGAAATCGCCGGTTGCCAGCGGCAGGCTGTCGCGGATCAGGCCCGGCGGCACGGTCGGCCCGGCGGTGATGACGATCTCGCCGATCTTGTAGCGCTTGCCCGGCGTTACCGAGACGACCGCCTTCAGCGTTCCCCCGCTCGCCTGATCTCCGGCCTGATCCCCCGCCTGCTCCAACGTGGCGAGCGCGGTCGCGTCATAATAGCCTTCGGAATAGAGCAGCCGCACGGCCAGCGCTTCATCCTCATGGGCGCGGGCCTGCACCATGGCGGCGGTGTCCGCCTTGCCCTTGCCGTCAACCAGCGCGGAGGCGGCGCGGAAATCATCCTCCAGCCCGGTCCTGCCGAAACCTTCGACCGCGGTGGTGTAACGAACCGTCTGCGTTTTCTCCTCGGGATTGCTGTCGGTCGCGACCTGCAAGGGCACCTGCACGCTGTCGAGCGGCGGCAGCGGCGCGGCCAGTTCGCGTTCCCCCCGCGGTTCGGTGGCGGGCGGCAGTTCGGCCGGTGCGCCCGCTCGCCCCATATTCGTCTGCGGCATCTGCTGATCGATCCATTCATCGATCGAAGGCAGGGGCGCGGCCCTGTCGGCCGGTGCCTCGCCGGTCTTGGGCAGGCGGGCCTCGAACTCGCTGTCGGGAAGGATCGGCTCTTCCTCTTGCGGCGGCGAGGCTGCGGGGGTCTGGGCCATCAGGGGAAGGGGGGAGGCCGCTATCATCATCAAACCCAGGGCATGCCGAACCCGCTTTGCCTGCCCTGAACCCATGGAAACCGCTTTGCCCCTTTTGTCCGTCGCCCATTTTCGGGCGGGAATGACAATACGCGCAACAAGTTGCCTCGGTTCCGACCCCGTCATGATTTGAAGGGCTACCGCGCGAATCCCATCCGGTCTAAGCCCGATCCATGACTATAGCGCTCAACATCACCCGTTCGATCCTCGGCCAGCCCTGGCGGTGGCGCGGAGGCAATGCCGATGGGCGCGATCCGGGTTATCGGCCCGACGATCTGGTGACGCAATTGCTGCTGGCGCGCGGCTGTCCGCGCGACGCGGTGGAGGCGCATCGCAACCCCACCATCCGCCATTTCATGCCCGACCCCAGCCTGTTCCGCGACATGGACGCCGCCGCCGAACGCCTCGCCGACGCAGTGGTCGGGGGCGAGGATGTGCGCATTTTCGGCGACTATGACGTCGACGGCGCGACCAGCGCGGCGCTGCTGATTCGGCTGCTGCGCGATCTGGGATTGGCGGCGCGACCCTATATACCCGACCGGCTGATGGAGGGCTATGGCCCCTCGGGCGAGGCGCTGGTCCGGCTGGCGGGCGAGGGCGCGACCCTGATCGTCACCGTCGATTGCGGCGCGCAGGCCTTCGAAGCGCTGGCGATGGCCAAGGAAGCTGGCGTCGACGTGGTGGTCGTCGATCATCACAAATGCGCCGCCGCGCTTCCGCAAGCGCTGGCGCTGGTGAATCCCAACCGTCTCGACGAAGACCCCGAAGCGGCGCTGCACGGCCATCTGGCGGCGGTGGGCGTGGCCTTTCTGCTGGGCGCTGCGCTGATCCGGGTGCTGCGCAGGCGGGGCTGGTTCGCCCAAAGGTCCGAGCCGCCGTTGATGGAATTGCTCGATATCGTGGCGCTCGGCACTGTGGCGGACGTGGCGCAACTGAAGGGCCTCAACCGCGCCTTCGTGGCGCAGGGCCTCAAGATCATGGCGAAGCGCCGCAACATCGGCCTTTCCGCGCTGATCGACGCCAGCCGCCTGACTCGGGCGCCGCTCTGCCATGATCTGGGCTTTGCGCTGGGTCCGCGCATCAATGCGGGCGGGCGCGTGGGCAAGGCGGACCTCGGCGTGCGGTTGCTCACCACCGAAGATCCGGCGGAGGCGGCGAAGATCGCGCAGGAACTGGACCTGCTCAACGAGGAACGCCGCGCCATCGAAGCGGCGGTGCAGGCCGAGGCCGAGGAGTTGCTCGCCGCGCAGGGCAATCGCGCGGTGGCTCTGGTGTCGGGCGCTGGCTGGCACCCAGGGGTCATCGGCATCGTCGCGGGTCGCATCAAGGAGAAGGCAGGCCGCCCCGCCATCGTCGTCGCCATCGATGAGGAGGGCACCGGCAAGGGATCGGGTCGCTCCATTTCCGGTGTCGACCTGGGGGCCGCGGTGTTGGCGGCGAAGGATAGCGGCCTGCTGGTCGCGGGCGGCGGGCACGCCATGGCGGCGGGTCTGACGGTCGCGGCGGACAAGGTGGATGCGCTGGCCGACTTCCTCGACGAACGACTGTCCGGCGCGGTCGCCAAGGCGCGCGACGACCGCGCGCTGCTGATCGACGCTGTATTGGCTCCGGCGGGGGTCAATCCGGATTTCGTCGCCGCCATCGATGCAGGCGGTCCCTATGGCGCGGGCTGGCCCGCGCCGCTCATCGCGTCGGGACCGATGCGCGTCATCAAGGCGGACATTGTCGGCAATGGCCATTTGCGCGCAATCATGGCGGGCGACGATGGCCGATCGATCAAGACCATCGCTTTCCGTCAGGCCGAATCCGATCTGGGTCAGGCCATCCTCGGCGCCCCGCGTGACCGGCGGCTGTGGATTGCGGGGCGGGCGAAGATCGACGATTGGGGGCCGCGTCCTGCCGCTGAACTGCATCTGGAGGATGCGGCCTGGGCAGACTGAGGAGCGGGCAGGCAATTTTTTGCTCCGCGTCATTTTCATGACGAAAAGGGGGTTGACCGTTTCCGCGCCGCCGCCTAATGCCCGCCTCGCTTCGCAGCGACGCCCACGCGGAACTGCATGTGGCCCCTTCGTCTAGCGGTCTAGGACGCGGCCCTTTCACGGCTGAAACACGGGTTCGATTCCCGTAGGGGTCACCACTTTCTCTATAGGAAAATGGTGCGAAACCGGTTGCTGAGGCACCCGGTTGCGCGTTGCACGCAGGCGCTCTAGCCTGAGCGGAAATCTCCTCTTTCGTGAGCTGCTTTCTTGCTGATGCGTCCGGTTTTGCGTTGCCTTGCCCTGCTGATCGCCTTTCTTTCCGGTTCCGTCTCTGCGCAGCCTGCCAACCGGCCGACGTCCGGCTATACGCGGGTCGCCATCGAGACTTCCGTCGGCACGATCATCGTAGCCACCGACGACAAAAGGGCGCCGCTGACCTCGGCCAATTTCCTGACCTATGTGGATGACGGGCGCTTCGACGGCGTGACCTTCTACCGGGCGGCGCGGCGCAGGAGCGATCCGAAGCTGGGACTGATCCAGGGTGGCATAGACACCGATGCCCGCCGATCCCTGCCGCCGATCCGGCATGAGCCGACGACGCGGACGGGCCTCAGGCATCTCGACGCGACCCTGTCCATGGCCCGGCCCAATCGCGCCAATTCGGCTATGGGCAATTTCTTCATCACCATCGGGTCGACGCCGAACATGGACGCGCGAGGCGACTATATCGGCTATGCCGCTTTTGGCCACGTCGTCGGCGGCATGGATGTGGTGAAGCGAATACTCGCCGTCCCCACCTGCTGTGGTTCGGGGCCCATGCGCGGGCAGATCATCATCAGGCCCATAACCATCATCCGCGCCAAAAGGCTGGACGGCAAGCCGCATCCCTCGCGCGGGGTGAAGCCGTGGCTGCTCGGCCTCAACCGCAAGCCCGCGCGCTGATTTTGCGTTGACGTTGATGAGTGCGGGAAGCGGTCATGGTCCGCCTTCCTTCAGACAGGATCGGGGAGGGAAAACCCGTTCCGTCAAAAGCCGCTGGCGTTGATCGCCTCTGCCGATCAGGATGGAGTCAAAGGAGAGTCCGGCATGGGTGGAAAAATCAGGGTCGGCATCGGTGGTTGGGTCTTCGAGCCATGGCGCGGCACTTTCTATCCCGAAGGGCTGCGGCAGAAGGATGAACTGGCCTATGTCGGCGAACATCTGACCGCAACGGAGATCAACGCCACCTATTACAGCACGCAAAAGCCTGCGACCTTTGCCGGTTGGGCGAAGGCGGTGCCGGACGGCTTCCAGTTCGCGGTCAAGGCTTCCCGTTATTGCACCAATCGCAAGGTGTTGGCCGAATCGGGCGATTCCATTGCGAAATTCGTCAATCAGGGGCTGGTCGAGCTGGGCGACCGGCTGGGTCCTATCCTCTGGCAGTTCATGCCGACCAAGAAATTCGACCCGGAGGATTTCGGCGCTTTCCTGAAACTGCTGCCCGCCAGCGTCGACGGCGTGCCACTGCGCCACGCGCTTGAGGTGCGACATGAAAGTTTCGATGATCCTGCCTTTTTCGAGCTGGCGGGACAGGCCGGCGCTGCGGTGGTCTATGCCGATCACCCCGAATATCCGGCGTTGCGCGGCCATGATGTCGGTTTTTCCTATGCCCGGCTGATGCGCACGCGGGAGGAAGAGGATAGCGGCTATGCCTCCGACGAGATCGCGCATTGGGCCGCCATGGCGCGGGGGCAGGGCGCTCAGGGCGACGCCTATGTCTTCTTCATCAGCGGCGCCAAGGTTCGCGCCCCCGCAGCGGCGCAGGCGACGATCGCGGCTTTGGGGCAACAGTGACTGTTGCATTTGCTGCAACTGCGAAATCGTCCTTTGCGATTGTTACAATTTCATGTCCGGCGCATAGGCGCGCTTGCCCAATGGGCAGACATAAAAAAACAACTTGCAGGACGAACGATATGCGAAACACTGTTCAGGGCGTTGCCCTCATGGTTGCGGTTGGCGCCCAGATGCTGACCTTCTATTCGGTTCTGTTTGCCTGAGCGCAACATGACCTTATCTTTTCCGTCACTGGCGGACAGCAAAAGAGCCACCCCGGACATGTCCAAGGGTGGCTTTTTTATTATGCGCAATCTTCAGCCCGCGGCCAGCCAGCCCGCGAGCAGATAGGCGACGACGCCCACCGGCCCCAGCGCGCAAAGGGTCATCAGCACCACGGCAATGCGGATCAGCGTGACATCCAGACCGGTGCGGTTGGAAAGTCCCGCACATACGCCCATGATCTTTCCGTTGTGGCGGTCGAGGGTGAAGCTGTTGTTCATGAATCTGGCCTTCTTACTGCGAAGTGAAAATCAGGCGATGGGGGCGACGGGAACGGCAGCGCCGATGAATAGCCCGGCAACCAGCAGGGCGCCGGTGAGGGCGAATGCGATATTCTGGATTTTTGCGAGGAACATGATTGAACTCCCTGACATCGTCGGGGCCGGACCATCCGGCCATGATGTCGGGAAGATTGCAGGAGCCGTGCCAATTTCGATTTTCCGCAGGATTGGGCGCCTTTTCGGTTCAATCGGGGGAATTTGCACCGGGAAAATATCCATTATTTGGTCAAAATTCCCGCGAGTGGGGAATATTCCCATGGCCTGTCCATGAGCGCGCCCTTGCTCTTCGTTTATGGCACGCTCCGTCCCGGTCATGACGGCCCGATGGCCCACTGGCTTGCACATGTCGCTCGCCATGTCGGAGGGGCGACTGCGTCAGGGACGCTTTACCATGTCGACGGCTATCCCGCTTTCGTGCCGGGCGAGGCCGATGTCGTCAGAGGCGATCTGTTTGCACTGCCTGACCCAGCCGCGATCCTGGCCGTGCTGGACGAGCATGAGGAATGTTCCCCCCATTTCCCCCATCCGCAGGAATATCGGCGCGAGCGGCTGACCGTGCGAAGCGTGGCCGGTCCGGTCGAGGCATGGACCTATATATACAATCGGGACGTTGGCGCGCTGGCGCGAATCCAGAGCGGCGATTTCCTTGCCTGAGAAGGACTTGCGCTCGGCGGAGGCGGGATTAGGCTCCGCAACTCCGGCTTCAGGAGAGACGCGCATGACCGACTCGCAGGACCAGCCCGAACGTTTGCCCGAAGATCGCAACTGGATCGGCTCCACCGGACTGGATCGCCGCAGATTGCTGGCCGGGGGCGCTTTCGCGGCAGGATTTGCGGCCGCCTGCCGCCCCGTTTCCAGCAGCGCCGTACAGACCTCCGGCGAGGGGCTGAAGGAAGAGACGGTGTCGATCAGGGCGGATGACGGCTTTGCCATGCCCGCTTTCGTCGCCCGACCAGCCGCCGCGAAGAGCGCACCCGTCATCTGCGTCGTTCATGAAATTTTCGGCGTCCATGAATGGATACGCGACATGTGCCGCCGTTTTGCGAGGGCAGGCTATTATGCGATCGCGCCCGACCTGTTCGCGCGTCATGGGGACGCCACCAAGGTCGCGGACTTCAGGCAGCTCATCGCCACCATCGTTTCCAGGGCGCCGGACGCGCAGGTCCTGAGCGATATCGATGCCACCTATGTCTGGGCCAGCGGACATGGCGGCGACGGGACACGGCGCGGCATCACCGGCTTTTGCTGGGGCGGGCGGATGGTGTGGCTCTACGCGGCCCACGCGCGGGATCTGGATGCGGGGGTCGCCTTCTACGGCCGGCTCATCAGCGACAGGACGGAACTGCAGCCCCTCAGCGTCATCGAACGGGTGAGCGCGCTCAAGGCCCCGGTGCTGGGCCAATATGGCGCGCTAGACAAGGGTATTCCCGTGGCCGACGTGGAAAAGATGAAGGCGGCGCTGACGCTTGCCGGCAAATCGCCGCCGGATGCGATCACCGTCTACCCCGGCGCCGACCATGGCTTCATGGCGGACTATCGCCCCAGCTATGACGAAGCCGCCGCCAAGGCCGCGTGGAAGGCGACGCTTGGCTGGTTCGACACCTATGTGAAGCGCGGGAAATGATTATTTCTGCTTCATCGCCTCCACGGCGGCCAGCGTGCTCTTCACATGACCGGCATAGTTCATCTCGCTATGGACAAAGGCGATGCGGCCGCTGGGCGCGATGACATAGGAGGTGCGATCGGTCATGCCCGGCCGCATCTTGAGCGCAACATCATAGCCCGACACGATCGCGGGGCCAGCCGATGCCACCGCGAATTTGCCCGCGCATTCCTTGGTCGAGAAGGCGACCAGATCGTCCACCGGATCGGCCGACATGCCGATCACGGTCGCGCCCGCCTTTTTGAAATCCTCGATATGTTCGGCAAATTCCCGCGCTTCGGCCGAACAACCCGGCGTGAAGGCCTTGGGGAAGAAATAGAGGACCACCGGCCCGCGCTTCAGCTGGTGCGACAGCGTCAGGGTAAAGGTCTTGCCCGCCAGCGCGCCGCGCGTGGTGAAGTCGGGGGCCTTCGCGCCCACGGCCAGCGCCGCCATCGCGCCCTGCGTACCCAGCGCGGCCGCGGCAAGAGCAAGGGCGATCTTCATGCTTTTCATCATCGGCTTCCTCTTCATGGTGGCGGCTCCCGAAAATAGTGCAGGATCATGGTGATGGCCGCAAGCTTTGCCGGGCGCAAGTCCGCCGAACAGGATCTGGCAGCCGTCCGTTCGGATCAGGCGCGAGAGAAAAATCCTCCCTTGCCGGGACAGGCATGGCATGATGGCGTGCCAATCGGACGGAGTGCAGCAGAGATGACATCAGAGGGCGCCAATGCGGGAACCCCTTGGCGAAGCGCCGGTTTTCTTCCCATGCGCGCAACGATCCTCCTGCCGCTGCTGATGCTGGCGGCCTGCGGCGACAGGCAGGATGAGAAGTCCGGTGTCGTGACCAACATCGTCGATCAGACGCTGCCCGACGTTCGGGCGGTGCCGGAGGGGTCGAACGGCATCCAGACCGCTGAACCGGCTCCCGCGTCGCCAGCCCGGGAAGCGCCGTCCGGATCAACCATGCCTGCCAGCGTGCAGGGGCGCTGGAAGGGGCTTGACGAAAGTTGCGCCGATCGCGCGACCGAACTGGAGCTGACGGTTACGCCCACCAGTCTGATCTTCCTCGAAAGCGAGGGCAAGGTGACCGGCCTGTCCCATGGTCCCGATGGCGCGATCCGCATCGACGCCGCCTTCACGGGCGAAGGGCAGAGCTGGACCAAGAGGCTGGAGCTGCGCCCGTCGGCGAACGGTCGCGAACTGACCGTGCTGAACGACGGGAGGGCCGTGACCCGCAAGCGTTGCAGTTGAAGTGCGAAGCGCTTTGTCGGCGCGCCGGCCGTCGCCGGAGCATTTCCAAGCGAAAATGCGGCATGGAAAGACAAGAGTGTTTTCGCTCAAAGTGAAAACACTCTAGAGCGTCCGCATGATCGGCCGTCTCACCTTAAGCGATTTCCGCAACCATGCGGACGCGCTGATCGTGCCCGGTCATGCGTTCATCGTGTTGACCGGCGAAAATGGCGCGGGCAAGACCAACATATTGGAAGCGATCTCCATGCTGGCGCCCGGCCGCGGGCTGCGCGGCGCTGCCCTGCGCGACATGGTGCGGCAGGACGGTGCGGGCGGTTTCGGCATAGCCGCCGAAGTGGACGGCGCGATGCTTGGCACCGGCGTTCTCGCCGCAACGCCAGACCGGCGGCAGGTGCGGATCGGCGGCGTCGCCTCCTCCGCCAATGCGCTGGCGGACCATCTCTCGATCGTCTGGCTGACCCCGGCGATGGATCGGCTGTTCATGGACAGCCCCGGCGGGCGACGGCGCTTTCTGGACCGACTGACGCTGGCGCTGCATCCCGCCCATGCCGTCCACAGCGCCCGTTATGAGGCAGCGATGCGGGCGCGCAACCGGCTGCTGGGCGACCTGCATGGCGCCGATCCGGGCTGGCTGAGCGCGCTGGAAGCGCAAATGGACGAGCATGGCACCGCGCTGGCGGCTGCCCGCGCCGATCTGGTCGCCCGCCTCTGCGCCGCGCTGGAGGGGCAGCCCGATCATCCCTTCGCCCGCCCGCTGCTGGCGATCGAGAGCGAGGAGGAGGGGGGCGAACCGCTCGGTCGCCGTCTGGCGCGGGAGCGCCGCCGCGACGCCGCCGCCGGGCGGACCCTGTCCGGCCCGCACCGGCAGGATCTGGCCGTCACCCATGCCGCCAAGGGGCAGGCCGCCGCGCTCTGTTCGACCGGCGAGCAGAAGGCCCTGCTGCTCTCGATCCTGCTTGCCCACGCCGCGCTGGTCACCGCTCATCGCGGTCAGCCGCCCGTGCTGCTGCTCGACGAAGTGGCGGCCCATCTCGACCCGTCACGACGAGCGGCGCTGTTCGAACGGCTGGGCGAAACGGGCGGTCAGGTCTGGATGACTGGAACGGAAGACAGTCTTTTCAACGAGTTGCACGAATCGAGCCGGTTTGCCGTAACGGCGGGCCATGTCTTTCGTTCCGCGGGTTGACGCGTCCAGAAAACGACTCGTCGCTCGTCGCTTTTCAACTCGTCCGGCGTCTGCCCTAAGCCTTTTCACGGGGTTGGTTCCTAAAAAACAGTCGGGGGTCGCATTTCATGATCGGTGGTTTTCGCGCTTTTGTCGCAGCGGTAACGCTCGCACTGGGCGCCCTGATCACGACCCCGGCCGCTGCCGGCGTCCTCCAGTGTGCACCGTTCGCCCGTCAGGTTTCCGGTATCGAACTCTATGGCAACGCCAATACGTGGTGGGGTCAGGCCGAGGGCCGCTATGACCGTGGCCATGAGCCGCGCGTCGGCGCCGTTCTCGCCTTCGCCGCCAGCCGGTCGATGCCGGTCGGCCATGTCGCGATGGTCAGCAAGGTCGTCAGCGAGCGCGAAGTGCTGCTGACCCATGCCAACTGGTCCTATCGCGGCGGCGTCGAGCGCAATGTCCGCGCCATCGACGTGTCGCCCAACAATGACTGGACCGACGTTCGCGTCTGGTATGGCCCGATCGGCGATCTGGGGCTGCGCTCCAATGCCGCCAGGGGCTTCATCTACGCGCACAAGTCGAACGACATGCCGGTGCAGATCGCCATGGCCGACCGCGCAACCGCCGGCAGCGACTCTGCCCGCGGTGCTTTCTGACATTTTAACCAGTTCCTAAGGGACGGCCGCCTACTCTCTCCGGCGGTGGGGCGATTCTGACTTTCGGGGTCGCATGAATTTTCGAACGATGCGCTGGGCGGCCTTGCTGCTGTCCGGCCTGATCACGACGCCTGTTCTGGGCGCGACCGTGCTGCAATGCGTGCCCTATGCGCGCGTCGTGTCCGGCGTCCAGCTCTATGGCGACGCGCTGACCTGGTGGGATCAGGCGGAAAATCATTACAGGCGCGGGCATATGCCGCGGAAGGGCGCGGTGCTGGCCTTCCGTCCGGCCGGACCCATGGTGCTGGGCCATGTCGCCGTGGTCAGCCGGGTGCTGGACGAGCGGCGGGTGCTGATCCGGCACGCCAACTGGTCGATACCCGGCGCGATCGAGGAAGATGTGCTGGCCATCGACGTGTCGGATGCGGGCGACTGGAGCGAGGTGCGCGTCTGGCACAGCCCGACCGGCCAGATGGGGGCGCGGACGAACCCGACCTTCGGCTTCATCTATCCCGACAAGCCGGGATTGCGTGAGTTCCGGCCCGATCCGGCGTTGGGTGACAGCATTCGGCTGGCCCGTGCGGAGAGCCGCGCAGACGATCCCGACGAATATGCCGCTCCGCCGCGCAAGGCCCGCGCCCTGGGCCAGCCGCGTCTTGCCATGGACATGCGCGCCATCCGCATCGCCGATGCGTCGCCCTCCGCCCGGTCGCTGGGAGACATCATCGCCGATGTGAAGCGGGACGCGGCACTGCGCTGAACGGCGTGCGCAGCCAAATGAAAAGGGCGCGGTCCGATGTCCAGACCGCGCCCTTTTCCGGTTTTCGGGAGGGGGCTTATTCGCCCTTTTCCGCCGCTTCTTCTTCGGCGCCTTCCGCAGGATTTTCGTACCAGGCTTCCACCGGCCCGGACAGCTTGATCGTCAGCGGCTGGCCATGACGGTCGCGGGTCTTGCCCGCGGCGACGCGAATCCAGCCTTCGGAAATGCTATATTCCTCGACATCGTTACGCACCCGGTCCTTGAACCGGATGCCGATGCCGCGCTGAAGCACATCCATGTCGAAAAAGGGACTTTTGGGGTTGGTGGAAAGGCGGTCGGGGGGCGTATCGCTCATGATGGTCCAAATCCTGTCAATTTGGTCGCGGACTACCTCTTTGGCCGTCCTCCCGTCAACTGTCCTGCATGGTCATCCACATCGCAGAATATCCGGCGGATTACCCCCTGCGCGAGCCAGGACTGGAACCGGGCCAGCGCTTCGCCGGGATCGATGAAGGGATAGGCGACAGGACGGTCGCTGACGGCCCGGCTGGCCATGACCAGCCGGCTCATGGCATCGGGCGGAACGGTCAGGATACGGCCGCGCCGGTCGGTCGCGGCGCTGTTGACGCCCACGACATGGCCGTCCTCGGCAAAGACCGGTCCGCCGCTGATGCCCGACAGCGTGCCGTCTCCCACGGGGATTCTGGTCCGCTCCGCCCAGGCGAGCACGGGCTGGCTTTCCTCGACCTGTCCCGCTTCCGACCGCGCTCCCTCTGCCCGCCCCCCTTCTGTCCGTCCCCGCCGGGCGCGGGCGGCGCCGATCAGTTCGGATATCACCAGCGTCGGCTGTCCTCCGGGAAAGCCCATATGATAGCCGACCGATCCGGGCGGCGGCATCGCGTCCGACAGGGGCAGGGACTGGCCGCTCGGCATACCGCCGCGCACCAGCGCCGCATCGGCCTCCCGGCTTGCAACGACATGGAAGACCTCGCGGGCGACGCCGCCTTCTTCTATACCCACGCGCGCGCAATCATGGGTCACATGCCCGGCGGTCAGCCATGTACCCTGGCGGTCGACGGCAAAGGTGGTGCCCATGCTGTCGGCGGGGCCGCCCGGACGATCTTCGATGACGAAAGCCTCGTCGCTCCATTGCGGCAGCGGTCGGCGGGGCGAGCGCGGGTCATATTCCTCGATTCGAAGCGTGGGGGCCCGCGTCGTCTCGCTGACCCACAGCAACGCCAGCACCGCGCTGACCAGCAAGGGCAGGCACCCCCGCCGCGCCACGGCTCAGCCTGCCACCGCGCCGGCGGTAAGGCAGGCGATGGCGATCTTCATCATCGCCAGGAAAACCGCCGCCGAACGCTCATTGGCCTCGATCCGCGCGGACAGCGAGCCGATCAGATAATCGACGAAGCGAAAGGCGATGAGTTGCAGGATCAGCGTGACGCTGCCCCAGATCATGATGTCCCAGACATTGACCGATCCGGCGAGGCAAAAGCCCAGCGGGATGCCAAGACCGATGGCCGCGCCGCCCAGCGAGATGGCCGCCGCCTCATTGCCCGCGCGGATCAGCGCGAATTCGTCATGCGGCGTGATCCACATGTAAAGCGCCAGCGCCGCAAGCCATGCCAGCGTCGCGCAGGACAGGTGCAGCAGGAAGATGGGCAAGCCGGCGAGCAGGCTCTGGATGACGGGCATGGGATCGCTCATGCTTCAGAAAATGCCGTAAGCCGCCCGCCGGTGCAATCGGCGAGCGACCCATATTCCATGGCGCAAATGCGGCGCCTTCATTGTCGGCATCCTCCCCGCCCACCGATGGGGAGGATTTCCGGTCAGATCATGGCTGACGCGCCGGTCAGTTGCAGACCCGGATTTTCACACGCCTGTCGCGATAATGGTTATAGCGCCATTCGGTCCAGCAGCGCTGACGATAGTGGCCGCGCCAGTAGCCCCGTCGGTCATCGCGCCAATGCCGGCGATGATCGCGCCAGTCGCGCCGATTGTCCCAACGGCGATCATCATAACGGTCGCCGCGGTAACCGTCACGATAGCCATAATCACGGCCGCCATAATATTGCGCCTGGGCCGGAGCCGCGCTTACGCCCATGGCACTGATCGCCAGCCCCAGCGCCGCGACGCCCTTCCACAAGATGTTCATCTCTTACTCTCCTCACATGCACGCCCGTTACCGGGGACATGGGGGGAAGATGCCGCAGACTGACTGAACCGTCCGGGAACGGCGCTGTCAGCGAATATTCATGGTCAATCAGCGGCCGCGCAGCGCGCTCTCCGCCTCCAGCATATAGTCGCGCGTGATCGGCAGGACGCGGCGGTCGCGGACATATTGAACCTGATAATTCACCATGCCGCCATGTTCGAAAACGGTCGCGGCTCCGGCCAGATAGAAGGTCCAGAGCCGGAAGAAGCGCTCGTCATACAACGCGACGATGTCCGCCTTGTGCGCCAGCGTCCGCTTGTACCATTCGCGGATGGTGAGGCCGTAATGCATCCGCAGCACCTCCACATCCGTCACCATCAGCCGCGTTCCCTCGCTGCCCTGGATCATTTCGGAGAGGGCCGGAATATAGCCGCCGGGGAAGATATATTTCTGGGTGAAGGCGTCGGTGACGCCCGGCCCGTCGACCCGGCCGATGGTGTGGATCAGCATCACCCCATCCGTCGCCAGCAACTCGCGGCATTTATTGTAGAAGGTGCGGTAATCCCTGGTGCCGACATGTTCGAACATACCCACCGACACGATGCGGTCGAACGGCCCCTGCATGTCGCGATAGTCGATCAGCTCGAAACGCACATGATCGGCGACGCCCGCATCCTGCGCCCGCTGCCGCGCGACTTTCAGCTGCTCTTCCGACAGGGTGATGCCGGTCACGTCCACGCCGCAGGTGCGGTGCAGATACAGCGCCATCCCGCCCCAGCCGCAGCCGATGTCCAGCACCTTCATGCCGGGCTTCAGGTGCAGCTTGGCGGCGATGTGCGCCTTCTTGTCCTCCTGCGCCTGCTCCAGACTGATCCCGGCCTCATTGTCGGCGTCGGGGAAATAGGCGCAGCTATATTGCCGGTCGCGATCGAGGAAGAGGGCGTAGAGCGCCCCGGAAAGATCGTAATGATGGGCGACATTGGCCTTTGACCGCGCCCGGTGATTGGCCGCCCACAGCTTGCGCCGGATCGCCTTCAAGCCGCGCTTGACCGACCCAAGATCGCTGATCGACTTGCCTGTTTCCCAGGCATTGTTCATCCGGATCAGCGAGATCAGCTCCATGATCCCGCCGCCCTCGATCGTGACGCGCCCGTCGATAAAGGCCTCCGCCATGCCCAGGCGCGGGTCCCTGATGATGTCGAACGGCACCCGCGCATCGCTGAATTTCAGCGCCAGGGCGGGAAAGCCCGGCTCGGGTGTCCCGACCGTGATCTTCTTGCCGTCATGGTAGAAAATGGAAAGCTGGCCACGCGTGACCAACCGTTTGATGACCCGATCGAACAATTTCATGCCGCGCAACCTGTCAGGTCATTGAAGGCGCGTCAAATGCCCGCATACCAGTCATAGCCGGCATGGTCCTCCCAGAAGCCGCCCTTGCCCCCGTAAACATGGTCGAGCCGCGCAACCGCTTCGATTTCCATCAGATATTTCGCCTGCTTGTAGCCCAGCTGCCGCTCTACCCGGAGCCTCAGCGGCGCGCCGTTGGCGACCCGCAGCGGCTCATCGTTCAACGCGAAGGCAAGGATGGTCTGGGGGTGAAACGCATCGACCAGATCGATGCTTTCATAATAGCCCTTGCCCCCGCCCATGTCGTCGGCGCAGTGAAAGACGATATAGCGCGCCCCGTCGCGCAGTCGCGCCGCATCCAGAATCGGCTTCAGCGGCACGCCCCGCCATTTGCCGATCGCGCTCCATCCCTCGACGCAATCATGCCGCGTGATCTGTTCGCGATGGGGCAGGGAGCGGAGTTGCGCCAAGGACAGCGAGAGGGGGCGTTCGACCAGTCCGCCAATTTTCAGCCGCCAGCCGGCAAAGCCATCGCGCCACAGCGCCTTATATTCGGGCGTATTCGGATTGGCGGTGCCGTTGGGGCGGAAGAAGGGTGAAATCTGGTCCGGCCGGAATTCATGCGCCATGGCGTCGCGGACCATCAGGCTGCGCTGCGCCCATTTGTGGAAATTTTCGGCGGAAAACAGCGCTTCGCGCACGGTCGGGTTGCGCGCCAGCCGGTCGCAGCCCGCAAGCGTCGCGGCTGCCCCCAGGATCAGGTTCCGCCGGTTGAGGATCAGACTCATGCCCGCGCCGCCGGCACTTTATAGCGGCCGGTGATCATCGACCGGATCTCATTCACCGGCCCGGCAAGGATGACCATGATGATATGCGCCAGAAAGAAAGCGACGAGGCTGAACGCCGCGATGAAATGGATCGACCGCGCCGACTGCCTGCCGCCGAAAAGGTCCACCAGCCAGGGCCAGGCCGCATTCATGCCCGGCGACATGGTGAGGCCGGTCAGGATCACCAGCGGCAGAGCCACGAAGATCACGCCGATATAGCTGGCCTTTTGCAGCACATTATAGCGCAGTGCCGCCTCCCCGGTTGGGAAGCGCAAACGCGCATGGTCCCTGATGTCCTGCCAGATATGGCGCGGCGCCAGCTCCCCCCGGCGGAAGGCGAGGTCGCGTCCGAGATGGCCCAACAGGCTCCAGAGCATATAGAAGAGCAGGGCAAAGGCGAAAATCGGCGCGGCGGCCAGATGCCAGTGGCGCGACATCGCCAGATCATAATGAGCGGGCAGGGTGATCCAGCTGCCGAACCGCTCCAGCGTCAGCCAGGCATGGTCGTAATTTGCGCCATATTGTCCCCAGTAGAGCCGGGGATGCGCATTGAAGATGCCAAGCCCGCTGGTGAACAGCACGTAGAGAAGGGCGGCATTCAGCCAGTGCCACAGCCGCGTCGCCAGCCGGTGGCGGAGCACCGTTCGGGGTTCGGCCAGTGCAGGCCCAGATGGCGTGCTATCCATGCGCACCTGTTACCCTTTTGCATCAGAAAGGTCAAAATCTCGGGATCGTTCCGCAGGTGAACGCAATTTCATGTTTCCGTTCATGTGGCAGCCAGCTTCCGGGTCCATAAGCGCGCTTGCCCGGTGCCAAGTCAAATTTCCGGGTAGTTGAAGTTCGTATGGATCGATTCCCTGATATTTCAAGAGAGATGGGATCAAAGATTTTTAAAAATCAGTCCCTTTTAAAAACCGATTGAGACCTTAGATAAAACTCGTACCGGTCAGGGTATCAGATAAGTTATGAGGAATATCATGAAGACTGTTATTTTTGCGGCCATTGCTGCCGCCTCTGTTTCTGTTCCGGCTTTTGCTCAGGACGCCGCGCCTTTTACTGGTCCGCGCGCTGGCATCACCATGGGCTTCGACAAGATTCAGGGCGATGACGGCTTCAGCTATGGCGGGACCGCGGGCTATGACCTGGCCGTGACGCCGCGCATCACCGTCGGCCCGGAAGTGTCCTTCAGCGACGCCACCACCGACAGCGCGGCCACCGACGTCAGCCGCGATCTCGCCGCGTCGGTGCGTCTGGGCTATGTCGTGACGCCGAAGGTGCTGGCGTTCGGCAAGGTCGGCTATGCCAACACCCGTTTCGAGCCGGTCGCCGGCGGCCATTATTCGCTGGAAGCCGTGCGCTATGGCGGCGGTCTGGAATATTCGGTGACGCCGCGCACCTATATTTCGGCGGAATATCAGCGCACCGAATATGAATCGAACTTCGGCGGCCGCGATGCGGGTCTGGTCGGCGTCGGTTTCCGCTTCTAAAGAGACCTTGCTGCATGCAGCGCGGAAGGGGCGGTCCCATGGGGCCGCCCCTTTCCTATTGAGACTGTTGCGAAAAGGCAGCACCATTCAATAAAGTTCATATCCATATTGCAACAATGACAATCAGGTTACATATGCGCGGCGTCAGCGAGGCATATCGCTGCATGCAGGACGGGAAGAAGGCTGAGTAAGATCGGTCTTCAAGAGGTGATGATAGTATAAAAACGCAACGCCGCCCGTAAGAGAACAGAAAACGCCTGCCATATTTCTTGGCGATGGCGTTATTCGGAATATGAGGACTTTATGAAGACTGTGATTTTCGCAGCCCTGGCTGCTGCCGCCGTTTCCGCTCCCGCTTTCGCTCAGGACGCTGCGCCCTTCACCGGCCCGCGCGCGGGCGTGACGCTGGGCTATGACAAGATCGGTGGGCAGGACGGCTTCGCCTACGGCGTCAGCGCTGGTTACGACCTTGCCGTCGCGCCGCGCATCACCTTCGGTCCGGAAGTGTCGTTCAGCGATTCCACCGTCGAGGAAGGCGGCGTCGACGTCAGCCGTGATCTGGCCGCTTCGGTGCGCCTCGGCTATGTCGTGACCCCGCGCGTCCTGGCGTTCGGCAAGGTTGGTTATGCCGACACCCGTTTCGAGGCCGCTGGCACGAACATCAACTATGAAGGCGTGCGTTACGGCGGCGGCGTGGAATTCGCCGTGACCGGCAACACCTACATCTCGGCTGAATATCAGCGCAGCGAATATGAAGACGGCCTCGGCGGCCGCGACGCTGGCGTTGTCGGCATCGGTTTCCGTTTCTAATCCCTCTCGGATGGAACAAGGAAAGGGCGGTCCCTGCCGGGGCCGCCCTTTTTCTATGCCCAGGGCAAGGGCGTGACGTCCGGCTCGACCCAGCCGCGCCGCGCCTCCACCGACATCAGCCGCTCTCGTGACCAATAGGTAAAGAGCCAGTCCTTGTCGGCCATGGGCGAGGCCATCAGAGCGGCAAAGGCCGCCTGCGGCGTCGCGCCGTCGGGCAGGCTCGCCAGCACGGCCCGTGCCGCCCGCAACGAAGCCTGCGTAATCGTTTCATGATAGCCGGACGTATCGCTGTTCACCCCGCCGACGCTTTCATTATAGGCCGCGATCATTCCCGGCATGTCGCGCTCGGGCACCAGATCGGGCCGTCGCAGCATCAGCCATAACGCCGTCGAGAAATGGGCCATATGGGTCCATTCCTCCCTGGGCAGCGTCCGGGTGCAAAAGCCCGTTGCGATCCGTTCCATCTCTTCGTCCGTCATTCCTGCTCACCCGTTCAAACCGCCCGGACGAAACGCACAAGAAAAACCCCGCCGTTCCGGGCGGGGTTTCGTCTCGCGCCACGAAAGCGCGCCCTATCGTCCCCGCTCTATCCGAGCGCGGCTTGCTTCTCCGCTGCCAGCCGGTCCAGTTCGGCCCGGCTCTTCTTTTCCGAAGCCGATTTGAGCTGCCCGCAGGCGGCCATGATGTCCCGTCCGCGCGGCGTGCGCACCGGCGCGCTGATCCCGCCCTCGAACACGATGTCGGAAAAACGCCGGATCCGTTCGGGCGTCGAACATTCATAATCCGTGCCCGGCCAGGGATTGAACGGGATCAGATTGACCTTCGCGGGCAGCTGATACTGGCGGAGCAACCGAACCAGCTCATGCGCGTCCGCGTCGCTGTCATTCTTGTCCCTGATCATCACATATTCGAAGGTGATGCGCCGCGCATTGTTCGCGCCCGGATAGTCGGCGCAGGCCTGCAACAGCTGCTCGATGCCGTATTTCCTGTTGAGCGGGACCAGCTCGTCGCGCACATCCTTGGTCACGGCATGGAGCGATACGGCAAGGTTCACGCCGATCTCCTCTCCCGCGCGCGCCATCATCGGCACCACGCCGGAGGTCGACAGGGTGATCCGCCGCTTCGACAGGGCAAGGCCGTCGCCATCCATCACGACCTTCAGCGCGTCGCGCACATGGTCGAAATTATAGAGCGGCTCGCCCATGCCCATCATCACGATGTTGGTCAGCATCCGGCCGTCGGTCGTATATTGGGAGGCGTCGTCGCCCTCATCGTCATTGGCCGACGCCATGCTGCCTTTGGGCCACTCACCCAACGCGTCGCGGGCCAGCATCACCTGACCCACAATCTCGCCCGGCGTCAGATTGCGCACCAGCCGCATCGTGCCGGTGTGGCAGAAACGGCAGTTCAACGTGCAGCCCACCTGGCTGGATACGCAAAGGGTGCCGCGATCCGCGTCCGGGATGAACACCATCTCATAATCCTGCCCGTCGTCCGAGCGCAGCAGCCATTTGCGGGTGCCGTCGCTCGACACCTGCGCCTCGACGACCTGCGGACGGCCGACGACGAAACGTTCGGCCATCCAGCCGCGCATCGGCTTGGCAAGGTCGGTCATCGCGTCGAAATCGGTTTCGCCGCGATGATAGAGCCAGTGGAACAGCTGCTTGGAGCGCAGCTTCGCCTGCTTCTGGTCGAGACCCGCTTCCTCCAGCGCGCCCTTGATCTGCGGGCGCGACAGCCCCATCAGGTCGACGCGCCCATCCTCGCGGGGCGTCACTGCGCGGGGCACGGGCACAGGGTCGATAGCGCCGGGAATCGGCATCAGGGGGTTGGCGGCTGTCTGCATGGCCGCGCCCATAGCCGATTTCTGGGGATTTTGAAAGGGCAGCGCCTCAGCGCAGCCGCGCGCAACCCAGAGCCGCCGCATCGATCGCCGTGGCTGCCCCGCGCAGCGCGTAGGTGTCGGCAAAACCGCGCCCCCGCGCATCCCGCGTCTGCACGCTCATGCTGGTGGCCGATCGCATCGCCGCGATGATGGCCGCATCAGCCCGCGCGTCCGGCGCCCAGGCGTCGACCTGTCCCGCCACCAGCGTAAAGCGCCGGTCGCCGACATTCAGGATCACCGCCGCATCGCTGCCCCGCATCCGGCTCAGGCGAAAATGCACCTGACCGCGTACCCGCCGGCGCGGCCAGCTCCCCACCGCGGCAAAGCCCGCCGGCTTTGCCGACACCGGCATGGCGATTGCATAGCAGCGGGGCGCGAGGGGATCGCGGAACGCGCCCCAGGCATCGAACACGCCCAAAGAATCGCGTGCCTGCGCCCCGGTTCCGGACAGTGCGCCGATCGTCAGCAGGAGGAGGGCAAGGGCGGCCAGGCGTTTCACATGTCCGGGAAAGCCCATGCCGTTCCTTTTTGCAACCCTGATCGAAACGAAAGGATCAGCGAGCGCTTGCAGGGGCCGCAACAGCGGCTATGAAGGATCATCCATCATTGTCGCCCGGATTCGACCGTCTCCGGGCTTTCGCAAGAAAAGAAACGGACAGAACAGGGACATGAAGGCCACCATCGAACGCGCAACGCTCCTCAAGAGCCTCAGCCACGTCCAGTCGGTGGTTGAGCGGCGCAACACGATTCCGATCCTGTCCAACGTGCTGATCGAAGCGTCAGCCGACGGCGCGATCAAGCTGATGGCGACCGATCTAGACCTCCAGATCGTTGAAAGCGTGTCGGCGCAGGTCGAACAGCCCGGCGCCACCACGATCAGCGCGCACACCCTGTTCGACATCGCCCGCAAGCTGCCCGAAGGGTCGCAGGTGTCGCTCCACGCGGCCGAGGGCAAGAT
>NZ_JBHIWJ010000011.1:0-67557 GCF_041987595.1 Sphingobium sp. | reverse complement strand
GGCGGCGGGTGAGGTGTTGGAACTGGGACAGGGGGTCGAGGGCTGGGCCGTGGGCGACCGCGTGACCATCGGCACCCAGACGCCGTGCGGCCAATGCCGGGAATGTCGCCGCGGCGAGCCGCATAATTGCGACATCAACTGGGGCTTTGCGCCCAATTTCCCCTTTGCAATGGATGGCAAGCCAGTGGCCTCCTTCGCCAATGTCTCCTCCTTCGCCGGAGAGGTCGTGGTGAAGGCGTCGCAACTCTTCGCCATTGACGACATGCCGCCGGAACAGGGGGCACTCATCGGGTGCGCCGTTTCAACCGGCGTCTGCGCGTCGCGGGTGCTGGGTCAGGTGCGCGCGGAGGACAATGTGGTGGTGTTTGGCGTCGGCGGGATCGGCGTGAACGCCATTCAGGGCGCGGCGCGCATCGGTGCGCATGTGATCGCCGTCGATGCCAATCCGGCCAAGGAAACGGCGGCGCGACAATTCGGTGCGTCCGCCTTCATGCTGGCCGATCCGGCGCAGGACAGTGCGTCTGCCGCCGCGGCGCTGGCGCGGGACCACGGCCCCATCGATCTGGTTGTCGAATGCAGCGGCGCAGTCGGCGCCATCGAAACGGCGCTCCGCTGCACGAAGCGCGGCGGGCGCGTGGTGCTGATCGGCATGTCGCGGTCGGGCGCGCAGGCGGCGCTGCCGCTCGACAGCTTCCTTTTGGGCGGTGCGGTGATCGCTACGATGAACGGCGGCGCCTTGCCCGACCGCGATTATCCGGAACTGATCGCGCAGGCGCGGGACGGGCGGCTGAATCTCGCCGATCAGGTCAGCGGCGTGTGGCCGCTGGCCCGGATCGCGGAGGCGATCGCCGCGCTCAAGGCCGGGGAAGTAACCCGCGCGCTGGTCGATCATGAGGTTTGAGAGCCTGTCGGGAGAGGGTTTCCAAACAGGCTCCGGGCGGCTCAGGCGCCGATCTGTTGCAGCAGTTCGATCCGGTGACCGAGCGGATCGAGGATGAAGGCCAGCCGCAGGCCATGTTCGGGGACGTCGGTGGCGGGAATGTCGATGGTGGCGCCCGCCGCCGTCGCGCGGGCGAGGGCGGCGTCGAGATCGGCGACCATGAAGCCGGTCGTCGCCTCGCCCGGCGTCGGGCAGGCGGCATTGGGATAGCTGATGATGATAAGATTGGGGGCGGGCGGTCGCGATCCGGGCAGCGCGAGGATCACTTCATGCATCAGCCGCTCGCCCTCACCGAAATTTACCCGGCCGACGACCTCCAGCCCCAGCGCGGCGGTGTAAAAGGCTTCGGCGACGGCAATGTCCTTGACCTCGATCTTGGTGAAGCTGAACGCCTGAACCGTCATAATTCTCTCCTTTAGTTACGCATATGAACGAAAAAATTTGCGTTACATCGTGCAAATATACGATAAATCGTCAATCAAATACGCATATGAGGAGATGGCCATGGGCGACGGCAAGGAGTTGCGGCTATCCGCAACCTGGCGGAATTTTTGCGAGCAGCTCGCGCAGGCGGGCGAAGTGCTGGACCGGCCCAGCGCGCCCGGCACCGCGATCGATCAGGCCGAAGGGCTGCGTTATCTCTCGCGCCTGACCCGCACCGCGCTCAACATGCTGGTCGATTCGAGCGATCCGGATTTTCCGCGCATCTTCCTGCTGACGGACGACGCCATCAAGATCGGTGCCGACAATCCTGACAATCTCTATCAGCAGATCGTCGTGCGCGGCGACCGCGACTATCGCATCACGGGAACGCGCAACAGCGTGCCCTATTTCTCGATAGGGTCGAAGGCGAACCGTTACGCGATCGACGGCACCATGGCCTCGACCGGAGAGATCGAGTTGGCCGACATGGCGATCGCCCCTGACGGCAGTTTCGAAATCATCGTCAGCAAAACGGAAAAGCCCGGCAACTGGCTGCCCATGGCCGACGACACGACCTTGCTCATCATTCGTCAGACCTTCAACGACAAGCGGACCGAAGTGGCCGCCGATGTCCGGATCGAACGGATCAGCGAGGGACCGGCCGTTCCCGCGATCCTCTCGCCCGAAACCATAGAGGTGCAGCTCGCGGGTGCGGCGGCCTGGGTGCGCGGCACGGCCAACACCTTTGCCGACTGGAGCCAGTGGTTCATGGAAGAACCCAATCGCATCTATGAGGGGAAGGACCAGTCCGTCTATCAACGGGCGGGCGGTGATCCGAAAATCTGGTATGGCCATATCTATTATGATCTCGCGCCCGGTGAAGCGCTGGTCATCACCGCAAAGCCGCCCGAATGCCGCTTCTGGAATTTCCAGATCGACAATTGGTGGATGGAATCGATGGACCATGTGAACCGCAAGGTCTGGGTCAACGGCGCGCAGGCGAAATATGAGGCGGACGGCAGCGTCATCCTCGTCTGCGCCGACCGCGACCCCGGCTATGGCAACTGGATCGATCTGTCGGGCCATCGCAGCGGCACGGGGCTTTGGCGCTGGATCGAGGCGACGGACCATCCGGTGCCCCAATGCAAGGTGGTACAGCTTTGACCGATCCCCTCGCGGCGCGCATCGCCGCGCTGGAGGATCGGGAGGCCATTCGCGATCTCATCGCCCGCTATGGTCCGCTCGCCGATAGCGGCGACTGCGCGGGCGCGGCGGCGCTATGGACCGAAGACGGAATTTACGAGGTCGGCGGCTTCGGCAGCTATCAGGGGCGCACCGCGATCCGGGCGCTGCTGGAAGGCGAAAGTCATCAGCAGCTGATCCACGGCGGCGCGGCGCATGTGCTCAGTCCGCCGGTCATCGATCTCGACGGTGACCGGGCGGCGGCGCGCACCTATTCGGTGGTGTTCCGGAAGGCCGAAGACGGCTGGGAAGCGCATCGCGTGTCGGCCAATCTCTGGCAACTCATGCGAACCGCAGAGGGGTGGAAGGTCGCCTGCCGCATTAACCGGCTGCTCGACGGGTCGGCGGATGCACGCGCGCTGATTGCCCGCATGTCATAAAAAGAACGGCGCCATCCTGCCGGACGGCGCCGTTCCTTCCCCTGAAATCGGATCAGGCGTCCTGACGAACCGCCGCGAACTGCTTCTGCGCAAAGGCGCAGGCGTCGGCCATCGCCGCCTGCGCGCCCGGCAGGAAGCCCAGCCACGACACGAAGCCATGGACCATGCCGGGATAGCGCTTCACCTCGACCTCGACACCCGCTTGTTCCAGTACCGGGCCATAGGCTTCCACAGCGTCGCGGATCGGATCGCATTCGGCGCTGGCGATGAAGGTGGCGGGCAGGCCGACATGGCTTGCCGCTTTCATCGGGCTGGCGCGGAAATCCTCATAATCGGACTCGTCCCTGATGTGCAGTTCCCAGAAATAATGGGCATCGTCCATGCGCAGAACGGGACCGTTGGCGAACTCGATCGCCGATCCCTCTTCGGGGATCGGATGGATGCCAGGACCATACCAGTTCAAAACCGCCGCCAGTGTCGGCGCGCCTGCCTGTTTGGCGAGCAGGGCGCAGGCGCTGGCGATCACGCCGCCCGCGCTGTCGCCCGCCACCCCCATCAGCGCCGCGTCGCCGCCCAGCTCCGCCGCATGGGCCGCCGCCCATTGTACCGCAGCCCAGCCGTCCTCGAAGGCCGCTGGGAATTTATGTTCGGGCGCCAGACGATAATCGACAGAGATCACGACGCTTCCGGCTCCCCCGGACAGCCCGCGCGCGATCATGTCCTGCGTGTCGAGATCGCCGACGACAAAGCCGCCGCCATGGAAATAGGTGATGATCGGGAAGGGGCCGGCGCCTTCGGGGGTATAGATACGCACCGGAATGTCGCCCGCAGGGCCGGGGATCGTGCGGTCGCTGACCGAGGCCAGGGTCACGGGCGGCGGTGGGAGCCGGGTGGAGCTGGACCGCACGGCCTCCCGCAGCGCATCGACCGGGAAATTGCGCACGGGCGGCCATTCGGGCTGACCTGCGAACATCGCTTCGAGTTGAGGGTCCAGAGGCATCCTATTTCTCCTGTTGTTCCAGATCGCGGAGCGCGGTGCGAAGCACCTTGCCCCCGGCATTTCGGGGCAGGGCATCGACGAAGGCCACCTGACGCGGCGCCTTGTAATTGGCCATATTCTCGCGTGCCCAGCCAATGATTTCGCGTTCGCTCGCTTCCGCACCGGGACGCAGCACGACGAAGGCCTTGCCGACTTCGCCCAAACGCTCGTCGGCTATGCCGATCACCGCCGCCATCTCGATTGCCGGATGGGCGGAAAGCAGCTTCTCGATCTCGGCCGGATAGCAGTTGAAGCCGCCGGAAATGTACATGTCCTTCTTCCGGTCGGTAATCGCCAGATAACCGCGTTCGTCCAGCACGCCGATGTCCCCGGTGTGCAGCCACCCGTCCGCGTCGATCGCCTCGGCCGTGGCCTTGGGATCGTCCAAATAGCCCTTCATCACCGAATGGCCGCGCACCCAGAATTCGCCCGCCTGCCCTGTCGGCACATCGCGCCCTTCTTCATCGACGCAGCGCACCTCGATGCCGGGCATCGGCAGACCGCAGCTATGCGCCACCGTTTCGGCATCGTCGCCCTGGCAGGTCATGCAGATGACGCCGCATTCGGTCATGCCATAGCCGTTGACGATGTTCGACATGCCCAATTCATGCCGCATCCGTTCGACCAGCGAGGGCGCAACCGGCGCCGCGCCCGTCACCGCGACGCGCAGCGAGGAAAAATCGCGGGGCTTGTCGCCCGCCAGTTCCTGCAGCAGCGTCAGATAGATGGTCGGCGGCCCCGGCAGGAAGCTGATGCGGTTCTGTTCGATCTGCCGCACCATTTCGGCGCCGTCGAACATCGCCATCGGCACGATCGTCGCGCCGCGGGTGAAGCAGTTCACCCACCCCGCCTTGTAGCCGAAGGTGTGGAAGAAGGGGTTGACGATCAGATAGCGGTCGCCTTCGCGCAGGTCGACGCGCACTGCCCAGTCGCCGAAGGTCTGTACGACCTGCCGATGGGTCGTCAGCGCTCCCTTGGGTCGTCCGGTCGTGCCGGAGGTGAAAATGATGTCGCTCAGGTCGTCGCCTGACAGCCGGGCAAAGGCTTCGTCGACCGCCGGGTCGTCGCTGCCCTTGCCGCGCCCCAGAAAGGCCTCGAAACCCGTATCGGTGTGGATGATGGCCTGCAGATCGGGCAAATCCTCGCCCGCCAGCAGCGCCTTATAGTCCGTGCCCAGGAAATCCTGCGGCGCGAACAGCAGCCTGGCATGGCTGCGGCGCAATATGTCGGCGGCTTCCTGCCCCTTGAAACGGGTGTTGAGCGGCACGATCGCCGCTCCGACGATATGCGCGCCCAACGCCGCGATGATCCATGCCCGGCAATTGGGCGCCCAGATGCCAATCCGGTCGCCATGGCCGACGCCATGCGCCAGCATGGCGGAAGCGGACGCCCGCGCATCGGCCCAGATCTTCGCAAAGGTCCAGCGCTTTTCCCCTTCGATCAGGCCGACCGCATAGGGCCAGCGCTCCGCCGCCGCCTTCGCGGCGTGCGGTATCGTTTCGGGCCATGTCCCCATCGCTTCGGTCATTTTCCACGCGGCTCCCGCGGCAGGCCGAGTCCCCGCTCGGAGATGATGTTGCGCTGGATCTGGTCCGTGCCTGCATAGATGGTATCGGACCGGCTCATCAGATACATGGTGGTCAGGCTGTCGAAACGCTCTTCATCGACGCCGATCTCGCCTTCCTGTCCCAGCACGTCCATCGCCAGTTCGCCCAGCGCCTTGTGCCATTGCGACCAGTAGAGCTTGTAGGTGTAGCCCGCGCCGGACAGTTCCGCGCCCTCGCCGTCCGACAGCATGCGCAGACCATTGTAGCGCATGACCTTCAGACCCGCATGGGCCTGCGCGATCTTCTGCCGGATCACCGGGTCCTTCGCCTTGCCATTGGCCTTGGCGACGGCGATGATCTCGTCCAGTTCGTTGCGGAAATGCATCTGTTGGGCGAGGGTGGACACGCCGCGCTCGAAACCGAGCAATGCCATGGCCACCTTCCAGCCGTCGCCTTCCTCGCCGATCCGGTCGATTGCCAGCGCTTCCGCACCGTCGAAGAAGACCTCGGCAAATTCGGCCTCGCCCGTCATCTGCCGGATCGGCCGGGCATCGACGCCCGGCTGGTCCATCGGCACCATCAGGAAGGACAGGCCCTTGTTGCCCACGCTGCCCGGTTCGGTGCGGCAGACGACGAAGCACCAGTCGGCGATCACGCCCATCGACGTCCAGATCTTCTGCCCGTCGATGATGTAGCGGTCGCCCTCCAGCCGCGCCTTGGTCTTGACGTTGGCCAGGTCCGATCCCGCGCCCGGTTCCGAATAGCCCTGACACCAGATTGCCCGGCCATGCGCGATGTCGGGCAGAAAGCGTGCCTTCTGATCCTCGTTACCCATCGCCAGCAGCGTCGGGCCGAGCAGCTCGACGCCCAGATGGCCCGCGCGCGGGGGTCCCTTGGCGCGGGCATATTCCTCGGCGAAGATGATCTGCTGGGCGATGGACGCATCGCGCCCACCCCATTGCTCCGGCCAGCCGACGACGCTCCATCGCGCTTCGCCCAGCGCGGCTTCCCAGGCGCGGCGTTCCTCGACATTGTCGACCTGGTTGGTCTGGCCACGGATCGACTTGAAGGGGCCGGACAACTGGCCGTTCAGCCAGTCGGCGGCCTCTTCGCGAAAGGCCTTGAGTTCAGGGGCGAAGGCAAGCTGCATGGATCAGGCGACCTCGAACAGACCGGCCGCGCCCATGCCGCCTGCGACGCACATGGACACGACGACATATTTGACGCCCCGGCGCTTGCCCTCGATCAGGGCATGGCCGACCAGACGCGATCCGGTCATGCCGAACGGATGGCCGATGGCGATGCCGCCGCCGTTGACGTTCAGCTTTTCCGGGTCGATGCCCAGCTTGCGCTGGCAATAGACGGCCTGGCTGGCAAAGGCTTCGTTGATTTCCCAAAGGCCGATATCGTCGATCTTGAGACCGGTGCGCTCCAGCAGTTTGGGGATCGCGAAGATCGGACCGATGCCCATTTCATCCGCGCCGCAACCGGCAACCTGGAAGCCCCGATATACGCCCAGGATCGGCAGTCCTTCCTTCTGCGCGGTGGCCAGGTCCATGACGACCTGCGCCGATGCGCCGTCGGACAGCTGGCTGGCATTGCCCGCGGTGATGTGGCGGCCTTCCTTGACGACGTCGCCATTCTTGAAGACCGGCTTCAGTTCCGACAGCTTCTCATAGGTGGTGCCGGCGCGGATGCCCTCATCCCTGGTGAGCGTCAGCTCCTCCTTGCCGGTTTCATTGCCTTCCTTGTCGAACAGCGCCTTGGTGACGGTGATCGGCACGATTTCGTCGTCGAACCTGCCCGCTTCCTGCGCGACGGCGGCGCGCTGCTGCGACAGGGCGGCGAAACGGTCCTGATCCTCGCGGCTGATGCCATAGCGGTCGGCCACGATCTCCGCCGTCTCGATCATCGCCATATAGGCATAGGGATCGTGGGCCTTCACCCATTCGGAGCGGTTGCGGAAATTGGGATAATGTTTGTCGATCGTCAGCGACACATTCTCCGTGCCGCCCGACAGCGCTACGTCGATTTCATTGGCGATGATGCCGCGCGCCGCGAAGGCGAGGGCGTTGAGGCCGGACGAGCATTTGCGATCCATCGCAAAGCCGGCAGTGGTGTCGGGCAGGACGGAGCCATGCACGGCCAGACGGCCGATATTGTAGCTCTGCGTGTTCCACTGGTTGGCGCAGCCCATATAGACGTCGTCGATGCGGGCCGGGTCGATGCCCGCGCGGGCGATTGCCGCGTCGACGACATGCGCCGCCATGCGGGGCGCCTCGGTGTCGTTGAACGCGCCCCGATAGGCCTTGCCGACGCCAGTGCGGGCGGTGGAGATGATGGCTGCTTCACGCATCGAACAATCCTTTATCAAAAACCGTGCATGTTGGTGGGACCCCAGAAGGCCCGCATTTCGACGACCTCATTGGCTTCGTTGAAGCGGAAGGTGTCGATCACGTCGATGCGCTTGGGGCTGCCGTCATAGTTCAAATTCACCGAAAAGGGGAAAACCGCATAGTCCCCCGCGATCCGGACAGGTCCCTCCAGCTTCAGCTTTGCGCCGGTCTTCATGCTTTCGGCATAGAAGGCGCGCACCGCTTCGCGGCCGTTGTGGATCGGGCTGCCGATCGGATCCTCGACCGTGCAGTCCTGCGCATAGAGCGCCGCCACCTGATCGGCGCTTCCCGCCTCGAACGCGGCGACATAGGCGTGAACGGCGGCTTCCATCTTCACTGGATCGGGCATGGCTTTTACTCCGGAAAATAACGGGTGATGGCGTCCACCACGAGCGCGGGCTTTTCTTCGCCCTCAATCTCCACGGTGATGCGGATCACGCATTGAATGGTGTCGCCCTTGGCGATTTCAGCCGACTGGATGACCCCCGTTCCGCGAATGCGCGATCCTGCCTTTACCGGCGTCAGGAAACGCGTGCGATCCATGCCGACGTTGAGACCGTTCCTGAACCCGCGCACGTCGATCATCTGCGGCATGAACAGGTTGGTGAGCGAAAGCGTCAGATAGCCATGTGCGATGGTCGCGCCGAACGGGCCATCCTTGGCGCGCTCCGGATCGACATGGATCCACTGATGATCGCCGGTGCAGTCGGCAAAGGCGTTGATCCGGTCCTGCTCGATCGTCAGCCATTCGCTCGGGTGGAGCGGCGTTCCTTCCTTGCCGATCAGATCGCGGGGGGATTGGAAGATCAGGGCCATCGGATCAGGCCCTCTGGCTCGACACGGAGACGATTTCGCCGGTCATGTAGGACGACAGCTCGCTCGCAAGGAACATCATGACATTGGCGATTTCCCATACTTCGGCGGGGCGCTTGAAGGCTTCCTTCTCCACCAGCAGGTCCAGCGCCTCCTGCGTCGTCACCTTGGCGAGGAAGGGGTGCATGGCGAGCGACGGCGCGACCGCGTTGATGCGCACGCCATGTTCGGCCGCCTCGATCGCGGCGCAGCGGGTGAAGGCCATGACGCCTGCCTTGGCGGCGGCATAATGGGCCTGCCCCTTCTGTGCGCGCCAGCCGAGCACCGACGCGTTATTGACCATCACGCCCGACTTGGCGGCATACATGGACGGCAGGAAGGCGCGGGTCATGCGGAACAGGCTGGTCAGCGTGACGTCGAACACGCGGCTCCACTGCTCGTCGGTCATGTCGACAATGTCGGCTTCGCCGCCCAGACCCGCATTGTTGATGAGAACGTCCACGCGCCCAAGGGCGGCCAGCGACGCGTCGCGCAGGCCCTGCACGGCCTGTTCGTCGGTGACGTCGCATACGAAGGTCGCTGGCCGCTCCACGCCCGCCTCATCGGCGATCCGGTCGGCGGCTTCGCCAAGGCGGCGTTCGTGGAAATCGCTGATCAGCAGCTTTGCGCCTTCTTCTGCCGCGCGCTTGGCCGCCGCAAAGCCGATGCCGGTGCCGGCCGCCGCCGTCACCACCACGGTCTTGCCCGTCAGCAGGCCGCGCGGGGTGGGGTAGGGGGGAACGGGAACAGTCGCTGCCATTATACCAGGTCCTTGCAAGTTGCGGGGGCCATCGCCGCCCGGTCGGGATTGGGGTCCACCGCCAGCACGATCTTGCCGCGCACATGGCCGTCGCGCACGCGCTCCATGGCGGCTGCGGCGTCCGCCAGCGGCAGGATGTCCAGCGGCGGCGGAGTGATCGCGCCATCGTCGATGGCCGTGACAAGAGCTGCCAGATGCTCCTTCAGCCGGTCGAAACTGGCAGAGGCGCGGATGGCGGTTATGCCGCGGGCGGCAAAGCTGCCGGCATCGGGCAGCGCCTCCTGCGGCAGCATGGTTTCGATCGCCACATAGCGGCCGCCGGGCCGGATGAGGCTCGCCGGATCGCACAGGCTCCCCTGACCCACCGTATCGAGGATCAGGTCGACGCCCTCGGGCGCCCATTGCGCGAGCCGCTCGGACACGGCTTCGCTGCGATAATCGATCGCGCAATCAACTCCGGCGGCGCGGAGCAGCGCCTGATTGTCCGGACCTGCGGTCGCGGCGACAATGGCGCCGGCCGCCCTGGCGATCTGGATGGCGAACAGTCCGGTCCCGCCGGACCCGCCATTGACCAATATGCGCTCGCCCGCCTCGGCCTTGCCCTGGGTCAGCAGCGCCTCGCGCGCAGAAATCCCGGCCACCGGGATCGTCGCCGCCGCCGCGAGGGAGAGGCTGTCAGGCAGGCGGACGGCATGGGCCGCAGCGGCGATCGCATAATCGCTCCATGTGCCGCCGCGCCCCAGCGGCAGGCCGGACATGAACGCTATCCGATCGCCGGGCGTGAACGCGTCGACGCCCTCGCCCAGCGCGACGACGGTGCCCGCGCCGTCGAAACCCGGCACCAGCGGCAAAAACCCTTGGGGCAGGAAGGGAAGGAAGCCCGCGCACGCCTTCCAGTCGGCCGGATTGACGCCCACCGCCGCCATCCGGACCAGCATCTCGCCCGCACCCGGAACAGGCACGGGCAAGGACCGGCGCCGGATCGCCTCCGGCCCGTCGAAGCCGTCCATTGCCATGGCCTGCATGGAGGAGGGGAGGGCGGCGGCTGCCGTCATGCGGCGGCTTTCTCTCCGTCCAGCAGCAGTGCCGCAAGCGCTTCGCGATGCGCGTCGGCTGATCCCAGCCAGCTGGCCGAAGCCCGCGCCCGCTTGAAATAGAGATGCGCGTGATGTTCCCAGGTAAAACCGATGCCGCCATGCAGCTGGATCGCGTCGCCGCTGATCGAGCGATAGGCGTCGGACGCATAGGTGCGCGCCACATGGCATGCTTCGGCCAGTTCCTCGCCATTCTCGTCAATGGCGGCGGCGGCATAATAGGCGGCCGATCGCGAGGCTTCCGCCAGCAGCATCATGTCCGCCAGCATATGCTTATAGGCCTGAAAAGAGCCGATCAGCCGCCCGAACTGGACGCGCTGCTGGGCATAATCCACCGTCGCGTCGAGGCTATATTGCATGCCCCCGGTCTGTTCGGCGGCGAGAAGACCCGCGCCGATGGTCAACACCCGCTCGATGGCCGCCTGCGCGCCGCCGGGCGCGCCCAGCACCATGTCCGGCGTCACTGCGCAATCGAAGGTCAGCGTCGCGAAGCGGCGGGTCCGGTCGAGGCCGGGCAAGGCTTCTACGGTCAGACCCGGCGTGCCCGCTTCCAGCACCACCAGACTGCCGTCCGCTGTGGCGACGACGATCAGGTCCGCCACATGGGCGAAGGTCACGAAATCGGCCGTCCCGGTCAACCGGGCGCCCGAAAGGGTTGGGCGCCCGGCCGTTCCGGCGAAACAGGCGCGGGTCCCCGACGCCAGACGAGGGAGGAGTGTCGATTTCTGACCCTCATCCGCCGCGGCGAGCACCGCCTGCACTGCCAGAACCGCAGTTTCAAAAAAGGGGACAGGCGCCAGACAACGGCCCGTCTCCTCCAGCACCAGCGCCATTTCCACCGCGCCCAGCCCCAGCCCGCCAAATTCCTCCGGCACCATCAGCCCGGCGAAACCCATTTCGGCCGCCAGGCTCTGCCACAGCCCTTCATCAAAGCCGCTGCTCCCCTCCACAGCGGCCCGGATCACATCGGGATTGGCGGCATCGGTCAGGAAGTCGCGGGCGGCTTCCTGAATGGCGCGCTGGTCGTCGCTGAGCGCGAAGTCCATCAGGCGGCTCCGTAGACCGGCTTGGCGGGTTCGCGGGTTTCCAGCAGCTTGCGGACGATCGGGTCCAGCTCGCTCGCCTCGAAACGCGCGCCCTTTTCGTAAGCCGGGCTGTCGGTCCAGCCCTGCGAAAGGAAGATGGTGCCGCCCTTGAGTTCAAACACCTGCCCGGTCACGCCCTTCGACTGCGCCGACACCAGATAGGCGACCAGCGGCGCCATATTTTCAGGCGCGAAGACGTCGAACTCGCCGGCCTTCGCGTCCATGTCGAACGCGCCGGTATCGGTCATGCGGGTGCGGGCGTTGGGGGCCAGCGCATTGGCGGTGATGCCCAGACGGCCCAGCTCCGCCGCCTGCACCAGCGTCAGCCCGGCGATGCCCGCCTTGGCGGTCGAATAGGCCGACTGGCCGACAGAACCCTGAAGGCCCGCGCCAGACGTGGTATTGATGATCCGCGCATCGACCGGATTGCCCGCCTTGGCTTGAGCGCGCCAATATTCGGCGGCGTGACGGCTGGTGCAGAAATGGCCGCGCAGGTGGACGCGGATAACCGCATCCCATTCCTCGGGCGAGCAGGTGAAGAACATGCGGTCGCGCACGAAGCCCGCATTGTTGACCACGGCATGCAGCGCGCCGAAGCTGTCGAGCGCCTGTTCCACCATGCGCTTGCCCGCATCCCAGTCGGCGACGTCGTCGGTGTTGGCCACCGCCTCGCCGCCCATGGCGCGGATCTCGTCGACCACCATTTCGGCAGCGCCCTTGGTCGCGCCCGCCTCGCCATGGGTGCCGACGCCCAGATCATTGACCACGACCTTGCAGCCTTCCGCCGCCAGACCCAGCGCATAGGCCTTGCCGAGGCCATTGCCCGCCCCGGTCACGATCGCAACACGTCCTTCGCAAATACCCACTTCAGTCACTCCTTCATTGCGCCGGGACAGGGATCAGCAGATGCTGGCTGAGGTCCCCCACCAGATCGAGCAGCGAATAATCGCGCTCGGAAAAATGCCATTGCCCGTCCACCCGGACGAAGGCGTCATGGTAGCGGCCTGCGCAGATCGCCTGCAAAGGCAGCTCCGGCGTGGCCTGAAAAACCGTGTAATAGGACCGGCAGGTCGCCGTCCCCGCTTGCTCGTCCACTTCGACGATGGGATTGGTGACGACATGCCTGGTGCGCGGCGTGCCGCAGGGATAGAGGCGGACATGGGCGCGCCAGAGCGCCAGCATGGGCGCCGACCCTTCCACAACTTCGCCGCCGCCGGTCCTGATCCGGGCGCGGGTGAACAGGGCCGCGACATTTTCCAGATCGCCCGCGTCCATCAGTTCGGCATAGCGGTAGAGGAGGTTGGTGATCTGCGTCGCGCTGCTCATGCCTTGTCCTCCGCGCCGGCTACCCGGCGTTCGCGTTCCGCGGCGGTCTTGCCCGTCAGGCGCACGGCGATGGCGTCGGACGCGATGCGCCGGGCCTGCCGGTCCGCATCCGCCTCATGGAGCGGCTCCGCCTCGACCAGCCCGGTCAGAGCCTCCCGCGTCAGCTTCTGATATTCGCCCTCGCCATCGTTGCGCCATGTCACCTGATGCGGTTCGAAGCTCTTGACGACCTTCGCCGGATTGCCCGCCACCAGGCTGCGCGGCGGGGTCTCCATGTCGGACTTCACCAGCGCGAGCGCCGCCACCAGATTTTCCGGCCCGATCACCGCATTGTCCAAAATCACCGCATTCATGCCGATCAGCGCGTTCTCGCCGATTTCGCAGCCATGGATGATAGACCCGTGCGCAATGGTCGCGCCGCGCCGGATGATCGTGTCGCGCAGCTGGTTGGCATGCACCGTCACGCTGTCCTGGATCGAGCTGTCGCCCTCCACGATGATCCGCCCGAAATCGCCGCGCAGGGATGCACCGGGCGCGATGAAGCAGCCCGGCCCGACGATCACGTCGCCGATCAGCGACGCCAGCGGATGGACGTAGCTGGTCGGATCGACGACGGGAACGATCCCCTGATAGGCGTAGCAGGGCATGCCCTTACAGCCGCTCTATGATGGTGACGTTCGCCTGACCGCCGCCTTCGCACATGGTCTGGAGCCCATAGCGGCCGCCCGTGCGCTCCAGCGCGCCCAGCAGCGTGGTCATCAGCCGGGCGCCGGTGGCGCCGATCGGATGACCCAGCGCGATCGCGCCGCCCTGCACATTGACCTTCTCATGCGGAATGTCGAGTTCCTTCATCCACGCCATGGTGACGCTGGCAAAGGCTTCGTTGCATTCGAACAGGTCGATGTCGCTGATCGACATGCCCGCCTTCTTCAGCGCATATTGCGTTGCCGGGATCGGGCCGGTCAGCATCCACACCGGGTTGGCCGCGCGCACCGACAGGTGATGAATGCGGGCGCGGGGCGTGAGGCCATATGCCTTCACCGCCTTTTCACTGGCGATGAGGAGCGCGGCGGCCGCGTCGCAATTCTGGCTGGCGATACCCGCGGTGATGATGCCGCCCTCATTGACGGGCTTCAATGTGGAGAGCCCCTCCAGTGTCGTCGTCGGGCGGATGGTCTCATCTTTCGCCAGCCCTTCAAGGGCCACGACTTCCTTGTCGAACCAGCCATTGTCCCATGCGGCCTGTGCGCGCTGGTGGCTGGCGAGGGCGAATTTTTCCATCTCCGCGCGGCTGATCTGCCATTTTTCGGCGATCATCTCCGCGGATTTGATCTGGTTGACCTCTTCCATGCCATAGCGCTCGACCCAGCCCTTCGAACCATGGAAGGGGCTGTCGAAGCCATATTGGGCGCCCGCGATCATGGCCGCCATGATCGGAATCTGGTTCATCGCCTGGCTGCCGCCCGCGACCACCAGATCCTGCGTGCCGCTCATCACGCCCTGCGCGGCGAAGTGGACGGCCTGCTGCGACGATCCGCACTGGCGGTCCACGGTGACGCCGGGCACTTCCTCGGGCAGGCCTGCGACCAGCCACGCGGTGCGGCCGATGTCGCCTGCCTGACCGCCGATGGTTTCGGTGCAGCCCCAGACCACATCCTCGACCATCGCCGGGTCGATACCCGTGCGCTTCACCAGTTCACGGATCGGGTGCGCGCCCAGATCCGCCGGGTGGACATGGGCCAGACTGCCCTTTTTGCGGCCCACGGGGCTGCGGACGGCGTCGACGATATAGGCTTCAGGCATGTTTGATCTCTCGTGCGAAGGTCTGGTCCGGCCCCATGGGCTGGGCGAAGATGCGCGCCGCGATCCGCGCGCGGTGGAAAGCGGGGGTGCCCCATGTCTGCGTCAGCGCAAGGGCGCGCTTCAGGAACAGGTGGACATCGACTTCCCAGCTGTAACCCATGGCGCCATGCACCTGGATGGAGGCGCGGGCCGCCTTGTCGGCGGCTTCCAGCGCGACCAGCTTGGCGTGGCTGACTCGGGCGCGGGCCTGAACGTCGCGGGCGCCGATCTCGGCCGCAGCCGCCGCGACGACGGGCTTGGCGAATTCGATCGCGACCTGCGCGGAGGCAAGATGATGCTTGACCGCCTGATAGCTGCCGATGGGCTTGCCGAACTGCTGCCGTTCCTTGGCATAGTCCACGGCGAGATCGACCGCACGCTGGGCGAGGCCAAGGCCCATGGCGGCATTGAACAGCGCCGCGCGGTCCAGCGCCAGATCCCAGTCGGCCTTGCCCAGCGCTGTGGCGTTCTCCGGGTTCCACTCCACCTTGAACAGGCGGCGGAAGGGATCGATGCTGGGCTGCGCCACCAGCGTCACCTGATCGGGCGTCGCGAGATAAGCCTCGCCGTCCTTTTCCAGCAGGATCGCTGCCGCGCTGTCGGCATGGGCGACATAGGGGTTGGCGGGGTGCGCAATCGCAATGGTCGCCGCGGGATCGGCCAGCAGCTCATGCTCCGGCGCCAGCGCGGCGAGCATGGGCGCCGCGACGCCCGCGCTTTCCACCAGCGGTTCGGGCAGGGCGACATAGCCCGCTTCCTGCGCGATCAGGGCGAAGTCGGTTTCTGCAAGGCCGATGCCGCCCGCGCTTTCGGGCAGCAGCACCAGCGTCAGGCCGGTTTCGACGATCGAGGCCCAACGGGCGTCGTCCCGCGCCACGCCCGTTTCCATCATCTTGCGCCAGTGATCGGGCGTGCAACTGTCGGCAAAGAGCGTCCGTGCCGTTTCCGCGAACATCTGCTGTTCGTCGCTGAGGGTGAAGTCCATGTCCGCCCTCCTTAGCGCGGGAGGCCGAGCATGCGCTCGGCGATGATGTTGCGCTGGATCTCGTTCGATCCGGCATAGATGGGTCCGGCGAGCGCGAAGATATAATCGTCGATCCAGTCGACGGGGTTCGCGTCCGGCGCCTCATGCGTCAGCTCGGCGGCGGGGCCGAGGATGGCGAGCGCGGTCTGGGTCAGGTGAATGTCCAGCTCCGACCAGAAGATCTTGTTGGTGGATGCTTCCGGCCCGATCTTCGCCCCGGCCATCAGGCGGGAGGCCGTCTGGTAGATGTTGAGCGCATAGGCGTCCGCATTCATGTGTGCGCGCACCACATCGGCTTCCAGCGCGGGATCGGCCGTTTCCTTGTTGGTCTGCCACAGCTTCGCCAACTTCGCCGCCGCGACCTGATAGCGGGCAGGGGAGCGCAGCATCAGGCCGCGCTCGAAACCGGCGGTCGCCATGCAGATGTGCCAGCCCTGTCCCTCGTCGCCCAGCCGGTTGAAGGCGGGGACGCGGACATTCTCCAGGAAGATTTCGGCGAAGCCGACATGGCCGTTGATCTTCTTGATCGCATTGACCGTCACGCCCGGCGCGTCGAGCGGGAAGAAGATGAGGCTCATCCCCTTGTGGCGCTCGCTGCCCGGTTCGCGGAACAGGCCAAAGGCCCAGTCGGCGAACACGGCGCGGCTCGACCAGATCTTGTGGCCGTTGAGGATATAGTCGTCACCTTCGCGGACGGCGGTGGCGCGCACCCCGGCAAGGTCCGATCCTGCCTGCGGTTCCGACCAGGCCTGCGCCCAGATTTCCTCGCCCGACGCCATTTTGGGCAGGAAGCGCTGCTTCTGTTCATGCGTGCCGAATTCGATCAGCGTGGGACCCAGCAGGAAGATGCCGTTCTGGTTGACCCGCCCCGGCGCGCCCGAACGATAATATTCTTCCTCGAAGATCAGCCACTGGATCAGGTCCAGCCCCCGGCCGCCATATTCGACCGGCCATGTCACCATGCCCCAGTCGCCCGACTTCAGCGTCTTTTCCCATTCCCGATGCGCCTCGAATCCCTCGCGGGTCGCATCGAAATGCTCCAGCGGGGCCTTTGGCACATGCGCTTCCAGCCATGCCCGCACTTCGGCGCGGAATGCCAGTTGTTCGGGGGTATAAGTCAGGTCCATCAGAATTTCGCCGCGCCCTTGCCGTCCACGAAGGCGTCGCGCGCCTTCTGGCTGTCCTCATGCATGTACATTTCGAGCGTGAAGCCCTGCTCGATGCGATAATGGGCCGACGGATCGGTCGGCTCGATCAGGTTCAGCGCCTGCTTGGCGATGACCAGCGCGGCGCGGCTCTTGGACGCGATGACCTCGCAGAAGGCATAGGCCTCGTCCTTCAGCTGCGCCAGCGGCACCACCTTGTGGATCGATCCGTGGCGATGGGCATCCTCGACCGGGATTCTTCCGCCAGTGAAGAAATTGGCGCGCACCATCTGGACCGGCAGCATGCGGCTCATGAAGGCCGCGCCGCCCATCGCGCCGCGATCGATTTCGGGCAGCGAGAAATAGGCGCCCTCCGCCGCGATCAGCGCGTCGCACGCGCCGGCAATGTTGACGCCGCCGCCGATGACGAAGCCGTGCAGCGCGCCCACGACCGGGATCGCGCATTCGCGGATCGCCTTGAAGGTCAGGTAATTGTCCTTGTTCAGCTTGGCGATGCGTTCGGGGTGGGCCTGCATCTCCTTGATGTCGACGCCGCCGCAAAAGCCGCGCCCCTCGGCGCGGATCAGGATGCAGCGCACATCCTCATTGGCCGCCGCCTCGTAAACCAGCGCGGGGATCGATTCCCAGCCCTTGGTGTCGAAGGCGTTGACCGGAGGATGGTCGAACAGGATTTCGGCGATCCGGTCCTTGATGGTGAGCGTAATCGGCATTGATCTTCCTCCCCTTAGGCCGCCGGAACGGCTTCGCGGCCCATGGCGGCGAGCGCGTTCAGCCGGTCGTGCGCCTCGCTGACGATGCGATCGACCAGTTCCTGGCAGCTTGGTATTTCAACGATGCGACCGCCGACCACGCCGGTCGCCATCACGCCATGTTCGATATCGCCGTCGACCACCGCCTTCTGGATCAGCATCGGCATGGTCGCGGCCATCATGGCCTGCTTCAGCGGCACCTGACCATGGCCGGTCATGCCCTTGGCCGACTTGATCATGTCCAGCCAGCTCGCCCCGCTCAGCTTCTTCATCGCGGCGCTCGCCTCAAGGGCGCGCAGCCACATGCCGAGTTTCCCCGACTTTTCGATCCTGTCCATCAGTCTGGTGCGCACCATCCGCTGCGGAATGCCGTCCAGCTTGGTGGTGACGACGATGCGGTCGGTCGAAGCCTTCAGATATTCCGCCTTTGCGCTGTCGGGCACCGGGCTTTCCTTCGTCAGCAGGAAGCGCGTGCCCATGGCGATCCCCACCGCGCCATAGGCCAGCGCCGCCGCCAGCCCCCGCCCGTCGGCAAAGCCGCCGCTGGCGATCACCGGCACGTTCACCGCATCCAGCACCTGCGGCAGCAGCACCGTGGTCGGTACGGAGCCGGTATGCCCGCCGCCTTCGCCGCCCTGCACATTGACCATGTCGACGCCCAGCTCGACCATCTTCTGCGCATGCTTGACCGCTCCCACGGTGGGCACGCAGAGGATGCCCGCATCCTTGAAGCGCCCGATCATCTTGGCGTTCGGTCCGCGTCCGAAGCTGACGGCGCGCACCTGATCCTTGTTGGCCAGGATCAGTTTGACGATCTGGTCGGCGCCGGGCTGGAAGCTGTGGAAATTGACGCCGAACGGCCTGTCCGTTCCCCGCCGCACCGTCAGGATCTTCTCCCGAGCCTCTTCCGGCGTCATCACCGCCGCGCCCAGAAAGCCGAAGGCCCCGGCATTGCTGGAACCGATGACGAGCGAGGGTTCGGCGACCCAGCCCATGGCGGTCTGGATGATCGGCCAGCGGCAGCCCAGCCGCTCGGTCATGATGGTGTGCAGCGGTTCGCCCATTATTCGCTCGCCTGCTTCTTGTTCGCCTCGGCCATCTTCTTGGCGTCGAGACCCGCGATGGAACTGCCCTGCGTCAGATCATTCTGGGCATGGGCGAAGTGGTGCATATGATATTGCGCCTCCATCGCGTTGCGTTTGCCCATCAGCTCCTCGACATGGTTGATCGCCTGCTTGGTCAGCCAGTTGCCAAGGCGCGGCTGCGCCACCAGCTTGGCCGCCATCGCCGCCACCGTCTCGCGCAGCGCTTCACGGGACACGACCTTGTTCACCATGCCGAACTGTTCGGCGCGCTGCGCGGTCATGCGCTCGCCCAGCAGCAGGAATTCCTTGGCGACGCGCGGCGGCAGCTCATAGGCATGGGCGAAATATTCGACGCCCGGAATGCCCATGCGATTGACCGGGTCCTGGAAGAAGGCATCGTCCGAAGCGACGATCAGATCGCAGACCCATGCCAGCATCAGCCCGCCCGCGACGCAGGCGCCCTGCACCATGGCGATGGTCGGCTTGGCCACGTCGCGCCAACGGCGGCACATGCCGACATATTGCTCCTTCTCGCGGGTATAGAGCAGTTCCGCCGCCGGCTTGTTGACATGGCCCGGCACCAGCAGCCGGTTGTCGAAATGCCTGTGTACATCGCGACCCGGCGTGCCGATGTCATGGCCGGCGGAAAAATGCTTGCCGTTGCCGCCCAGCACGATGCAGCGGACGTCATCGTCGTTCGAGGCCCTGATGAAGGCGTCGTCGAGCGCATAGGTCATCTGGCCGTTCTGGGCATTGTTGAAGCCCGGACGGTTCAGCATGATCCATGCGACATTGTCGATCACCTCATAGGTGACCGGCTCTTCGGTCTCGTAGACGATGTCGACCTTTTGCGGTTCGACCAGACGATCGGCTTCGTTCATCTCAGGCTGCCTTCCTGTCTCCGGCCGGATTGTCCTTGAACACGCTGGCGCGGACATTGTTGGGATCGACCTTCGCAATGATCGCCAGCTGTTCTGCCGTCGGCGCGGGCGTGGTCGGGATCTCGTCGGCGATCTTCGCCAGCGGGAAGCCCGTATTGTCCTGCACTTCCTCGAAAGTGACGCCCGGATGCAGCGAAATCACGCGGATCTGATGGTCCGGACCGCCAAAGTCCATCACGCACAAATTGGTGATGATGCGGCGCAGATCCAGACCCTTGGGCGGCTGGCCATTGCGATAGCGCGCCGGGTTGTAGCCCGCCATGCAGACGAAATCGACCTCGCCTTCCACGAACGCGCGCTTGTTGTGGTTCGGGAAGAAGAAGCTGTTGGGATGGCTGATCGAGTTGCCCGGAAAGCCGCGGGCGCCCAGCATCGCCGCCTTGGGCTTCTTGTGATCGCCGATGACGGAAATGTTCGCCTGACCGTAGCGGTCGATCTGCACCGGGCCGACCAGCGCGTGACGGCGGCCGCTCCACAGGGCGGAAAAGACGCGATCATAATTGGCGATGCCTTCAAATTCCGGTTCGGCGGCGCGCTTGCCTGGGCCGACAGGCTCGCTGGTATACCAGCATTCGCCGTCCGTCGTCTGGATCGCGGGCGCAAAGCTCAGCTTGGCCAGACCAGCGCCGATGCGGGGCAGGGGACCAATGCCGGTTGCCATCACCTCGCCGTTCTCGCGCCATACCTCGGCGCAGGCAACGATGACGAGTTCGGCGAGCGAATAGGAGTTCTGGGTCATTTCGATCTCGCTCAGTAAATGGGGACAGGAAGCTGCATGACGGCTTCGGCGCCGCCGACCGCAGCCTGATAGTCGGCCTCGGACACGTCGACGAACTTCGCCTTGTACTCAGCCCATGCTTCGGGCGAGGCAGCGCTCTCGACATAGGTTTTGATGTGCTTCAGATCGAGCTGATAGTCCGGATCGGCGCTGCTGGGATGCGCGCCCAGCGGCGCTTGCGCCACGCCGTCGATCATGGCGCGCTCGACCAGATTGTAGCGGCTGTTCGCCTTCATGTTCAGCTCGGCCGTCGGCACGATCTTCTCGACCGTGGCGAAGCTCCTTTTCGCGGCGCGCACCAGCAGTTCGTCGAACAGCGAATCCTTGCTCAGCGTCAGCAGATTGCCCTTTTCGTCCGAACGATGCGCATGGATCAGCGCAACGTCGGGCACCAGCGCAGGCATGGCGACCAGTTCTTCGCCATCCTCATAGGGGCTCTTCACGAATTTGAAGTCGAAGCCCGACTGGTTGATGATGTCGGTGCCGATGCCGACGCGGGTGGGCAGGAAGGGCAGCTTCATCGCACCGGCGCGCAGGCCCCAGTGATACATGCCCTCATCCAGCTCCAGCACCTCGAAGGCCCCGGCCTGACGCGCATTGCGGAAATGCGGTTCCAGCGGGAAATGATCGAGGCTGGCAAAGGCGAAGACCAGCTTGCGGATCTTGCCGGTGGCGGCCAGCAGGCCAATGTCCATACCGCCATAGCCCGCCATGACGGTCAGGTCCTTCAGGTTCGACCGCGCAATCGCGCGGACGAGCGCCATCGGCTTGCGCCGGGTAGCCCAGCCGCCGAAGCCGATCGTCATCCCGTCGGAAAGTTGGTCGACGATGTCGTCAACCGTCATGCGCTTGTCGAGCATAATGTCAGTCATCCTTTGCGTCAGTCCTGTTCGTGGGCCCATTTGTGCCCCCAATCGCTTACTGCCAAGCTGGTGGTCGGCACCCATGTCGCGGGGTCGATTACCAGACCGTTCCAGCCATATTCGATGTCGAATCCACCCGGCGTCTGCATATAGAAAGAGGTCATCTTGTCATTGACATGACGCCCCAGCGTCGCCGAGAGGGGAACTTTTCCCTTGCTCTTGAGCACACGGTCATAGGCGCGGCCGACATCCTCCAGCGCGCCCACTTCCAGCATCATGTGCACCGCGCCATTGGGGCTTTCGGGCAACTGGCCCAGCGCCAGACTATGGTGTCGCCGGTTGCAGTGCAGGAAGGCAAAGCCCACGCCCGGATCGTCCGCTCCGCCGCCCATCAGGTAGAAGCGGCCAAGGTCCGTGTCTCCAAAGCCCAGCACATCCTTGTAGAAGGCGTGGGTTTCGTCGAAATTCGGCGCGGTCAGGACGATATGCCCCATGCCCATGTCGCCATTGTCGCCCGTGACGAAGCGACTGACGGCAGCGGGGGACACGAAGGGTGCATAGTCGACGAAGCGGCCGTAGAACAGCTCCATCGCGTTGCCCGCCGGATCGGACGAGCGGGCCAGTTCATAAACCTTGCGCGCGCGCGCTTCCATGACCTCGGCGCGCTCCACCGGGCGGCCGGCGGCCTCCAGCCGGGCCAGCGCCGACTCGAACTCCTCGCGATTCGCAAATTCCCAGCCGGGCGCCACGAAACCGTCGCGTTCGCCCTTCTGCACCCACAGGCGGAAGGGGCGGTCGTCCATGCGGAACAGCGCCACGTCGTCATTATCGGACTGCGCAGCCATCAAGCCTGCGATATTGCAGGCGAAATCCCGCCACGCCGACAGGTCGCGCGCCTCGATGATCACATAGCCAAGCGATTTTACTGCCATCAGTGCTGCCTCGCCCCGTTTCTCGTTTCCCATTCGCAAAGCCATTGTCTATGGCGACGGTAAAATGTCAATTTCGCTACGCAAACCTTCCCTTAAAACGGGCATTCCGCCTGCGAATCCCGCGAGCGGACGGTTGCTGCGTAACGAGACAATGGCAATTCGTTCATGAATCGCCTATAAGCATCGCGCAGAATGTGCAAGCCCTCTTTGTCTTGACGTTTTGCGTAATGAAGATTTATATATGCTACGCATCTGGCCAGTGACGGCGGCGAGGCTACTATGGAGACGATGATGACGGGAGCTAGGGCGAGTCAATTGACGGGGATTGCGGAGGCGGTGGTGCCGTCTGCGGAAAGTCTGGTCGAGCGTGCGCGTGCCATGATCCCGGTCCTGCGCGAACGTGCCCGCGCCTGCACCAAGGCTGGCGACGTGTCCGTGGAAACGGTGGCCGAAATGAAGGCGGCGGGCTTTTTCCGCGTCCTCCAGCCCAAGCGCTGGGGCGGCTATGAAATGCATCCCAACGTCTTTTTCGACATTCAGAAGGCGCTGGCCGAAGGCTGCATGTCGACCGGCTGGATCTATGGCGTACTGGGCTGCCACCCCTATGAACTGGCGTTGTTCCACGATCAGGCGCAGCGCGACGTCTGGGCCGACGATGCCGATATGCTCGTCTCCTCCACCTATCAGCCGGTGGGCAAGGTGGAAAAGGCCGAGGGCGGCTTCTATCTGTCGGGTCGCTGGGGCTTTTCCTCCGGCTCCAGCCATTGCGGCTGGGTGCTGCTGGGCGCCATCAATTTCGATACCGACGGCGGTCCGCCCGACATGCGCACCTTCCTGCTGCCGCGTTCCGACTATAAGGTGATCGAGGGCACCTGGGACACGTTCGGCCTGCAGGGCACCGGCAGTTTCGATATCGTGGTGGAGCGGGTCTTCGTTCCCGAATATCGCACGCATCGGGCATCTGACGGTTTTGCCTGCGCCAATCCGGGCCAGAAGGAAAATGACGCGCCGCTCTATCGCCTGCCCTGGGCGCAAGTGTTCATGCGGTCTGTCTCGACGGCGGCTTTCGGCGGCGTCCGGGCCGCGACCTCGGCTGCGATCGAGATCATGAACAGCCGCGTGTCGACCAATACGGGCAAGGCCTCGAAGGCGGACCCCAATCTCCATGCAGCTATCGCCCGGTCGATCGCGGAAGTGAACGAAATGGAGTTGACCCATCGCGCCGCCTTCGACGAGATGATGGGCTATGCCGAGCGCGGGGAACCGGTGCCGATGGAACGGCGCGGCCTCTTCGCCTATCAGTCGGCCAGCGTGGTGCGCCGCATGGCGGATCTGGCGGACGACATGGTGAAGCTGCTGGGCGGCCGGGCCATCTACATGTCCAGCCCCATTTTGCAGCCCTGGCTCGACCTGCACGCCGCGCGGGCGCACGTCGCCAACGATCCGGCCAACCGGACCAGCGACGTCATCGGCACGATGCAGGGCGAACCGCCAGCCTTCACGTTCATCTGAGAGGATCCTTCATGGCGAACGAATTGACCCGCAAGACGTATAACGTCACGGGCGGATATGATATTTCGGTGGCGGAAATGGGTTCCGGCCCGGCCGTCGTGTTCATTCACGGCAGCGGGCCGGGCGCGTCGGGCGCCTCCAACTTCCGGCAGAATGCGGGCGCCTTCGCCGAAGCCGGTTATCGGGTGATCCTGCCCGACCTGATCGGCTACGGCGCCTCCTCCAAGCCGGAGGGGCTGGACTATACGCTCGATCTCTTCACCAACACGCTCTTCGAAGCGCTTCAGGCCCATGGCGTCGAAAAGGCGATCCTCGTGGGCAATTCGCTGGGCGGGGGCATCGCGCTCCAGATGGCGATGGACCATCCCGGATTTGCCGAGCGGCTGATCCTGATGGCCCCCGGCTGCATCCATGAGCGGGAAGAATATTTCAAGATGCCCGGTATCGCCAGCATGGTCAGCTCGTTCGGCGGCCCTGATTTCAACGAGGATGAACAGCGCCGCCTGATAACCAATCTGGTTTATGATCCGGTTCATGTCACTGACGAATTGGTTAAGGAGCGTTTTGCTGTCGCGCGCACCCAGCCCAAGGATGTGATCGTCCGGATGCGCACGCCCAATCTGGCGCCGCGCCTTGGTGAACTGAAGATGCCGATCCTGCTCTTCTGGGGCTATAATGAACGTTTTATGCCTCTGGAGGGTATCCAGCTTTTCTTCGAAGCGTGCGAAGATGTCCGCTGCGTGACCTTCAACAAGGTCGGTCACTGGGTTCAGGTCGAGCGTACGGACGAATTCAACCGCTATTCGCTTGAGTTCCTGAATGGCTAGCAGTCCTCCACTGGCCGCCGATCCGGCGGATGTGACCGCGGGCTTCCGCGGCGCGATGCGGCGTCTGGCGTCGGGTGTGGCGATCGTCGTCGCGCGCGGCGACGATTTGCCGGTCGGCATGGCGGCGACCTCGATCACCTCGCTGACCATGGACCCGCCGGCCGTGCTGCTCTGCATCAACCAGTCGGCGGGCATCCATCCCTGCCTGTCGCCGGGCTGCCCGATCAGCGTCAACATCCTCTCGCGCCACCAGCGCGACGTGTCGGCCGCCTTCGGCGGCGCGGTGCCGCGGGACAGGCGGTTCGAGGTGGGGCAATGGGCGAGCGACGTCCATGACCTGCCGGCGCTTGACGATGCACAGGCGAACCTTGCCTGCACCATCGACAGCATGACTCCCTTCGGCACGCACAGCATCGTTGTCGCCCGTGTCGAGACCGTGCGTCTCAGCGACAGCGTCGAACCCCTTATCTATCAGGACGGAGCCTATTTGTGAGCGACACCGTTGCGCAGAGCCTGAACGACAGTCTTGCGGAGGAACTCTATCGCGCCCTGCGCGACGAGCGTACCGTCCCGCCGCTGATGGCGCGCCATCCCGACCTCACCATCGACGACGCCTATGCGATTTCGCTGGGCGCGCTGGAACGGCGCAAGGCCGATGGCGAGCGCGTCGTCGGCAAGAAGATCGGCGTCACTTCCAAGGCGGTGCAGGACATGCTGGGCGTGCATCAGCCCGATTTCGGCTTCCTGACCGACCGGATGTTCGTGGAAGGCGATATTGACGTCAAGGCGAACGGCCTGATCCAGCCCCGCGCGGAGGCCGAGATCGGCTTCATCCTGAAGGACAGCCTGAAGGGACCGGGCGTGACCGCGGAACAGGTGATCGCCGCCACCCAAGCCATCGTCCCCTGTTTCGAGATTGTCGACAGCCGTATCCAGGACTGGAAGATCGGCATCGTCGACACGGTCGCGGACAATGCCAGCTGCGGCGTTTATGTGCTGGGCGATGCCCGCGCCGACCCGCGTGCGCATGACCTGCCGAACCTGCACGTCACCGTGACCAAGAACGGCCAGCCGCTTTCGGAAGGCTATGGTCACGCCGTTCAGGGTTCCCCGGCGGAGGCCGTCGCATGGCTCGCCAACACGCTGGGCGCCTATGGCGTGACGCTGGAGGCGGGCGATGTGATATTGTCGGGCAGTCTTGTGCCGCTGGAGCCTGCCAAGGCGGGCGATGTGTTTGAAATGCAGCTGCATGGCGTGGGGACATGCACCGCACGTTTCGTTTGAGGAGTTATTGATGACTGGCAAGGTCAAGGCAGCGATCATCGGCTCGGGCAATATCGGCACCGACCTGATGATCAAGATGATCAAATATCCGCAGAATATGGAACTGGTGGCCGTCGTCGGCATCGACGAAGCCTCCGAAGGCCTCGCCATGGCGCGCGAGCGCGGCGTCGCGACCACCCATGAAGGCATTGACGGCCTCAAGAAGATGGACGTCTATCCCGAGATCGGCATCGTCTTCGACGCGACGTCCGCTTACGCCCACAAGGTCCATGACGCGGCTCTGCGCGCCGACGGCAAGCAGGTGGTTGACCTGACCCCCGCCGCCATCGGTCCCTACACCATCCCGACCGTCAACGGCGAAGCCAATCTCGACGCCGGAAACGTCAACATGGTGACCTGCGGCGGTCAGGCGACGATCCCGATGGTCGCCGCCGTCAGCCAGGTCGCGACCGTCCACTATGCCGAGATCGTTGCATCCGTCTCCTCGCGTTCGGCAGGGCCGGGCACCCGCGCGAACATCGACGAGTTCACCCGCACCACCGCGGGCGCCATCGAGAAGGTCGGCGGCGCCGCGCAGGGCAAGGCGATCATCATTCTGAACCCCGCCGAACCGCCGATGATCATGCGCGACACGGTCTTCACCCTGTCCGAAGGCGCGGACGAGGAAACCATCCGCGCCTCGGTCGAGGCGATGGTCAAGAAGGTGCAGGCCTATGTCCCCGGCTATCGCCTGAAGCAGCAGGTGCAGTTCGAACGCTTCGGCGACAATAACAAGCTGAAGATCCCCGGCCGTGGCGAGTTCACCGGCATCAAGACGATGATCCTGCTCGAAGTCGAAGGGGCGGGCGATTACCTCCCCAGCTATTCGGGCAATCTCGACATCATGACCGCCGCTGCGAAGGCGACCGGCGAGCTGCTGGCGCAGCGCATTGCAGAAGGAAAGAAGGTGGCCGCATGACCGCGAAATTCAACGTCGAGGCGGGCGACAAGCTCTACATCCAGGACGTCACCCTGCGCGACGGCATGCACGCCATCCGCCACATGTACGGCATCGACCATGTGAAGGCGATTGCCAAGGCGCTGGACGAAGCGGGGGTCGACGCGATCGAGGTCGCCCATGGCGACGGCCTCAACGGCGCCAGCTTCAACTATGGATTCGGCGCCCACACCGACTGGGAATGGCTCGAAGCCGTTGCCAGCGTCCTCACCCGGTCGGTCCTCACCACGCTGATCCTGCCCGGCGTCGGCACGGTCGAGGAATTGAAGCGCGCCTATGACATCGGTGTGCGCTCGGTCCGCGTCGCGACCCACTGCACCGAGGCGGACGTCTCGAAGCAGCATATCGGCATCGCCCGCGACCTTGGCATGGACGTCTCCGGCTTCCTGATGATGAGCCACATGATCGACGCCGAAAAGCTGGCGAGCCAGGCTCTGCTGATGGAAAGCTATGGCGCGCAGTGCGTCTATGTGACCGACAGCGGCGGCGCGCTCGACATGGACGGGGTCAAGGCCCGGCTCGAAGCCTATGACCGGGTCCTCAAGCCCGAAACGCAGCGCGGCATCCACGCCCACCACAATCTCTCGCTGGGCGTCGCCAACTCGATCGTCGCCGCGCAGGAAGGGGCCGTGCGTATCGACGCCAGCCTCGCGGGCATGGGCGCGGGCGCGGGCAACGCCCCGCTCGAAGTCTTCATCGCCGCTGCCGACCGCAAGGGCTGGAACCATGGCTGCGACGTCATGATGCTGATGGACGCCGCTGAAGACCTCGTCCGTCCGTTGCAGGACCGTCCCGTCCGCGTCGACCGCGAAACCCTCGCTCTGGGCTATGCGGGCGTCTATTCCAGCTTCCTGCGCCACGCGGAAAAGGCCGCCGAAACCTACGGTCTGGACACCCGCACCATTCTGGTCGAACTAGGCCGTCGCAAGATGGTGGGCGGTCAGGAGGACATGATCGTCGACGTCGCGCTCGACATGCTCAAGGAGCGCGAAGCGGCAGCATGATGCATGACCGGGCGCGGTAGATTTCGCCGCGCCCGGTCGCATGACCGCGACGACATAAGGACAGGATGAGGAGAGGAGTGTGGGGGCCAATCGCAGCCTGTCGCTCGACCATATTACCGTAACCGACACGACCCCGTGGCAACTGGCTGAAATAGCCGCCGCAACCGGCTGCACCGGCATCTGCCCCTTCCTTCATTCGATGGAAGTGCTGCCTGCCATGCCGCACTACAACCTCATCGCCGATCCCGCCGCGCGCCGCGCCACCCGCGATGCGCTGACGGCAAACGGCATCACCGTCGATCTCATCTACCCCTTCACCATGGCAGGCCGCACCGTCGTCGCCGATTTCGCGCCCGCGCTGGAGACAGGCGCGGAGCTGGGCGCGCCGCTCGCCAATATCCTCTGCTATGACCGCGATCCGGTACGGCGGACCGAAAATCTGGCGGAGCTGGCGGAATTGGCCGCGGGCTACGGCATCGGCCTTGCCATCGAATTCTATCCGCCTTCTCAGGTCGGCACGCTCGCCGCAGCGCTGGACGAAATAAGGCGGCTCGGCCGCCCGGATGTCGGCGTCACGGCCGATCTTCTCCACATCATGCGCGGCGGCGACGTGCAGGCGAGCATGGCGGCCCTGTCCGATCCGCATATCCGGATCGCGCAGGTTGCCGATGGACCGGCAGAGATGGCGGCTGACAGGATCGAATGGGAAGCGGGCATCCAGCGCCTGCTGCCGGGAGAGGGGGTGTTCGACATCCGCGCCTTCATCGCGGCGCTCGATCCCCGGCTCCCCCTCAGTGTCGAGGTGCCGCAACAGGCCTTGCTCGATGCGGGCATGCCGGTGCTGGAACGGGCAAAAGCAGCCGTGGAGGCGACGCGCCTTTACATGCCGTAAAGATAGAGGAGAGAATGTCGATGGCAGGAAGACTGGAAGGCAAGGTTGCGATCGTCACGGGCGCAGGACGCGACGGCAATATCGGCGTCGCGATCTGCGAGGCCTATCTGCGCGAAGGGGCGCGCGTCGTCGGCACCGATTTTCGCGATGACGAGCGGGAGGCGATCATCGCCCGCATGGGTGGCGCCGGTCCTGCCGCAAACTTCCGCTTCCTCCCCCATGACGTCACCAGCGAAGCCGACTGGGCGCGCGTCGCGGAAGGGGCCATCGCGGCCTTTGGCGGCATCGACATATTGGTCAACAATGCCGGGATCGCCATTCACGCGGGCATCGAACATTGCTCGCTCGACGATCTGCGCAGGGTGATGGCGGTCAATCATGACGCGCTGTTCATCGGCATGAAGGCCTGCCTGCCCGCGCTGAAACAGAGCGTCGATCGCTTCCCCGGCGGCGGCGCGATCATCAACAATCTGTCGATGGCATCCTATATGCCCAGCGCTCTCAATATCGGCTATCACAGCTCCAAGGCGGCCGGGCGGATGCTGACGCTCTGCGCCGCGATCGAATTCGGGCCGATGAAGATCCGCGTCAATTCCGTGCATCCCGGCCTCACCATGACCCCCCTGATCCGAGAGGGCCTGGCCGATTATGTGAAGCTGGGCGCCTATGAAAGCGTCGAGGCGGCCGAGGCCAGCATAGCGGGCATGGGACCGCTGGGCATCAGCAGCCAGCCGGAAGACACCGCCCATGCCTTCGTCTATCTGGCGTCGGAAGAGGCGCGCTTTGTTACCGGCGCGTCCATCTATCATGATGGCGCCATCGGCCAGCGTTACTGACCCCCATCATCGAACAAGAAAAGCAGGAGAGAAAATATGCGCCATCTCGTCGATCCGGCCCTGCTGCCGGGGCTGGACGTCATGCCTGCACTGGACCTCAACGACCAGAGTCTGCCCGCCATCCGGGAAGGCATGGAGCAGATGACCGCCATGGCGCCCGAACCGGAGGGCACCGGCGTCAGCTGGCGGGCTGACAGCGTCGCCGCGACGGACGGGCGACAGGTGCCGGTGCGCATCTACACGCCCGCTGGCGGAACGGAGGCGCGCCCTGCCATCCTCCATATTCATGGCGGCGGCTATGTGATGGGATCGGTGGCCACCAACCATGCGTCCAATATGCTGCTGGCGGCCGATGTGGGCGCAGTGGTCGTCTCGGTCGATTATCGCCTCGCGCCGGAAACCCCGGCACCCGGCTCGGTGGAGGACTGCTACGCCGCGCTTTGCTGGCTGCATGAGCAGGCGGGCGCGCTGGCCGTCGATCCGGCCCGCATCGCCGTGCGCGGCGAAAGCGCGGGCGGGGGCCTTGCCGCCGCGCTCTGCCTGCTGGCCCGTGACCGGGGCGGCCCGGCCATCGCCCACCAGAACCTCATCTACCCCATGCTGGACGATCGCACCTGCATTACGCGCCAGCCGGATCATCTGGGCGCTTTCGTGTGGACGCCGCAGGCCAACGCCTTTGGTTGGCGATCGCTGCTGGGTCAAAATCCCGGCGCCGCCGACGTGTCGCCCTATGCCGCGCCCGCCCGCGCAAACGATCTGTCCGGCCTGCCGCCCAGCTTCATCGCGGTCGGTGCCCTCGATCTGTTTCTGGTGGAGGATATGGACTATGCCCGCCGCCTGATCGAAGCGGGCGTCGCCACGGAACTGCATGTCTATCCGGGCGCCTATCACGGATTTGACGTGTTGCCGGACGCACCGGCGTCCGTCCGCATGAAGCAGGACGCAACCGCCGCCCTGCGCAGCGCCCTTACGGCATGAATGAAGGCGGGGCGGCCTTTGCGGCTGCCCCGCCCTCCTAATTTTATTCGGCGCGCAGTTCGGCCAGTTCGGCCGGGGTCAGGGTGATGGCGGCAGCCTTCACGCTTTCCTCGATCCGCGCCGGGGTGGATGCGCCGAAGATCGGGACCACCTGCTGCGGCTGGTTCAGCAGATAGGCCAGCGCGATTTCCGAAACCGTCGCGCCATGGCGCTCGGCCACGGCCTTGGCGGCGGCGAAGCGGCCCTTGTTGACCGGATTGTCGTAGAAGGCCTTGAGCGCGTCGGGCACCGAATCCTCGCCCTTTTCCAGCATGCCGAAATAGCCGCGGCTCTGCGCGCAATAGGGGATGACGGCAAGCCCGGCATCCTTCAGCGCGCCGCCATGATCCTCGAAATAAAGCTGGTAGCCCTGCTGGATCGCATTCATTTCATGCGGCTTGGCGAGGCCCCAGAAAGGTTCGACCGCAACGAAGCCGGTCTTGCCGTTGGCCTTGGCATAATCATTGGCCTCCAGCACGCGCGCGTCGGTCCAGTTGGACGCGCCGAACCAGCGGATCTTGCCCGCAGCCCTGGCTTCGTTCAGGAAATCGATGAGCTCGCTGACCGGCGTTTCCGGATTGTCCATGTGCAGCCAGTAAAGGTCGATCGTATCGACGCCCAGATGATCGAGGCTTTCATTCAGATCGCTGGCGATATCCTTGACATTGACCCGGTTGCGATAGTCGCCGGCGCGCATGTCGAAATGGCCGCCCTTGGTGGCGATCACGAAATCATCGCGCTTCTGGTTCTTCAGCCATGCGCCGATGGCCCGCTCGCTGGCGCCCTTGGGCGCGTCGGGCATCCAGTCGCCATAGGAACGCGCGGTGTCAATGAAATTGCCGCCCAGTTCGGCGAACTTGTCGAGGATGGCGTTGGAATGGTCCTGATCGATCTGCCAGCCCAGCATGTTGGTGCCGTAGCAGAGGCGGCTGACCGAGAGGTCGGTATGGTTGAGCGTCACTTTCGAAAGCATGGCGTTCTCCTGGCGGATATGTCGGCCTTTTCGGCCAAATCATGTCGCGGGACATGGGGCGGATCTGAAGGCGGGCGCAAGCCGCGCCGACTGCAACAGTTCCGCCGCACATCGCGATCAGTCCAATCCGTTACGCATTGCCGCAGTGAAAGGGAAGAGGAATGTAGTAATTTCCGCAAATCCTGCGTCATTTGCTACGCCAATGGCTTATTTGTCCGGAGGTCATTATTGCGTCACGCTTTTGCGCCATGCCATCTGGCGCTCTCCATTTCCTGACGCTATGGTCCGCGCAAGAATTGGAGGCGGGCCGGAATGCAGATAAGAGGTGGGCGAACGACGACAACGCCCTCATTGGATGCTCTTGATAACAGCATCATCGACATTCTCCGGACCAATGGCCGGGCGACCAATCAGGACATCGCCAAACAATTGTCGGTCACGGCGGCGACGGTTTCAGCACGGTTGCAGAAGATGGAGGACGCTCGCGCGATGCGCGTGGTGGCGGTGACGGATTTCGCCGCCCGCGGCTATAACGTCATCATCGCCGTCGGCGTGAAGGTGCATGGCCGCAGCATCCAGGATGTGGGCCGCGACCTCGCCAAATTTCCTGAGGTGCTGAGCGTCAACATCATGAATGGCGGCCATGATCTGGAACTGATGGTCGCGCTCCATGGATTTTCGGAAGTGCAGGAATTTCTCTACGATCATATTGCCGGCATAGCCGGGGTGGCGCAGATCGATTCCGGCATTGCCGTCGACATCGTGAAATATGAATTCAACGTGGCGCCGCTATGACCGACAGCAATTGGGAACGGCTCGACGCGCTGGATCACAAGATCGTCGACAAACTGGCGCGGGATGCACGCATCTCCAACCGCGCGATCGCGGCCGAACTGGGCGTGACGGAAGGCACGATCCGCACCCGCATCAAGCGGTTGCAGAATGAAGGGCTGATCCAGTTCACCGTGGTCACCGACTTCCGCATGGCGGGATCGCCCAACCTCTGCATGCTGGGGATCGATGCCGATCCCTCCCGCGTTGCCGAACTGGCCGAACGGCTTCGGCAGATGCCGGAACTGAGCTGCGTGATCCTGATGCTGGGCCGCTTCAACCTGCTCGCCATGGGTCTGTTCACAAACATCGAGCAGCTCAATGAACTGGTGACCGAACAGATCCGCAGCCTGCCCGGCGTGCAGAAGGTGCAGACCGCGATCTCGGTGCATAATCTCAAATATGAGCCGGGCGTCGCGAAGATCACACAGCTGGTCGAGGCCGAGCAGGAAGACTGATCGGCCGGTTTTCGTTTTACCAGCCCGCTCGCGCCAGCAGCAGCAGGTCGACGATCCGCCGCGCAACCTCTTCCAGTTCGCTGTCGGTCATGGTGCGCGCCGCGCCTTCCTGAAGGTGCCAGCCGGTCATGGCCGAAAGGAAAAGCCGGGCGATCATGTCGGGATCGCGGGCCGGCTGCCCTTCCAGCGCCGTCGCCTCCGCAATGTCCTGGGCGATCCGGTCGCTCACGGGACGCGACCCGGCTTCATACATGGCGAGCGAAAGTTCGGGGAACCGCTCTCGCGTCGAAATCAGCAGCCGCTGAAAGGCATGGACTTCAGGATTGGGCAGGGTGCGCGCGATCAGCATCCCATGGTGCATCAGCCGTTCGCGCAGCGTCCGCCCCGCGGCCAGTTCATGCTGGTCGGCCATCAGCGCCCATTGTTCCACGCGTTCCTGTACGACCGCCCGGAACAGGTCGCCCTTGGTGGGGTGGCGCGCATAGAGTGTCGCCTTGGACACGCCCGCAGCGCCCGCAATGGTTTCCATTGCCGTCGCATCATAGCCGTCCTCAAGGAACAGGCGCCGCGCCGCCGACAGGATGGCGCGGTCGATCGCGGCCGTCTGCTGGGCGTCAGGGCGTCCCCGGCGGGGGGTGTAGGCGGATTTTGCGGCGCTTTTGGTCATAGGCCGACCTCTGGCTGATGCGCGCTGGCGAAGCAATGGTGTTGATCGCTCAAGCGCCCAGCCACCAGAGCACCCCGATCAGCGACAGCGCGGCCAAAGTCGTCGTCAGCGTGATCGCCCAGGCGCTCAGTTCCATCGCCCATTGCCCGGCCTTGCCTGCCAACACGAAGCTGGACGCCCCACCTGGCATGGCAGCCATCAGGATCGCCATCTTGGCCCATAGCGGCGGCATCGGCGGCAAAAGCAGCACGAAGCCCGCAGTGATAAGCGGGTGAACCGCCAGCTTCAACAGGAGCACCCGGCCGATCGGCGCAGGCGCCGCCTTTTCACGCGGCAGGGCGATGAAGATGCCGATCGCGGTCAGCGCGCAGGGCGCGGTCGCCTGCGCCAGCGTGGACAGCAGCACGTCGAACGGTCCGCTGAGCGGTAGCCGCAACAGGCACCAGAGGACGCCCAGCGTTGACAGCAGGATCAGCGGATTGCGCATCACCGAGCGCCCCGCCAGCCTCAGCCCCGCACCTGCGCCATGGCCATGATGCGCCGTCATCTCGCTCATCACCACGCCGATGGTGAAGATGACTGCGGAATAAAGCAGCATCGTTACCGCCACAGGCGCCGTGGTCGCCTTGCCGAACGTCAGCAGCGCGATCGGCAGTCCGATAAAGCCGGTATTGCTGAAACTGGCGCAAAGACCCGCGATATTGGCTTCGCTCCCGCTGCGGCCCAGCGCTTTTTCGATGCCGAAGCCGATCGCATAGGTGGTGAGCGCGCCGCCGACCACCGCGCTCATCATCCAGAACTGCGCCAGATCGGCCGGGTCCATATGGGCGATCGAGCGGAAGGTCAGAACGGGCAGCGTCACGGCAATGACGAAGCGATTGAGTACCTCAAACGCCCGGTCGCCCAGTAAATGGGTCCGCCCGCAGAAATAGCCGAGCAGGATCAGGCCGAACACCGGCACCAGCGCGCCCAATATGATCATCGCCATGGAAGAAGGTGCCCCGACAAAGAAAAGCTGATGGCGCGTTACTGTCCCGCCGTCCCTGCGGCAATGGCGCAAAACGGCGCGGCGGCGTCAAAGCTGCGCCGCGCCGCTTCATCGAGCGGCAGGGCGCGGAAAGCGTCGGACAATATCTCCACGCCATAAGGCCCGTCATATCCCGCCCGTCCCAGCGCCCCGACGAAGCCCTGCAGGTCGAATTGCCCCTCGCCGCACAGGCGGCGGTGGCGCATCGTGTCCTCGGCGATCGTCCCCCGCATCGCCAGATCGGCGTCGCAAAGCTCAACCGCCTTGATGAAGCGTCCCGGGACCTCCGCGACATCCGCAACGGCGCCCCCGGAACGCACGACATGCCAGACATCGATCAACAGCCCGCCATTGGCCGCGTCTGCCCGCCGCACCAGCTCCAGCGCGGAGGAAAGATCGGGAAGATCCGAAAAGGGGATCATTTCCATCGCGATCAGCAGATCATGCCGCGCCGCTTCATCGCAAAGTGCGGTAAAGTGACCGGCCAGCAGCTCCATTGGCAGGTCCTGCCCCCCGAAAGGCGGCATCACCTTCGCATGGCGGGCGCCCAGCGCATCGGCTGCGCGGAACAGCTCCGCCCGCGCCGCATCCGACCGCTCGCGTCGCTCCCCTTTCGCAAACCAGTCCGACAGATATTCCAGCTCGACGATGTTCAACCCGGCGTCGATCAGACGGCGCCTGAGCGCGCCATAGTCTCCGCCGCCTTCGCGCCATGCGACCAGATCGCCCAGCCAGAAGCCGAAGCCGTGATAGCCCGCTCGCGCCGCCGCCTCGATCCGCTCCTCCAGCCGCCATCGGCTGAGATTGTCGGCATGATCGGGACGGACGTCGCCCGCCGTCGTCCAGCATGTGGCGATCAACTCCGCTTTCTTCCGGTCCATCTGTTTCTCCGCGCCAGAAGAAGAAGGATCCGCCATTGACGTGGATCACCTGCCCGTTGATCCAGCGCGCATCCTCGGACAGCGGCATGACCGCGACGGTCGCCCGACCTCCCGGCTGGCCCCGGCGGGCGCTGCGCCCGGTGGTCGGGAAATGATCGATCGCCGCCTGCATTTCCCCGGCCGTGGCGAAGCCGGGCGCGATCACATTGGCCGTGATCCCTCCCGGCGCCAACGCGACGCGACATGCCGCATCAGCGCTTCCAGTCCGCCCTTCGACATGCCGTAGCAGGGCAAACGATGTCGCCTACCCGATAACGATGCGCTCGCCGTTCAGACGGGGAGGCATGGCGTCCCTCTCGTTCAATCCATGCGTGGCGTCTTAACGCCGGCATTCTCGCATGCATAGTTGAGAAGCGCGGAATAATCCTTCGATGCATAGTCTTTTGCCCGCGCACCTCCGAATACCGCATGCGCGGCCGCGCCCATGGGCAGACCGACCCGGTTTTCCGCCGCCGCGTTCATTGCCAGCGTCAGGTCCTTGAAGGCGAGGTCGATGGTGAAGCCCGGCTCGATATCGCCCTTCAGCGCCTTGTTCACCATCAGCACATGGAACTGGCCGTTGCGCGCGGTGGTGCCGCCGGTCACGTCATGCATGGTCTGGATGTCGAGGCCCAGCTTCGTGCCCAGCGCGATCGATTCCGCCACGATCTGCGCGGTCGACAGCAGCATGAAATTGTTGATCAGCTTCATTCGGCTGCCCATGCCCGGTGCGCCGCAGCGGAAAATGTCGGTGCCCATGGCGTTCAGCGCCGGTTCGACGCGCGCGAAATCCTCGTCGCTCGCGCCCACCATGAACAGCGATTCCCCGCGCTGGGCATGCAGCGCCAGCCGCCCGATCGGCGCGTCGACAAAGCCGATGCCCTTGGCCGCGCAGGCCGCCGCGACGCGGTCCGTCCCCTTGGCGTCGATGGTGGACAGGTCCATCAGCAGCGCGCCGTCGTCGATATTCGCCAGCACGCCATCCTCGCCCAGTACCACGGCCTCCACATGGGGCGTGGCGGGCAGCACGGTGATGACGATATCCTGTCCCTTGCTCGCCTCGGCCACGCTGGCGGCCTTCTTCGCGCCCAGCGCCGCGACCTCGTCCATCTTCGACTGGTCAAGGTCGAAAACGGTGACGGCAAAGCCCTTGCGCTGCAGGTTGGACGACATGGGCAGGCCCATCGCGCCCAGTCCGATAAAGCCGATCTTGGTGGTCATGATGCGTCCTCTCTCAAATCGTAAAATTCAGTGCAGCCGTTCCGCGACGACTCCGGCTTCGATCAGCGCCGCAAGCGCGGTTTCGTCGACGCCCAGCATGTCCGCCAGAACGTCCCGCGTATCCTCGCCCGAACGGGGCGGGGCGCGGCGATAGTCGACGGGCGTCTTCGACAATTTGCCGGGATAGCCCAGCACCTTGACCTGCGTGCCGTCGGACCGGACCATATCATGGATGACGCCTCGCGCCGCAATTTGCGGGTCGGCCAATATGTGGGGAATGTCGTTCACCCGCCCGCCGGGCAGCTTGGCCGCTTCCATGGCGGCGATCAGATCGTCCGACTTCCATTTGGCGATGGCGGGCCGCATCTCGTCCTGCAGGGCATGGCGATTGGGCGAGCGCCCGCCATTGTCCCTGAAGCGCGGATCGTCCGGCAGGTCGGGCCGCCCGATCAGCTCGCAGAAGCTGCGGAACTGCCGGTCATTGCCCAAAGCGACCAATATGTCGCCGTCGGAACAGGCGAAATCCTGATAGGGCACGGTATTGGGATGCTCATTGCCCAGCCGCCGGGGCAGCATGCCGCCATTGAGATAATTGCTGGCCTGATTGGCGAGCAGCGATACCTGCGTGTCGAGCAGCGCCATGTCGATCTGCTGCCCCTCGCCGGTGCGGTCGCGATGCGCCAGCGCGGCAAGGATGGAGATCGCCGAATAGAGGCCCGTCACCAGATCGCTGATCGGAATGCCGACCTTCATCGGCCCGCCGCCAGCCTCGTCGTCGGGGCGGCCGGTAATCGACATGAGGCCGCTCATGCCCTGGATCAGAAAATCATATCCGCCCCGGTCCTTATAGGGACCGTCCTGCCCGAAGCCGGTGATCGAACAATAGATGAGCTTCGGGTTGATCGCCGAAAGCGAGGCATAGTCGAGACCATATTTGACGAGGCCGCCGACGCGGAAATTCTCCACCACGATATCGGCGTCGGCCGCGATCCGCCGGATCAGTTCCGCCCCGCGGGGATCGGCCAGATTGATCGCCACCGATTTCTTGTTGCGGTTGGCGCAGAGATAATAGGCCGCATCCTTCGACCCGTCCTCCAGAAAGGGCGGCCCCCAGCGGCGGGTGTCGTCGCCCTGACCCGGCTGCTCGATCTTGATGACCTCCGCGCCCAGATCGCCCAATATCTGCGTGCACCAAGGACCCGCCAGCACGCGGGAAAGGTCCAGCACCTTGATGCCGGCCAGCGGGCCGCTGGGCTTTGCGTCGATGCTGTCGCTCACTTGTCCTTGAACTCCGGTGCGCGCTTGCCCAGGAATGCGGCAATCGCTTCGTGATGGTCCTCGCTATAATGGGCGAGCGCCTGATAGCCTGCCGCCAGTTCCAGCAGCGTGGGCAGCTTCATATGCGCGCCTTCGCGCATCAGCCGCTTGGCCATGCGGGTGGCATGGCCGGGATTGGCAGCGATCTTTGCGGCCAGCGCCTGCGCCCGCGCCAGCAGCGCGTCGCCCGGCACCACCTCGGCAACCAGTCCATATTCCAGGGCGGTCTTCGCATCGATGGCGTCGCCGGTCAGCGTCATCAGATTGGCGCGCTGCGGCCCGATGAGGCGCGGGAGCAGCCAGCCGCCGCCGCCGCCCGGAATGATGCCCAGCTTCACATAGCTTTCCGCGACCACCGCGCTGTCGGCCATGATGCGGATGTCGCACATGCACGCGATGTCCAGGCCAAGGCCGATCGCGGGACCGTTGATCGCCGCGACGATCGGCACTTCCAGTTCGCTGATGGCCGGGCCGATCATCTGGACGCTGGTGCGATAGCTGTTGCGGATCTCATAGGGGGTGCCGCCGAACATGCCCGCCCGGTCGGCCATGTTCTTCACATTGCCGCCCGCGCAGAAGGCCTTGCCCGCGCCTGTCAGCACGATGGCCCGAACCGACGTGTCCCGCGTCATCTGGCGGCAGAAATCGACGATCGCCTCGCTATGTTCGACCTCGGAAATGGCGTTGCGTTCGTCGGGGCGGTTGAAGGTCGCCGTGACGACGGCGCCCTCGCGCTCGACAAGAAGGAAGGGGGACATGGCAATTCTCTCCGGCAATCGGTCGCATTCGTATCAAAATGCTAGGCGTTCGAAATCCACCAAGCTAATATTGATTTTCGTTTTTTCGATATATCGGAGGTATCGGTGGATCTGCGTCAGCTGCGCTATTTCGTGACCCTGGCCGACACGCGCAATTTCCACCGCGCCGCCGAACGGCTGAACATGTCGCAACCTCCGCTGACGGTCGCGATCCGCAAACTGGAGGAGGAATTGGGCACGGCCCTGTTCGAACGGGGATCGCGCGGCGTCGCGTTGACCGCGGCGGGCCGCGCCTCGCTCGATATCGCCCGCGCCACGCTGGCGCAGGCCGACCGCTTTCGCGAAGCGGTGCGCGAAGGCGCGATGGGCGAAAGGGGACGGCTGCGCGTCGGTTTCGTCGGCTCGGCGACCTTTGAGCTGCTGCCGCGCATCATTCCCGAATATCGCCATCTCTACCCGCTGGTGGAACTGGTGCTGGAGGAGGCGGCCAGCGTGGAAATCGCCCGCAGGCTGACGGCGGGGGAGCTGGACGTGGGCCTTGTCCGCCTGCCGCTGATGGAGGTGGCGGCGGTCGACGTCCAGCCGGTCGACCGGGACGAAATGTATGCGGCGCTGCCCGACAACAGCCAGTTCGCTCAAGCGGTGGCGGTGCCGCTGGAGGCGCTGGCGGAGGAACCCTTCATCCTGCAAAGCCGGATCAGCGTGCTGCACTCCACCACTCTCACCGCCTGTCACGAGGCCGGTTTCATCCCCCGCGTGGCGCAGGAGGCCGCGCAGCTCAGCGCCGTGCTGGCGCTGGTGCGCAGCGGTCTGGGCGTGGCGCTGGTGCCCTCCCGCGCTGCGTCCTCGGTGCCGCAGGGGGTGCGGCTGGTGCGCCTCACGCGGCAGGTGCGGATCGAAACCGGCGTCGCCCTGCCGCGGGGAAGGGCCAGTCCGCTCGCTTCCAATTTCGCCGCGATCGCCATTGATAGCGATCAACTATCAAAATAGGAAAATACGATATTGGACTAAAGCGCCGGCGCCGCACATTTCAATTTCCCGACTCTCTAATGGTTTCAAGAGGCCCGGCTTGTTCGAGACACTGACCCTCTCCGCATTGCCCCCGGAAGATGAGGCGCTGCGCCCAGCCCTGCGCGCCCTGATCGCGGAAGCAATCGCTGAACTCCCCACTGACCGCCGCGCCCGATCCTGGCAGGGCTTCGACGCAAGCTTCAGCCGCAAACTCGGCCAGGCAGGTTATCTGGGTCTGTCGTTGCCCAAGGAATATGGCGGCGTTGGCCGTGGTCCCTTCACCCGCTTCGTGGTGGTGGAAGAACTGCTCTCCGCCGGTGCTCCGGTTGCCGGGCACTGGATCGCTGACCGTCAGAGCGGCCCGCTGATCCGCCACTACGGCACAGAGGAGCAGCGTCAATTCTACCTTCCCCGCATTTCGAAGGGCGAGGCTCTGTTCTGCATCGGCATGAGCGAACCTGGCTCCGGCTCTGACCTCGCCAGCGTGCGCAGCCGCGCCGATCGGCAGGAGGATGGCGGCTGGCTGCTCAACGGGCAGAAGATCTGGACCACCAACGCGATGCATAGCGATTACATGATCGCTCTGGTCCGTACCTCGGGGACCAGCGGCGACCGTCAATCGGGCCTCTCGCAGCTGATCGTCGACCTGAAACTGCCCGGCATCACCATCCGTCCGATCGTCGACCTGACCGGCGACGCCCATTTCGCGGAAGTGTTCTTCGATAATGTCCGCCTCGCTCCTGACGCGCTTATCGGCGAGGAAGGGCAGGGCTGGAAACAGGTCACCGCCGAACTCGCCTTCGAACGGAGCGGGCCGGAACGCATCTATTCCTCCGTCGTGCTGATCGACGCCTGGGTGCGCCATCTGGACGCGGTCGGCCGCAAGGATAGCGCAACCCTGCGACTTGTCGGTTCGCTGACGGCCCAGCTCGCCGTGTTGCGGGAAATGTCGCTGGCCGTCACGGCCCGGCTGGTCGCGGGCGAAAGCCCGGTGGTCGAGGCTTCCTTGATGAAGGATCTCGGGACCGGCTTCGAACAGGCCGTGCCGCAACTGATCGGCGATGATCTCGCCTCCCATCCGGACGAGGCGGTGGACGCCGAACTTTACCGCACCCTGCTTTATGTCACCCATATCGCGCCCAGCTTCTCGCTGCGTGGCGGCACGCGTGAAATCCTGCGCGGCATCATCGCCCGTGGGCTTGGCCTTCGCTGAGCGGGAAGGAAGACCATCATGGACATGCAAGAACTGATCGATCCCTTCGCCCGCCTCATCGAGGATATCTGCACGCCGGCCGCCATTCGCGCGGTAGAGGCGGGCGGAGACAGCGCCCCCATGTGGCAGGCCTTTGCCGATTCCGGCTTTCTTGATGCGCTGGTGCCGGAGGATGCCGGTGGCGCGGGGCTGTCGCTGGCCGATGCCGCGCCGCTGATCGCGTTGCTCGGGCATCATGCGGTGCCGCTGCCGGTGGGCGATACGATGGTCGCCCGCGCTTTGCTGGCCGCTGCAGGAGCGGAACTGCCCGACGGACCCATCGCGATAGCAACCGGCAGCGGAGCGGTGTCCTTTGGCGGCGTTGCCGCGCATATCCTTTCCGGATCATCCGGTGCGCTGGTAGTTACTGGCGCGCGGACGGAACCGACGGGCGTTCATCATGATACGGACGCCTATGTGCCTGCCGTTGACGGCAAGGCATTGCGCCCGGTTGCCGCAGTGCTCCGCGCTTTGCTGATCTCCGGCGCTGCCGGACGGGTCATGGATATGACGGTAGCCTATGCGAATGAGCGCAACCAGTTCGGCAAGCCCATTGGCAAGCAACAGGCCGTGCAGCAGCAGCTTTCCGTTCTGGCGGAACAGGCGGTCGCCGCGCGAATCGCAGCCGCGATCGGTGCCCGGTCGGGCCTCTCGCCCCGGCTGGCTGATGCGGCGGTTGCCAAGCATGGCGCCAGCCTTGCGGCCGGGCAGGTGGCTGCCATCGCGCACGCCGTCCACGGCGCCATCGGCATCAGCGAGGAATATGACCTGCAATTGCTGACCCGCCGCTTGCACGGATGGCGTCTGGCGGACGGATCGGAAGGCTATTGGGCGGGGGTTCTGGGCGAGTTGCGCGCAGCCGTCGCGGCCCTGCCTACCGCCGACTTCATCCGTGCTGCCTGAACGGGAACCGGTTGCGGCGCCGGGCGCGCTGCATTAACTGCATGAACCTGCGAGCTCGCATTACTGAAAGACGAGAGGAACAGCATGTCGACGCCACGCCCGATATTCGATGGTCAGGAGCGGACGGAAGGCTCGCTTGGCACGATGGAGGTCGTCAACCCCGCCACCGGAGAAGTGGTGGCGGTGATCCCAAAATGTGGCGAGGCTGAGGCGCTGGAAGCTGCTCGCCTGTCGGTGGAGGGCTTTGAGACATGGTCCGCGATGTCTCCCTTCGATCGATCGAAGATCATGCGCCGCGCCGCCGATCTGATGCGGGCGGAAGCGGATGAAGCCGCCGCCGAAATGACGCGCGAGCAGGGCAAGCCGCTGGCGCAGGCGCGGGGTGAATGGCTGGGTTCCGCCGACCTGCTCGACTGGTATGCGGAGGAAGGACGCCGCGCTTATGGCCGCCTGATCCCGACCCGCGCCCCCGACATGCGCTGGGCGGTGCATCGCCGTCCGGTCGGCCCGGTCGCCGCATTCACGCCGTGGAATTTTCCGGCCTGGACGCCGATGCAGAAAGTGGCTCCGGCGCTGGCGGCGGGTTGCTCCATCGTTCTCAAACCGGCCGAAGAAACGCCCAGCACCGGCTGGCGCATCGCCAGGGCATTGCTTGCTGCAGGTCTGCCGCCCAAGGCGCTGACGGTTCTATGGGGCGATGCGCCCGCCATTTCGGCCGCGCTCTGCGCCGCGCCGGAAATTCACAAGGTGACGCTCACGGGTTCCACTCGCGTCGGGCGTCTGCTGGCGAGCGTTGCAGGGCAGCATCTCAAAAAGGTGACGATGGAATTGGGCGGGCATAATCCCGTGATCGTTGCAAGCGATGCGGATCTCGACACGGTCATCCCGCTGGCGACGGAGTTCAAGTTCCGCAACGCCGGACAGGTTTGCGTCTCTCCCACGCGCTTCCTTGTCGAACGGCCGCTCTATGCCGATTTCGTGGCGGGTGTGACCGAAGCCGCAAAGAAGCTGCGCGTCGGCAACGGCATGGAAGCCGATACGCAGATGGGACCGCTGACCACCGCAGGGCAGCTTTCCAAGATCGAGGCGCTCAGCGCCGACGCGGTGCAGCACGGCGCAAAGCTGGAAACTGGGGGCTCGCGGATCGGCAATAGCGGCTATTTCTTCGAGCCCACCGTTCTGTCGGGCATGACCCCCGATATGCTCGCGATGAATGAGGAACCGTTCGGGCCGCTGATGCTGGTGATGCCGGTGGAGAATGTCGACGCCGCGCTGGCGGAGGCCAATCGTCTGCCCTATGGGCTTGCTTCCTATGCTTTTACCAACAATCTGAGCACTGAGCGCAAGATCGTTGCGGGGATCGAAGCAGGCATGCTTGGCCTCAATCATTTTGCCATGGCGATGCCCGAAACCCCCTTTGGCGGCGTGGGCGACAGCGGTATGGGGTCGGAAGGCGGCATCGAAGGAATGGAGGCCTACCTGCGGCCCTTCCTGGTAACAGCGAAGATCGCCTGACCGACTTAGGGCCATACGGCCAGGATAATCGCCAGAAAGCCGCCGCCCAGCAACAGGTTGAGCGGGATAAGCGCCCGCATCGCCGCTCGCTGGGCGGGGTTGCTGAAACGCATGATGACCATCGCGGGGGTGAGGATCAGCCATAATTCCGCGATGACGACGGCGATCGCGACGGCAAGGCCGATGGCCGGGCCATGCGACGCGGCGGCGCTGGCGAAGGCGCGTTGGGGCAGGGGAGACAACTGCCCCACGATCATGAGTCCCACGCACATGGGCACGATGAAGATCAGCGGCACGAGCCAGCTTGCGCCGCTCACGGCACTGCTGACGACGCCCTTGCAGCGTTCCGATCCCGGCCATGTCTGACGGATCGTCGCTGCCAGCGGGAAGAGCATGAGCAGCGGCAGCAGGGCAGCCGGACCGGCCGTCATCAGGGCGTTCATTGACCGGCCGCCTTGGCCGCGCTGCGGTCAATCACGAGCGGATCTGGGACATGGGTGGCCTGAAAGGTCTTGCCGGGTTTGCCCAGCAAGACCTTGAGCTTCGCAAGAAACCCTGGGGCAGCGCGGACATCGCGCGCCAGATAGCGAAATTCATGCGTGAGTATGACCAGCGGATTGGTCGAGCGCGGTTGCCGGGTGATGCCGAATACGGGAGGCTCGCTCTCTTCGAGCCGCTGATAGGTGCCGAAAACATGGTCCCAGATCATCAGCAACCCGCCATAATTTTTGTCGAGATAAAGCGGATTGCAGGCATGATGCACGGCATGGTTGCTGGGCGTCACGAACAGCCATTCGAACCATGGAGCCAGTCGGCCGATCCGTTGCGTGTGGCAGAATGTCTGAAACGCGGGAATGTTGATCGCCATCAGGACGAGGATGAGCGGGTGAAATCCCAGCAGGGCGAGCGGCGTCCATGTCAGCAGCCGATATAGGGTCGAGAAAGGCGTGTGGCGGAGATTCACGGTGAAATCATAGGTTTCCGCCGAATGATGGATGGAGTGATCGGCCCAGAAGATCCTCAGTTCGTGGCCTGCGCGGTGAAAGATGTAGAAGGCGAACTCGCCTGTGAGGAAATAAAGCGGCAGGGTCCACCAGTTCACCGGGATATGGAGCGGGGTCAGTTGGGATGCAGCCGTCAGCGCGGCGATCAGCAGCGCATTGGCGACAACTCCTTCCATCAACGGCCCCAGGGGAAAAAAGAGATAATTATGCCCCATTTCCCGGCTGAAGGGTCTTCGCCCTTCGCGCCATCGCAGGAATGATTCCGCGATGATGCAGAACAGCAGCAATATGCCGCCGCCGAACCCAAAGAGGGTGATCGCCTCTACGACGTTCTGCACGAACGACTCGTCCATCGCTCTCCCCTGACCTGCTTGCGAGGCATCGAGATTTTGGGGCAAGCATATACCGCGTCCTGCCTGCTGCCAAGCAAGCGGTGCGCGATGGCAGGCTGGCGAGCGGGCCATTCGGTCATTGCCGCAATCTGCCGCACAAAATGCTACGCGCCCGGCAGGTTTTAATTGAACGCAATCGTGTAATGAACTATATCCCCACCTGGTTTCCTATTCGTATCAGGAGAGGTTTTCATGCTCAGCGAGTCGCAACGGCGGCAACTGTCCGACATTCTTCAGCCCGTCTCGCCGCCGCGGCAGTTGGACAATATCTTCACCGACGATCAGCGTCGCCGAATGCTGGATGTGGTGCATGGCGGTGAATGGAAACTCATCATCGCACAGCACTTCGCCAATGCCGAGGAACTGATCGCGACCTTTGCCGGTGGATTTCCCGAAGGTTTCGAACCCACGCTGGACATGTTCCTGACGCCGACATTCCGCGGCTTTTATGCCAATTATTCGACGGTCCTGTATCCGGAACTGCACGACGTCTTCTATAATGAGACGTTCCTGGATCACGCCAAATCCTATTGGAACGCTGAATATGCCAAGCCGCAGATGATGTTGTTCAACATCAACGGCCCTTGCGGAAATAACGATCCGGGCCACCTCGATTCGCCCAGCTTCCGGGGCATCCGCTACGAAAATTCGCCGACCTGGCTTTGCTCGATCATGGGCCGTTCGGGCCTCTTCCAGGATTATCTCATCAAGATGGCGCAGGTCATCACCTGGTTCAGCCATGACCCGGCGAGCGGCTTCACCTATTGGCCCAAGGGGCCGCTGAACAAGCCGGAACGCCTTGCCTCGCCGGTCTATAATCGCGGTGTTCTGGTTCAGAACGAGATGATGGTCCATCGCGGCGAAGCCAATGGCGCGATCGAGCGTCAGCGGCCTGCGGGATTGGGCTTTGACAGTCTCTTCACCGGCGAAGCCGGCGATCCTGACGGATGGCTGGTCAAGACCGGCGACCAGGTGATCGAACGCTATCACACCGATGAACTGCGTTTCCTGGTTCACTGGTCGGCCGAAGTGTTCGAGGACTATGCCGAACTCAAGAAGAATATGGATGGTTCGGACAACCTTACCTATGACCGGGTTTTCGAGACGCTGATCAAGGACGTCCGCTCGCGCGGTATCGAGATCGAGACGCCGACCGATCCGTTGCGCGATCCGCTGTTCATCAAGGCGCTCAATGACGCCTATGATTATGGCGGTCCGGCGGAATATCCGGCGGAAGCGCCGCGCGGCGGAGTTTATGCGGCGGCCGCCTGACCGAATGATCGGAATGCCGCCGCGCTGACAGGAGCGGCGGCATTCACCGGGATTGCAAGAGCGCCTTCCGATTCAGCAGAATCGGAGGGCGCTCTTTTTTGCCTTGCTTCCCACTGAAAAGTTGTTCCGGCTTTGGCCCCGGCTGCGGTTGTCGCGCGCGGCGCCGTCATGATTTTCATGGACGAAAAAGTGCGGCTGGCCGGATTTGTCACAGTCAAGTCACCGGCAACAATCATATGGGCGCCCGTAAGCCAAAGAGTTTCGGTCTGCGGGGGGCGGTCGTGAAGAAACTTCTTGTTTCGATCCATGATGTTGGTCCGCGCTTCGAAGCGGAGGTCGACCTGCTGCTGGACAAGCTCGCCCGGCATGTCGACGCGCGCAACCTTGCCATGCTGGTCGTGCCCGACCATTGGGGCTCCCATCCCCTGCTGCCAGGCAGCGCTTTCGCGGCACGCTTGCGGGGCTGGTCGGACGCGGGCGTCAGCATGTTCGCTCACGGCTGGTTTCACAAGGACATGGCTACTCATCCGGGTGCCGCCGCACGCTTCAAGGCCCGTCACCTGACGGCTGGCGAGGCGGAGTTTCTGGGGTTGGACAGAAACATCGCTGCGCAACGCATGGCCGCTGCGCGCAAACGGGTCGAGGCCATCATCGGCCGGCCGGTTGCGGGGTTCGTCGCCCCCGCCTGGCTTTATGGGCGCCCGGCGCTGGCTGCGCTGTCGGCTTCCGGCTTCGCTTTGGCAGAGGATCATATGAAGGTCTGGCATCCGGCCACGGGTCAGGTGCTGGCGCGCGGGCCGGTGATCACATGGGCGAGCCGCAGTCCGACGCGGATCGCCTCCTCCCTGCTTGTTGCCCGACTGCTGCCGCTCTTGTTGCGCCACATGCCGGTTGCGCGGGTAGCGGTGCATCCGGGCGATGCCCATGTGCCGCGCCTGCTGGAGAGCATCGATCATGTGTTGCGCCGCCTGAAGCGCAGCCATGCGCCCGCGCCTTATGGCGATCTGCTGGCGATCTGATCGATCCATGCGCATCCTCACCTTTGTTCACAGTTTCGAGCCGGGCGGGGTCGAGCGCGTCGCGCTGCGGCTGGTGCATCATTGGCGGGCGGGGGGCGCCGACGCGCCCCTGTTCATCGGGCGTACAGACGGCGCCATGCGGCGGGAGCTGGGGGAGGGACTGGACTGCCATGGCCCTTCCTGCCCACGCTTTTCGATCGCGCGGTGCGAGACGCTGTGGATGATCGCGACGCTGCCGTCGGCGATCCGGCGCATTCGGCCCGACCTGCTATTCTGCGCCGGGAACAGCTATGCCGTCATCGCAGTGGCAATGAAGCTGCTGCTCGGCCGTCATTGCCCGCCCATCATCGCCAAGATCAGCAACGATCTGGAGCGACGCGACATGCCATGGCCGGTCCGGATGCTTTACCGCCTCTGGCTAAGGATACAGGGGCACTTCATCGATCATTTCATTGCCATGGCTGCGGGGCTGGAAGCAGAAATCGCTCAATTGATCCGCCCCCGTCGATCCGCCGTCAGCATTATCCCCGATCCGGCTCTCTCTCTGCCGCAGATCGATCGACTTCGCGCTGCGTCTCAAGGGGAAGCGCCCGCAGCGCACCGTTTCGTCGCCATCGGCCGATTGGCACGACAGAAGAATTTCGCCCTGATGCTTGGAGCGTTCGCAAAAGGGGCGCAACCGTCTGATCGCCTTATATTTTATGGTGACGGGCCGGAACGGGACTCCCTGCTAAAGCTGGCGGGTCGTCTTGGCCTGAGTGGTCGCGTCATTTTCGAGGGGCATGTTCCCGACCCGGCAAGCCATATCAGGCCGGGTGATATCTTTCTGCTTTCCTCCAGTTACGAGGGCGTTCCTGCGGTTGTGCTGGAAGCGTTGGCGGTCGGCGTTCCGATCATTGCCACCCGATGCAGTGCAGCCATGGATGGACTGCTGGGCCATGGCATGCTGGGCCGATTGGTGCCCTGCGGCGATCTGCAGGCTTTCGCCGGAGCGTTAGCCGAAGCCCGTGATCTGGCGCAGGACGCCGCCGCCAGCCTCTCGCAAGCGCGCCGCTTCACCCTGGAGGAGGCGGCCCCCACCTATCTCGCGACTTTTGCGATGGTCGCGCAAAGGGACCGTGCAAGTGAAAAAATCCGCCCGTCGCAACTGTGGCGGCTGATCCGTCGCATCGTCACTTCCTCCGATCCATCAAGACGAGCCTGATATGACCGGCGATCCTTCTACCGGCGTTCTTCCCCCATCCGTAGTCGCCCTGGAGGGCGTGGCACTTGATCCCAAGCCGCTGATCCAGACCGGCCGCAACTGGACGCGCTGGGCAGGCCCGCTCGTCTCGGTGCTGATCCTCGTTGTGGCGCTTCACCAGTTTCAGGGACTGAACCCGAGGAGACTGCTGGCGCTGATGCCCGTCTCCGTCGGCTTCTGGGCCGCCTTTGCTCTCTATTATCTTGCGGGTCCGATCTCTGAATGGATCATTTTCCGGCGGCTATGGGCTATCCCGGCCGAGGGCTTCGTTGCGCTGCTGCGCAAGCTGGTGAGCAACGAGATCCTGCTCGGCTATCTGGGCGAGGTCTATTTCTATGCCTGGGCACGGCGGACCGCGCATATTACCACGGCGCCCTTTGGCGCGATCAAGGATGTGACGATATTGTCGGCGCTGGTCGGCAATGGCGTGACCTTGCTGATGGTCGTATTTGCCCTGCCTCTGATGGGCGCTGTCGATGCCGGAGCCACTCATTGGGAGGTCGGCGGATCGATCCTGTTCATGCTGGCCTCATCTCTGGTGGCCATGCTTCTGCGCCGCAGGCTGTTTACCCTGCCGCGCAGGGAACTGTGGATCGTCGCGGCCATCCATCTGCTCCGAATTGTCGGGACGACGGTGCTCGCGGCGACGATGTGGCACCTGCTGCTGCCGGGCATCGCGTTGAGCTGGTGGATATTGCTCGGCACGCTACGGCAACTTGTGTCCCGTCTGCCCTTCCTGCCGAACAAGGATGTGGTGTTCGCGGGGATGGCAGCCTTTCTGATCGGCCGGGACAATGAGATCGTTTCGGCCATGGCGCTGATGGCGTCGCTCATCCTTGCGGCCCATCTGCTGGTCGGCATTGTGGTTGGCGCGACCGAACTGTTGCGCGAAAGCCGGGCATCATGATCGCAATTGCACTTCTTGCGGGGGCGGTCATCCCCTCCACCCCCGATCTGGGCAAAGCGGAAGGCCAGTGCCGACCCAATGAAAATGGCCCCGCCTTTCTGGTCGAGGCGACCGGGCTCAAGGATCGCAAGGGACGATTGAAGCTGGAACTCTACCCCGCCAATGACGCGGACTTCCTGGCGGACGATAATATATTGGTCGGGGCGGGCAAGACGTTCCGGCGGGTCGAAGAGCCCGTGCCGGCATCTGGCCCGGTGCAGCTTTGTATCCGCGCGCCGGGGCCGGGCAGCTATGCGCTCAGTCTGATGCATGACCGCGATGCCAATCGCCGTTTTTCGCTGTCGGTCGACGGCATCGGTTTTGCGGGCAATCCGAAGCTCGGCTGGTCGAAGCCCCGCGCCGCTGCCGCGGCTGCGGCAGTCGGATCGGGACCGGCCCGGATCATCATCAGAATGAACTATCGCCGGGGGCTGTTTTCCTTCGGCCCCGCGGAGAAATGACGCGATGCGGATTGTGGATGTCTGCGCCTTTTACGCGCCGCGGGGCGGAGGCGTAAAAACCTATGTCGAGCGCAAGCTTCAGGCGGGTGCGGAGGCCGGGCATGAAATCATCATCCTCGCCCCGTCGGACGATGACCGGGTGGTGGAAAGGCAGGGCGGCGGCCGCATCGTGATGCTGCCTGCGCGCCGCTTCCCGTTGGACCGGCGCTATTCCTATTTTGACGACGAGCGGTCGCTGCACGCCATGCTGGACAGGTTGCAACCCGATCTGGTCGAAGCATCGTCGCCCTGGGCCAGCGCCGCCATGGTCGCCCGTTGGCAGGGTTGCGCCCCCCGCGCGCTGATCATGCATGCCGATCCCCTGTCCGCCTATGCCTATCGTTGGTTTGGACCAGTTCTCAGCCGCGAGAGGATTGATCGGGGCTTCGACTGGTTCTGGCGGCATTTGCGGCGGCTCGATCAGAGTTTCGATCTGGTAGTCAGCGCCAGCGAAAGCCTTTCAAAGCGTCTTGCGAACGGCGGCCTCCAGCGGGTGGCGACCTTGCCCATGGGGGTTGAGCCGGGCTGGTTCACGCCGATGAAGCGCAATGAAGCGCTGCGCGCGCGGCTGCTGAAGCGCTGCGGCCTGCCTGTCGAGGCGACGCTGATGCTGGGGGTGGGGCGTCATGCGCCCGAAAAGCGCTGGCCACAAGTTATCGAGGCGGTGACGTCGGCGGGCTATCGCAATCCGGTGGGGCTGGTGCTGGTGGGCGACGGCCGCGAACGCGCTCGCGTGCGGCGGGCAGCGGCGAACAATCCGCACATTCAGTTGCTGGCGCCGATCCATGATCGCAACAGATTGGGCGAGATGCTGGCGAGTGCCGACGTTCTGGTCCATGGCTGCGAAGCCGAAACCTTCTGCATGGTCGCCGCCGAAGCGCGGGCGAGCGGGATACCGATCATTGTACCGGATGAAGGCGGTGCCTCCGACCAGGCGTCGCAAGGCGTCGGCTTCCGCTACAGGGCCGCGCAGACGGACAGTCTGGCGGCGGCGATCACTGATTTTCTGGAAAGTGATCCTGCGATGCAACGGCAACGCGCAACAACGCTCGCGGCGTCCACCATGACCATGGACGATCATTTCAGGCAGCTTTTCCATGCCTATCGGCAAATCGGAAGCAGGGACCTGCATGTTGCTTAGGCGGCGCCTCCTGTTTCCGAGGCGCCTGTCGGTGCCTCTTCAGGCGAAACCGGCAGCGGAGGACAGGGGCAAGGCACATGCCTGCGGTCTGCGCCATCGTTTCAGTTGCGAATCCTGGTCGTGGACCAAGGCCATCATGTGGTGGGCCTTGCGTAACGACCGTTAGCGTTGTCCGCTCCTTGAACCGGGAAGCGAGCCAGATCAGCGTTTCGGGGGTGGCGGTTCCTTCCTTCCGTCACCGAATCATCCCGCGACGGGCGCGCGCACGACGATATCCGCCGGAAAAATCCTTCAATTCGAAGATTCTGCCGGCCACTACGCATTGTCAGGCGTCAACTGCTCTGCAATCTGGCTCGGTTCATCCTTGCGGTAGGATGGCCTTAACCTTCTTGCCGGACAGCAGAGCCATGGAGAGAAGAAGACCGGGAGGACGGCCGTCCAAGCCGACGATGCCGGGTCGGAGCAAAGCCGCTCCCTTGCCCGACGCGGTCTATCGCGATCTGGTGTCGACCCTTTTCACCATGACAGTGCCCATCATCGGCTTCGGCTTGCTCTATGTCCTTGTCGGCGTCCTCATCTATCTCAGATGGCCGGATGGTATCGTTGGCGCGCTGATCCTGGGTGCCATCATGGTCACCGTTGCGCGCGTGTTGCTCATCAAGGCCCATCACAAGGCTGGCGGCGCGATGCAGGATCTTCCCGCGCTGCAGGCGTGGGAGCGGCGCTATGCGGCACTAACCTACGTCTTTGCCCTGCTCCTCGCCGCTCTCAATGTCCGCGTCCTGATGGTGCATCAGCCGCTCATGCACATCGGCACGATCAGCCTGATTTTCACTTTCGGGGCCGGGATCGTTTCAAGAAATGCCGGGCGGCCGAGACTCTGCGTAATCAGCCTGATGCTGGCGGTGGGGCCAACCGTCATGGCGATGTTGATTCACGCCACCACCGAATCGGCTGAATCGCTGCATGCCGAATTTTTCGTGCTGGAGGCTGTCTTGATTCTGGCCGTCACGGTCATGAGCCTGGGGTCGGTCAGGCATCTCCATGCGTCGTCGGTCGAACATCTGACTGCCAAGCATGATCTTGCCAAGCTGGCTCGCTATGATCCGCTCACGGGCCTGCCCAATCGCCTTTTGCTTCGCGAAGCCTTTCAGGCAAGGCTGGGGGAGTCGCTTCAGGGCAGCGATAAATTGGCGATCCATTATCTCGATCTGGACGGTTTCAAGGCCGTCAATGACTGCCATGGCCATCCCGCGGGGGACAGGCTGCTGCTAGAAGCTGCGCAGCGGCTGACATCAATGGTGCGTGCGCAGGATGTGGCGGCCCGTCTGGGCGGCGATGAATTTCTTCTCGTTCAGTCCCGCATCCAGCATTCCGATCAGGCGGAAATGCTGGCGCGCAGGGTGATCCGGCAGCTCAGCGAACCTTATGTGATCGATGGCGTCGACATGCGCGTGACCGTCAGCATCGGGATCGCGATGGCGCCGGACTATGGCACGGATCTGGAACGGCTGATCGCCTGCGCGGATGCTGCCCTTTATCGATCAAAGGTGAGAGGAAAGGCGCAGGTACATTTCTGCGCGCCGGACGATTATCAGGAAGCCGGGCGGGCCGTGGCCTGACGGCGTCCGGCCATATTCCACCAGCCTGACCCACCCGTATCGGCGCCGGATTCGAGCGCGCAAAATCAGCCGTTGATGCGGCGAGGGCGCGTCTGTCAGGCGATGCCCTGACTTCCGTGGCTCTGGCCGCCGGATGCCGCATGCCGGACGAACGGGATGTTTCTGTCGACAGCAGCATGCCTCCCTGTCAATGCGCGGTCATGCCGCCATCGATCACCAGTTCGGACCCCGTCATGAAGCTGGCGGCGGGGCTGGCGAGATAGGCTATGCCCGAGGCGATTTCATCCGGTTGGCCCATGCGGCCCATCGCATGGCCCGCCGACACCGTCGCACGCGCGGTTTCCTCATCGGGAAACACGCCCTCCGCCACATAGCGGGCATAGATGGTATCCATCATGCCCGTATCGATGCCGCCGGGATGGACGCTGTTGACGCGGATCGGCTGCTTGAGCAGTGCGAACTCCATGGCGGCGGATTTGGAGAACAGCTTCACAGCGCCCTTGCTCGCGCAGTAGGTTCCCATCCACGCCGCACCACGCAGACCGCCTACCGAGGACAGGTTGATGATGGAGGAACCACCCGCCCGATCGGCGCCGCTGCGGGCGAGGATCGCCTGAGAAGCGCGGGTGCCAAGGAACACACCTTCGACATTGATGGCCATGCATTTGCGGAACTCGGCGAGAGTGGTCGCGGCGATGCTGTTGGTAACGGAAATGCCGGCATTGTTGACCAGTATGTCGAGCCGGCCGAAATCCGCGTCGATCCATTCTATGATGCCGGCCCATGCCGCTTCGTCCGTCACATCGAGCGGCGCATAGAGCGCTGCGCCCGGCACATCGGCCCCAGCCGCTACATCGGTGGCGATCACCTTTGCGCCTGCTTCCGCCAGCGCAACGACAGTGGCGCGGCCGATGCCGCCGGTCGCGCCGGTCACCAGAGCGACCGCGCCGTTGAGGTCCGTCTTGCCTGTCATCATCCTTCTCCTGCTTCAGCGCGCGGTCCAGCCGCCATCGACCACCACTTCGCTGCCGGTCATGTAGCTGGCATCGTCGCTGGCCAGGAAAGCGACAACCTTTCCTATCTCCACCGGTTGGGCCAGCCTCTTCACCGGCGTCGTTTCCGCCATTTGCGCTATCAGCTCGTCGGCGGTGACGGTGCCGTCCCGCTCTGCCCAGCGCTCGAAGCCCTTGCGCAGCAACGGCGTCTCGACAAAGCCGGGATGGACGCTGTTGACGCGGATCGGGATGCCCGCATCGGCAAATTCCAGCGCGTTCGATTTGGAGAATAGGCGAACCCCGCCCTTCGACGCATTATAGGCCGCCACCTCGCCCATGCCGACCAGACCCATGATCGAGCTGATATTGACGATGCTGGAGCCATAGGGGGTCGATGCGCCGCCCTTCGCCAGCAGCGGCTGGAATGTCTTGGTGCCTAAAAACACGGTGTCCAGGTTAAGCGTGATCAGCCGCCGCCAGTCCTCCAGTTTCAGATCCTGAACCTTGCCGGTCAGGTCCGCGCCGACGTTGTTCACCAATATGTCGAGACGGCCGAAATCCCGGTCCACCTGCGCCCGCGCTTCCAGCCATCCCGCTTCGCTGGTGGCGTCGAGGTGCAGATAGCGGGCGCCGGGCATTTGCTGCGCTACGGCTTTTGCATCGGGCGAGTCCGGCGAGTCGAGATCAGTCACATAGACGATCGCGCCATCTGCGCTCAGACATTCGCAGATCGCCCGGCCAATGCCGCGCAGCCCTCCGCTGACCAGCGCGATCCTGCCTTCCAGCCTGCCTGCCATATTTCATCCTCTCGCATATTCTCCCTATCCTCTTTCCTCGCGCGGGCGTGCGCAAGCACCTGCTCTTTTTGGCAGGGTGACGGCGGGGGACGAAGGCGGCATGGATCGAGCCTGACAAGAGAGAGGAGCAGCCTGCCATGAACATGGAGCGTTATGCCGGAATCAGGGCTATGGTGGAGCGCCTCTACCAGCTGACCGGCACCGGCCAGTGGGACGCGGTTGCCGCGATGTTGACCGATGATTTCGCGATCCGGGAAGCCGACAGCCTGCCCTATGCAGGCACCTATAGCGGCAAGGGCGCGTTACAGGAACTCTACACGAAGGTCTTTGCCTATTGGGAAGATCCATCGCTGGAAACGGGGGACATCTGCGTCGGAGAAGATCATGCGATCGTGCTGGTAAAGGTCACGGCGACATCCCGCCACAGCGGCGAGCGGCTGGAAATGCCGCTCGCCGAAGTTTTCCATGTCCGGGGTGATCAATTCAGCGGCATTACGCCTTATTATTTCGATACGGCCTCGATTGCACGGGCCACGGGGCTGCTGCCCGCCTGAAGGGAGAGAAGGCATGGCAAATCTGAGCGGCAAGGTTGCGCTGGTCACGGGCGGGACGGCCGGCATCGGGCGGGGGGCGGTCAAGCGTTTGGCGGCCGACGGGGCCAAGGTCGTCTTCACCGGCTCCAACGCCGAAAAGGCTGCAAGTCTGGTGCAAGAAACGGGCGCCAGCTTCATCAGGGCCGCGGTGCAGGACCCAGGCGACTGGGTCACGGTCGAGCAGTGCATCCGGCGCGATTTCGGCCGTCTCGACATTGCCTTCGCCAATGCCGGAACTGAAAAGGGTGATGCGGATATCGAGGCGGTTTCGCTAGCGGCATGGAACGATATTCTGGCCATAAACCAGACCGGCGTCATGCTGACGATCAAATCGGCCATTGCCCTGATGAAGGAGAATCCCGCCGGGCCGGGCGGATCGATCATCGTCAACAGCTCCATGAACGCCAATCGCGCGCTCAGCAATTATGTGACCTATAGCGTCACCAAGGCGGCAGTGGTGGCGCTGGTAAAGTCTGTCGCCATCCATTGCGGACTGCAACGGCTCAATATCCGCTGCAATGCCGTTCTGCCCGGCGTGGTTGAGACCGAGCTGATCACCAACATCATCGCCGGTTGGCCGGACGCCGCCGCGGCCCGCGCCGCCTACGAGGGCATGTCACCGATGGGCCGCATGGGCCGGGTGGAGGAGGTTGCAGCGCTGGTGTCCTGGCTTGCATCCGACGAGGCCGCGTTCGTCAATGGCGCCGAATATGCCATCGATGGCGCCACCACCGCCGGCATGACCGGCGTTTGATGCCCTCGCGCGCCGGATTTCGCAGAGGAGAGGATAGTGGTGCAGGCTGATATTCATCCACAGACGATCGACGGGCGCGATCCTGCCGTACTGCGTGGCGACCCGATCACCGGCGATCGATACACATCGCCTCAGTTCATGCAGAAGGAATGGGATCATCTCTGGACCCGCATCTGGCACGTCGCGGGCCGGACCGCCGAACTGGAGGAGCCGGGCGATTATCTGGTCCATGACTTTCGCCATGAAAGCGTGATCTGCATCCGGCAGGACGATGGATCGATCAAGGCCTTCTACAATAGCTGCGGCCATCGCGGCATGCGTTTGACCGACGCCAGCTCCAGCAGCAACGCCTTCACCTGCCCCTATCATGGCTGGCGCTGGGGACTGGATGGCGTTCTGCAATATGCCCAGGACGCGCATGATTTTCCGCAGGGCAATCCCTGCGGCAAGCTGAAGCTGAAGGAACTGCGTTGCGCCACATGGGGCGGCTTCGTCTGGTATACGATGGATGACAAGGCGCCGGAACTGCTCGACTATCTGGCGCCCATGCCTGAAATCTACAAAAACTATCCGATGGATACGGCAGTCCGCGTCTTCTGGATGAAGATCAACCTCAACACCAATTGGAAATTCGCGACCGACAATTTTTCCGAAAGCTATCATACCCGCACCGCGCATCCGCAGGTGCCGCCTTGGATCGATCAGGATGTCGACACCGCGCGGCATGAAATGTATCCCAACGGTCATGGCCGCACGGTCCAGCCCATGCGGCCGTCCCTGTCAGACCGGCTGCCGGAGGGAGTGCCGCATCCCTTCGATCATATCCTGCGGCAATGGGACATCGATCCCGACGCCTATCCCGATTATGAGACAAAGGCGATGCAGGGCTGGCTGGACCTCAAGGCGGCGAAGAGGCGGCTTTGGCGGGAGCGGGGCTATGTTCATTATGAACATATGACCGAAGAGGAGATTACCGACAGTCCGCATACGGTGATCTTTCCCAATGTCACCATCTCGTTCCTGCCGGACAATCTCATCTTCTTCCGCACCGAACCACATGCCGACGATCCGAACAAATGCACATTCGACCTCTGGTGCATGGCTTTCCCGGTCGAGGGGCAGGATGTGGTCGAGTCCGTCATGGCCGGGCCGCAACCGATGCGGGAGGCGGAGATGGAATGGCGCGACTTTGACAATGGGCGCGGCGTGCCGGAGATAGAAGGGCAGATCGTCTATCAGGACATGATGCTGGCTGAAGGAATGCAACGCGGCATGCACTCCCGCGGATATGGCGACGCCTATCTGACCGGGCAGGAAACCCGGGTGCGCTATTTCCACGAGGTGCTGAACGATTATCTAGAGGGTCGGCGCTGACTGTCAGCGGCGACCCGCCTGCTCATCCATATTCTCGATATTCGGCGGGAACGCCGTCACCATGCCGATTGCGGACAGAAAGGCGCAGATCTGGTACGCCACCGCTACGCCGGCCCGGTCGGCGAGCCGGCGTAGCACCGAGGCGCTTAGCCCCCCAAGCCGCAGAACAGGCCTGCGATCATGCCGACCTTGCCCGGCACTTCCTGTGCGAAGGCAATGATCGCCGGGGAAGGGATGTCATAATCGACGGCGCAGGTCATTGGGGCTTGGAAGAACAGCCCATCGATATCGTGCGCTCGGTCATAGACCGCAAATAGCATGTTGCGTTGCCGCTATCCTCGGAAAAAGGGGCGCGCCGACATTTTCAGCAATTACACGCGCACTGGCGCGCAGTTGTCCGCGCCAACTCGCGCAGACGTCGGAGCCGCAACAAATCCGGATTATATGCAATGACGATTGTTCGCCTAGAAACTTGAGTTATCGGCGTTTGCTCCATTGAACATGGCTATGTCGCCGAGACCCATCAGGTAGATTTCCTCAGGCAATCGACTTCGATCCACCGTGTCGCAGACCCGAAGAAGGCGGTGAGGAGCCGTACTACCATCTCATCGACCCAGTCTGCCGTTAGCTAGCCGCTGCCTTTTGCTGCCAATTTCCTTTCTGGCGTTCTCGATCATCTCCAGCTCGGTGACAGCCAACAGATCTTCCGACACGCGCGTCAAATGGTCCCGCATCGCCGATCGCGCGGAATCGCTGTCACGAGCCAATAGTGCGTCGTAAATGCGTCGATGCTCATCGGGCCGGGGATTGATGCCGCCTTGCCGGGCCTGCTCGAACATATGGCGGCAAAGAGGAGATGATTCCCGCAGATCCCAAAGATGCTCGATGGCCTGCTCGATCAGGCTGTTCTTCGTTCCCTGCGCGATCGTCAAGTGGAAGTTTCGATCCAACGCCAGTTCGATCTCCGATGCCGGGTCTGCCGCATCCATGCGGGTCAATATGGCCTTGAGCTCAGCCAACTCCTCGTCCGTCATAACCGCCGCCGCCAAGGCTGCCGCTTCGCCTTCGAACATCAGGCGCGCTTCGATCAACTCGAAGGCGCCGACGTTCAGTTCCGCGGCTGCACGGACATTGGGGGGCGAGACGACGACATAGACACCTGAGCCGTGGCGCACCTCGACCAGCTGGCGGATTTCGAGCGCGATGATCGCTTCCCGGATTGTCGGGCGGCTGACGCTGAATTGTTCAGCCAGATCGCGTTCGGGGGGCAGCCGGGTGCCCGGCTGATGCACGCCCTCCCGGATGTCGCGCTCGATTTCAAGCGCGACGCGCTGATACAGTTTCAAACGTTCTGTCATGCTGGTGGCATGTCACAAGGCATTTATTTTCACAAGTCATCTTACCAATCATACACGCCAACCCGTCACCAGTTCCACATCGTACCGTCTTCCAGACGCGCGACGGGCAGACAGGCGGGTTTGTATGGATATTTGGCGGCCATATCCTCGTCGATGTCGACACCATGACCCGCCGCTTCGCCGCAGAAAAGTTCGCCCTTGTCGAAATGATAGTCATGCGGGAAGACTGCGTCGGTTTCTTCCGTGTGGCGCATATATTCCTGTATGCCGAAATTGGGGACCCAAGTGTCGAAATGCAGCGCGGTGCCCATGGTGACGGGCGACAGGTCGGTCGCGCCATGGCTGCCGGTGCGAACCTGATAGAGAGCCGCCAGGTCGGCGATGCGGCGCAGATGCGTGACCCCGCCCGCGCTGACGATGGTGCAGCGGATATAGTCGATCAGCTGGTTCTGGATCAGGTCCTTCGCGTCCCAGATCGTGTTGAAGATCTCGCCCACCGCCAGCGGCGTGACGCTGTGCTGGCGAACCAGCCTGAAGGCTTCCTGATTTTCCGCCGGGGTCGCGTCTTCCAGCCAGAACAGCTGATAGGGTTCCAGCATCTTGGCCAGATTGGCGGCCTCTTGCGGGGTGTAGCGGTGATGGCCGTCATGCAGCAGGTGTGGGCCAAAGCCATAGGTGTCGCGCAACGTTTCGAACAGCTTGGGCACATAGTTCAGGGCCTTGCGCGTATCCCAGCCGGTCACCGAGGGGAGCGCCGCGTCGGCCGGCTCGTAGAACAGCTTGCCCCGGCCCACGCCATAGGCGTCCTTGATGCCCGGCACGCCGGTCTGCGCCCGAATGGCCTTGTAGCCAAGGTCAATATAGTGCCCCACGGCGTCCACGGTTTCGGCGATATCGCTGCCATTGGCATGACCATAGACCATGATGCCGTCGCGGCTGCGGCCACCCAGCAGCTGGTAGAGCGGCATATTGGCCATCTTCGCCTTGATGTCCCACAGCGCCACATCGACGGCGGCGATCGCGCGCATCGTTACCGGGCCACGACGCCAGTAGGCGCCGCGATAGAGATATTGCCAGATATCCTCGATCCGGCGCGGATCCATGCCGATCAGGCAAGGGACGACATGATCCTCAAGATAGGCGACCACGGCTTTTTCGCGCCCGTTCATGGTCGCGTCGCCAATGCCATAGACGCCCTGGTCGGTCATGATCTTGAGCGTGACGAAATTACGCCCCGGACAGGTGACGATAACCTTGGCCCCTATGATCTTCACTAGCGATCTCCCTGATGGATGCGGGCGCGGCGCCCTTATCGCTCCTCATATTGGACTTACCTCATGTTGACAATAGATCAGATAACTTGAAGCTTTGTATCAATCGCGTATGAGGGCGTGACGTCTCCTCCTGAGATCTGGACACCTCATATGACCAAGCATGTTCTGGAATTGCACCCCGACCGGTTGCTGCCTGCCGAGCCAACGACGCGGGGCATCGCCAGAACGCTGTATGAAAGCGTCAAGGGCCTGCCGATCGTCAGTCCCCATGGTCATACCGATCCTTCCTGGTTCGCGGGCAACGCGGCGTTCGCCAATGCCAGCGACCTGCTGTTGACGCCCGACCATTATCTCTTCCGGATGCTCTATTCGCAGGGCGTGCCGCTCGACGCACTGGGCGTGCGCAATCCGCAAGCCGACCCGCGTGAGGCATGGCGGCTCCTGGCCCGGCATTATCATCTGTTTCGGGGCACGCCGTCGCGCATGTGGCTCGACTGGGTATTTGCTAAGGTGTTCGGCATGGGGGTCGTTCTGAATCAGGGTACGAGCGACCTTTATTACGATACGATAACCGGAATGCTGGCGACCGACGCGTTGCGGCCCCGGTCGCTGTTCGACCGCCATGGCATCGAACTGATCGCGACGACCGAAAGCCCGCTCGATTCGCTGGAGCATCACGCCGCGATCAGCGCCGAAAATGCGCGAGAGGGCGGCTGGCAGGGGCGCGTCATCACCGCCTATCGCCCCGACCCGGTGATCGACCCTGAGTTTGAGGGGTTCGCCACCAATCTGGGCCTGTTGTCCGATCTGACGGGCGAGGATTGTTTCAGCTGGTCAGGCTATCGGGCCGCCCATCGGCAGCGGCGCGCCTTCTTCGCGGACATGGGCGCGACATCCACCGACCATGGCCATCCCACGCCGCGCACGGCGGACCTGAGCGAAACGGAAGCGCGGGCGCTGTTCGAAACGATCTGTTCCGGTCGCTTCTCGGCACAGGAGGCGGAACTGTTCCGCGCGCAGATGCTGACGGAAATGGCGGCCATGAGCGTGGACGACGGGCTGGTCATGCAGATCCATCCCGGATCGTTCCGCAACCATAATGCCCGTCTGTTCGAAGGCTTCGGCCGCGACAAGGGGGCCGACATTCCGATGCGGACCGAGTTCGTCTCCAATTTAAAGCCCCTGCTCGATCGGTTCGGGAACGACCGGGCGCTATCCATCATCCTCTTCACACTGGACGAGAGCGCCTATGCCCGCGAACTTGCGCCGCTGGCGGGCCATTATCCCTGCCTGAAATTGGGACCGGCCTGGTGGTTCCACGACAGCCCGGAAGGGATGCGCCGGTTTCGCCATATGACGACCGAAACGGCAGGCTTCTACAACACGGTCGGATTCAACGACGATACCCGCGCGCTGCTGTCCATCCCGGCGCGCCACGACGTTGCCCGGCGGATCGATTGCGGCTTCCTTGCGCAACTGGTGGTCGAACATCGCATCGCGGAGTGGGAAGCGGCCGAACTGGCGCAGGACCTGACCTATAATCTGGTGAAAAAGGCGTATAAACTGTGAGCGACAGCCCGCTTCTCTCCAACCGGATGCTGGACCGCCTGCCCGCCGCGCTGGCGCAGGCCGATTATGATCGGGATGCGCAAGGCTGCGGGATCGTGCACTTCGGCATCGGCGCGTTTCACCGCGCGCATCAGGCCTGGTATACTGATCGCGCGATGGCGCAGGGCGACAGGGACTGGGGCATCGTCGGCGTGTCGCTCCGCTCGCCAGCCGTCGCGCTACAGCTTAATCCCCAGGACGGTCTCTACACTCTCACCAGTTGCAGCGCGGATGGCCGGGCAACGCAGCTGGTACGTTCCGTGCGCCGGATACTGGTCGCCAGCGACGATCCGGACGCGGTGATCGCCGCACTCGCCGCATCACAGACGCATATCGTCACCTTCACTGTCACCGAAAAGGGTTATTGCCGTGCGGCGGACGGATCGCTCGATCTCCCGCTCGCCGATCACGGCAGCATCTATTCTTTTATCGAACGCGGGTTGCAACTGCGCGCCGAGCGGGGCCTGCCCGGCCTCACCCTGCTGTCCTGCGACAATCTGGCCCATAACGGCCGCCAGCTGGAGCGGCTGGTGCGCGCCTATGTGGCCGCGCGCAATCCGGCGCTGACCGCCTGGATCGAGCGCGAATGTCGCTTCCCTTGTACGATGGTCGACCGTATCGTCCCGGCCACTACCGATGCGGATCGCGATGCCGTGAAAACGGCGATCGGGCTAAAGGATCAGGGCGCGATCGTCACCGAACCGTTCAGCCAGTGGGTGATTGAGGATCGTTTTGCCGGTCGCCGTCCCCGCTGGGACGCTGTCGGCGCAGAACTGGTTGCCGACGTCGGCCCCTATGAAAAGGCCAAGCTGCGCATGCTGAACGGCGCGCATTCGACGCTCGCTTATCTGGGTCTGCAAAACGGTCATGGCTTCGTTCATGAGGCGGTCGATGATCCAGCGATCCGGCCGCTGGTCGACGCGCTGATGCGACGGGAAGCGGCGCCCACCATCGCCGCCGCGCCGAACCAGAATCTGGACGCCTATGCGAGCGCGCTGCTCGACCGTTTCGCCAACCCGGCACTAAACCACCGCCTGATCCAGATCGCCATGGACGGCAGTCAGAAAATCCCCCAGCGTTGGCTGGAAACCCTGTCCGACAACCAACGGGACGGCAAGGCCTGCCCTGCGATCCTACGGGCGCTGGCCGCCTGGCGTCGTCATCTGCGCGGGGACAACGCGGCAGTGTGGGGCGCTGTCGAGGATCCGATGCGGGAGCAACTGGTGCCGTTGGCGAAGTCGGATGCCGCCAACTTCGCCAGGGCGTTGTTCGGCGATGGCGGGCTGTTCGCCGCCAGCTGGACAGCGAACGACGACACCATGCGCGCTTTGGTCGAGGCGCTTGCAGAATAACCGTTGCGGTCAGGCTGCAACGGGCTTCGGGCGATTGCGCAGCAAGATCCAGAGCATGCCCATACCGACGATGTCGAGCGCGCCCAGCATTATGAACAGGGGCGAATAGCCGAATATGTCGGCGCTCTGCCCGATCAGCAGGGTGAAGAGCATGCCACCGATCCATGCGATCGTGCCCGCCATGCCGCTGGCCGTGCCGACCATGCGGCTATCGAACACATCAGAGCACAGGGTAATGAGCGCGCCATTCAGCATCTGATGCGCGAAACCGCCCACGCAGAAGAGCGCAATCGCCAGCCCCGGCGAACCGGCCAGGCCAATGCAGGCCGGGCCGATCATGCAGACCGCCCCGATCGACATCGTGATCTTGCGCGACCCAAGGACGCTTGCCCCCCGTCGCATGAGCAAGGGCGGCAGCAAGCCGGCCGCCAGCGATCCCAGGTCCGCCGCTACGAACGGCATCCATGCCCAAAGCGCGATGCTTTTGAGATCCAGATTCCAGACCGCCACCAGATAGAGCGGGATGAAGAAATTGAAGGTCTGCCACGCCGGTTCGGCGAAGAAACGGGGGATCGCGATGGCCCAGAAGCTGCGCGACAGGAATATTTCCGATCGGGTGGATGGACGGTCCGCATCGCTTGTGTAGCCCCGCCCGGTCTCGATCAGCGCGCGTTCTTCCTTGCTCAAGCGGCGATGGCGATCAGGCGTTTCATAGCCGATCCACCATAGCACGGCCCAGACCAGACTGAGCGCGCCGGTGACGATGAAGGCGGATTCCCAGCCCCAGGTCAGGATGCAGAAGACGACGATCGGCGGAGCCGCGATGGCGCCGACGCTAGTGCCCATCTGAAAGGCGCTGGTCGCCACCGGACGTTCGCGCGCGGGGAACCATTCCGAAACCGATTTGGCGCCAGCAGGAATCGCCGCCGCTTCGGTCGCGCCGAGCAAGCCTCGGAAAATGGCGAGACCCTGCCAGCTGGTGGCGAAGCCGTGCGCCATATTGGCGAGCGCCCAGCCGACCGCGAACAGGAAGAAACCGAGCCGCGTGCCGAGTAGATCAAGCACCGTGCCCGCGACGGTCTGCATGATCGTGTAGGCGAACTGGAAGGAGAGGACGACATAGCTGTAGCTTTCGGTCGTCATTCCCATCTCCTGCTTGAGCGTGGGGGCGGCGACCGACAGGGTCGAGCGGGCGAGATAGTTGAGAATCGTCCCGATCGTCACCAGACTGATGATCCACCAGCGCAGATGCCGGATCGGTTTCTTGCCGGGCGATATCATGGACGGGCGGCACCGACCGGCACGACTTCCAGCGCGGAGACGATCGCCTCGCCGACCTTGGGCTTGAAGGCGATAATGAGGCCGTCCTTGCCTGCCGTCGCAGGCAGGCTGCGCGTGATGGCCTTGAGCGTGCCGCCTGCCGCAGCCGCCACATCAAAGCCGGGTATCGCGACCTTGCCGTTGATCGCCACGTCGAAGACGCGCTTGCCACGCTCCGCCGATGGTTCGACGAAGTGGAGGATCACGGTATAACGGCCGGGCCTGGCCGGGATACGATAGGTGAAGTCGCCGGAGCGGTAGGTTGCAGCCCGATCCCGATTGGACGCACCACTGATCGCGGCCGCCTGGATCGGGGCATAGCGGTTCTTGCGGGTATCAGCCGTGCCAGGCGCGCCGCCCTCGAAGAAGGCATCGGAACCGAAGCGACGCGCCGGGTCGGCGGCCGCCAAAATCGCGCCGCTGTCGATGCGGAACGCGGCGGCAGCGTCGAGGGCTACCGTCCACTCAACATTGTCGGTCTGCACGGCGTTGGCGAACCGCGCGCGCGCTTCGATCCGGTTCTGCCCCTCGATCAATCGCACGCCGGGCCAGACGCAGGTGGCGAAAGCGCAGGTGCGCATCTTGCCGAGGGACTTCCCGTCGACCAGCAATTCGGTCTCGGGCGCATTGCTGTAAACCTTGATGTCGGTCACACCATAGGCGCGGTCGACATAACGTTTACCCGCAATCTGCACCGCCGGATCGTCCGACCAGTTGACGCGATAATACCACCAGGCGTCCTTCCGGATCGCGCCGTCATAGGTGACCAGCCCCTTGGTATTGATGTCGATGGAATCGCCTTCCTTGCGCACCTTGGTCGCAAAGTCGAAGCTGTTCCACAGCCAACTGCCCCACAAATAGGGTTTCGCCTTCACCTGCGGCCAGACGCGTTCATGCAGCCAGGCCTGATATTCCTCGGGCTGTTCACGGCCCGACGGATTGATCGGGCCGCCTTCTGGATTGTCGCTATGTTGCGACGTCGCGCCGCCCGCACCATATTCGGTCAGCGCCAACGGCTGTCCGGCATGTTTCTTGTGCAGGCCGTCCAGCACGGACGAAAAATCATCTGCCTTGCCATAATACCAGCCCATATAGCGGTTGACGCCCAACCCGTCGGTGATGCCCGACACGTCTGGTACGCCCGGCATCCCGTTATTCTCGCAACAATTCGCGAGGACGGTCGGGCGGATCGGGTCTTCGGCCTTGGCCAGCGCATTGAGATCGGTCAGCAAGCCGCGCGGATCGGGCACCTCGTTCACCGCCTTGCCGATGAAGTCCGGCCGGTTCGGGCCGAAATCCACTTCGTTGGCAATTCCCCACACCGCCACGGACGGATGATTGTAATTCTGCCGGATCAGTTCGACCAGTTGCTGGCGGGCGTTATCGGCCACCGCCTTGGGTGCTTCGGTTTCGTCCGGCGACAATGTCCAGGCTGTCACCAGCGGAATCTCGTCCCACAAGATCAGGCCCAGTCTGTCCGCCAAAGCATGAACGACTGGCCCATGCTGATAATGGGTCAGGCGGATCGTGTTAGCGCCCATCTCGCGGATGGTGGACACCATTTTTTCGATGTCGCTTTCGCTGAGCGCCCAGCCGTCCTTGCCGCTATCCTGATGCAGGCCGACGCCATGCAATGCCACGACCTTGCCGTTCAGCACGAAGCCACGGTCGGCGTCGAGCGCTATGGTGCGAATGCCGAAGGGCTGGCTGACGCTGTCGAGCAACGCGCCCCTGGCGTCGCGAAACTCCGCGATCATCGTATAGAGATAGGGATCGGCCGTGCCCTGCCACAGGCGCGCCTGTTCGATGGTCAGGTCGATGCGGGCTTCGCCGTCCGCTCGCGCACCCATCTGCAAGGGGCTGGCCTGTCGGGCAACCTCCCTGCCGTCCGGATCCACGAAACGCACGACTATTTGACCGCGCAAGCTGCGGCTGGCGTCGTTGCGAACGCGCGACAGGATGGAGATCGTCGCCTTGCCATTGTCAACGCTACGCGTCTGCGCATAGACGCCGCTGCCGCCATGATCGAGCATCGCGAAATGCGCCGCCTGCGTCACGATCATCTTCACCGGACGATAGAGACCGCCATGAACGAAGAAGTCGCCCGCCAGCGGCAATGTCGGCTGCACGCCCGCCGTGTCAGGCGCGCGGTTATCGATCTTCACCAGCAGGATGTTGTCACCGCCCTGTCGGTAGGCCGATGTCGCGTCGAAGCGGAAGGCGGAAAAGCCGCCCGCATGGCCGCCCAGCCTTTGCCCGTTCAGCCAGACTTCCGCGGTCCGGCTCGCCGCTTCGAACTCCAGCCACAGCCGCTGCGACCCAGACAGGTGCGCGCCCGGCAATGTCAGTCTGTACCAGCCGACGCCCTGGGTCTGGTTGATCGGCCGGTCGAGCGTCGCGGCCGCCGGGCTGCCCGGCAGGTAGGAGCCGATGCGATTCCAGCTATGGGGCACCGCCACCGACTGCCACGTCGTATCGCTGCCGGGCGGCGTGGCCGCATCCCCCAGTTGAAAGCTCCACCCGGACGTCAGGGTCACACTCTGTCGGACCTGCTGCTCGGACGAGCCGGCCACGGGTTGCGCAAGGGCGGCACCTGGCGTCACGACCGAGCAGACCAACGCCGCCAACGGCACGCATAAGCGATGGGGGATCAAGGTTCTCTCCTGAACAGGGCAAATTTATAAAATGGTATGACCACGCTGCATTGGAGCATGTCGGAAATCGCGTAAATCCAATAATTTAATCGCGCACGGCGCCCCCCGTCACGGCGTGCGCCGTGACGGCCCGAAAGAAATCCAGTTTGCGGGCATCGGGCCACCTGCCGGGACCAGCGACCTGACCCAGTTCCAGCAACGTCGGGTTGGCAGGGTCATAGGACGGCCAGTGCAAATCGACGCCGTTGGGGTCGCCAGTACGCGCGAACGCCACAAGCGAACGCGTCATGGCTCGGCTGAATGCGCGATCTGCGCTCGTCCAGGCGCGCGTCGGCCGGAACTGGTTGAAACTGTCCAACGTGCCGAGCCAGAACGGCACTTCGGACGTATGATAGGCCCCTGCCGTCGCGGGATCGAGATCGCTCAGCACGACCCCCGGCGCAAAACTGTGCGTGCGGGAAAACTCATAGCTGAAAATCCTGGAACGCCCATGCGCCGCCTGTTCACGCGCCCAGCTGTCCATCCCGACCGCTATGGTCCCGTCACGATCTGCCGCTCGCGCCTGAGCCCGCGCCTGCTCGTCATTCGATGCCGGATAGAAGTCGAGGAACGTCGAGACTTGTTCGCCGAATTTTGCTTTCGCCTTTGCGCGA
>NZ_JBHIWJ010000010.1:34856-69204 GCF_041987595.1 Sphingobium sp. | reverse complement strand
TGTGGGCCCGATACTCGCCCTGACGTTCCAACATCCAGCCAGGATATTCCGCCGGAAGGGCGCTCGCCTTGTTCAGTGCGGCCAGATCCTCGTCCGACAGTCGCACGTCGACGGCCGCCAGATTGTCGGCGAGCTGCCGGGGATGCTTCGCGCCGACGATCACGCTGGTGACGACATCCTGATGCAGCAGCCATGCAAGGGCGATCTGGGCGACGCTGACCTCGTGCGCGTCCGCAATCGGGCGCATCGCCTCGATAACGCTATAGCCGCGGTCGCGATTGACCGGCGGGAAGTCGAAGGTAGCGCGGCGTCCGCCGCCAGCTTGTTCGTCGGCCCGGCTGTATTTGCCCGACAGGAAACCGCCGGCCAGTGGGCTCCAGACCATCAGGCCCAGACCTTCGGAACGGAGCATCGGCGCGATCTCGCGCTCAAGGTCGCGCCCCGCCAGAGTGTAATAGGCCTGGAGCGAAAGAATGGGGGCGAGCTGCCGGGCCTGAGCGATGCCGATCGCCTTGACGATCTGCCAGGCCGCCCAGTTCGAGAGGCCGATATAGCGAACATGCCCGGCCTGCACGAGCGTATCGAGCGCCTCCAGCGTCTCGACGATCGGTGTCGCGGAATCGAAGCCGTGGATCTGGTACAGGTCGATATGATCGAGTCCCAGTCGTCCGAGGCTGGCCTTGCACTGGTCCATGATGTGCTTTCGGGACGCGCCGCGCGCATTGGGGCCTTCGCCCATAGGTCCCAGCACCTTGGTGGCGACGACCAGGTCGTTGCGCGACAGGCCGAGGTTGCGGATCGCCTGACCAAGAATCCGCTCGCTCTCGCCGCCTGCATAGACATTGGCCGTGTCGATGAAGTTGACTCCCGCATCGACCGCCGCCTTCAGAAGGCCGTCCGCTTCTTCCTGTCCAAGCTGACCGATCTGCCCCCATATGCCTTCACGCCCGCCGAAGGTCATGGTGCCAAGGCAAAGTTCCGAGACGAACAGGCCGCTGGAGCCGAGTTGGTGATAGCGCATGGAGAATTCCTTTCTTCGCTGAGGGTGTCGCCGAGATAGGGGGACGGTGTCCGGTCGACGACGCGGATCGCCTCACAGTCTTGCACGATCCTCTCAACGCGCGCGGATTACGCTTTCCTTTCCGCGGCAGAGGGCGGAAGGAAGAGGCATGACGCAAGTGCTGCTCGATCAATCCCGCGCCCTGCTGACCGCGCACTGGCGCGCCTTCGGAAGGGAGCCGCCGCTGGACGGGCTGACGCTTATGGTGGCCGACCGACCTTCCGCCCTGATGCATTCCGTCTACCGGGCGTCGTTTTGCGGCGTGTTGCAGGGCGCCAAGGTCAGCTTTCTCGGGGAACGGGCCTTCCGTTACGACACGGGCAAATGTCTGATCGCCTCGATGGACCTGCCGGTGACTGCCCAGATCGTCGAGGCGAGTCCGGAACGCCCCTATATGGCCTTCAGCCTTGCGATCGCGCCCGCCATGGTGGCGGACCTGCTTCTCGACGAAAGTAGCGCAGCCCGACCGCCGGACGATCTGGCGACCATCGCGGTCGCGCGGATGGATGCCTGCCTGCTCGATCCGCTCGCGCGCCTGTTTGCGCTGCTGGACCAGCCTCGGGATCTCGCCGTTCTCGCACCCCTGATCCGCCGCGAGATGGTCTGGCGACTGCTGAACGGCCCTCACGGCGGCATGCTGCGCCAGATCGGTCTGGCGGACAGCCGCATGGCGCGGATCGCGCGTGCCGTCGCCTGGATACGGGACCATTATGCGGAAGCGATTCGAGTCGCCGATCTCGCGCGTCTCGCGGGCATGAGTCCCGCGACCTTCCACCGCCATTTCCAGGCCGCTACGGCGATGTCGCCAATCCAGTTCCAAAAGCAGATCCGTCTCCAGGCCGCCCGGCGCCTGCTCCTGGGCGAAGGCGCAGAAGTAGCTGCTGTCGGTTATGCGATCGGCTATGAAAGTCCCTCCCAGTTCAACCGTGACTATCGCCGCCTCTTCGGAGAGCCGCCGGGCCGCGATGGCGCCGCGATCCGTGCCGGCGTGCGACCGGTGATCGACCTGTGATGGCGCGCCGATCGCCGACATGCTGCTTCAGCTCTTTAGAGACGACCGATAAGGAGTGCTCTTTCCACCTGTTGAGCATCGGCGAAGGGACCACCGCCTGAGGTCGTCCGCCTATGTGCATGTCCTTCCGCCTCTGTGCCGGTTGAGCCTGGTGCCCGAAATGCGGCATAGCCAATCCGAACGGCTTTCATGAAATCGGCGCTTTGGCCCCGGCGTTGACTTTTGAGAATGCCGATCTGCCTTTGGCCGCATAGTCGCGGCGATGCCTCAAAACGCGATCGGCGTCCCCGTCGCGGTCGCGGGCCGGGCGCCCGGCGTGACCGGGGCAGCGGGATGGGCCGCCAGCGTAAAGCCATAATGGAGCGGAGCCACGGGAATGCGATACTGCTCCAGTGGCCTGCCCAGCGGGCTCCAGCTGTCCGTGCCACCCAGGCCACTCTGCAACGCGTCGATCAGGACGGTAACCTGCCCGTTGGGAACGATGTCGCTACTCCGCCATGTGCCCGGCGGGCGGCGCGCAAGATCATCATAGGGAAAGGCGAGCACATTGACGGAGAGCGGCCGATCTCCCCGGACCGTCAGCATCGGCAGACTTTGCCCGCGGACGGCGAGCCAGCGCACGCCCACTTTGTTGCCCGTCTCCTGCGGGCGCATATAGTCGTGGTTCTGTTCCGAGATGCGCCCGGCCCACCGGCCAAGCGCAGCGCCCGCCTGACGATCCTGATAGCTCTCATGCGGCCCCTTCCCGTACCATTCAAGGTCCGTAAAGCCGGTTGACATGCTGAACATCATGCCCACGCGCAGCGGATCCGGCAGGGTCGTGGCGAGCGGGGTGAACTGCGCGTCGACCGCCACGCTGCCATCCCCCTTCATCCAGAACCGGCTCTCGAACCGCGCGGCGCCATCGGCCACGACGAACCTCACGCGTACGCTTGCGTTGCCGCCAGCACGTTCCACCGCGACCGATTCCACCATGCGTTCATTCGAAGCCGTCTTCCAAACGCCGTGGGTACGCTCGATCCGGGTTCCAAGATCGTTGTCAGTGAGGGCGCGGTAGAAGTTGGGCGTGCCGCCGGACAGAATGGCCTGACCATTCTTGCGATAGCTTACAAGGCCGGTGGTGCGGTCGACCTGAAGGTCGCTGCCAGCCGCAGACAAGGTCACTCTCTCGCCCTGCTCGCTCACCCGGACCGAGCCGGGCGCTCCTGCGACCTTGAAGCTCCCCCCCGGCAGAACGAACTGCTCCCATGCGACCAGATGCCCGGCGGGGAGCATCGTCGACACATCGCCGCGCGCCCGCGCCGTGAGCGTGACGACATATTCGTGCCCGTCCCTGCCTTCCGGGAGCGGGATGGCGAGTTCGCCCTCGCCACGCGGTGCAACGTCGAGCGCAGGCAGCGCGCCGCGTGCCACTTCGATCCCGTCCTCCAGCAGGAGCCAGCCGAGGTCGAAATCGGCGAGATTGCGGAAATCATGCCGGTTGATCACGGCGAAGCGACCAGTCGCCGCATCCTGCGTGCGAAAGGCGATCGGCTGATAGACTTTGCGCATTTCGAACAAATGCGGGTTCGGCGTGCGGTCCGGCTGAATCAGTCCGTCGCCGAATTCGATGTCTCCCCCCGGATTAGGGCCGTAGATGCCGCCGGCGCCCCAGAAAGGCTCGCCGTTTTCATCCCGCGCGTGCATCGACTGATCGACCCAGTCCCAGATGAACCCCCCTTGCAGCTTGTTGGGATTGGCATAAATGGCCTCCCAGTAATCCGCCATGTTGCCCCCGCTATTCCCCTGCATGTGGGAATATTCGCACTGGATCAGCGGCTGGGTGAAGCGCGGGTCCCGCGCATATTCGATGGTCTGGGCAACGCTGTAATACATCGGCGCGAAGATATCGGCATAGGCATTGGGTTTGGGTTCTTCGAGCGTTCCCCAACCCAGATAGCTGATCAGACGCGTGGGATCGCGTCGCCGCGCCTCGGCCGCCGCCTTTTCAAACGCCGGGCCGATGCCTGCTTCATTGCCAAGGGACCAGAATATGATCGAAGGATGATTCTTGTCCCGCTCGACCATGTTGGCGACGCGGGAGATGTGCGCGGCTTCCCATGCCTTGTCATAGCCCAGCTGGTAGAGTTCGCGCTCGGCGTCGCCTTTCCAGCCCAATTCCATATAGGCGTGGGACTCGATGTTCGCCTCGTCCATGACATAAAGGCCGTATTCGTCCGCAAGGTCGTACCATCGTGGATCATTGGGATAATGCGAAGTGCGCACGGCATTGACGTTGTTGCGTTTCATCATCTCGATGTCGCGGCGCATCGAATCCATTGAGATGACATGGAAGGTATCGGGATCATGCTCGTGCCGATTGACGCCGCGTATATAGACGGGGCGCCCGTTCACCATGAGTTGGCCGTCGCGGATCGCAACATCGCGAAAGCCGACCCGCTGTCTTGTCGCCTGCGTGACATCGCCCCTCGCATCAAGCAGCTCGATCAGCAGCGTGTAGAGATTGGGGGTTTCCGCCGACCATGCGCGGACGCCCTTCAACCGGTCGCTCAGGCGCACCGTCTGCTCGCCTTCGCCCGCCCGGACTGACGCTGTGCGACGCAAAAGAGTCCTGTCGCCATCGAGCAGGGTGGCGCGCACCGTCATCGCCTTGCTGCCCGGCAGAACCTTGGCGATCAAGTCCAGAGTGCCATCGCGCCAATTGTTCGCAAGGCCCCCGCGCACCGCAAAATCGCGAATGCGCGCCTTTGGCGCCGCCATCAGATAGACTTCACGCTCAATGCCGGAGACCCGCCAGAAGTCCTGATCTTCCAGATAGGACCCGTCCGACCAGCGATAGATGCGAATCGCGATGCTGTTGCGGCCCGGGCGAAGAAACCGGGTAACATCGAACTCGGAAGGAAGCTTGCTGTCCTCGCTGTAGCCGACCTGCTGGCCGTTCACCCAGACATGATAGGCAGAGCCCGCCGCGCCGATATGCAGGATCACATCTTCGCCCGACCAGCCCAACGGGATATCGACATCGCGCCGGTATGATCCCACCGGATTGCGATCATGCGGGATCAGGGGACGATTTCCTGGGAAGGGGTAAGTGATATTGTTATACCGCGCCTGATCGTAGCCTTCGGCCTGCCAGTCGGCCGGCACGCGGATTTTCTTCCATGTTGAAACATCGAAATCTTCGCGGAAAAAATCGATGGGAGCGCTATCAACACTCGGCGAAAAGAAGAAGCTCCATTGTCCGTTCAGTGACATGAAGCGCCGCGACGCTGCGCGATCATCGGCAAGCGCAAGTTCGCGACTCTCGAACGGAAAACCAGTGGCGCGGGCCAGTTCCCTGCCGCGCTCGAACACGGCTGGATTCTCCCAGTCCGGCCGGCTGGCGTCGATCTGGGGAGACATGGGAACGACCGGCCGGTCTTGAGCGACGGCAAGAGACGACTGACCCAGCAAGGCGCAGCAAACCAGCCGAACCGCGAACATTCTCAGGATCATGCGAATTCTCTGCCCCAATATGTCCAAATAATCCGTGCGGTGAGCACGTCATGTGCCAACCATGACGGAAAGAGTTGTGGCCGTTCGGCCCCGGAATTGCAAACCCTCTTGCTTGATGACAATCCTAAGGGGCCGGTCGCAAAGGTAACCGATGGAACGAGATTTCCGTATCGGGGCAACATGACGAATATACTGTCTCACCGCCATCAACGCCCCCGCCTCCCTGATCTGGTGCGCCGCGTGGACCTATTTTACCGCCTCAGGCTGGAACCTGCAGCCGAACGCCCTTCGCTGCTTTTCTGCTCTCCGATAAGTGGAAACACCTATCTCCATGTCCACCAAACCGGCAGAATATCACCCACAAGCGATTGAAAATACGCTGTACTTTCTTCCAATTAAAGTTTGAAGTCCCTCCTGGGCCGATCTTTGAATACGTATGCTCATCGCTTGGCCCGGCCGCAGGGACCCGGTTAAGAGGGAACGTAAACCAGCTTTCAGGTCAAGCCTGGGAAAGAAGCGGAGGGACGAGGAATGCGCGGACGAAAAGCAATGCTGGCCGCTGCGCTGATCGCTCTTGCCTGTCCCGCCCTTTCGCCCGCAGCCGAACCGTCCACCGACTTCCGCGCGCGCCTGCCGCAGGATGAGGTCATCTATTTCCTGCTGCCCGACCGCTTCGACAATGGCGACCCCGACAACGACGAAGGAGGATTGAAAGGAGATCGCCTGTCGCATGGCTATGATCCGACCTCAAAAGGCTTCTACCATGGCGGCGACCTGAAAGGGCTGATCCGCCGCCTCGACTATGTTCAGAGGCTGGGCGCGACGGCCATCTGGGTCGGCCCGATCTTCCGCAACAAGCCGGTGCAAGGGCCAGAGGGGCAGGAAAGCGCAGGCTATCACGGATACTGGATTACCGACTTTACCCATGTCGACCCGCATTTCGGCACCGACGCCGATTTCGCCGCGCTGGTCGGGGCCGCGCATCGGCGGGGGATGAAAGTCTATATGGACATCATCGCCAACCATACGGCGGACGTGATCGGCTATCGCGAATGTCCCGCCGGCCCCTGCGCCTATCGCTCGCGCGCCGACTATCCCTATCAGCGGCGCGGCGGTATCGGGGGCAGGGCGATCAACATGGGCTTCGCGGGCGATCAGGACCATAGCGAAGCCAATTTCGCGCGGCTGACGGACCCGTCATACGCCTACACCCCCTATGTGCCCAAGGGTGAGGAAAAGGTGAAATTCCCCGCTTGGCTCAACGATCCTCGCTATTATCATGATCGCGGAGAAACGACCTTTTCGGGCGAGAGTTCGACCATGGGGGACTTTGCAGGGCTGGACGATCTGATGACCGAGCACCCGCGCGTGGTGGCGGGGATGATCGACATTTTCGGGGGCTGGATCGACCGTTTCGGGATCGATGGCTTCCGCATCGACACGGCCCGTCATGTCGACCCGCATTTCTGGCGGCAGTTCGTCCCTGCCATGCAGGCCCGTGCCAAAGCGAGGGGCATCCCCAATTTCCACATCTTCGGGGAGGTCGCGGTGGAGACCATCGATGCCAGTCCACTGGCATGGCATACCAGGGAAGGCGGCTTTCCGGCGGTGCTGGACTTCGCCTTCCGTCAGGCCGCGCTGGAGACGGTCGCCGGCAACGGCCCAACGGCAATCTGGGAGCGGATGCTGCAAGGCGACGCGCTCTATCGCGACGGGGAGGCGACGGCGCGGCAGTTACCGACCTTCATCAGCAACCACGATGCCGGGCGCTTTTCCACTTTCGTCCGCCGCGCCTTCCCCCGGGCGAGCGAAGATGAAGTGCTGCGCCGGGTGATGCTGGCCAATGCCATGCTGCTGACGATGCGCGGCGTGCCGACCCTCTATTATGGCGACGAACAGGGCTTTGTCGGGGATGGCGGCGATCAGGATGCGCGGGAGGATATGTTCGCAAGCCGGGTTGCCAGCTATAATGACAATCGCCTGCTCGGCACGAACGCGACCACGGCCACGCCGCGCTTCGATACCAGCCATCCGCTCTATCGCGAGATTGCGGAGCTGGCACATCTGCGCACGAGCCACGCGGCCCTGCGGCGGGGTCATCAGGTGATCCGCGCCCGTGGCGATCAACCCGGCCTGTTCGCCATCTCCCGCTTCGATCCCGACGGCGGGGCCGAAGTGCTGATCGCCTTCAACACCTCCACCGCCCCGATCGAGGCGCAGGTCGAGGTCGACAGCCGATCCAGCCGGTTTACGACGCTGGCCGGGGCCAGGTGCGCCGCTGGCGTTTCTGCCCCCGGCAACCTCGCCGTCTTCCTTCCCCCTCTCAGCTACAGCGTATGCGCCGTCCGGAGTGCTCCTGCCCAATGACCGACCGAAATCTCCCGTGGTGGCGCGGCGCAACCATCTACCAGATCTATCCGCGCAGCTTTGCCGACTCCAACGGCGACGGCATTGGCGACCTGAACGGCATCACCGCCCATCTGCCCTATGTGGCGTCGCTGGGCGTTGATGCCATCTGGCTGTCGCCCTTCTTCAAAAGCCCGATGCGCGATTTCGGCTATGATGTGTCGGATTATTGCGATGTCGATCCGATCTTCGGCACGCTGGCGGATTTCGACGCACTGGCGGCGAAGGCGCATGAACTCGGCCTGCGCATCATCGTCGATCAGGTCTGGGCACACACCTCCGAAGAACATGACTGGTTCATCGAAAGCCGCTCCAGCCGGGACAATCCCAGGGCGGACTGGTATGTCTGGGCCGATCCCAAGCCGGACGGCTCGCCGCCTAACAACTGGCAGTCGGTGTTCGGCGGCCCGGCCTGGACATGGGATGCGCGGCGCGGCCAATATTATATGCACCAGTTTCTGCGCGAGCAGCCGCAACTGCATCTGCACCATCCAGATGTGCAGGACAGCATATTCGACATCATTCGTTTCTGGCTGGACCGGGGGGTGGACGGCTTCCGCATCGACGCGATCAACCATTCGATGCATGATCCGCAGCTGCGCGACAATCCGCCGGCGCCCGACGATGGCAAGGTCCGCACCCGGCCCTTCGACTTCCAGATCAAGAAATATAGCCAGAGCCATCCGGACATTCCGCTGTTTCTGGAGAAGGTGCGGCAGGTCTTCGACGAATATCAGGATCGTTTCACCGTCGCCGAGGTCGGTGGCGCTGAAAGCGATGTGGAGATGAAAGCATTTACTCAGGGCGATGGCAGGCTCAATACCGCCTATGGTTTCGATTTTCTCTATGCACCGGAGCTGACGGCCGAGTTTCTGAGAAGCGCGCTCGTCAAATGGCCTGCCGAAACCGGAACGGGCTGGCCGAGTTGGGCTTTCGAAAATCATGACGCTCCGCGCGCTGTGTCGCGCTGGGCCAAGGGAGTGGACCCAGACGCTTTTTGCCGGATGAAGATGCTGCTGCTGGCCTGCCTGCGCGGCAATATCTTCCTCTATTACGGCGAGGAACTGGGGCTGCCACAGGTCGATATTGCCTTTGAGGATCTGCAAGACCCTGAAGCCATCGCCAACTGGCCGCTGACCCTCTCCCGCGATGGCGCGCGCACGCCGATGCCGTGGCGGTCGGACGCGCCCTATCTCGGCTTTTCCGACGCAAAGCCGTGGCTGCCCATCGGGGAAGCGCATCGCCTCCTCGCTGTGGATGTGCAGGAGGCGGATCGGGACTCCCTGCTCCACTGGACCCGCAAGGTGATGGCCCTGCGCAACGGATCGCCAGCGCTTCGGGTGGGCACGATCGATTTTCTGGATGTGCCCGAAGACATTCTGGCGTTCGAGCGGACCCAGGATGGCGAACATATGCTCTGCGTCTTCAATCTCGGTGACAAGCCGGTGACATGGACGCCGCAGGGCCATTGGCAGCCAGTGCTTTCTACCGGTGGCGTTACGGAGTGGCATTTCCCCGCCGCTTCCGGCCTCGTTGCGCAAGCCTGAAAAGGACAAAAATCATGAAGAAACTGACCGCGCTTGCGCTGCCCCTTTGCGCGCTTTCGCTTCTCCCTTCCGTGGCCCATGCCGATGTGGTGGCGAAGGCCGCCTCTCCCGATGGCCGCATCACGCTGACCGTCAGCCTTGATGGCGAAGGCCGCCCCAGCTACGCCGTACAGCGCGACGGCAAGGCGCTGATCGCGGACAGCCGCCTGGGCTTCATGTTCACCGATGCGCCGAAGATCGAGCGAAACCTGATGCTCGCCGACACCAAGACCGACAAGAGCGACGCGACATGGACCCAGCCCTGGGGCGAATGGTCCAACATCCGCGACAATCATAACGAAATCCGCCTCGCCTTCCGCGAGAGGAGCGATCTCCAGCGCGAGATGGACGTGACCTTCCGTCTCTTCGACGATGGCGTGGCCTTCCGCTATACCCTGCCGGATCAAGCCAATCTGCATCATGCCAACATCGCGGAGGAACTGACCCAATTTGCCTTTGCGGAAGGCGGCACCGCCTGGTGGAAGCCCGCCTTTGAATGGAACCGGGAGGAATATCTCTACAACAGGACGCCCCTCGATGCGGTCGGCACCGCGCAGACGGTGATGACGGTGAAGCTCGACAGCGGCACCCATGTCGCACTGCATGAGGCGGCTCTGGTCGACTATGCCGGGATGAACCTCGCCCGTGCACAGGGAAACATCTTCCGCGCCGCGCTGACGCCCGGTTCCGGGGCGCCCAAGGTTTCACGCGACGCCGGCTTCTCCACTCCCTGGCGCACCATAGCCATCGCGGACGATGCCACGGGGCTGTACATGAACCATATGATCCTGAACCTCAACGAGCCCAACAAGCTGGGCGACGTGTCGGGCTGGATCAGGCCGGGCAAGTTCGTCGGCGTGTGGTGGAACATGATCAAGGGCGACTGGACATGGGCTCGCGGACCGAAACATGGCGCGACCACCGCCAATGTCCGCCGCTACATCGACTTCGCCGCCGCCAGCGGCATCCCGGCCGTGCTGGTCGAGGGCTGGAATGTCGGCTGGGACGGCAACTGGCTGGGCAATGGCAACGACATGAATTTTTCCCAGCCGACCGAGGATTTCGACGCGGACGCCCTCGCCGCTTACGCCGGACACAAGGGCGTGACCCTGATCGGCCATCATGAGACGGGCGGCTCCGCCAGCCATTATGACGGCCAGCTCGACAGCGCCTTCAAGTGGGCGGCCGACCATGGCGAGCGGGTCGTCAAAACCGGCTATGTCACCGACGCCGGGCAGATCGAACGGGTCGATTCCGATGGCTCGCGGCATCGCGAATGGCATGAAGGACAGTGGATGGTGAACCACTATCTGCGCGTCGTGCAGACCGCCGCCAAATATAGGGTCAGCATCGACAGTCATGAGCCGGTGAAGGATACGGGCCTGCGCCGCACCTATCCAAATTGGGTCGCGCGCGAAGGGGGACGCGGCATGGAATATAATGCATGGATCGGCGGCAAGAACCCGCCAGAGCACGAGGCCAACCTTGTCTTCACCCAACTGCTGGGCGGGCCGATGGACTTCACGCCGGGCGTACTCAGCCTGACCGGATCGGGCGGTAGCGCGATCCAGTCGACCATCGCCAAGCAACTGGCGCTCTACGTCGTGCTCTATTCGCCTTTCGTGATGGCGGCCGATACGCCGGAAAATTATGCCAGATATCCCGCTCCCTTCCAGTTCATCAAGGATGTCCCGACGGACTGGTCCGATACCCGCGTGCTGAATGGCGAGGTGGGCGATTATGTGACCATCGCGCGCAAGGCCAGGGGCAGCAACGACTGGTATCTGGGCGCGATCGGCGATGAAGAAGCGCGCTCAAGTCAGATCAAGCTCGATTTCCTCGATAGGGGGCGGCGTTACACCGCTGAAATCTATCGTGACGGGCCGGGCGCGGACTATCGCACCGATGCGCGCCATGCCATCCTGATCGAGAAGAAGGCAGTGAAGAAGGGCGATATGCTGAGCATTGATCTGGCGCCGGGCGGGGGTCAGGCGATCCGGTTCGTAGCGCTCTGAAGGTGGACATGGGCGGCTCGGGCAAGATGACGCAAGCGGATCAGGCCATCATCAGCCGCCCCCGCCAGGGCTTCTGGGGCCTGTGGAATATCAGCTTCGGCTTTTTCGGCATCCAGATCGGCTTTGCGCTGCAAAACGCCAATATGAGCCGCATCTTCCAGTCGCTGGGCGAGAGTCTCGACGATCTGGCGCTGCTCTGGATCGCGGCGCCGCTGACCGGGCTGCTCGTCCAGCCCGTCATCGGTCATTACAGCGACCGGACATGGTGCCGCTTCGGGCGGCGGCGCCCCTATTTCTTCGCAGGCGCGCTGTTCGCGGCGCTGGCGCTGTTCGGCATGCCCAATGCGCCCAGCCTGCTCGCCGCCGCAATGATGCTCTGGATACTGGACGCCTCGCTCAATGTCTCCATGGAGCCGTTTCGCGCCTTTGTGGGCGACATGCTGGCAAAGGAACAGCATATGGCCGGCTATGCGCTTCAGACCGCATTCATCGGTTCCGGGGCGGTCCTCGGCTCCTCCACGCCATGGCTGCTGGACAGGCTGGGCGTCGCCAATGTCGCGGTGGGTTCAGGCATCCCCGATACAGTCCGGATCAGCTTCTACATCGGCGGCGCGGCGCTGTTTCTGGCCGTGCTGTGGACGGTGCTGACCACCCGCGAATATTCACCCCACCAGATGGCCCGTTTCGAGTCCTCGGCAGCAGAGCCGGCCACCGAGGAAAGCGCGCCGCCCATCCCTTCCGGCGGCCTTCTCTGGATCGTCGCAGGACTGGCGGTCGTCGCGCTCGTCCGGTTCTGGGTGCTGGAAAAGGAACTTTATCTGCTCGGCGCCCTGCTCGCCATTTATGGCGCCGCCCGGATCACGGCGCGCGGGCTGCACCGGCGAGGTCACAGCGGCAATCTCCTTACCCATGTCGTGGGCAATTTCGCGACCATGCCCGTCATGATGAAGCGCCTCGCCCTCGTTCAGTTCTTCACCTGGTCGGCGCTGTTCATCATGTGGATCTACACCACGCCTGTCGTCGCCCAATATGTCTTCGGCTCCGCCGATCCGGCCAGCGCCGCTTATAATGAAGGCGGAAACTGGGTCGGCATCCTCTTTGCCACCTATAATGGCGTCGCCGCCCTTGCCGCGCCCTTCCTGCTGCAACCCCTGGCCCGCCGCATCGGTCAGGCGCAAACCCATGCTGTTGCGCTGGCGCTGGGCGCGCTCGGCTTCCTGTCTTTCCTCATCCTCCGCGACGCACAGGCCCTGCTGTTGTCCGAGGTCGCCATCGGCATCGCCTGGGCCTCCACCCTCGCCATGCCCTATGCCATGCTCGCCTCCAGCGTGCCGCAGGCGAAGCTCGGCATCTATATGGGCCTGTTCAACGCCTTTGTGGTCATCCCGCAATTGCTGGTCGCGACTGTCATGGGGACGATCATGCGGCATTTCTTCCCGACCGAACCGATCTGGACGATGGCCTTCGCCGCCGGCGTCATGGCCCTTGCGGCGCTGGCGACGTTACGCTGCCGGTAGGCCTGCAAGGACAGGTGCCGTCAGCGCGCCGCATCCGCGACCGAAGCCGCAATATCGGCAGGCGAAGGATTGCACCGCAAGGTCAGGCCGCCATTCACCTGCAAATTCTGGCCGGTCATGAAACATTCGTCGCTCGCCAGCCAGACGCAACCCGCTGCAATATCCTCTGCTGTGCCATAGCGGCCCAGCGGATAGCCCTTGAGAAACGCGTCCATCAACCCCGGCACGGCCTGCGCGTCGGCCGTCATCGGGGTCTCGGTCACGCCCGGAGAGATGCTGTTGACGCGGATCCCGCGCTCGCCGAACTGGTTGGCAACGCTGCGCACCAGATGATCGGCCCCCGCCTTGGTCGCCATATAGGCGTCATGGTCGTGGAACAGGATGGTGGCTGTCGCGGAACTGATCTGGATGATCGACCCGCCCCGATCGGACATGACGGGGATCAGCGCCTGAAAGAACTGGAATGGCCCGCGCAACTGCAGCGCATACATCCGGTCCAGATCCTCGCCGCTCGTCTCCAGAAAGGGCTTGAGCAACCCCCAGCCGGTCGCGTTGACGGCAATGTCGATCCCGCCCAGCCCGTCGACTGCAACGTCGACCATCGCCCGGATCGACGCCTGGTCGGCAAAGTCGCAATCCACAGCCACGCCGCCAATCTCGCCCGCCAATTCCTCCAGCACATCGCGATGCCGCCCGGCAACCACGACTTGTGCGCCCTCCGCGGCGAAGCGGCGGGCGATCGCCTGCCCCATATTGCCCCGCCCAGCCGCACCGACGACCAGCGCCCGCTTGCCTGCGAGCCGCCCCATCAGACGAATTCGTCGGGGCGCGGCGTGCGGCGCAGCGATTGCCCAGCGGTCACATCGATCACCTGCCCGGTGACGAGCGCCTCGTCGCTCGCCAGCCAGAGCGCGCAATTGGCGACGTCCTCGACCGTGGCGAAGCGGCCAAGCGGTATTTCCTTCAGGAACGCGCGCGTCACCGCCTCCACCGCGAAATAGCCTGCCGTCATCGCGCTTTTGGTGAAACCCGGCGCTATGGCGTTCACCCGGATGTTGCGCTCCCCCAGCTCATTGGCGGCGACGCGAACCAGTGCATCGGCGCCGCCCTTTGATCCCGCATAGGCGGACAGACCCGGCGCCTGCACCAGCACCGTGAGCGAGGAAGCGGTGATGATCGAACCGCCCTGCGCCATGGCGAGCGCCATCTGCTTGATGAACAGGGCAGTGCCCACGAAATGCACGTCAGCCGCCTGACGGAAAGTCTCGGCGCTGGTTTCGATCAGCGGCCCGCCCGATTCGACGCCCGCATAGTTGACGGCAATATCCAGCCGTCCGAAATGGTCGAGCGCCGCTTTCGCCAGCGCTGCCAGATCCTCCTCGACGGTAATGTCGCAGGCGACCGCAACGCCCCCCACATCCCGCGCCACGGCTTCCACCGCTTCCTTCCGCCGGGCAGCGAGAACCAGCTTCGCCCCTTCCTGCACAAAGCGCCGCGCAGTGGCCGCCCCCATGCTCTCTGCATTGGACGCGCCCAATATGACGGCGACCTTTCCTTCCAGACGGCCCATATCCACTCCTTGACGCTTGTGTCGTGCAGAGGAGATTAGCGGCAGAGCCGGTTTCGCCAAACTCGACTTTCTATGAGGGTGCCTCAGTCCTGCGCGCCCAGCCCCAGAAAGCCCGCGCTGAAGAAGGGCACCATCCGATCGATCATCGCGTCCAGATCGCCGGACCTGAGCAGCCCGTCCGATTGCCGGTCGAGCATCCCGCTTTCCACCAATATGTGCGTCGTCGCGGCCTGGTAGAAGAAAAAGCCCCATTGCACGTCGAGCCGCGCCATCTCCGGATGGATGGCGGACAGCGCTTCGACGAAGGATGAAATCAGCCGGTCATAATGCTGGCGAAAGGGCGAGACATATTCCTCCTCCTGCGGATGGTTGGCGACGAAAGCGAGCAGGCGGATATAGTTTTTCCAGCCCGGCCCGCCGCGCATGGAGCGTTCCGCGATCGGGCTTATGAGCGCACGGATGACGGCCTCCCTGCGAACCCGGCGGCTGCCCTCAACCTGCAAGGCCGCCTCGAGTGCGGCCTCTATACTGCCGGCATGCTCCTCCGCCCGCCGTTCGATCACCGCACCGAAGAGGCTTTCCTTCGATCCGAAATGATAGTGGGACAGCGCCAGCTGCACGCCCGCATCGGCCGCGATCTCACGCAGGCTAACGCCGTAGAAGCCGCGCCAGGAAAACAGCATCTCCGCGGAATCAAGTATCCGGGCTGCCGTTTCCGGCGCTCGCCGCCGATCAACCTTCACCTGTGCCATGCGTCTAGGAACCTATCACTTTTAGCAGATCAGCGCCCACGGACCCTCTCCCCGCGTGATGCAGATATTGACTCTTCTCCAGCATAGCGCAAGATTTGGTCGGTCGTTCAAGCAAAAATCAGCCGGAGAGGGCTATGACGGGTGAACAACTGATGCACCGCCAGGTTGCGGACTATGACGCGCCGGTGCGCGGCGATCCGATCACCGGCGAGCGCTATTATGCAAAGCGCTGGGCCGATGCGGAATGGGACAAGGTCTGGACCAAGGTCTGGCACATCGGCGGCATGGCGGCGGACCTCATCGATGCCGGCGATTTCCTGACCCACAATATCGGCCGCGAGTCGGTCGTGATGCTGAAACAGGAGGATGGCTCCGTCCGCGCCTTCTACAATGCCTGCCTGCATCGCGGCTATCGCCTCGCCTGGACGGAAATTGGCGGCGCCCCCCAACTGGTGTGCGGCTATCATGGCTGGCGCTACAATCCCGACGGCATGCTCGCCCATGTGCAGGATCCCGAAGATTTCGCGGGCGGCTCCCCTTGCGGCAAGCATCGCCTGACCGAAATCGCCTGCGAGGTCTGGGGCGGCTTCGTCTGGTTCAACATGGACAAGGATGCACCGCCGCTGCGCGAATGGTTGGGCGAGAAGGTCGCCAGCCATCTGGAACAGTGGCAGATGGACAAGATGACGCGCGTCTATGCCGTGGTCTCGGATGTGCCCTGCAACTGGAAGATCATCCGCGACAATTTCAACGAAAGCTATCATCTGCCGACGCTGCATCCGCAGATTTCGACGGTGATCAATGACGATCATACCGACTGCGTCTTCCACATCTATGCGGATACCGGCCATAATATGATGCGGATGAAGGGGTTGCAGCCCTCGGCCCGCTACGACACGCGCAACAAGCTCGACATTCCGCTGGCTCAGGCGCTGGAATATTGGGATCTCGATCCCAACGATTATGGCGACACCGCCATGGACGCCCGCGAAGCCATCATCCGCCAGAAGCGGACACTGGGCGCAGCCAAGGGCTATGCCCATTATCCTGCGATGGGCGACGAAGAAATCGTCGATTATTTCCATTTCACCCTCTGGCCCAACATCACCTTTACCATGTGGCCCGACGGGGTGCAGGTGCTCCGATCCGAACCCCACCCGACCGATCCGGAACGCTGTCTGTTCGATCACTGGTTCGTTGCGCACCCGATCGGAGACAGCGACATGGTTATCGGTCCCAACGGTCCCACCGCCTTCGAACCGATGGACCGCGAACATATCGTCTTTGGCGAAAAGACGCTGGGCGAGGTCGCCGATCAGGATCTTTCGGTCGCCATCGGCCAGCAGCTGGGCCTGCATTCGCAGGGCTTTCGCGGCGGCATCCTCGCCAATCAGGAAAAGCGCGTGCAGTTTTTCCATGAAAAGCTGAACGACGTCTGCGGCATCCACGATTGACGGGTTTCTCCTCTTGCTTTTGCCAGTGTGCCAGGGGGTGCCTCTTGGGCCAACTGGCACCATAGCCACCATGCCGGGAAAAGCAGCCATGACCGTCAATCGCCGTTTCGTGCTTGCGCAAAGGCCGTCGGGCCTGCCCACCGCATCGGACTTCCGCCTGACCGAAGAACCGGCTCCGGAAATTGGGGAAGGCGAGTTCCTGATCCGCAACCATTATGCCTCGATCGACCCGGCCATTCGCGGCTGGCTCGATCCCGGCGGCAACTATATGCCGCCTGTCCCGATCGGCGATGCCGTCCGCGCCTCCACCATTGGCGTGGTAGAGAGCAGCCGGTGCGACGGCTTCGCGCCCGGCGACTGGGTGATGGGCCTCAACAAGATCGAGACTCATTCGATCGGACGGCGGGATGGCTTCACCCACGGAATCGACGTCAGCGCCGTCCCCTCCCCGACGGCCTATCTTTCGGTCGCGGGAGCGGTAGGCCTGACCGCCTGGTTCGGCGTCAACGATCTGATGCAGCCAGGGCAGGACGACACGCTGCTGATCAGCGGCGCGGCCGGCGCGGTAGGATCGCTGGTCGGCCAGCTCGCCAAACTCCGCGGCGCCCGCGTCGTCGGCATTGCGGGCGGCCCAGCCAAATGCGCTCGCCTCATCGATCGCTATGGCTTCGATGCCGCCATCGATTATCGGGGAAAGGATGTCGCGGCGCTGAGCGCCGACATCGCCTCCGCCTGTCCGGACGGTGTGAACTTCGTCTATGAAAATGTCGGCGGTACGTGTCTCGACGCGGCGTTGCTTAATCTGGCGACTGGCGCCCAGATCATCCTGTGCGGCCTGATCTCCGAATATAATGGAGAGGCTGCTGGCGCGCGCAATCTCTGGCAGTTACTGGTCAGGACGGCGACGATGCGGGGATATCTGCTGACCCAATTCCTGCACAAATTTCCCGAAGGCACTCGCGCCATGATCGATCTCGTCGCCCAGGGAAAGCTGGTTTACGATGAGCATGTCGAACAGGGGATCGACAATGCGCTGCCGGCCCTGCTTCGGCTGTTCCAGGGCACGAATGAAGGCAAGATGATCCTGAAGCTCATCTGACGCGTGCTTTTTCGATAGCCTCTCTATGGCTACTGCATCATGCCGCCGCTCGACCGGCAGGGACGCGAGGCGCAGGCACTGATCGCCGGCGCCCGATCACCGCACGGACACTCCCCCTGATGCGGCAGGTGAGCGCGTCCTGCTGGCTTTACCTGTCACAAACAAGAGTTGGGAAAGGCATGCAATGCGATAAACAGGCATTTGTGCTTGTTTTATGGCCGAAAGCGAGAAGCGGAGCGCCCAGCGTGAACGGGCGTCCGCATATCATGCCCAGGGGAGGAAAAGATGAAGGGATTTGCCTGTTTGTGGGCCGGAGCGTCGGTCATCGCCCTGCTGCCCGGAAGCGCGCTCGCGCAGACGGAACCGCAGGCGAGCGGCATTGCCGACATCGTCGTCACGGCGCAGAAGCGTGCGGAAAATATGCAGAATGTGCCGATTTCCGTATCGGCCGTGGCGGGCGAGCAACTCGCCAACATGCAGGTAACGACGCTTCAGGCATTGCAGGGGTCCGTCCCCAATGTGCAGATCGACAATTTCGCCAACACCCCCAATAATGCAGTCTTCACCATTCGCGGGATCGGCGTGATAGAGCCGGACCCCTATGCGGGGAATACCGTGTCGATCGTCGTCGACGGCGTCCCGCAATTCTTCAGCATGGGTGCGCTGCTCGACATGTATGATGTGGAGCGGGTGGAAATATTGCGCGGTCCGCAGGGCACCCTGTTCGGCGCGAACACGACCGGCGGCGTGGTGAATGTCGTAACGAAGCAGCCGTCCGGGGAATTTGGCGGCTATCTGAAGGCCATGGTCGGCAACTGGAACCGCTTCGACATTTCCGGCGCTGTCGAGGCGCCGATCGTGCGGGATCTGCTGTCGATCAAGATTGCGGGCATACACACCCAACGCAAGGGCTGGGTCACCAACGTCTATGACGGGTCCGATATGGGGTCGAAGAATATCGACGCGGTGCGCGGCCAGTTGCTGTTCACGCCCGCGCCGAATGTGAAGATGACGCTTCAGGGCGAATATGTCGCGGCTCGCAACGGCGCCCCGATCGTCGTTAACGGCGCGCTGCCGGGCGAAGCCAATTATGTCGCGCCGGGCGTCAACTATAATGGCAGCGTCCTGCCCATGTATCCAAGCCCGTGCCTGCCGGCGGGCAGCCGGTGCAAGGCACCGGGCAAATATTATTCGGGCAATAATGAAGTGCCCGACACTTCCAACATGAACACCTATTTCGGTATCCTCACGACCGAATTCAGCGATACTCCGCTGGGGGACATCACCAGCATCACCGGTTACAAAAAGTTCAATCTGTTCGAATATACCGATCAGGACGGATCGCCCAAGACCAACAATGCCACCCGCCGCCGCACCGAAGGCTGGCAGTTCAGCCAGGAACTGCGCTCCGCCTTCAAGCTCAATGATGCGATTACCGGCGTTGCGGGCGTATTCTACCTTAAGACCCATTATGACCATTATCAAATGTATCATCTGGACTTCGCCGCGCCCGGTCTCGCCCAATATAATACGCAGGATCAGGGCACCGAATCCATATCTGCCTTCCTCCAGAGCTACTTTCAGGTCACTGACCGGCTGAAGCTGCAAGGCGGCATCCGCGTCACCCATGACCGGATCAGGGCGCGTTCGACGCTCGACTATGCGATGAACCTGCCGCCGCTCACCTCCGACGATTTCGCGGTTGCGCCGGGCATTGGCGACCTCGACAACGTGCCCCACCAGATCGACACCGGCGGGCGCAAAAGCTGGAACAATGTCGGCTGGAAGCTGGGCGCCGATTATGAAATCGGGCCGAACCAGATGATCTATGCCAGCTGGGCGCGCGGCTTCAAGTCGGGCGGCTTCACCGGCCGCATCGGCGTGGTGCAGGACGGCGACACCCCCTATGGCCCGGAAAAGGTCGACACGTTCGAGGCGGGCGTCAAGGCGGACCTGCTCGACCGGCGGCTACGGGTGAACCTCGCAGCCTTCTACACCAATTATCGCGACATGCAGGTGGCGCAGATCTATTTCGACAGCGCGACCAATGTGCAGGGCAACCGCATCCTCAATGCGGCCAAGGCCGAGATCAAGGGCTTCGAGCTGGAAGTGCAGGCCGTCCCGGTCGATGGCCTGACGCTGCGCGGGTCGCTCGGTTATCTGGACACGAAATATAAGGAGTTCCTCTATTTCGATCCGGTGAGTACGACCATCTATGACCTGAAGGGCGAGGCGCTGCAAAACGCGCCCAAATGGGCCGCGACGACGGGCGCCAATTACACGCTGAACCTGCCGGGCGGATCGAAGATCGTCGCCGACGTCAGCTATCAATATATGTCGAAGAAATATTATACCGCGATCCTCAACACCCCTCGCTCGGAAATCCAGCCGACCCATTATGTTGACGCGCTATTGACATGGTATGCGCCGGGTGACCGGTTCCAGATCGGCCTCTGGGGCAAGAACCTGTTCGACAAGCGCTATATCTCCACCTCCTATGACTCGCCCGGCTATGCCGCGATCGTCGGCTATGCCCCGCCGCGGCAATATGGCGCATCCGTCACCTACAATTTCTGATAAGGAGCGCGAGCGGGGGTCAGCGGCTATGCTGCCCCCATGCCCGCGAATTCGCCTATGGCCGCAGAGCTGCTGATTGCCCATGACCAGATCGGCAACGCGCTTGCCCGGCACAGCCGCGGCGTGGACCGCGCCCATGCCGCGCTGATCGCGAGCGCCTATCATCCCGGCGCGACGGTCGATTATGGCTTTTTCCGCGGCAAGGCCTCGGCGCTCGCCACGACGCTGGCCGATGCGATGACAGCCGCTCCACCGACCCTGCACCGCACCGCTCCGCCAATGCTCCGTATCGAGGGCGACCGGGCCGTCAGCGAAGCCTATGTCGTCGCCTATGCACAGGAGCCGGGTGTGCAGCGGCTGATCTTCGGCCGCTATCTCGACCGGCTGGAACGACGCGAGGGCGAATGGCGGATCACCCATCGCCATTATGTGATGGACGGCAACGTCAACCGTGCCGACGCCTCCCTGCCTGCTTCGCTTCCGCTGACGCCCGACCATTTCGTCCCCAGCGGCGCGAAGGGATCGGCCGACACCGCCCTTGCCCTGCTCGCCCGTCACCATGCCGCTTCCCTCGCCGCCCAAGGAGCCACGCCCATGACGCCCGATGCCGCCGCGCTGGACCAGGCCGTTTCGCGCCTTGCCATCCATGATCTCGTCATGACCTATTGCCGCGGCGTCGACCGCGCCGATGCGGATCTGCTGGCCTCGATCTTCTGGGAGGACGGCAGCGTCGTTTCCGGCATCGTCAACGGATCGGGCGCCGACTTTGCCAAGGGCGTCACCGATTATTGCCGCGCCAATCTGGATTATTGCTTCCATTCGGTCGCCAATGAATGGATCGAGGTGAAGGGCGACCATGGCGTGGGCGAACATTATGTCCTCGCCCATCTGTCGGCGGGCGGGCAGGATGTGATGACCGGGGGGCGCTATCTCGATCGCTATGAGCGGCGCGGCGGCACCTGGAAGATCGCCAGCCGCACCTTCGTAGCCGACTGGAACACCGCCCATCCGGCCAGCATGGCGCTCGACGGCATGTACGAGCCGCTGAAGACGCGCGGCGCTTTCGGGCAGGACGATCCGGTCTATGCTCATTGGGCGTCGCTATAATCAGGAGAGGAAGGTCATGGGAAAGCTGGACGGCAAGGTTGCCATCATCACGGGGGGCGCTTCCGGCCTGGGCGCGGCCGACGCCCGGCTGCTGGCGGCGGAGGGCGCGAAGGTCGTCATCACCGACATTCAGGACGCGCCGGGCGAAGCGCTGGCGGCGGAACTGTCTGGCAGCCTTTATCTTCACCATGACGTGCGCAGCGAGGCGGAGTGGGACAGGGTGGTTGCCGCCACCGTTGAGCGCTTCGGCCGCCTCGACATATTGGTCAACAATGCCGGTCTGGTCCGCTTCGCGACGGTCGAGGATCTGAGCTATGCCGACTACAAGATCCAGATCGACGTCATGCTGGACGGCACTTTCCTGGGTTGCAAGGCGGCGATCCCACATATGAGCCGCGACGGTTCCGGATCGATCATCAACATGGCCTCGATCGGCGGCATGAAGGGAATGAGCGTCATTCCCGCCTATGCCGGGGCGAAGGGCGGCATCATCGCGATGACCCGCAGCATCGCGGTGCATTGTCAGGAACAGGGCTATAACATCCGGGTCAATTCGATCGCGCCGGGCAGCATCGTAACGCCCATGACCGCTCAGGCGCTGGCCGAACTGCCCGCCGATTCCGCTGGACTGAAGCAGAGTGCGGCCCATGGCATGGGCCAGCCCATCGATATTGCGAACATGGTCCTGTATCTCGCCTGCCAGGACGGCCGCCACATCACCGGCACGAACATCGTCATCGATAATGGGGAGACGATGCGCTGAGGCTCCTCAACTTCCCGCGTCGCGCTGGTGGTAGAGGTCGATGACGATCTTCTCCACCAGCGCCAGCACATTGTCGCGCCGCTGGCCCGGCATGGTGGACATCAGCAGCAGCCCCAGATGCGTCGCGGCAACGAAATCGCTCGCGACCTGAAGCCTGTCCTCATTCCCCTCCCATTGCGGGAAGGAACCGGCGACCTCCTGCGTCCATACCCGGTCATAACGCACCGCGCCCGGCACGAAGCAGTCGCGCAGTTCCGCGTCCGTCCGCGCCGCCACCAGCAGCTCCAGATAGGCGGCATAATCGCGGCTCTGCACGCTGTCCCAATACATGGCGGTCGCCTGTTGCGGCTGATCGTCGACGATCGTCGCGCTTGCCCGAAAGTCGCTCAGAAAGCGGGCGATGCGCCGGTCCACCACATGGTCGATGACGGCCGACACCAGATCGCTTTTGGTCGGAAAATGATGCTGGAGCGCACCCCGCGACACCCCCGCCGCCTCCGCCAGCGCCAACACCGAGAAACCCGCATAGCCCCGCTCGACCAGCCAGTCGACGGCCGCCTCCAATATGCGCTCGCGCATCAGGGCGCTCTTGCGACTTTGCCAGCTTTCCGGGGCGGTTTCCTTGTCAGCCATGTCTGCTCCCCTAGCAAAAAGCACAGCATGGCGAACAGCCGGGAAATTCATACAAGCAGTTGTGCTTGTTTTAGCGCGACGAGTCGGCATCCAGCCCGGCACAGACAGGAGAGACGCCATGAACCCGGATATTCAGGCATTGCACGACCGCTTTGCCCTACAGGATCTGCTTACCGCCTATTGCTATGCGGTCGACCGGCTCGAGGATGTCGAGGGCCTCGTCAGCCTCTTCACCCCTGACGCCGATTATGATCTGAGCGCTATCGGCCTGCTCAGGACGAAAGGGCATGAGGGCATCCGCGCCTTCTTCACCCGCGTCTTTGCCGACATGGCCCATCACGCCCATTACAGCGCCAATTTCACCGTCCAGCGGCTCGATGGCGACGCCGCATCGACCCGCGCCTATGTGACCGGCATGGGTATCGCCAGGGATGGCAACTGCGTCACCGTCCATGTCGATTATTATCTGGACTGCGTGCGCACCGCGCAGGGCTGGAAAATTGCCCGCTTTTATGAAGAACCGCTGCTGCCCATGCCCGGATCGCTGGGCGAAATCCATGGCCGGGAGGAAAACCATGCCGCCTGAAGCCCCCTACCCCACCTCTCCCCTGGCTGCGGCCCCAGCGGCCCGCGGCGACGCCATTACCGGCGACCGCTATCACAGCCGCGACTTTGCGGCCCGTGAATGGGAGCATATGTGGAAGCGCATCTGGCATGTGGGCGGCCGCACCGCGCAGCTGGAGGATGCGGGCGACTTCATCGTCCACAATTTCGCCCATGAATCGGTGATGATGGTGAAACAGGAGGATGGGTCGATCCGCGCCTTCTTCAACGTCTGTCAGCATCGCGGCAACCGGCTGGTAACGGTCAGCGAAGGCGGGGTCGCGGGCAGCTTCGCCTGCACCTATCACGGCTGGAAATGGGGCATCGACGGCGCCCTTCAGCATGTGCAGGACCCAGAGGATTTTCCGCAAGGCAATCCCTGCGGCAAGCTGCGCCTGTCTGAACTGCCATGCGAGACATGGGGCGGCTTCATCTGGTTCAGCTTCGATCGCAACGCCCGCGCGCTACGTGATCATCTGGCGCCCGTTCCTGACCTGCTCGCCAATCGCGACCTCGCCAACTGGGCGCGGGTGGTGTGGCGGCGGCTGCGCGTCAACACCAACTGGAAATTCGCGTCGGACAATTTCAACGAGGCCTATCATATCCCCGCGGTCCATCCGCAATTCATGCCGATCATCGACGATCATTATGCGAACACGGTGTTCGAAATGTATCCGGCCGGTCACAACCGGATGATCGAGAAGTTCCAGCCATCGAGCCGCTATCCCGACGCCCAGCAGGTAAAACCGCTCTGGGCCGAGATATTGAAGGAATGGGAGATTGATCCCGCCGCCTATGAAGGCCGCGCCCAGTCCGCCCGCGAAGCCTTGCAGGAGGCGCGGCGGCGACTGGGGCCGGCGCGCGGCCATGCGCATTTCGCAGCCATGACCGACTGGGAACTGACAGACCAGTTTCACCACACGCTCTTTCCCAATGTTACGCTGACCGGGACGCCGGAAGGGCTGCATTTCTTCCGCACAGAACCGGATGCGGAGGACCCCAACTGGTCGACCTTCGACTATTGGTACATGGTTCCGAAGATCGAGGGCGCGGACGCGGTGGCCACGCTCTACGGCATGCGCCCCTATGAAGAGGCCGCGTTCGAGGACGGCGATTTCAGCGACTATCAGGCGACGATCGCACAGGGGGATTTCCTGAGTCAGGATCTGTCACTGGCGGTGACGCAGCAGCAGGGCCTGCGATCCATTGGATTTGCCGACGCCTATCTGGCGGGGCAGGAAACGCGGGTCCGGCGCTTCCATGAGGTGCTGAACGATTATCTTGAGGGCCGACGATGAAAAGGGGGGAGGACGCCCGCCATGGGCATCCTCCCCCTCCTCTGCCCCCCGTCAGAATTTGGTCGAGAGCTGGACCATGACCGTCCGCGGCAATGTGCCAAAGCCGAGCTGGTCGGCGTGAGCCGGGGTCACGCCGCCCGATGCGCCGCCGGTTGACGGTCCATCGACCACACCGGTTACATAGAAGCGATTGGTGAGATTCTTGCCGATCACCGCGACCTGCCAGCGCTCATCCTCGGAACCGACGCGAATGCCCGCGTCCAGCGTCGCATATTTGCTCTGCCGCGAGTCCGGATTGCCGAAGCCCGACGCCAGATAGGAGGAGCTGTACCGGACATCCGCATTGATGCCGAACATCAGGCCATTGCCGATTGCATGGTCATAGGAAGCGCCCAGAGTGCCGGTCCATTTGGGCGCGACGGAAAGCGTCTTGCCGTTCAGGTTCTGGCGTACGCCGCCGCCCGGCAACACGATGTTGCAGCCCTCCGCCTGGCTCTGGCCCGCATAGCAAGGCGCTTGCGGGAAATTGGTGTAGCTCGCCTTGTTATAGTTGATCGATCCATGGATATTCAGCCCCTCGACGGCGCGGGGCGCAAATTCGAACTCCAGCTCCGCCCCCTTGGTCCGCGCATCGGCGGTGAGCGTCTGGAAAGCGAAGATGGGCGAATTGAAGAAGTCGACCTGCAAATCCTTATATTTATAGCTGTAAAGACCAAGGTTCAGACGCAACTGACGGTCGGCCAGCGTCGTCTTTATACCGCCTTCAAAGCCCCGCGCACGCTCCGGATCGAAGGTCAGATCGCTCAGTGGATCGGTCGAGAATTTCGAATTGATGCCCCCGTTGGAGAAACCGCCCGATTTGTAGGCGGTTTTATAGGCGCCGTAGACCAAGATGTCCTGCGTCGGTTTCCATGTGATGGACGCTTCAGGCGACCAGTTGTTGAAGCTCTGGTTGGCGAAGATTTCTCCCAGGCCGTCGGGATCATTCTGGTCGCGGAAAATCCCCTGCACCAGCACATTATTATAGGGTTGGGTGAAGAAGCTGTCCTTGGTTTCATGGGTATAGCGCACGCCGCCTGCAAGTTCGACGGTCGGGATCACCTTCCATGTCACCTGACCGAACAGGGCCTTGGTCTCGCCATCGGTATAGCTGGTCTTGGTCGTCGCCAGATAGCGGTTGGCGGCCGACTGGCTGCTGTCTTCGACCCCGGCAAACATGATGAACTGGTCGAAGTCGCGCTTGGTCTTCTGGTAGAGGCCGCCGACCATCAGGTTGATCGGCCCGTCAAAGGTCGTGAGCGCGCGCAATTCGGACGAAAAAGCGTGATAGGTTGAATTTTCCGTCGCCCAGGTGCCGGCTGCACTCGACTGGAAATCGCAGGCGCAGGCCCAGCGGTTATTGTTCCAGTTATAATTGGTAACCGACGTCAGCGTCACATCATCCAGCTCATAGGCAATATTCGCTGTCAGAGCATAGCTTTTATAGCGATTATAAAGCTGTCCATCCGACTTCGAAAAGGGAAAATTGGCGGCGATATCGGTAGGAATATTATTTTGATGGGTAACGAAATCCTTTTCGCACGCATAGCCGTTCAGCTGACTGAACCCGGAAGGGCAGCTATAGGCGACATAGTTCCAGCTGCTGTTGTTGACCTTGTTATAGGCGCCCGATGCCTTGAAGGTCGCGGTCAACCGGTCGGTCGGCTCCCATTTCAGCGTGATGCGGCCCAGCAGCTCCTTTTCGCCCGGCGCTTCGCTCGACGCAGGGGTCGCATTATGGCCCTCCAGCGAATTGTCGACGACGTCGAAGGTCGTATAGGTCACCGGATCGGCGATGTTGCGATAATAACCGCCCCACATTTTGGAAGCGCGAACCGCGACGCGGATACCCAGCGTGTCGGTCAACGGGCCGGACCCGACCAATTCGAGCTGCGCCTGCTCGGCCTTGAACTCATAGCCTGCACGGGCCTTGAACTCGACCGTGTCTGTCGGATCGGCGCTGGTCAGCGAAATCACGCCCGCGGTCGCATTCTTGCCGAAGAACAGCGCCTGCGGCCCTTTCAGTATTTCCACCCGTCCAAGGTCGAAAAAGCCTTCGTTGATGATGCGACCCTGGCCGTAGTAGACGCCGTCGACGACCACTGCGACCGACTGTTCGATGCCGATCGAGGTCGAGGAGGAACCAATGCCCCGCAGGGTCAGCTGCGCACCAGATCCGTTGGAGGCGCGGCCGACATTCAGATTGGGCGTGCGCGCCGCGATCTTCTCGATGGAGGTCAGGTCCTGACGCTGCACCATTTCAGACGAGATGGCGGTGACGGCGACGGGAACGTCCTGCACGCTTTCCGCCCTTTTACGCGCCGTGACGACGATGTCCTGAATCCCTCCCGCGGTCGCCTGGGGCTCCTGTGGTACAGCGTCCTGCGCCAGGGCCGGAGCGGTGGCCAGGATGCCGACAAGGATGGCAGCGCTTCGCAACAATTCGCGCTTAACGGCATTGTTCTGCATGTTATCCTCACCCGAGAATGGCCGTTTGGCCATAGTTGCTCTTTTATGCGCGCCAGCTTTTTCTGTCCGCGTCTGTGATTTATGCCTTTGAAATGGATCAGCGTCACCCTGTCAAAAGATGCAGGTCCATCGGTCTTGCGGCCGCACAGATGCTATTTCTGGAACTTCTCATAGTGTGCCGAAGGTCAGGGAAGCCGGCAGAAAGAAATATGGTATCTGCTATTCTTGGGAGAAGGAAGCCATGGACATCGAACGGGAATTGCGCGACCTCGTCGCTCGCCGGGAAATTCTGAAGGCAATTCATGCCTATATGCGCGGACAGGACCGGCTGGACCCCGCGCTTCAGATCTCCGCCTTTCACGCCGATGCCGATGTCGATTGCGGCCTGCTGCGCGGCGGGCCGCAGGCCTATACCGATTTCGCGCAAGGGCTGCTGTCCCAGATGAAGGCGAGCCAGCATCTTGTCGGGCAGGTCGATCTCTCCATCGATATAGAGGCAGGGACGGCGAGCGGAGAAGTCTATTTCTTGGCCTGGCACCGCGTCGAAGGCGGGAGCGCACTGGGCGAAGCGGGCGATCTGCTGATGGCGGGCCGCTATATCGACGATTATGCGCTGAAGGACGGCAAATGGGCGATACAGCGCCGCCGCGAACTGATCGACTGGGCACGGCAGGACCCGGCAACCGACGCCATTTTGCACGAGCAGACGATGATCCACCTTTCCGGGCGCAAGGGGAAGGACTTCAGCCAGACCCGCGACTGGACGTCCGGGATTTCAGGGCGGGAGCAGTAGGCCGGAAATGGGCCGGAGCTGACGCTCCGTTCCCTCCCTCAAAGCTCGCCGTTCACATATTTCATCAGCGTATTCTGGAACTGGCGGATCTGGATTTCCTGATAGTTGGCCAGTTCGACCTTGCCGTTCTTGCTCGATTTGAGGCCACGCTGAACGAAGGGCAGATTGGCCATATCCTGTTCGAACACATCGCCCAGAATGCCCAGTTCCGGCGCCTCTGTCCATTTCTGGTCGACGCCCAGGAAATGCATCTTCGGCGCCCGTGGCGGTTCCTGCCCCGGCGGCACACGGGTGATGATCCGAACTTCCATCAGGCAATGATCGACATCGCCCCATGGCCGCCAGCGATAAACGATATTGGGCTGGAACCCACCCCAGGGCGACCAGTTGGGAAAGACATTGTAGAGGATAGCGTCCATCATCTCTGCGTCGGAAGCGAAGCTGACGTCATGGCCGAACATCTTGGTCGTGGTGGCGCGCAGACTTTCGCCCAGCGCCTCCCGCGCCGTCTTGCCGTCGGGCACGCGGACATTATAGCCGCCCTCCGGTGCTTCGTCCCCTTCATAATTGTCGGAAGAACGGCCATTATATTTGACGAACTCGTCGACGATCCATTGCTGCGACTTGCCCTGCGGGTCGATATGCGGCGACATGGTGCCGAAGGGCGTCACCGTCAGGTTCACATAGTCGCCATAGATATTATACATGGAATTGGCGTCGCCGGTGAACGGCAGCAATTGCGGATGGGTGACGACCGTGTGCCAGCTTTCCATGAAAGCCTCCATCACCACCTTCCAGTTTGCGTTGCACACCTTGCCGACCCAGATGGCGGTGGCACATTCCTCATGTTTCCAGCGCTTGAAATGCTCCGGCATGGGCGCGAGAAATTCTTCGAGAGTCGGGCCGTCCTGCGCTTCCCGCAGGAAGATATAGCCGCCCCAGCGCCCGACCGACACCTCCGGCAGCGCCATGTCCTTGTCCTTAAGGTGCGGAAAATCCCAACGGCAAGGGATGGTCTTCATGCTGCCGTCATTGTTCCAGGTAAAGCCATGGAAAGGACATTGCAGCGTGGAGGACCAGCCGGCTTCCGTCTTCAACTGCCGCCCACGATGCAGGCAGACATTATAGAAGCCCTTGATCGACCCGTCATCCTGCCGCACCAGCAGGAAGGATTTGTCCGCATTGTCATAAACGACATGATCGCCGGGTTCGGGCATTTCCTCCTCGCGGGCGGCGAACTGCCAGGTGCGCGGCCACATCTTCTCCTTTTCCAGCTCGAAAAAGGCGGGATCGGTGTAGCGCGATGCCGGTATCGGCTCCGACCCCAGATTCTCATATTCGTCGCGATAGAGAAATTCGGGCACCGGATTGCTGTCCGCCGCCATGAGATCGCGCACCGACGTTCCCGGACAACGGGGCAGCGGCTCGCCCTTGATGCGCGGATCACTTTCAGCCATCACTTGCTCCTGATCGTCTCTTTTGCCGCAGATGGTAGCGCATGGCGCAGCCCTCGGCGACCTGTTCGATATGGCAGGCTGAAGAGGAGGACGGGGCCGGGCAACTAGCCAAATTCACAGAAAATCGCCCGACCTATGACGATGGACAGTTTCCGTGCGGCCCCGCTTCCCGATAGCTTGCACGCATAAGGACAAAAGGCAGAGGTTTGCACATGGGCTATTATGACACGCTTGGGGCAGAAGCGGCGAAAATGCTGGAATATGTCGAGACCGGGACGACCGACAGCGCCGAATCGACCATGGAAGTGCCCGCCTCCGCCTATACCGACACGGGCTATTTCGACCGGGAGATGGAGACGATCTTCCTGAAGTTGCCCCTGCTGGCCGCGCTGTCGGCGGAAATCCCGCGCCCCGGCGACTTCAAGGCGATGGACCTGATGGGCAAGCCCATCCTCGTCACCCGCAAGAGCGATGGCGGGGTGGCGGCGATGATGAACGTCTGCGCCCATCGCGGCATGATCCTCCAGCCCGAAGGTCACGGGAACAAGAAGCGCTTTTCCTGCCCCTATCATGCCTGGACCTATGCCAATGACGGCAAACTGATCGGCGTCGCGGACCCCGGAAAGTTCGGCCCGATCTGCAAGGAGGAACGCGGTTTAACCACCCTGCCCTGCGTCGAAGCGGCGGGGATTGTCTGGGTCTGCCTGACGCCGGGCGCGCAGATCAACATCGAAAAGCATCTGGGCGGCATGATGGAGGATCTGGCCGCCCACAACCTGGAGAAATGGCATTTTTGCGGGTCGCGCCGAATCTATGGTCCCAACTGGAAGATCGCCTATGACGGCTATCTGGAGGGCTATCATTTCGCCGCCGCCCATCCTGAAACCATCCATCCGCGCAGCTTCAGCAACATCATGCATTTTACGGCTTTCGGCCCGCATATGCGCGTCGGCTATCCGCAGGTGGCGATCAAGGAGAAGCTGACCGCCTCCCCCCGCGACAGCTGGGGGCAGATTGAAAATACCGGCTATGATTTCGTTCGCACCATCTTTCCCAACGTCTCGATCTTCTTCGCGCCGGAAATCACGCAGGTCGCGCAACTGATCCCGGGGCCCACGCCGCATCAGAACACGACCAACCTGCTGTTCATCCGCCGCGATCCGCCCCGTGACGAGGCCGACGCCGCCGCGATCGAGGGCATGATGGACTGGCTGCGCGATGTTGTGGACAAGGAGGATTATGGCGTGGGGCTTCAGGTTCAGAAGGGCCTCGCATCAGGCGCGATCAAGTCCGTCATCTTCGGCCGCAACGAACGCGGCAACCAGTTTTTCCACAAATATGTGAACCATCTGGTTTCCGGCGAAACCGGCTCCGAGCCGCCCGTCCTCTAATTAGTCAAAGGGCCTGACCTCATGAAGAACCGCCGCATAGTGCTCGCGTCACGCCCCACCGGCGTGCCGGTGCCGGACAATTTCTCCCTGATCGAACAGGATATCGCGCCGCTGAAGGACGGCGAGGTACTGACCGAAAATCTGGTCTTTGCCATCGATCCGGCGGTGCGCGGGATGCTGGACGAGAAGGAGGACAGCTATCTGCCCGCCGTGCCGCTGGGCGGGCTGATCCCGACCATGGTGCTGGGCCGGGTGATCGAGTCCCGCAATCCCAGTTTCAAGCCCGGCGATTATGCCCGCGGCTTTATCGGTTGGGAGGAGCATAGCGTCATCCCCGCCGATAATTTCGCCATGGAAAATGTCCATGTCGACCCCAGCGTGCCGCTGACCGCCTATATGGGTGCCCTCGGCTGGTCGGGGATCACCGCCTATGTCGGCCTCGAACGCATTGGCGAGATGAAGTCCGGCGACACTGTTGTCGTCAGCGCCGCGGCGGGTGCGGTCGGCAGCGTCGCGGGCCAGATCGCGAAGCTGCGCGGCTGCCGCGCAGTGGGCATAGCCAGCACGGACAAGGTGGCCGAAGTCACGGGCTTGCTCGGCATGGACGCTGCCGTCGATTACAAGACCGCGCCGGACCTCTCCGCCGCGATCCGCGAGGCCTGCCTGGGCAAGGGCGCCGACGTCTATTTCGATAATGTCGGCGGCCTGATCCTCGACACGATGATGCCGCTTATGGCCGACTTCGGCCGCATCGTCGTGTGCGGCATGGTGGCCGACTATAACCAAGGCAGGGACGTCTATGCCTTCCGCAATCTGTGGCAGATACTGGTTCACCGCGTCACCATGCGCGGTTTCCTTGCCTATGAGCATCTCGACATGCTGGAGGAAGCAGAGGCGGCGCTGACGGACTGGGTCAAGTCAGGCCAGCTCAAGGCGACGGAAAATGTCGCTACCGGCATTGAAAGCACGCCGGACGCCTTCATCCGCCTGATGGCAGGCCAGACCAAGGGCAAGACCATCGTGCGGCTGAAGGATGATATTTCCACGCTCGCGGATCTGGAGCTGGCATGAGCGGCATCGGCATGGAGAAGGCGGCCGCAATCGCCGACCGGGTCGAAGCGTTCGTACGGGACGTGGTCATTCCCTATGAGAAGGACGCCCGGATCGAGGTGCATGGCCATGGCCCGAGCGAAGAGCTGGTCATGGAGATGCGCGCCAAGGCACGCGAAGCCGGCGTACTGACCCCGCACATCCTGCCCGACGGCAGCCATTTGAACCAGCGCGAGACGGCGTTGGTGCTTATCCGGTCGGGCCTATCACCGCTGGGGCCGCTCGCCTGCAACACCATGGCCCCTGATGAGGGCAATATGTATCTGCTGGGCAAGGTGGGCACGCCCGAACAGAAGGTCCGCTTCCTGGATCCACTGGTGCGGGGCGAGGCGCGGTCGGCCTTCTTCATGACCGAACCGGCGACCGACGGCGGCGCCGGGTCCGACCCCTCGATGATGCAGACTCTCTGCCATCAGGACGGCGACCATTGGGTCATCAACGGGCGCAAAGCCTTCATTACCGGCGCGCAAGGCGCAAAAGTCGGGATCGTCATGGCGAAATCCCAGGATGGCGCCTGCATGTTCCTGGTCGACCTGCCCGACCCCGCCATCCGCATCGAACGAGTGCTGGAGACGATCGACAGTTCCATGCCCGGCGGCCATTCGGTCGTCGCCATCGACAATTTGCGCGTGCCCGCCAGCCAGATGCTGGGGGCGAGCGGCGAAGGCTTCCAATATGCGCAGATACGTCTGTCGCCTGCCCGCCTGTCGCACTGCATGCGCTGGCTGGGCGGAGCGATCCGGTCGCAGGAGATCGCCAGCGCCTATGCCTGCAAGCGCCAAGCCTTCGGCAAGCCGCTGGTGGATCATGAGGGCGTCGGCTTCATGCTGGCGGAAAACATGATCGACCTGAAGCAGGCCGAGCTGATGATCGACTGGTGCGCGAGCGTGTTGGATACCGGATCGCTGGGCACGGCGGAAAGCTCGATGGCCAAGGTCGCCGTCAGCGAAGCGCTGATGCGGGTCGCGGACAAGTGCGTGCAGGTGATGGGCGGCACCGGCGTATCGGGCGACACTGTCGTCGAGCAGATCTTCCGGGAGGTTCGCGCCTTCCGCATCTATGACGGCCCGACCGAGGTGCACAAATGGAGCCTCGCCAAGAAGATCAAGCGCGATTTCCTCAAGGCGGCCGGGGCCTGATCCCCAATATTTTTACGGAGAGACCATGAATATCGAAGGTTTGGCAGCGATCGTTACCGGCGGCGCGTCGGGCCTCGGCGGAGCGACCGCCGAGCGACTGGCGGCGCGCGGCGCGAAGGTCGCGATCCTCGACCTCAACAGCGATCAGGGCGAAGCGCAGGCGGCAAGGCTGAACGGCCTGTTCGTCCGCACCGACGTCACCAGCGAAGAACAGGTCGAAGCCGCGCTGGATAGGGCGGAGGCGGCGCATGGAACCGCCCGCATCCTCGTCAACTGCGCCGGGATCGCGCCGCCAGCCAAAGTCATCGGCCGCAACGGCAAGGCCGTGCCGCTCGCCGATTTCGCGAAGATCATCAACATCAACCTGATCGGCACCTTCAACATGCTGTCCAAATTCGCCGCCCGCCTGCATTTGGCCGAGCCGGTGGGCGAGGAGCGCGGCGTCGTCATCAACACCGCCAGCGTGGCGGCGTTTGAAGGGCAGATCGGCCAGGCCGCCTATGCCGCGTCCAAGGCAGGCGTTGCAGGCATGGCCCTGCCGGTGGCGCGCGAATTCGCCCGCTACGGCATCCGCGTCATGACCATAGCGCCGGGCATTTTCTGGACTCCCATGCTTGCGGGACTGCCGCAGGAGGCGCAGGATTCGCTAGGACAGCAGGTCCCCTTTCCCAGCCGCCTCGGCAAACCCGAGGAATATGCCGCGCTGGTCGAGAGCATCGTCACCAACCCGATGCTGAACGGCGAAGTCATACGTCTGGACGGCGCAATCCGCATGGCGCCGAAATGAGCACGGCGCAGGACGCCAATTCGGGCACCTCCCCCGTCCGCGAAGGCTATGCCTTTGACGAAGCGGCGCTGGCGGGCTGGATGCAGACCCATGTGCCCGGCTTTGCCGGGCCGCTGACGGTCGAACAGTTCAAGGGCGGCCAGTCCAACCCGACCTACAAGCTTTTCACGCCAGACAAGGTCTATATGATGCGTCACAAGCCGCCCGACAAGCTCC
>NZ_JBHIWJ010000010.1:0-34846 GCF_041987595.1 Sphingobium sp. | reverse complement strand
CTATCGCCTGTCGACCCCCGACCGTTCCTATGTCCTGCGCCGCAAGCCGCCGGGCGTCCTGCTGAGGGGCGCCCATGCGATCGAACGCGAGGTGCAGGTCCTCTCCGCGCTGGAAAGCGCCGATTTTCCCGTGCCGCACATCTTCGGGCTATGCGAGGATGGCGCGCTGATCGGCACGCCCTTCTATGTCATGGAACTGGTGGAAGGCCGCATCTTTTGGGACGCGACCCTGCCGGAGGTCGATCGCGACCAGCGCCCCGCTTATTTCGATGCGATGAACGCCACTATCGCCCATCTGCACAGCGTCGATGTGGCGGCGGCGGGCCTGTCCGACTATGGCAGGCCCGGCAATTATTTCGCGCGGCAGATCGGCCGCTGGTCGCGCCAGTATCTCGAAGACGATCTGGCCGGCCGCGACCCGAACATGGACTGGCTGGTCGAATGGCTGCCTGCCAATATCCCGCCGGGCGACGAAAGCGCGATCGTCCATGGCGATTTCCGCTGCGACAATATGATCTTCCACCCGACAGAGCCCCGCGTCCTGGCGGTGCTGGATTGGGAGCTTTCGACCCTTGGTCACCCGCTGGCGGATTTCGCCTATCACGCGATGATGTACCGGATGCCTCCGGATATCGTCGCCGGCCTCGCCGGGACGAACCTTGCCGCGCTCAACATCCCGTCCGAACAGGACTATGTGGCGGCCTATTGCGCCCGGACGAGGCGCACCGGGATCGACCATTGGCCATTCTACATCGCCTTCAACTTCTTTCGGCTGGCCGCGATTTTCCACGGCATCAAGGGGCGCGTGCTGCGCGGCACCGCATCGAGCGCCCACGCCCGTGAGCGCGCCCAAAATTTCCCGCGCCTCGCGGCCATCGCCCGGCAAAATCTGGAGATAGCATGACCGGCCATCGGGACGGCATCATCCTGTCCCTTGAAGACGGGATCGCCCGCATCACGCTCAGCCGCCCCGACGCGGGCAACGCCATCACACTGCCGCTTGCAAAGGCGTTGCTGGCCGGCGCGGGCGACCAGCGCTCCACCAACTGCGGTCTGGGCCTTACGCCGCCGTCCTAAGCCTGCATTCAGGAGCAGGCATGGAAATCGAAGTCAGCGCAGAGGCCAAGGACAAGCGGCTCAACCGGATGGTGGCGGTCACCGTCGTCCTGCTTTCGGTTTTTGCCGGCCTCTGCAACATCAAGGATGGTAATATCGTCCAGGCCATGGATCAGGCCCAGTCCAGTTCGGTCGACAGCTGGAGCCAGTATCAGGCGACGAAGACGAAGCTTCATCTGGCGCAGGACAGCCGTACGATGCTGGCGGTGGTGGCGAACGGCGCCCCAACCGAACAGGCCAGGCCCGCATTGGCGAAACTGGATGGAGAGATCGCCAAATATCAGTCCGAAGCGCCGAAGCTGGCACAGCAGGCGAAGGGTTACCGGCAGGATTATGACGCGCTCAACATCCACGACGACCAGTTCGACGCGAGCGAGGCGCTGATCTCCACCGCCATCTCGCTCGCGGCGGTCGCAGCCCTGTGCGAAAGCATGGGGTTGCTGTTCGCAAGCTGGGCCTTCGGCGCGTCCGGGCTGTTCATGGGGGTATGCGGCTTTGCCGGATGGGGGTTCCACCCGGACCTGCTCAGCAACTTCCTGGGATAAAAAAGGGGCCGCCATGATGGCAGCCCCTTGCTATGAACCCGTTCGGGTCAGCCCAGCTGCTTTTCCAGCTCGCCCAGCACGCGGTAGCAGTCGAACACCTTCTGTACGCTGCTGTTCGGTTCACGGCCTTCGCGGATCGCGCTGATGAACTCGCGGTCCTGAAGCTCGATGCCGTTCATCGACACCGCGACCTTGCTGACGTCAATCGCCTCTTCCTTGCCGTTCACCAGATCGTCGTAACGGGCGATATAGGTGCCGGTATCGCCGATATAGCGGAAGAAGGTGCCCAGCGGCCCGTCATTGTTGAAGCTCAGCGAAAGGGTGCAGATAGCGCCCGTCTCGCTCTTGAGCTGGATCGACATGTCCATGGCGATGCCCAGTTCGGGATGGATCGGCCCCTGCATGGCGTGGGCGGATACGATCCTGCCCGCCTGATAGGCGAACAGATCGACGGTGTGCGCGGCATGGTGCCAGAGCAGATGGTCGGTCCAGCTGCGCGCCTCGCCCTTGGCATTGATGTTCTTGCGGCGGAAGAAATAGGTCTGAACGTCCATCTGCTGGATGTTCAGCTCGCCCGCCGTGATGAGGTTGTGGACATATTGGTGCGACGGGTTGAAGCGGCGGGTGTGACCGACCATGCAGACGAGGCCGGTTTCTTCCTGCTTCGCCAGTACTGCCTGCGCGTCGGCCCAGCTGTCCGCCAGCGGGATTTCGACCTGCACATGTTTGCCTGCGTTCATGCAGGCGATGGCCTGGGCGGCGTGCATCTGCGTCGGGGTGCAAAGGATGACCGCATCGACATCGTCGCGCGCCAGAGTCTCGGCCAGATCGGTGGTGGCGTGACCGATGCCATATTTCGCTGCAACCGCCTGCGTGGGTTCAAGATTGCGGCCGACAAGCGAGGTCACGGTCACGCCGTCGATATTCTTCAGGCCATCAAGATGCTTTTCGCCAAAGGCGCCTGCACCGGCAAGGGCTATACGCATGATTTCTACTCCATAATCAGTCCCCTCCCGCTGACGGGAGAGGAGAAAATTCAGGCAGGCTCCAACACCAGATGCCCGACCGCGGTATTCGAAGCGGGAACATGATAATGGCGATGCAGGGCCTTCACTCGCCGGCCAAGCGCGCCGCGCATGATCAGCCACATCACCATTTCGATCCCTTCGGATCCGGTTTCCCGCAGATATTCGATATGCGGAATGGCGCGAAGCGCCTCGCCGTCATCCTCGCTCATCAGGTCAAGAAAGCGGTTGTCCCACTCCGCATTGATCAACCCCGCGCGCGGTCCCTGAAGCTGGTGGCTCATACCGCCGGTGCCCCAGATCTGCACGTTCAGATCCTCTGGAAAACTCTCGACGGCACGGGCGATCGCCTCGCCCAGCATCCAGCAGCGATTGCCCGAGGGCGGCGGATAGGTGACGACGTTGACGGCCAGCGGAATGACCTTGCACGGCCATTTCGCCGGCTGATTGAACAGCAGGCTCAACGGCACGGTCAGGCCATGGTCGACGTCCATCTCATTGATGATGGTCATGTCGAACTCGTCGAGGATCAGGCTCTGCGCGACATGCCATGCAAGGTCGGCATGTCCCTCCACCTCCGGCACCGGGCGCGGGCCCCAGCCCTCGTCGCAGATGCCGTAGCGGTCAGCGCAGCCAATGGCGAAGGTCGGGATGATCTTCATGTCGAAGGCCGACGCATGGTCGTTATAGACCAATATCACGACATCGGGCTTTTCCTGCGCGATCCATTGGCGCGACCAGTCATAGCCCGCAAATACGGGCTGCCAATAAGGCTCGGCGGTCTTGCCCAGGTCCATGGCGGCGCCGATGGCGGGCACATGGCTGGTCGCGACGCCGGCGGTAATGCGGGCCATCAACGTTTCTCCCTGATCGAACGGACGCCCTCAGGGGAGCGGCCGCCGGCGATCATCATCGCCTGATAATCCTCCGGGCTCATGCCGGTCATGGTGCCGACGGCCTGGAGGAAGCTGAGGCCGTCGGTCGAAAATACCTTGGCCAGGAAATAGATATTGCCGCCCAGATCGAGGCAGCGATTATAGTCGCGGTCGAGGATCGCCTTCTTCTGGTCCTCGGTCATCGGCCATTCGTCGATATAGGCGCGTTCATTCGCCTTCCAGCGCTCACGATTTTCGGCCTTCATCAGGCTCATCGCGAACTGGTTCATCCAGTAGCCCTGCCGGGCCCGCTTGGCCGTGTAGACCCGCGTGCCGGGAATATCGTCGAACTGGCCAAGATATTCATGAATGTCAGTGCTCATCTCAACCTCTCTTGGAAATTCATCCCCCGGCCCTTCCTTCCAACAAAAGACCGGGGGATGAATCCGCCCCTCCGCGGGGATTGCTTACAGGCCCCGCGCCTTCAACTGCGCGTCGAGACGCGGGAAGACGCGGCGTGCATTGCCTTCGAAAATGGCGTGGCGTTCGGCATCGCTGATCTCCAGCGCATCGACATAGCGCTTGGTATCGTCGAAATAATGGCCGGTGGTCGGGTCGATGCCGCGCACCGCGCCGACCATTTCCGACCCGAACAGGATGTTCTTGTTGTCGATCACGTCCGCCAGCAGATCGACGCCCGGCTGGTGATAGACGCAGGTATCGAAGAAGATGTTGTTCATAAGGTGCGTGTCGAGGCTGGGCTTCTTGAGCATGTCCGCCAGACCCCGGTAACGGCCCCAATGATAGGGCACCGCGCCGCCGCCATGCGGGATGATGAAGCGCAGCGTAGGAAAATCGGCGAACAGATCGCCTTCCAGCAGTTGCATGAAGGCGATGGTGTCGGCGGCGATATAATAACCGCCGGTCGCGTGCATCGCCGGGTTGCAGCTGCCCGAAACATGGATCATCGCCGGGACGTCCAGCTCGACCATCTTTTCGTAGAAGGGATACCAGTAACGGTCGGTCAGCGGCGGATGCGTGAAATGGCCGCCACCCGGATCGGGATTGAGATTGCAGCCGATGAAGCCCATGTCGACGCAGCGCTCCAGCTCGGCGATGCTGTTCGTCATGTCAGCTTGCGGAGACTGGGGCAGCATGCAGACGCCGACGAAGGTTTCGGGATAGAGGCCGACGACGCGCGCGATCAGGTCGTTGCAGCGGGTCGCCCACTCCTTCGCAACGTCGGCGTCGCCCACATGGGGCGCCATGGCGGAGGCGCGGGGGCTGAAGATGGTGAGGTCAGCGCCGCGTTCCTTGATGAGCCGCAGCTGGTTGGATTCGATCGTGTCGCGGATTTCGTCGTCGCTGATCTCGGGATAGGCGGGAGCCGGAACACCCGCCTTGAAGGCGGCCTTCTGTTCCTCGCGCCATGCGTCATGCCCCTTGGGGAGCACGGTATAATGGCCGTGGCAGTCGATAATCAGGCTCATGCGGCGTCAGCCTTTCGTTCGTTTGATAGGGTAATATATGCGATTTTCCCGGTCAGCCCTTCCGGCGGTGTCTTCACGCCAAGCTCGCCGATGGCGCGCTGGCGTTTGACGGTGCCCCGCGTCATCGCGGCGCCGGTGCCCAGCCCTTCCAGCGTCTTGACGACTTCCTCCATCTCGGCGGCGCGGCGAATGCCGTGGATCAGCATCCGGTCGAGATTATAGTCGGCGCGCTCTTCCCAGGGCTTCAGCTTGTCGCTGGCGTCGAGCGAGGCCAGCACGTCCTCCCGCACGCCCGCAGCTTCGGCGGCCAGCACGCATTCGGCGGTCAGCGCCTCGATCCCCTTCACCATGACCGAGCGGATCATCTTGATCGAGGAGGCGCGGCCTACCGCATCCCCCACGACCCGCGTTTTGACGAAACCCAGCGCAGCAAGGCGCGCCGCCGCCTCTTCCGCCTGCCCGCCGCTCAAAAGCAGCGGAACTGCCAGACGGGCCGGATCGACCGGTGCCATCACCGCGACGTCGACATAATGACCGCCCGCCGCCTCGACCAGTTGCGCAGCCTGCTGCTTGGTTTGCGGCGCGACGCTGTTCATGTCGCAATAGATCGCGCCGGGGGCCATGCACTCCGCGGCAGCCCCGGCCGCGGCCAGCGCCTGATCGGCGGTCACAAGGGAAAGGATAAGATCGACGCCCGACAGCGCGTCGTCCAGAAAGCGGGCGCCCAGAACATGGGCGGCCTTATAGGCGTCCAGCATCGCCGGCGCCTCCGGGCCATTGCCGGTCTTGCGATCGAACACATGCGCCCGCTCGCCCCAGCCCCCCGCATGCGCAAAGGTGGACCCTGCTTCGCCAAAACCGATCAGACCGACTTCCTGCTCCATATGGATGGCCATGACCGATTGCCTGCAAGGGCGCCAATCGAATCCACGCGATCGATATAAGATTTTACGAATATAGTGCATCGACCTCCGCCTCGACCGCTTCCATGAATCGGCGTTGCAGGCGGGTCGGACGCCAGTCGGCGCGGGTGGTAATGCCGATGATGCGGCTGACCGATCCGGGCGCCGGGCCGATGTCGATCACCATGCCGACATCCAGCTCCAGCGCGAGCTGGTCGACCGACAGCAGGGTCAGATAATCCCCGCCCAGCAGCAACTGCCGGATCGTCATCACCGATCCGCATTCGATCGGCACGGGCGGCAGCGCGCCACCCAGCGCCTCGAACATCTTGCGCCAGAGCTGCCGCAGCGGCGTCCCCTCTGGCGGCAGGATCCAGGGATAGCGGCGCAGCGCATCGGCATCCCAGCCCGCCGCCAGCGGGTGGCCCGCCCGCCCAATGATGGTCGGCCGATCCTCGAACAGCGGCTTTTGCGTCAGATCCTGCCCGATGGAGGAATCGCGCAGGGCGCCGATCATCATGTCGACTTCGCCCTCGCGCAAGGGGCCCACCAGTTCCGTGTGCGATCCTTCGAAGATGTGGATGTCGACCTGCGGGAAATGGTCGCGGAAACGGGTGATGACGCGGGGCAGCAGCCGCGCCCGCGACAGCGGCATGGCGCCGACCACGATCCGTCCGCTCTCCTGCCCCTTCAGATCGGCGATATCCTCCAGCCCGGAGCGCAGCTCCGCCAGCGCCAGCCGCAGCCGACGCGCCAGCACCGCCCCCTGACGGGTGAGCGCCAGCCCCCTTCCTCGCCGGTCGACCAGCCGGTATCCCATGGCCAGCGCCAGATCGCCCACGGCCCGGTGCAGCGAGGGTTCGGTGACGCCCGCCTCCGCCGCCGCCGCAGGATAGCTGCCCGCCCGCGCCAGAGCTACGAAGGCGCGGACCTGCGCCGCCGTTACCCTGCTGCTGCCGATCAGCCGCAGGGCCGCATTGACGCGAGGGGCAAGACAGATGGCCGCGTCGGTTGGAACCATCCCGCCGGGTTGCCGCTCGAACAGGGGCAGACCCAATTGCGCCTCCAGCTTGGCGATGCCCTGGGTCACGGCTGGCTGGGTCAGATTGACCTGCCGCGCGCCGAGTGAGACGCTGCCCTGCTCGACGACGGCGGCCATGGCGGCAAGGTGACGGATATTGAACTGATCAGGAGCCATATTTTATAATTAGCAAAATTTTATGGCCGGCGCATAGATCGGATTTGAGCTGGCGCGATCCCTTCTGCATGGCAGGCTCCAGCTTTTTGTCATCGAGTCAGGAGAGAGTTCCATGTCCGGCGTCGTCGTCCAGAATATCGAACGGGCGGAGCTTTCCGTCATCGACGGCCTTGCCAAATGCGGCGTCGCCACCGTGCACGAGGCGCAGGGCCGCACCGGCCTGCTCGCCCCTTACATGCGCCCCATCTACACCGGCGCGCGGATTGCGGGCAGCGCGGTCACCATCTCGGCGCCTCCGGGCGACAACTGGATGGTGCATGTCGCGATCGAGCAGCTGAAGGAAGGCGACATCCTCCTCCTCGCGCCGACCAGCCCCTGCTCCGACGGCTATTTCGGCGACCTGCTCGCCACCTCGGCGCAGGCGCGCGGTTGCCGGGGCCTGATCATCGATGCCGGCGTGCGCGACGTGCGCGACCTGACGCAGATGAACTTTCCCGTCTGGTCGAAGGCGGTCCACGCGCAGGGGACGATCAAGGCGACGCTGGGCAGCGTCAATGTCCCGGTCGTCTGCGCCAATGCGCTGGTCAATCCGGGCGACGTGGTCATCGCCGATGATGACGGCGTGTGCATCGTGCCCCGCGCCGATGCCGCCGCTGTTCTTGAAAAGGCGCAGGCCCGTGAAGCCGCCGAGGAAGCCAAGCGCGTCCGCCTCGCTGCGGGCGAACTCGGCCTCGACATCTACAATATGCGTCCGCGCCTTGAGGAAATGGGCCTGAAATATGTCTGACGCCCAAAACTCCGCCCGCGTCATGTGGATGCGCGGCGGCACGTCGAAAGGCGGCTATTTCCTTGGCTCCGACCTGCCCGCCGACAGCGCCGCGCGCGATGCCTTTCTGCTGCGGATCATGGGCTCGCCCGATCCGCGCCAGATCGACGGCATGGGCGGCGCCGATCCGCTGACGAGCAAGGTCGCGGTCGTCAGAAAATCGAGCCAAGAGGGCGTCGACGTCGACTATCTCTTCCTTCAGGTCTTCGTCGACCAGGCGATCGTCAGCGACGCGCAGAATTGCGGCAATATCCTCGCCGGCGTCGGCCCCTTCGCCATCGAGCGCGGCCTCGTCGCCGCGCAAGATGGCGAAACCCGCGTCGCCATCTTCATGGAGAATACGGGCCAGATCGCCATCGCCACGGTGGAAACGCCGGGCGGCAAGGTCCGTTATGACGGCGAGGCCCGGATCGACGGCGTGCCCGGCAGCGCCGCCCCGATTCCGCTGGAGTTCCGCGACACCGCCGGCTCCTCCTGCGGCGCGCTGCTTCCGACCGGCAACGCTTTCGATGAAGTCGAGGGCGTACATGTCACGCTGATCGACAATGGCATGCCCTGCGTCGTCATGAAGGCACAGGATGTCGGCGTAACCGGCTATGAGGACCGCGAAACGCTGGACAATGACCACGCGCTGAAGGCCCGCATCGAGGCGATCCGGCTTGCCGTGGGCGAGCGGATGAACCTCGGCGACGTCAAGGAAAAGTCGGTGCCCAAGATGATGCTGGTCGCCCCGCCCCGCAACGGCGGCGCGGTTACGGTGCGCAGCTTCATCCCGCATCGCGCCCATGCCTCTATCGGCGTGCTGGGCGCGGTCAGCGTGGCGACGGCTTGCCTGATCGAAGGATCGCCCGCCGCCGAAGTCGCCGCGATCCCTTCGGGCAACCGCAAGACGCTGTCGGTCGAGCATCCGACCGGCGAGACCACCTGCGTCATGGAACTGGACGACAGCGGCGCCGTCACCAGCGCCGCGATGCTGCGCACGGCGCGCAAATTGATGGATGGAGAGGTTTTCGCATGACGAACCGCATCACCAGCTGGCACGGCAATCCTTCGAAGCCGCGCTACACCCCGCCGGCAGGCGCGATTGACGCGCATTGCCATGTGTTCGGCCCGATGGCGGACTTCCCCTTTTCCGCCAAGGCGAAATATCTGCCGGAGGATGCCGGGCCGGACATGCTGTTCGCGCTGCGCGACCATCTGGGGTTCGCGCGCAATGTCATCGTGCAGGCGAGCTGCCATGGCACGGACAATGCCGCGACCCTCGACGGCATCGCCAGGTCCAATGGGAAGGCCCGCGGCGTCGCCGTGGTCGATCCGGCGATTTCGGAAGCGGACCTCGCGGCCCTGCATGACGGCGGCATTCGCGGCATCCGTTTCAATTTCCTCAAGCGCCTCGTCGACGACGCGCCCAAGGACAAGTTCCTCGAAGTCGCGAAGCGGCTGCCCGCAGGCTGGCATGTCGTCATCTATTTCGAGGCGGATATTCTGGAAGAACTTCGCCCCTTCATGGACGCGATCCCGGTGCCGCTGGTGATCGACCATATGGGCCGCCCCGATGTGACCCAGGGGCCGGACGGCGCCGACATGAAGGCGTTCCGCGCCTTTCTGAACAGTCGGGACGACATCTGGTTCAAGGCGACCTGCCCGGATCGTCTGGACCCGACAGGGGACCCGTGGAACGCCTTTGCCGACGCCGTGGCGCCGCTGGTGGCGGACTATGAGGATCGGGTGCTGTGGGGCACGGACTGGCCGCACCCCAACATGCAGGACAATATCCCGGACGATGGCCATCTGGTCGATATGATCCCCCGCATCGCGCCCACCGTCGAACTGCAACGTAAGCTGCTGATCGACAATCCGATGCGGCTCTATTGGCCGGAGGAAGTTGCGCGATAACGGGAAGTAAGGTGCTCCTGCCTGCGCAGGGCACCTTATCTTTAACCCACCCTGTTCCGGACCAGCTCCGTCACAATCGCAGGGTCGGCCAGCGTCGAAATATCTCCAAGCGCCTGCGCCGACGTCTCTCCCTCCGCGATCTTGCGCAATATCCGGCGCATGATCTTGCCCGAGCGCGTCTTGGGCAGTCCCGGCGAGAACTGGATCACATCGGGCGTCGCGATCGGCCCGATCTCCTGCCGCACCCAAGCGACCAGCGTTTTGCGCAAGCCCTCGCTCGGCTCCTCATGGGCGTTCAGCGTCACATAGGCGTAGATGCCCTGCCCCTTGATATCGTGCGGAAAGCCGACCACGGCCGCCTCCGCCACGCACTCATGGCAAGCAAGCGCGCTTTCGACCTCCGCCGTGCCCATGCGATGGCCAGACACGTTGATGACGTCGTCGACCCGCCCGGTGATCCAATAGTCCCCGTCCGCATCCCGACGGCAACCGTCCCCGGTGAAATAGAGTCCCGGATAGGTGGTGAAATAGGTCTGGAAGAAGCGATCCTGATCGCTCCAGACCGTCCGCGCCTGCCCCGGCCATGAGCGGGCGATGCAGAGATTGCCCTCGCCCGCGCCCTCCACGATCGCCCCGTGACAGTCCACCAGCAGCGGCTCCACCCCGAAAAATGGTTTGGTCGCGGCGCCGGGTTTCAGGTCGGTGGCGCCCGGCAGCGGGGCGATCATGTGCCCACCCGTCTCGGTCTGCCACCATGTATCGACGATCGGGCAGCGTCCCTCGCCCACCACCTCATGATACCAGCGCCACGCTTCGGGATTGATCGGCTCGCCCACCGTGCCCAACAGGCGCAGCGAGGCGCGGCTGGTCCGGGTCACGAACTCGTCGCCTTCCTTCATCAGCGAGCGCAGCGCGGTCGGCGCGGTGTAAAGCGTCGCCACCTGATGCCGGTCGACAATGTCCCAGATGCGGCTGGGCGAAGGCCAGTTGGGCACGCCCTCGAACATCAAGGTCGTCGCCCCGTTCGCCAGCGGCCCATAGACGATATAGCTATGCCCCGTGACCCAGCCTATATCGGCAGAGGACCAGAACACCTCGCCCGGCCGATAGTCGAAACTCAGATCGAAGGTCATCGCCGCCCAGAGCAGATAGCCGCCGCTCGAATGCACCATACCCTTGGGCTTGCCGGTCGAGCCGCTGGTGTAGAGCAGAAACAGCGGATCTTCCGCGCCCATGGATTCGGCCGGGCAGTCAGCGGAAACGGCAGCCGCCAGTTCGTCATAATAAGCGTCCCGCCCATCCTGCATAGCGACATCGCCGCCAGTCGCACGGATGACGACGACGGTCTTGAGCACCGGCGCCAGAGCGGCCGCCGCATCGACGTTACGCTTCAGCGGCACCGTCCTGCCCCCACGCCGTCCTTCATCGGCGGTGACGACGACCTTGCTGTCGCAATCGACGATCCGTCCCGCGAGAGCCTCCGGCGAGAAGCCACCGAACACCACGCTATGGATCGCCCCGACCCGGGCGCAGGCCAGCATCGCGAAGGCCGCTTCCGGGATCATCGGCAGATAAAGCGTCACCCGATCGCCTCGCTGCACGCCTGCGCCCTTCAGCACATTGGCGAAGCGGCACACCTCGGCATGAACCTGGCGGTAGGTAAAGCGCTGCGCGTCTTCCTCCGGATCATCCGGTTCCCAGATGATCGCGACTTGGCTTCCCCGCTCCGCCAGATGCCGGTCAAGGCAATTGGCCGACACGTTAAGCGTCCCGTCGGCAAACCAGCTGATGCCGAAATCGGCCTCGGCAAAGCTGCTCTCATTGGCCCGGCTCGGCGCCTTGATCCAGTTGAGCCGCTGCGCCTGCTCCAGCCAATAGGCCTCCCCATCCTCCAGCGAACGGCGATGCCCCGTGGCATAGCCCACCGCGTCGACCTTTGCCCCGGCCGCCCATTCGGACGGCACCGGATAGAGGTCCTCGCTTTTTGCCCCCGCGTCCAGCATCACTTCACCCTGGCAAGCGCGGCTGTCATCCGCCGGGCGGCGAAGGGCGGCAGCTTCACCGCCCTGGCTGCGGCCAGCGCCGTCGGGTCTGCCTTGCCCGCCTGCACCAGTGCGACCATGCCCATCGAATAATGCGGCATGCACTTGATGCCGTAGAGGCCGGGCTTGGTGACGGTCATCACCGCTTCCTTGTTCATCGCACCCTTCATCGGCGTGACGCCGGCGGGCAGCATATTGGGGAGGGTTTCGGCGTTATGGCTGGGATCGGTCGGCTTGAAATGAATGGTGTCGCCCACGGCTGCCTTTATGAAGGAGGGTTCGAACACCATGGCGCCGTCCGTGCCCTGATTCTTCATATGGACGACGATGTCCCTGGCCTGCGCGGATAGCGGCGCCATCGTCATCAGCGCGACCGTTGCGATCCCGCTCAAGGTGGTGCGAATGTCGATCAAGGCTCTCTCCCGTCATGAATATTGCGTTGCGACAAAAATGGCCCAGTGGGAGGGACGATCGCAATTGACCTTTGGTCCTAAGATCACGGCGCTGACTTTGGGTGGGAAGCGGTCATTGGATTGTCCAAAGCCCCCAACGCTCAGAACTTCGCTTTCACCCCTGCATACCATCGTCGCGGCGCGCCCGGCCCATAGGCGCGCGGGTCCGACGCACCGGGCGCCTCAACCAACGGCACTTCGCCCACATCGGCGAAGGTGCCGAAGGTCGCATATTTGCGGTCGAACGCATTGCGAAGCTCGCCAAACAGCGTCACTCCCGGCATGATGTCGATCCCGGCGCGCAGATTGACCAGCGCATAGCCGCCCAGCCGCGCCTGATCATTGCCCTCGTCTCCCGTCAGATATTGCCCCGACCGCGCAATCACGTCGCCGCCGATCGACCATCCCCGGCCCGCATGATCCAGCGACAGCGTCGCGCTATGGCGCGGAATGCCCGCCAATCGGTCGCCCGGCTGGACGAAGATCACTCCGGCGGCATCCGCCGACGGGTTGGCCGGGCTGGAAAGTGCCAGCGAATGCCGATAGGTCGCATCGGTAAAGGCATAGCTCAGCCCGCCGGCAAAGCCGCCGCGCCTCGCTTTCAGACTGAATTCCACGCCCTGCCGCCGGGTTGCGCCAATGTTACGGAACCAGGCCCGCCCGCGAATGGCCGACGCCACATATTGGATGTCGTTGCGATTGCGCGTGCGATAGGCCGACAGCAGCCATTCAAGCTGGAATCCTCCCAGCGTTCCGTGCCCGCTTGCGCCCGCTTCCCAGCCTTTGGCGACCACCTGCCTGAGCGGGGGATCAGCGACGAAGAAATTGGCGAGGCTGCATGGCGCCGTTTCATCGGCGCAGGACAGTTCGGCAGGCGTGGGGGCGCGGTTGCTCTCTGCATAGCCCGCCCGCAGGCTCAGACCCTCGGTCAGCGCATAGTCCAGTTCCACGCCGGGGTTGATCCGCTCATATCCATGATCCCCGTTGAGCGCGGTGCCGATAAGGTCGCGCATGGCGATCTGCGCATGATTGTAGCGCAGCCCGATTTCGGCCGACAACTTCGCTGTCAGCGGCAGCCGGTCCTGCACGAAGATGCCCCAATAAGTGGCATGGGCGATCAGGCCCACCGGCCCGATGGCCCCATCCGCCTGGGCGATGAGCGGTCCCAAACCGTCGACGCTCCGGTCCCCGGTCAGCCCTCCCAGTTCGGCGGAGGCGCCAAAACGACTGCGGCTGTTGTCATAGCTGATCCCGACCCCGAGATGGTTGGTCCCGGCCAGCAGGGGGCGTTCGTCGATAAGCTGGACGATCACGCCCATGGCGCGGCTGCCCAGCCGCCCGCGATTGAGCAGGCCGTAACCTTCGCCGCCCAGACTGTCCAATATCGCATTGCCGTTCCGATCGGTCAGCAGCGCCTCGTCTTCGCCGCCCATGGTTTCCAGGCAGAGCTGTTCCTCCTCGCACGCTTCGATATCGGCGGCATCGCCATTCACAGTGCGCAGCTTCAGTTGCTGGGCATAAAGCGTGCCTTCGATCCGCGTCCGGCCGCTGAGCGACACCCAGGGATGCAGGCTGATCCGGCCATAGCGGGCCCTGGCGTTGTCCGGCCAGGTGAAGACTGCGCGCCGGTCCGCGTCCAATAATTCGACGGGGGCGACGCCATTGCCGGTAAGGTCGGTATCCGCACCGATCCACTTCATGTGCAGACCGCCCGACGCGGTATCGAAACCCAGATCCAGATAGCCATTGTAGAGCGTTGAAGGCGAATGAGCGCGCCAGCCGTCTTCGTGGGAATATTGGAAGGCGGCAAAGGCACTGAAATCACCCCGTTGCAACCCTCCTGCCGCACTTGCCTCCTGCGAACCGAAGCGTCCGGCAGTAAGGATGGCTTCCAGCCCCGGATCGCTGAGGCCGGTCTTGGTGTCGAACACCATTGCGCCGCCCAATGCGTTGAGGCCGTATATGGCGCTGCTGTCGAACAGGGTGAAACTGCGGATCGCCGCCTCGGGCAGCAGGTCGAAGGCAACGGTGTCGCCAAAGGGCTGGTTGAACCGCGCGCCGTCCAGATAGACGGCCAGCCCCTGCGCCTGACCCTGAAGCGGCGAAGCGATAAACCCCCGATAGAGAAGATTGGGCTGCCACGGATTGCCCTGCGCGTCCTGTAGGGTGACGCCCGCCATGGCGCGGGTGATCGCACCCAGCAGGTCGGGCGCACCTGCACGGCTGATATCCCCGCCGGTCAGGCTGAGCGCATCATCGGCATCGACCATGCCGCCGGGCGCCGTGACGATGATCGACTGTCGCTCCGCATCGACGGCACCAGTATCGGCCCGGGCCTGCCCGGCCAGCAGAAGCAACGCCGTGCCCGTCAGCCACATGCTCTTTGTCATCCCCGTCCCTCTTTTTTACTTGTTCCCCAACGGCATGACGCTGTCCAGCCATGAAAAGGGCCGCATCCCTGATAGGATGCAGCCCCCCTTCGCGACATTGTTCCTTGGGTCAGAAGAACAGGATGGCTCCGGCCGCGATCGCATCGGAACTGGCCTGATTGCCGTTATGCGCTTCCGACCTTGTGTGAACATATTCGCCGAGCAGCGTGACCCAGCTGGTCAGACCATAGCGAACCTGCCCGACCCAGCTGCTGTTCTTGTCGACCAGCGTGGGGTTCGCCAGCGCGTCCGCGGCATTGGCATGGTCGAGATTGCTCTCGCCATAGCTGCCGCCGACCGAGAATTTGCCGAAGCCGGCAAGGCCCTGAAGATAGAAGCCGTGGCTGTCGCGCCTGTTGCCAAGGCCATCGGTGTCGAACAGGTTGAGCGCGGTGGTGCCAAGACCCGAGGCGTCATAATAGGTGCCCACCAGTGTCAGCGGCCCCACCATGATCTTCGCGCCCGCGTCCCAGCCCCAGCCGGTATAATCGGGGCCGGCGACCACATTGTGCTTCTGATGGACGCCCGCCGCCCAGAGACGCGTGCTGATGCCGCCCAGCTTGCCGTCATAGACCAGCTTCGCCTGAAAGCCCGGCTCCTTGTTGGATTCGGCCGGGCCGGTCAGCGAGGAAAGGGGCTCGAAAATGCCGACGCTGGCGGCAAAACCGCTGAAGTTGGGCGTGGTGTAGGTGATCTGCGGCTGGAAGTCGGTATAGATATAGCCGACGCCGATCCGCCCCAGCGTGGTGTTGGACGGCGCGACATTGCCTGCGGGCGTGCCCGACGACAGCAGCGTGATGTCGTTCAGTATCTGCTCGGACGCGAACAGTCCGATGTCGCGACCGATCTTCACCTCGCCAAAGCCCGGACGGCCGAAGGTCAGGTAAGTCTGGCGAAAATCTATGCCCGCCGTTTGCAGCCCGCGCGGATTGCCGGGGCTGTTGGCGCCGCCGCCTGCCGCATAATTCACCGAATTGATGCCCGGATACATGCCGAAATGCGCCCCCACATCCCAGCCGCCCTGTTTGGTGGTCACTTCCACCTTCAGGAAACCGGGCAGAAGACCGTTGCGGATCGCCGAGCTGTTGCTGCCTACCGTCGCCACGCCTCCGACGACGCTGTTTGAGGCGCTGGGCGCCTCGCCATTGTCATGGACGTAGAAGCCGTTCACAGAGCCGGAGAATTTGAGCGTGATATCGCCCATTTCAAAGCCCACGCCGCTGTTGGTCATGTGAACGGTCCGGCCGCCGCCCGACGCATCGGGAGTCACGGCGGGAGCGGCGGGAGCGGCGGGTGCAGCCGCTGCCTCGACGCCGTCGCCCTTCAGCAGCTGGTCATATTCCTCGTCGGAGAGAATTCCCTTTTCATGCAGCCGCTTCAGCAGATCGGCCGTGGTTCCGGCCATGGCTGGCGTGGCAGTCGCGCAAAGCAGCCCCATGGCCGCGCTCGCGAGGAGCAGCGTCCTTTTCATATCCATCCTCCCTCTTATGTGCCGGTCAAAGCCCCCGGCATGAGGGAGAGTGGGGCGAGTGGCGCGGAGCGGAAATTGGACTTAGGGCTTCCTCCCTTGGGACAAGACGTCCTCTCCCGTCGGCGGACTCAGGGAACCGCGACAATGCCCCAGGGCGCGACCCCGACCGGGACAGACCCAGTCACCTTCGCCTCGGCCAGATCGATCACGCTCACATTGTCCGAAAGGCCATTGGCAGCATAGGCATGGGCACCATCGCTGCTCACTGCCACATGCCACACGCGCTTCCCCACCGGCACATAGATGCGCACCTTGCGCGTCGCCACATCGACCAGCGCAACATGATCCGCCCGCCCCAGCGCGATTACCGCCGTCCTGCCGTCAGGCGTGAAGCGGATGCCGCAGGGCAAGATGCGATGCTCCGCCACGCCGGGAACGGCAAAGCGCAACGTCTCCACCACCTTGCGCGTCGCGGTGTCGATGATCTGCACCGTGCCCCCGACCTCCGCCGCGATCCACAGCTGTTTACCGTCAGCGGTGAACTCGACATGGCGCGGCCGCAGGTCGACAGGGGTAGCGTCAACCATCTCCTTTTTCGCCACATCGATCCAGTTGACGACATTGTCCTCTTCAGACGTTACCACAACCCACTGGCTGTCGGGACTTTGCGCCACGCCCTCCGGCTCGCCGCCGACATCGACCTGAAAGGCGACGCTTCTCGTCGCGAGGTCGATCGCCGTCAGCGCGGCATCATCCTCGTTGGCGACGAACAGGGTTTTCCCGTCGCGCGACAGAAAAAACTGCTCCGGATCCTCCCCGGAGGGCAGCTCCGCAACGACCTTCCCCGTGGCCCGCTCGATCACCTGCACCGCATGGTCGGTCGAAGCACAGAGATAGATATAACGTCCATCCTTCGACACGGTGATCCCGCGCGGCCGTCCGCCCACGGGCCAGTTCGCCACCACCCTGGCGCTCGCCGCATCGATCACCGAGACGCTGTTCCCCCGCTCGTTCGAGACATAGAGCGTCTCCGCCCGCGCCGTCATCGGAACCAGCATCAGTCCCGCCATAAGGATGCGCTTCATCGCCTGTGATCCTCTCCGTCCAGCTCCCCTTCCAACGGTCTACAGGTCAGGCGCGGTCACCGGGATTGTACCAACGGCCAATAGGGACGCAGCGTCCGCCGGCCTACACTCGAAGCCAATCAGGGAAATAACCGGGTGAGGATTTGGAATATGAGTCTGGCCAAGAATTTCGGGCGCATCCCGCTGCTGGGCGCCATCGCCATATTGGGCGCGACCGCGGCGACCGGACTGATGGCGCATGGCAACGTGACGCCGCAGGCCATCGACACTTCCGCCTTGCCGGAGATCGGCGCCGAATGGCTTGCGAAAAACCCCTATAGCGGCAATGCCAAGGCGATCGAGATCGGTCAGTCGGCTTACGGGCAGAACTGCGCCCGCTGCCATGGCCTGGACGCGGAAAGTGGCGGTATCGCGCCCGATCTGCGCTATCTGGAGCTGGGCGAGTCGGGCGATCAATGGTTCGTCGAGCGCTTCCGCCACGGCTCCAGCCATGATGGGAAGGTCTATATGCCGCCCTTCGGAGACGTGTTGGGCCAAAAGACCGGCTGGGCGATCCGCGCCTGGCTCGAAACCAAGCACGAAGGCTGAAAATGATTAGCCGGCGATGCCTTCTTGGCGGGAGTGCCGCACTGGCTTTGGGGTTGCTGCCGGGGATGTCCCGGGCAGCCCCACTGGGCAAGGTCAAGGATCTGGGCGTGCTGCGGGTGGTGGTCTATAAGGACAACCGCCCCTGGTCATGGGAGGAAGGCGGCAAGCTCACCGGCCTTGATGTGGATCTCGCCAATACCATTGCCGCAAAGCTGGGCGTGCGCGCCGACGTTGCGCAGCTGGCTGCGGACGAAAGCGTCGATGATGATCTGCGCCATGGCGTGTGGAAGGGCGGACTGCTCGGCTTTGCACCGGGCGATCTGATGCTGCACATTCCCTTCGATCGAACCTTTGCCGCGCGCAATGATCAGGTGGCGATCATCGCACCCTATTATCGCGAGAGCTTCCGTTTTGCGGGATTGCAGAACGCCGTCGATCTCGAAGCGCCGCCGACCGCCTGGCGCGGGCATCGTCTGGCGGCGGAGCTGGACAGTATTCCCGATTTCTACCTGATCGGGTCCTTTGGCGGGATATTGGCGAAAGATGTCGCTCATTATTCCAGCGGTTCCGCAGCGGTCGCGGCCGTGGCATCGGGCAAGGCCGATGCGGTGCTCGCCAGCCGCGCGCAGATCGAGGAAGCCATGCAGGGCGGCGGCGCGAAGCTCTCCCTGCGGAAAGGGCCGCTGCCCGCTTTCACCTCGCCCGGCTGGGATATCGGCATGGCGGTGAAGGAAAATAGCCGCACCCTCGGCGATGCGGTGGAGGAGATCATCGCCGCCATGACGGCGAGCGGCGAGATGAAGGCACTCTTTGCGCCCTATGGGGTTGAATGGACCCCCGCCGTCGCGGCGGGGTAATCCCCGGACCCTCCCCAGCGAGAGACGGGGAGGCGGGCGCCAGCCGACCAAAGGTCCAATTGCTGCGCACGATCAGCGCAATAATCTCAAATTTGGGAAGGGGCGCCGAACACGCCCTGCAACAGAGGGAGGATCATATGAAAGGACGTAAGATACGTGCGTTGTCCGGCGCCGCCGCCATGACGCTGGCATTGGCCGCCGCGCCGCTGCTGGCCGAAGGGCCGACCGACGCCGACCTCATGAACGACGCCGCGACGCCGGGCGACGTTCTGACCTATGGCATGGGTCCGCAGGCGCAGCGCTTCAGCCCCTTGAAGACGATCAACGCCTCCAACGTCGCGAAGCTCGTTCCCGCCTTCGCCTCCTCGCTCGGCGGGGAAAAGCAGCGTGGTCAGGAAGCCCAGCCGATCGTCTATGACGGCACCATCTACGTCACCGGCAGCTATTCGCGCGTCTTTGCCTTCGACGCCCGCACCGGCGAGGAAAAATGGCAATATGACGCCCGCCTGCCCGAAGCGATCATGCCCTGCTGCGATGTCGTGAACCGCGGCGCAGCCATCTATGGCGACAAGATCATCTTCGCTACGCTCGACGCACATATGGTGGCGCTCAACCGTCACACCGGCAAGGTCATCTGGAACAAGCAGACCGCCGATTATCAGGCGGGCTATTCCGCCACCGCCGCGCCGATGGTGGTGAAGGGCAAGGTGATCTACGGCAACTCCGGCGGCGAGTTCGGCATCACCGGCGCGGTGGAAGCCCGCGACGTCAACACAGGCGAACTGATCTGGCGCCGCCCGACCATCGAGGGGAATATGGGTACCCTGGGCGGCAAGGATAACGGCGTCACCGGCAAGACCAACGCAAGCTGGACCGGCGACCTGTGGAAGACCGGCGGCGGCGCGACCTGGCTGGGCGGCACCTATGATCCGGAAACCAACCTGCTGTTCTTCGGCACGGGCAACCCCGCGCCCTGGAACAGCCATTTGCGCAAGGGCGACAATCTCTACACCAGCTCGACCCTCGCCATCGATCCCGACACCGGCGTCATCAAATGGCATTTCCAGACCACCCCGCATGACGGCTGGGATTTCGACGGCGTCAACGAGTTCATCCCCTTCGACGCGACCGTCAACGGCAAGCCGATGAAGCTGGGCGCAAAGGCTGACCGCAACGGCTATTTCTTCGTGCTCGACCGCACCAACGGCAAGTTCATCAGCGCCAACAGGTTCGTCATGCAGACGACATGGGCCGATGGCTTCACCAAGGCAGGCCGTCCCAACTATGTCGATGCCAACCGCCCCGGCGCACCGGGCGAAGCGGCCAAGGGATCGTCCGTCTTCGCCAGCCCCAGCTTCCTGGGGGGCAAGAACTGGATGCCGATGGCCTATAGTCAGGACACCGGCCTCTTCTACATCCCGTCCAACGATTGGGGCATGGACATCTGGAACGAGCCGATCGCCTACAAGAAGGGCGCAGCCTATCTGGGCGCGGGCTTCACCATCAAGCCCATTGCCGAGGATCATATCGGCGCGCTGCGCGCCATGGACCCCAGGACCGGCAAGATCGTCTGGGAATATAAGAACAAGGCGCCGCTCTGGGGCGGGGTACTCTCGACGGCGGGCAATCTGGTCTTCACGGGCACGCCCGAAGGTTATCTGAAAGCCTTCGACGCCAAGACCGGACAGGAGTTGTGGAAGTTTCAGACCGGCTCAGGCGTGGTCGGCAGCCCGGTGACCTGGGAACAGGATGGCGAGCAATATGTCGCCGTCATGTCCGGCTGGGGCGGCGCGGTCCCCCTCTGGGGCGGAGAGGTTGCCAAGAGCTTCAAGGACATCAATCAGGGCGGTTCGCTCTGGGTGTTCAAGTTGCCCAAGTAAAGGATAGCGAGATGATCGTCATGGGACGCGGCAATTATGTGCAGACCGTTTCGGCCATGCCGCCGGGTGCGATGCGGCTTGCCTCGTCCCCTGACTTGTCCGATGATCCGGGGCGAGGGGTGGGCCAGTATATGAGCGGCACATTTGCAGGGGACGCGCCGATCATGGAGCGGGTGCTGATCGTCGACGATCACCCGCTGGTGCGCGACGGCCTGCGCAGCGTCATCGCGATCAGCTTCGACAATATCGAGGTGTTCGAAGCCGCCAGCATGGACGAGGCTATCGCCACGCTGGAAAAGCAGGATAATTTCGACCTCATCCTGCTCGACCTCAACATCCCGGACGTCCGGCGGCTCGACGGGCTGAAACTGCTGCGGGACCGTTTCCCGATCCTGCCCGTGGTGATGGTGTCGGGCGCCTTCGACCGCGCCATCGTGCAGGAAGCGCTGGCGGCAGGCGCGGCGGGCTTCATTCCCAAGTCGCTCAAGCGCAGCGCCATTGTCGACGCGCTTCACCGCGTCGTGTCGGGCGAAATCTACCTGCCCGAAGCCATGGGCGAAAGCGTCGCCCCCACCGCCGAGGAGGATGAAATCGTCCGCCGCATCGACAGCCTGACGCCGCAGCAGAAGACGGTGCTGGCCCATCTGGTGCGGGGACGGCTGAACAAGCAGATCGCCCATGATCTGGGCGTGTCTATGACCACCATCAAGGCGCATGTGTCCGCCATTCTTCAGAAGCTGGGCGTGCTGAGCCGGACGCAGGCGGTAATCAAGGCCAATCAGGTGCATTTCCGGGCCGACTGACACGCCCTCTCATCGAAAGGATCCGGGTGACCTGGGTGACAGGATGGCAACGGGAAAAAGCGCCGCGTTCTTCTTCCATGCTCGTCACGCCGTTCAGCGAGCCGTCGGAGCCACAGCATCTCAGCCCGACTGAAGGAGGATAAAGGCAGCCGCCCTTCACCCTGCACGAGAATGCGCCGGGTTTCATCGACGCGGGGCACCTGTTCATTCCCGGCGCGGCACAGGTCTTGCGTTCCACGCCCTAGGCAGCGAGATGCCAGCCCATATTGCCGGCGACCACGGCGACCTGCGTGCGATTGCGCACGTTCAGCTTGCGCATCAGGGCGGTCATATGGACTTTCACCGTGGCCTCGGCCATGCCCAGCTCATAGGCAATCTGCTTGTTGAGCAATCCCGAATGAACGCAGCGCAGAACCTTCATCTGCGTCGGGGTCAGATGGGGCGGCGTGCCGCCTCGTCCGGAATCAGCTTCGTCCTGATAATCCTGCGCAGGGCGATCGAGAATGTCGTGCAGGCCTGTGCCGAAATCCATCTTCCCTCTCCTGTTTTACGACCGTTGAGACTAAATCTCCAAGGATTCGCGTTAGCGCTATCTTATTTGAACTGGTCTGACAGGTTCAAGAAAAATTTTCCCAAAATCGATAAATTTCGTAGTCTTTCGCCGGAATCGACTTATAATCTGTCCAACAGATTTTATCGAGCCGGATAGCGCAGGCGCCGGCTGACTGTCGGAAAATGGGAGGGAGAGGATGAAGGTTTCGCTTCGTCGGCGCATGTCATGCCATCCGGCCGCGCGCCGATCCGCCATCGGCGCGGGGATCGGCCGGTGACGGCGGAAGACGTCCGGCTGCTGCTGTCGGCCCTGATCGGGATCGCGCTGTCCATCACCCTGATCATTCGCGGGCGGCTCCATCCCTTTGTCGGGCTGCTTTGTGGCGCATTCGCGGTTGGCCTGCTCGCAGGCCTGCCCATGGCGGAAACGGCAAAGGCGGTGGAAAAGGGCGCAGGAGCGATCCTGGGCGGAACCGGACTGGTGGTGGCGCTGGGGCTGGGTCTGGGCGCCATGCTGCAACTGTCCGACGGGGCAAGCGGGCTGGCGCGGGCAGCGCTGCGGCTGTCGGGCGTCCGGGGTGCGCCTTGGGCCAGCCTGTTCACCGCCATCGTCATTGGCCTGCCCCTGTTCTTCGAAACGGGCCTTGTCCTGTTGTTGCCCATCGTCGCCTCGGCCGCCGCGGCGCTGCCCAGGGGGCTGGATGACGACACGGCAAAGCTGCGGCTGATGCTGCCCGCGCTGTCGGGCCTGTCGGTCGTCCATGCGCTGGTCCCGCCGCATCCCGGTCCGCTGCTCGCCGTCAATGCGCTCGGCGCCAATCTGGGACTGACGCTTTTCTACGGCCTGATCGTGGGCATACCGACCGCCATCATCGCCGGCCCGGTGCTGGCACGCTTCACCGCGCCGGGTGTGAAGTTGAGCGCTCCGCTGCTGGAGCCGATCAAGGTGGATGTCGCCACCCCCTCGGTCGCCCGCGCGCTGACGGCCGTCTTGTTGCCGGTCGTGCTGATTGCGGCCGGACAGGCGGTCGCCCTGCTGCCGCCTGCCATTGCCGTGCATTTCCGCTGGCTCGACTGGGTCAGCGATCCGGTGGTCGCGCTGCTGGTCGCCGTGCTGGCCGCTCTGCCCCTGCTTTTCGGCCGCCGGATCACCGACCGCTCCATTCAGGGCGCGATCTGGGCCGAGGCAATGACGCCGGCCGGCGGCATTCTGCTGGCAATCGGCGCGGGCGGCGCGCTGAAACAGGTGCTGGTGACGGCTGGTCTGTCCGACATGCTGGTCAGGCTGGCCGATGGGGGAGCCATCTCTCCCTTGCTGCTCGCCTGGGGCGTGTCGGTTTGCATCCGGCTCGCAACGGGGTCCGCAACGGTCGCGACGATCACCACCGCGGGAGTGATGGAAGGCCTGGTGGCCGCTTCGGGCGTGCAGCCGGAATGGATGGTTCTGGCCATCGGCGCGGGATCCCTCTTCTTTTCCCATGTTAACGATCCCGGCTTCTGGCTGGTGAAAAGCTATCTCGGCACCGACATGGCGGGCACGTTCAGGACCTGGTCGATCATGGAAACGGTGGTCGCGGTGGTGGGGCTGCTGTTGGTACTTGCGGCCAGCAGCATCTTTTAGGAGGGGGCAGCGATGAACCAGGCACGCCTTTCCGATCAGGCCTATGCGGGCATTGTCGAGATCATCAAGTCCGAGGAACTGGAAGTAGGCGCGCGCCTGCCGTCCGAAGCGCGTCTGGCCGAAATGTTCGGCATGTCCCGCGCCATCGTGCGCGAGGCGCTGGTGCGGCTGGCGTCCGACGGGATAACCGAGGCGAGGCGAGGCGCTGGCTCCTTCGTCAAGAGCCGCCCGTCCGAGCGGCTGGCCGCCTTCATGCCGCTCAGCGAACTGCCGACTACCCTGGGCAGCTACGAGGTCCGTTTCGTGCTGGAAGCGGAGGCTGCGCGGCTGGCCGCGACACGGCGATCCCCCCAGGAGATGGCGCATATAGAGGAAGGCATGGCGATGCTGAGGGACGCCTTGCTGTCCAGCGAACCGGCCCATGCCGAGGACCGGGAATTGCACCGCCGCATCGCAGTGGCGACGGGCAATCCCGCCTTTCTGATCGCCTTCGACGCACTTTGGGGGGATGTCGAAAAGATCATGCGGGCGGGCGTCGACATTTCCCGGTCCCGACCGCCCGAAGTGATCGCGACCATGCTGCGCGAGCATGAGGTGATCGTGGACGCCATACGCGCGCAGGACCCGGAGGGCGCAGCGCTCGCCATGCGCTGGCATCTATGGGAGGGGCGGCGGCGGCTGATGCCTTAGTTTTGGAAATGCGCGGGAGAGCGCATTTCCAAACAAACCCGCTCAGCGCAGCCAGTGCAATATGGCCTCGCGCAAAAGGGCGGGCGCGTCATCCGTGTTCAGTATCAACGCCTGTTCTTCGGCCAGCGGCCGTTCCAGTGTCGCAAGCTGGCTTTCCAGCAGGCTGGCGGGCATATAGTGGCCGGGGCGGCTGGCAAGCCGGGCGAGCAGCCGGTCGCGGCTGTTCTCCAGCAGAATGAAGCGGACGGGCGCGCCGATCGCGCCGCGCAGCCTGTCACGATAGCCCCTGCGCAAGGCCGAGCAGGCGGCCACCGCGACGCCATGTTCCGCGACGGCCGCATCCATGGCCGATCCCAGCCGGTCGAGCCACGGCCAGCGATCCTCATCCGTCAGCGGGCAGCCGCCCCGCATCTTTTCGACGGCTTGCGCGGAGTGGAAATCGTCGCCTTCCAGAAAGGGGCAGTGCAGCGCCTCTGCCAGCAACGCTCCCAGCGTCGATTTGCCGCAACCGCTGACCCCCATCAGGATGATCGCGAGCGGAGAAACGGGCAAAGGGTCGATGGCGGCGGGCAAGGCAGGATTCTCGCAGAGGTTGATCCGGCCTCGCTATAGAAGCGGGGGCAAGGGCATGAAAACTACGACCTTTGTCGCAAGTGCCAGACGGGATGGCGCGATCTAGAGCATTTTTCCAAGCAGGCGCGATCGCCTGCCGGCTCGGAACATGCTGAAATCCCGAACGCAGCATGATTCGATATCAATATGGCTGGGAGAGGGTCGATGATCGGACGCGGCATTATGGCGGCTTTGATGGCGGCTTCGGTTCTGGCAGGACCGGCTTCGGCCCGGGCGGCGGGGCAGTCGGTGTTCCCAGTGGCGCCCGACGAGCCGCATGCCGTCACCGTCAAGGCAAAGGGCGACGGGCGCAGCGACGACGGCGACGCGATCCAGCAGGCGCTCGACAAGGCGCGCGACGCGACCGGGCATGGCATCGTCTTCCTGCCGTCGGGCCGCTATCGTATTACGCGGACGCTGGTGGTGCCCGCGGGCGTGCGGCTCTATGGCGTGGGACCGACCCGGCCCGTCATCTTGCTGGGCGCACGCACGCCCGGCTTCCAGCAAGGCGTTTCGACCATGATCGTCTTTGGCGGGGGCGACCAGTATCAGGTGGGCAAGGTGCCGGTGCCCGTGCCGACCGTCGTTCCCCGCGACCGTATCGTGCGGGACGCCAATTCGGGCACCTTCTATTCGGCCATGAGCAATGTCGACATAGAGATCGGCCCCGGCAATCCGGCAGCCGCAGGAGTGCGGTTCCGCATGGCCCAGCACGCCTTTCTGAGCCATATGGACTTTCGTCTGGGATCGGCCTTTGCCGGGGTCTATCAGGCGGGCAACGTCATCGAAAATGTCCGGTTCGAGGGCGGCCGCTATGGCATCGTCACCGAAAAGACCTCCCCCGCCTGGCAGTTCACGCTGATCGATTCCAGCTTCGAGGGGCAGCGGGATGCGGCGATCAGGGAACATGAAGCCGGCCTCACTCTGGTCAATGTCGCCATTCGCGACACGCCGGTCGGCATCGAAGTGGATCGCGGCTATGGCGACTCCCTCTGGGGTAAGGATGTCCGCTTCGACAATGTGAGCCGGGCGGGCGTCCTCATCTCCAACGAGAAGAATGTCTTCACCCAGATCGGTTTTGAAAACGCGCTGGCGGCGAACACACCAGCCTTCGCCCGTTTCCGCGACAGCGGCCGAACCGTGGACGGCAAGGGCAAGGCCTATAAGGTCGCGTCCTTCTCCTACGGGCTGGCGGTGCCGGAACTGGGACAGATGGGCGACTATGCGACCGAAGCGGCGATCGAGGCTCTGCCTGCCCTGCCCGCCCCCCGCGCGCCCGCCATCCGCGACCTGCCCGCCATGGCGGACTGGGTGAATGTGCGCACGCTGGGCGTGATGGGAGACGGGCGGGCGGACGATACCGCCGCGCTGCAACGGGCTATCGACGGCCATCGAATCCTTTATTTTCCGGCGGGATTCTACAAGGTCACCGACGGGCTGAAGCTGCGCCCGGACAGCGTGCTGATCGGCCTGCATCCGGCGATCACGCAGCTTTACGTTCCGGACGGCAATTCGCGCCATGCCGGTCTGGGCACGGTGCTGCCGATCCTGCAAAGTCCGAAGGGCGGGGACAATATCCTGTCGGGTCTGGGCCTGTTCACGGGCCGGGTAAACCCTCGCGCCTCGGCGCTGCTATGGCGGTCCGGCGAACAAAGTCTGGTCGAGGACGTCAAGATCATGGGCGGCGGCGGCACGCCTACCGCTGACGGCAAGACGCTGGGGACGATGAGCGTCCATACCGGCGATCCGGTGACGGACGCGCGTCTGGACGCGCAATATCCCAGCATCTGGGTGACGGACGGCGGCGGCGGCACCTTTGCCGACGTGTGGAGTCCCAACAGCTTCGCGCAGGCGGGATTCTACGTCACCGACACCAGCACGCCGGGCCATGTCTATGAAATGTCGGTCGAGCATCACGCCCGCAATGAATTCGTGCTCGACAATGTCCAGAATTGGGAATTTCTCGCGCCCCAGACGGAACAGGAAGTGGGCGACGGCCCCAACGCCGTCTCGCTGGAGATCCGCAATTCGCGCAACCTGCTGTTCGCCAACTATCATGGCTATCGCGTCACGCGCAGCTATCATCCCGCCCGCAGCGCCGTGAAGCTGTTCAATTCGGGCGACATCCGGTTCCGCAACGTCCATGTGAATGCCGAAAGCGGCTTTGCGACCTGCGACGATGAAGGGTGCGGCACCTTCCTGCGCGCCAGCAAATATCCGTTCGACAATGCGATCGAGGACCTGAGCAACAAACGCGTCGTGCGCGAACGCGAGTTTGCCAAGCTCGACATCGGCGCCGTGGACCGGGCCATCGCTTCTCCCTCCCCCGGCAGCGCGGCGGTGGAGAAGCTGGAGGATGGCTTCTGGTCGATTTCCGGCGCGGCGGTGGATGCCAAAGGCGCGCTCTATTTCATCGACCGGCGGTTCCAGCGCATCCATCGCTGGAGCGAGGACAAGGGGCTGGAGGTCGTGCGCGATCATGCGCTGGACCCCGTCAATCTGGCGATCGATGCGTCCGGCCATGTGCTGGTGCTGTCGTCGCTGGGACCGAAGGCGGGCGTCTATTCCTTCGATCCGGACGGGCCGAAGGATCAGTTCACGCTGATCGAGCCGACACCGATGCGCGCCGGATCGGCTTCCAGAACGCTGCTGCCGGTCAACTGGTGGAATAATGGCGAGTTTCGCGACCAGCTCGATCCCAAAAGCTATCGGTTCACGACGCTGGCGGAGATGTTCGCCCGCGACGCGGCGACGCCCAAGGCGCAGGAATATGTCTCGCCCGACGGCAGCCTGTCGCTGCCCGCGTTCCGCGTGTGGCAGCAGGGACCGGCCGATCATACCGGCTGGCGCTGGTCCGACAGCCTCAACGCCAACGGGCTTGTCGGCGGCAAGGCCGGGGAGCGGCTGTTCGTCACCAACGGATCGGAAAATGTCACCTATAGCGGCCGGATCGGATCGGGCGGCGCACTGACCGATCTGAAGCCCTTCGCCAATCGCGGCGGCGAAAGCGTCGCCGTCGATGGACAAGGGCGCGTGTTCGTCGCGAACGGGCAGATTTTCGTCTACGGTCCCGACGGCAGGGAAATGGGGCGGATCGATGTGCCCGAACGCCCGTTGCAGATCCTGTTCGGCGGGGCTGACCGGCGCACATTGTTCATTCTGACGCACCACGCGCTCTACGCGGCCAAGCCCTGAAAGCGGCACCTACGACCTATGTCGTAAGTGCGATGAAAGGGCCGCCACGATAATCTTGAGAGGATCGCTCACCATGAGCGCGGCTCGCTCCGGGAGGGGAGCCGAAGGATAAAATAAGGGGAAGGACCAATGAAAGCCGCAATTCAGCTCAGCAGCGTCAGTCTCGCCGTGATGGCGTTCGCCAGCATGGCGCAGGCCCAGACGACGCCCGCGTCCCAGACGCAAGCTGCCGCACTGCAGACCGAAACGACCGGCCAGGCAGCCGCAGGCAATGCCGACATCGTGGTCACGGGATCGCGCATCACCACCAGCGGCTTCAACGCGCCCACCCCTACCACGGTGATCGGCGAAGAGCAGATCGCCAGCAATGCGCAGCCCAACATCTTCAACACCATCGCGCAATTGCCCTCGCTTCAGGGATCGACCGGCGCATCGACCGGCACGTTCAGCACGTCGAGCGGCCAGCAGGGCCTCAGTTCCTTCTCGCTGCGCGGCCTTGGCCCGATTCGCACGCTGACCCTGCTGGACGGACAGCGGGTCGTGGGCGCGAACGTGACCGGCGTGCCCGACATCAGCATGTTCCCGCAACTGCTGGTGAAACGGGTGGACGTGGTGACCGGCGGCGCATCCGCCTCCTACGGGTCGGACGCGGTGGGCGGCGTCGTCAACTTCATCACCGACACGCGCTTCGAAGGGTTCAAGGGCAACATCCTGGGCAGCATCACCAAATATGGCGATGATGAAACCGGGCTGGTCCAGGCGGCCTGGGGCAAGTCCTTCCTCGACAACCGCCTGCATGTCGTGGTGAGCGGCGAATATGACCATGAAGGCGGCGTGGGCGCAGGCGATTTCGGCACCGATCTGGCGGGCAGCCGCGACTGGTATCGCGCGACGACGCTGATGAACACCGGCCAGACCAACAACGGCCTGCCCCAGTTCAACTATCGCGATTATGCGCAACCCTATCAGTATGCGCGCTACGGTCTCATCAACAACGGCCCGTTGCAGGGCATCGCCTTCGACGCGAACGGCACACCCTATAATTTCAACTATGGGTCGAACGGCCAGCCGCTCGGCAACGGGCAGGTTTCCAATTGCTACCGCGGCAACAGCTTCTGCGAGGGCGGCGACCTGTCCGGCGCACCCGGTTCGGGCGCCTCGCTGAAATCGGCGCTGGAACGGATCAACGGCTACACCCGGATCGGCTACGACTTCGCCGACGACAATGAAGCCTATGTCACCGTCAACGTAGCGCAGGTAAAGACCAGCAACCAGCCCAGCCCCGGCTACAACCGGCCGAGCCTGACGGTCCAGTGCGCCAATCCCTTCCTGCCGCAGCTGGTGCGCGATCGCTGCGCCACCGCAGGCATCACCCAGTTCAGCTTCGGCACCAGCAACGGCGCCTTCCCGGATCCCAAGGTCAATACCGATCGCAAGCAGTATCGCTTCGTCGGCGGCCTCAAGGGCAAGTTTGCCCTGGGCGGGACGGACTGGAATTACGACGCCTATTATGAACATGGCATCACCATTTCCGACATCCGCGTCCGCGACATCGTTCTGCAGAACCGCTATGTCGCGGCCACCAATGCAATCACGCTGAACGGCGCGATCGTCTGCGCCGATCCGGCGGCGCGGGCGGCGGGTTGCCAGCCGATCAACATCTTCGGCGGCTTTACGCCGTCGGCAGCGGCTCTCGCCTATGTGGCGCCGCATGAAAATGGCCCCTTTCAGCACACCAAGCTGACGCAGGACGTCGCCAGCCTCAACTTCTCGGGCAATCCGTTCGAATTGTGGGCGGGTCCGGTTTCGGTCGCGTTCGGCGGCGAATATCGGCGCGAATTCTATCGGGTGAACGCCGACCCCTATGGCGCGGGCGTGTCGGCCCTGAGCCCGAACAGCGAAGACTATCCGGCCGACCCGCTGCTCAATTCTGCGCAGGGCAGCAACTGGGCGGCGGGCAATTACAAGAATGGCCGCGGCAAGTATGAAGTCTATGAAGGCTATCTGGAAGTCGACCTGCCGCTTCTCAACTCCGATACGCTGGGCCGCGCCAACCTGAATGCCGCTGGCCGCGGAACCCATTACAGCACGTCGGGCACGGTCTGGACGTGGAAGGTCGGCGGCACCTGGGACACGCCGCTCGACGGCATCCGCCTGCGCGCCGTGACCTCGCGCGACGTGCGCGCACCCAATCTGTCGGAACTGTTCGCCGCGCCCACGGTGACCACGCTGCCCAACTTCAACGACCCCTTCCGCAATCAGGCGGTGCAGGTCTTCCAGAATACCATCGGCAACCCGAACCTGAAGCCGGAAGTGGCGCGGAACACCGAACTGGGCATAGTCCTGGCGCGGCCGTCATGGCTGCCGGGCCTCAGCCTGTCGTTCGACTATTACAACATCAAGCTGAGCGGCGTGGTATCCACCCTGTCGGCGGACCAGATCGTCCGCTTCTGCTTCGAAGGCAATCAGGCCTTCTGCGGCGGCTTCCAGCTTGACGGGCCGCAGGGCACCAATTTCGTCAACGTCCAGCCGTTCAACCTTGCCTCCTGGAAGACGAGCGGCTTCGATATCGAGGCGAGCTACCAGTGGCAGCAGCCGCTGGGCCTGCCGGGCAGCTTCACGATTCGCGCACTGGGCACGCATATCCGCAAGTTCATCGTCAATGCGGGCATCGCCGGCGTCGATCCGGTCGATCAGGCGGGCGCCAACAACGGCAACACGCCCGACTGGAAGTGGCTGGCGGTGCAGACCTATGACAGCGGCCGGTTCAGCTTCACGGTGCAGGAACGCTGGATCAGCGACGGCACCTTCGGCAACCAATATGTCGTCTGCCAGTCATCGTGCCCGGTATCGACCGGCAACCACCCCACCATCGACTATAACAAGATGAAGGGCGCCTTCTACGTCGACATCGGCGCGACCTTCAAGATCGGCGACAATCTGTCGATCTACGGCAAGGTCGACAATCTGTTCGACAAGGATCCGGTTGCCGCGCCGCAAACCAACACGGGCCTGGACATCAATCCGGCGCTCTACGACACGCTGGGTCGCATCTACCGCGCAGGCGTCCGCTTCAACTTCTAGTCTCCGCCCCCTCCCTCCCCCACCTCGTCCCGGCCTTCACCGGCCGGGACTTCTTGTAACCGGAGCATGACGATGTACCGAGGATTGAGAGCCTGTCTGGAAATGCGCCCTGCGGCGCATGGCTGCACCGGACAGAAATGCGCTCCTCCCCGCATTTTCATACAGATTCTGGGTGGAGCCTGTGCGTCGATGCTGCTGCTGGCGGCAGCGCAAACAGCTTCGGCATCCCCTTCCGTCTATGCGACTGCGCCCGACGAACCCGGCGCGATCCGCGTGACCGGCGTGGGCGACGGCCGCGCCGACGACAGCGGCGCGATCCAGCAGGCGATCGACAGGGCGGCGGAAAAGGGCGGCGGCGGGATCGTCTTCCTGCCCGCCGGGACCTATCGCATCAGCCGCACCCTCTTCCTCTGGCCGGGCGTGCGCATTTTCGGCATCGGCGAAAAGCGGCCGGTGATCCTCCTGGGCGCCAGGACGCCCGGCTTCCAGCGCGGCGTCGCGCATATGCTGATCTTCACCGGCAGCGCAAGGCAGACCGACAGGGAAAGCCCGCCCGCAGCCTTCCCGCCTGCGGGCAGCGTGCCCTTCAACAAGGCGATCGCCGACGCGAATCCCGGCACATTTTACTCCGCACTCGGCAATATCGATTTCCGCATCATGGACGGCAATCCAGCCGCGACCGCGATCCGTTTCCACTCTGCCCAGCATAGTTTCGTCAGCCATGCCGATTTCGACATCGGTTCCGGTCTCGCGGGCCTCTATCATGTCGCCAACGAGGCCGAAGACCTGCATTTCAAGGGCGGCCGTTACGGCATCCTTGCGGAAAAGACCTCGCCCGCCTGGCCCTTCGCGCTGGTCGACGCCAGTTTCGAAGGCCAGCGCGACGCTGCGATTCGCGAGCATGAGGCCGGGCTGACGCTCGTCAATGTCGCAATCCGCGACACGCCCGTCGGGATCGAGATCGACCGGGGCTATGGCGACTGGCTGTGGGGACAGGATGTCCGGTTCGAGAATGTCTCGAAAGCCGGCGTCATCATCTCCAATGAGAAGAATGTCTACACGCAGATCGGCTTCCAGAATGTGTTCGCGGCGAACACACCCACCTTCGCGCGCTTTCGGGAGAGCGGGCGGACCGTGGCAGGCAAAGGCGGCGCATATAAGGTCACGTCCTTCACCCATGGACTGACCCTGCCGGGACTCGGCCGGATGGGCGATTACAAGACCGATATGCAGGCGGATGGCATCGCAAGCCTGCCCGCGCCTTCGGGACCTGCCATCCGCCCGCTTCCGCCGGTTTCCGAATGGGTCAGCGCCCGTTCCCTGGGGGCGAAGGGCGACAACAGGACCGACGATACCGCCGCACTGCAAAAGGCGATCGACAGCCATCGCGTCGTCTATCTGCCGACCGGCTTCTACAGGGTCAGCGACACGCTGCGCCTGCGCCCCGATACGGTGCTGCTGGGCCTGCATCCCAGCCTGACGCAGATCGTGCTGCCGGACGGCACGCCCGCCTATCAGGGGGTCGGCGCGCCCAAGGCGCTGGTCGAAAGCGCGCAGGGCGGCGACGCGATCGTGGCGGGGCTGGGCCTCAACAGCAACGGCGCCAATCCGCGCGCGACCGCGCTGTTGTGGATGGCGGGCGCCAATTCGATGGTGAACGACGTCAAGTTTCAGGGCGGCCACGGCACCAATCTCTACGACGGCAGCCGCGCCAATCCCTATAACAACAATGCCACCGCCGATCCCGATGCGGCGCGGCGCTGGGACGGCCAATATGCCAGCCTCTGGGTCACGCGGGGCGGCGGCGGAACCTTCGCCAATATCTGGAGCCCCAGCACCTTCGGCAATCCCGGCATCCTGATTTCGGACACGGAAACCCCCGGCCGTCTCATTCAGGCCTCGGTCGAGCATCATGTGCGCACCGAAATCGGCCTCAACCGTGTCGCCAACTGGGAATTGCTGGCGCCGCAGACAGAAGGCGAAGCGGGCGAAAGCGGCGATGCCGTCGCGCTGGAAATCCGCGATTCCCGCAACATATTGGTCGCCAATTTCCATGGCTATCGCGTAACCCGCACGCGCAAGGCCGCCCCGGCTGCGGTGACGCTCTATAATTCGCACGACATCCGGTTCCGCAATGTCCATGTGAACGGCGAAAGCGGCCTTGGCACCTGCGACGAAAATGGCTGCGCGACCTTTTTGCGGCTCACCAAATTTCCGTTTGAAAATGCCGTTCGCGACGTCACGCACGGCATCGATGTGCGGGAACGTGAGTTCGCCGTGCTTGACGTGCCCGCCAGACCGGAGCCGGTCGCGCCCTCCACCTTCGCAGGCGCCAGAGTCGAAAAGCTGGCCGACGGCTTCCACTCGATCGGCGGCGCGGCAACGGACGCGCAGGGCAAGCTCTATTTCATCGACCGCCATTTCCAGCGCATCTGGGGCTGGTCGGATAACCGCAAGCTCGAAATCATCCGCGACGCGTCGCTCGATCCGGTCAATCTGACAGTGGACCGGTCGGGGCGTCTGCTGGTGCTGTCCTCCTACGGACGGAATGGGACAGTGTACAGCGTGACGCCCGGCGCACCCGACACGGAGCTGACGGTGATCCAGCCGACACCGGCCACATCCCATCCCGGCACGGCTACGGTGCTGCCGGTCAACTGGTGGAATAATGGCGAGTTCCGGGACCAGATCGACCCCAAAAGCTATCAGTTCACCACCCTTGCCGAAATGTTCGCCCGCGACATGGCGCTGCCCAAGGCACGCGAATATGTGTCCCCCGACGGCAGCATCGTCCTGCCGGCCTGGCGAGTCTTTGCGCAAGGACCCGCCGACCATCGCGGATTGCGCTTTTCGGACTCGCTCGACAGCTACGGCTTCATCCAGGGCCGGCCGGGCGAGCGGGTTTACCTGACCAATGGCTCTGAAAACCGCACCTATAGCGGCAAGGTCGGGGCGGGCGGGGCGATCACCGATCTCAGGGTCTTTGCCGAACGCGGGGGCGAGGGCGTCACCACCGACGCGCAGGGGCGCGTCTATGTCGCCAACGGGCAGGTGTTCGTCTATGCCCCCGACGGCAGGGAAATCGGCCGGATCGATGTTCCCGAACGCCCGCTCCAGCTGCTGTTCGGCGGGCCGGACGGGAAAAGCCTCTTCATGCTGGCACATCATGCGCTCTATGCCGCCCATATCGACTGAAAGGCCCGGCATGACACGCCTCGCCCGGCCGCTTTGCGCCCTTCTTGCCCTGATGACGGCGTCGGCCGGCTGGGCGGAAGGGCAGTTCAGGCTGCTGGTGCTCGCGATCCCGAACAAATATCATTATGAATATATTCCCATCGCCCGCGACAGTCTGGAAAGGCTCGCGAAGCTGCACGATTTCGATCTGGTCTGGACCAACAGGACCGAGACGTTCGACGGCGATCTCACCCCCTATGCCGCGGTGATGTTCCTGAACACGCCGGGCGAGGAACTCAGCGCCGCTCAGCGCAGCCGGTTCGAAGCCTATATGCGCGCGGGCGGCAATGCGATCGTCGTGCACCGCGCCGCCATCACCCCGCCGGGCAACTGGGTCTGGTATGAAAAGATGGTGGGCCGCAGCTTCGTCATCCATCC
>NZ_JBHIWJ010000009.1:60676-69722 GCF_041987595.1 Sphingobium sp. | reverse complement strand
ATGCCGCCCGCCGCATGAAAATTGTTCACATCGCCCGAACCATTGGGATAGACCCGCGCCAGCAGCGGCACGACGTCCGATATCTCGGCAAAGTCGGTCCAGTCGATTTGGATGCCGGCCGCCCGCGCCATGGCGGGCAGGTGAATAGCATGGTTGGTCGACCCGCCAGTCGCCATCAGGCCGATAATGGCGTTGACGATCGCCTTTTCATCGACGCAGTGGCCCAGTGGACGATAATCGCCGCCATCCCAGCCGATGCGCGACAGCTGATGCACCGCCGCCCGCGTCAGTTCCTGCCGCAGTTTGGTGCCCGGATGGACGAAAGAGGCTGCGGGCATGTGCAGCCCCATCATCTCCATCATCATCTGGTTCGAATTGGCCGTGCCGTAGAAGGTGCAGGTGCCTGCGCCATGATAGCTGGCGCTCTCGGACTCCAGCAATTCCTCCTTGCCCACCTTGCCCTCGGCATAGAGCTGGCGGATGCGCACCTTCTCCTTGTTGGCGAGGCCCGATGGCATAGGCCCGGCAGGCACGAAGATGGTCGGCAGATGCCCGAAGCGCAGCGCGCCGATCAGCAGGCCCGGCACGATCTTGTCGCAGATGCCCAGCATCAGCGCGCCCTCGAACATCGCGTGGGAAAGTGAAACCGCCGTCGACAGCGCAATGGTGTCGCGGGAGAACAGCGACAGGTCCATGCCCGCCTGCCCCTGCGTCACGCCGTCGCACATCGCCGGGACGCCGCCCGCGACCTGCGCCGTGCAGCCGACTTCCCGCGCCGCCAGCTTGATCTGCTCAGGGTAGCGGCCATAGGGCTGATGCGCCGAAAGCATGTCGTTATAGGCGGTGACGATGCCGAAGTTCATCGCGGCGCCAGTGCGGATGACAGCCTTGTCTTCGCCGCTCGCGGCAAAGCCGTGGGCGAGGTTTCCGCAGGACAGCTGGGCGCGGTTGGTGCCCGCGTCGCGCCCCCGCTCGATCAGGTCGAGATATTTCCGGCGCGAAGCGGCGCTGCGCTTCACGATACGGTCGGTGACCCTGGCGATCACCGGATGCAGATCAGTCATTCCAGCTGGCTCCGTCACGTTCGATAAGGGCAATGGCTGAGGACGGTCCCCAGTTCCCGGAAGAATAGGGCGATGGCTTCACGCCCGCTTCCTTCCACCCGTCGATGATCGAATCGATCCATGTCCACTGCGCCTCCACCTCGTCGCGGCGCACGAACAGGGTCGCGTCCCCGGCGAGCAGATCGAGAATCAGCCGCTCATAGGCGATGCGGCGGCGCTGTCCGGCAAAGGCGGCGGTCAGCGAAACGTCCAGCGTCACCTCCTCCAGATGCACGTCGCGCTCCAGCCCCGGCCTTTTGCTCATGATGAGCAGGCGGATATATTCTTCCGGTTGCAGGCGGATGATGAGGGTGTTCGGCTCCAGCCCCGATCCATGGCCGTCGCGGCCGAAGATCGAATGGCGCACCGGCTTGAACTGGATCAATATTTCCGACTGGCGCGTCGGCATGCGCTTGCCGGTTCGCAGGTAGAAGGGCACGCCCTGCCAGCGCCAGTTGTCGATATAGGCCTTCAATGCCACGAAGGTTTCCGTGTCGGACGGCTTGCCCAGCTCATCGGCATAGCCGGTGACGATCTCGCCCCCGACTGCGCCCGGCGTATATTGGCCGCGAACGCTGTTCGCCTTCACCGTGTCGGCGGTCATCGGGCGGAGCGAGCGCAGCGCCTTCACCTTCTCGTCGCGAACCGATGTCGGGTCCATCCGGGCCGGCGGCTCCATGGCGATGATCGAAAGGATCTGGAGAACGTGATTCTGCACCATGTCGCGCAGCGCGCCGACGCCGTCATAATAGGAGACGCGGCCTTCAAGGCCGACAGTCTCGCCCACGGTGATCTGCACATGGTCGATTGCCGTGGCGTTCCACAGCGGTTCGAACATGACATTTCCAAAGCGCAGGGCGAGCAGATTCTGGACCGTTTCCTTGCCCAGATAATGGTCGACGCGGAAAATCTGGTCCTCGGCGAAGAGGGCGCCGATGCCGTCATTGACCTCCTTCGAGGATGCCAGATCCTTGCCGATCGGCTTTTCCATCGCGATTCGCGTTTTAGCCGTGATCAACCCCGCATCGGCCAGCCCCTGCGCGGTCGGCGCGAACAGGGAAGGGGGGGTTGAAAGATAGACCGAAATTCCCTTGTCCACCCTGCCGTCGAGCCGCTGGGCCAAGGCCGCGAACTGGCTGGAATTGCCTGCTTCGACCGGCTGATAGACGATCATGCCGCATAGCTGCGCGGCGATGCCCGTCTCATAGCGGTCGGCGGCGAGGAATTTCTTCAGCGCCTTGTCGATGTCGGCGCGGAACGCCTCGTCCGTGAACTCGGAACGGCCCGACGCCACGATCATGAAATCGTCGGGCAGCAGCCCATCGGCCAGCAGATTGTAAAGCGAAGGAAATATCATCCTGTGCGCCAGATCGCCGGTGGCGCCGAACAACAGGAACGTGGCAGACGGTTCGGTCAAAGGTGTCCCTTTTCCGTTGGGAGCGATTTCGAAGCGGGCTGAAAGCCCGCCGGCTCGGAAATCGCGTTAACAACAAATCGGAAGGCCGGTCCCATGCAATTGGGCCGGTTATCCGATGGTTTCAGGTCTGCACGATGCCGCTCTTATACCCAGCGGCGCTCGTTACGCAAGCCACGCTATCGCCCCCCAACTCATCCCGCAACGGCGAGAAGGTGAAGCCGTTGGATTTTTGGCTGGACGCTGGGCTTTATTTTGCCATTTGCGCCTCACCAGCACGCGAGGGTGGTGAAACGGGCAGATGCGCCGGACTCGAAAAGAGGTCTTGCGACAGCGCGTAGGGTCGATCAGGTAAATGGAATGATCGTTATTTTTGAATAGATCGGTCGAATTTCCCCTGTCTGCCTTCGGAGGCCCGATTTGGCGCTGGGAGCCACATGGAAGCCACGAGGATGCGGCATCCGGCGCGAAAGCGAAGTTTGAGTGCGCTCCGAGCGAGCATTTTTTTAGCTTTCCGAAGCGAGAGGCCCGCCAGCCGGCGATCCGCGCAGACGAAATTGTCTGCGAAACAAAATCTTCTGGTCAGGTCCCCACGAGCGACTTATAGGACGTCGCGCTTCGACTGGACGTCATGTGCAGTCATATGGCCGCCGCGGGCGTGGCGAAATGGTAGACGCAGCGGATTCAAAATCCGCCGTAGCAATACATGTCGGTTCGAGTCCGACCGCCCGCACCAGTTTGAAGAAGCCTGCGAATGCCAGCGCGCTTCATTTGGCCGAGCCTGTGTTGTCGAACGTCCTCCTGGCGGCCCAAACTCTCCAGATCTTCCAGAGCATAAGGCACGCGGCGTCCAAACTTCCTGAAGGAAGGGCCTCCGCCGATCACGCGCTGCTTTTCGAGTGTTCGGGGCGAGAGCCTAAGAAGAGCATCCGCCTCCTGATTGGTCAGATATGTGGGCAAATTTGGTCGGATCGGCTGGCCGTCCATGAGATCAATCTCGAAATAGGGCTTGGAAATGTCAAAGGCGGCCAGAATCAGGCGCCAGTGCGGATCGAACACGAAGCGCGCCCCAGCTTCATATTGTCGCGTGCGCAGAGCAGGCAGTGCTTCGCCGCGGTTGGCCGCTTTGCCGGGGGCGACGCTACTTTCCTCAAGTCCGCGGGTCGCCGCCGCATTCCCCGGATGGTCAATGAGATGTTGCAACATAACTATTGACCCGATCGGACCGGTCGGATGAGATTGTTCCCATTCAATCAGGAGATTCGTTTTGCCCGAGACCGTGCCGACCCCGATCGAGATTGACGGCGTCGATCTGTCCTATGGGAGCCACAAGGTTCTTGACCAGTTGTGCCTACGGGTAAGCGCACGGACGATCTACGCCTTACTGGGTGGAAATGGCGCCGGAAAGTCTACGACGCTTTCGGTTTTGCTCGGCTTTACAAAACCGGACGCGGGACATGTTCGCGTGGATGGCTTCGATCCGACGGTGCAGTCCGATACCGTGCGCAAGCGTATCGCCTATCTTCCCGAGAATGTGGCGCTGTACGAGCATCTCACTGCCGTCGAGAATGCCGATTATCTGCTCGCCTTGTCGGGTGAACGCACCTCACGATCCGCTATTGTGGGGGCATTCGAGGCTGCCGGTTTGCAGGAACGGGCATGGGACCAGCGCCTCGGCGGCTTTTCCAAGGGCATGCGGCAGAAAGTGGCCATTGCCGTTGCGCTGCTTCGTGAGGTTCCGGTGCTGCTGCTCGATGAGCCGACCTCCGGCCTCGATCCGCGCGCGACGGCGGATTTCAACCGCCTGTTGCTGACCGTGCGTGATCGCGGCACGGCCATCCTCATGGTCACGCACGACCTGATGAGTGCGGTCGATGTGGCAGACCGGATCGGCTTCATCGATGGTGGCCGGATCGTTGATGAGGTTGCAGCGCAAGATGCCGGTCGTTTCGACCTGCGCGCCCTGCATGACTGCTTTGCGCGCGAGGGGGCAGCGGCATGAGTCCTGTCAGCCTGATCGCGCGGGACGAATTGCGTCTCATGCGCCGCAATCGCGTCGCCGTCATCGCCTTTGCGTTGCTCGTGCTGTTGACGCTGGTCGCTGTCGTGACGAGCTGGGGTCATCAGCGCGCCGTCGCCGAGGTGCGCGCGCGCCATCAGCAGGCTGCAGAACAGGCCTTCGACACACAGCCCAACCGGCACCCGCACCGCGTCGTCCATTATGGCCACTTCATCTATCGACCGCTCGGTCCCCTTGCGGCGTTCGATCCCGGTGTCGATCCATATACCGGCAACAGCATGTTCCTGGAGGGGCACCGGCAGAATACCGCAAATTTCGGGGACGTCCGGCAAAGTTCGCTGCTCATCCGCTTCGGGCAACTAACACCCGCTTTCGTGCTCCAGACGGTCGCCCCGCTGTTGCTGATCTTTCTGGGCTATGGTGCCGTTGCCCGTGAGCGTGAGCGTGGCACGCTGCGCCCGCTCATGCTTCAGGGTGCCTCGTGCATCCAGATCATCGCCGGGAAGGTCGGCGCCCTCGGCCTCGTCGCGTTTCTGGCAGGCCTCCCTGCCATGCTCGGCTTCGCGCTGATCGCGGGTCAACCGGGCGCGCAGGCGCTGCCCATTGCAGCGATCGCTCTTGGCTATGGCCTGTATCTCGCGCTTTGGGTCGTCCTGATCCTCCTCATTTCCGCCGTCACCCGCCGCAGTCGCGATGCCTTGCTGGCGCTGCTCGCTTTGTGGACTGTGGTGGTCGTGCTCCTGCCGCGCGTCGCGCCTGACGTCGCCAGCGCGACGATCCCGCTCAGCAACCGCCTCCAGACCGACATCGCCGTGGCGCGGGACCTGCGCGCGATGGGCGACAGCCACAATCCTGACGATCCGCATTTCGCGGCGTTCAAGCGGTCGGTGCTGGACCGTTATGGAGTAAAGCGCGTCGAGGATTTGCCGGTGAACTACAAGGGGCTGCTGGGCATGGAAGGCGAGCGCATGACGTCCGAGCTGTTCGACCGGTACGCAGCGCAGAGCAACGATGCCCAGGCTCGCCAAAACGCGCTGGTCCGCGGCATCGGCCTGCTGAGTCCGGCCATCGCCGTAAGGGCGACGTCGATGGCCGCGGCAGGAACTGATTTCGCCGGGCATCGGCGCTTCCTCGAACAGGCCGAAGCCTATCGCTACGATCTCGTCCAGCGACTGAACCGGCTTCAGGCGGAAGCTGTCAGCTATGCCAATGACACGGCAGAGGATGCAGATGCCGATCGTCGCAAGCGCGTGTCCGCCGGCAACTGGCGGAAGCTGCCGGGTTTCCGGTTCCGCCTGCCCGACGACACGTCTCTCGCCGCCGCCGCCCTTCCCGGCCTCCTTGTCCTGGCAGGCTGGCTGGCCGTCGCCACGGCAGCGCTCGTCTTCATCACCCGCCGTCTGGGAGTGCGTTGATGCGCATCTGGACCTATGAGCTTCGCCTGCTTGTGCGGGCCAGGATCGCATTGTTTGCGCTTGTCCTGCTCGGCGCACTGAGCGCGGCCGCAGTCATCGCAGGCATGGCCGAGGTGGACCGTCAACGCGCCGCCATCGCCGCCATCGCCACGCCGCAAGCCGAGGATATCGGGACAATTGCCGCCTGGGTAGACAAGAGCAAGGATGCCGGGAGCGCCGCCTATTACAGCTTTCACCCGACCTGGGATTCGCCATCCCCGCTTGCTTTCGCGGCCATCGGCATGCGGGATGTGGCGCCTTACATCCTGCGGGTTCGCGCCCTGGGACTTGAGGCCCAGATATATGACGGCGACATCTTCAATCCGGAACTGGCCTTGCCCGGACGCTTCGATTTCGCCTTCGTTCTCGTGTTCCTCGCGCCGCTCTTCGTCATTGCCCTGCTGCACGACCTGATTTCGGGCGAGCGCGAGGCAGGGCGCGCCCGGATGCTCTCGGCGCTGCCATCGGCGCGAGGCCTCTGGATGAGACGGGTCATGCTCCGCTTCGGGCTCCTCTTTGCCGTGCTCTGCATCCCCTTCGCGATCGCCGCGATACTCTCCGGAGCGACCGCCGGGGCCGTGATTGCGATCTGCGCGGCGGCGGCCGGCTATCTGCTGTTCTGGATCGCCTTGACTTTGCTGGTTGGGCAACTCGGCTGGAGTTCGGTCGCAAATGCCGCGACTCTGGCGGCGAGCTGGCTCGTGCTGACGCTGGTCCTGCCGACGCTGGCACATGTGGTCATCAGCCAGACCGTCCCGGTCGATCAGGGCGCCGAGATTGCGCTGGCGCAGCGGGAAAAGGTCAACGGCGCGTGGGAGATCCCTCGCGAGGAGACGATGCGGGCGTTTTACGCCAGCCATCCGCAATGGGCGAACTCGCCGCCGCTTCCGGCCGGCTTCCATTATAAATGGTATCTCGCGTTTCATCAGGTGGGCGATGAAAGCGTCGCGGACCGGGTGCGCGCCTATCGCGGCGGTCTCGAGCACCGCGACGCCATGACGCGCACCATCGGCTGGGTGCTGCCATCCGTTGGGCTTCAGGCGCTATTGACGCATCTTGCCGAGACGGATCTCCAGGCGCAGTTGGCCTATCAGGATCGCATCCGCGACTATCACCGCCGCTTGCGCGAATTCTATTATGGCTATCTCTTCACCGATCGTCCCTTCGGCAAGGAGGACTTTGCCCGGGCGCCGCGCTTCAACACGCTTCTTGATCCGCCAACATAGCGGCCGTTGCTGTGCTCCGACTGGCTCGCTGGCAGATGCCCTACATTCATCGTCGGCCGGAGCCCCGATGGCGGTCGACTCATGATCTGATGATCAAACAGGCGGCGTGAACGACAACAGGGATTGGCTTAACTCAGCCGCCGAATGATTTGGCGCTCTTCGGTCTTTTCGCGTTCGCCGTAACAAATGACCCGGCAGCCGAAGCTGCCGGGCCAGGAAGAGCTTTCACTTTTGGTAAAAGCTTCGGGTCGCGTCGCGGCGATTAACCGTAAATTGTTACGATACCAGAAAAATCTATACTTCCATCCAAAATGGATCAGTTCCTTGCCGTTCCCGCCTGCGCGTCGAACCAGGGGATCAGTCGCGCGATCGCATCCTCGACCCGGTCGGTTGAAACGGCGAAGCTGAAGCGGATATGCCGCTGTCCGTCCACCGGGTCGAAATCGATCCCCGGCGCGGTCGCAACGCCTGTTTCGCGCAGCAATTTCTGGCAGAAGGACAGGCTGTCATTGGTCAGATGCCCGACATCGGCATAGATGTAGAAGGCCCCATCCGGCGGAGCGATCTCCTTGAGGCCAAGCGCGGGCAGCGCCGCCAGAAGCAGTTCCCGGTTCCGCCGATAGGTCGCGACATGGCCCTCCAACTCATCGATGCAGTCGAAGGCCTTCAGCCCCGCATGCTGTGCCAGCGAAGGCGGCGTCAGGAACAGGTTGCCCATCCGCGCCCGCGCCGCGTCGATCAGGTCGGGCGGAAACACCACCCAGCCCAGCCGCCATCCGGCCATGCTGAAATATTTGGAGAAACTGTTCACGATGATGGCATCCGGCGCGAATTCCAGCATCGACCGCGCCGCCTCGCCATAGCTGAGGCCGTGATAGATCTCGTCCGACACGATCCGGATGCCCCGCGCGTGGCATATCTCTGCGATGCGCGCCATCTCGTCCGCCGGAATGATGGTGCCGGTGGGATTGGCCGGGCTGGCGATGATCGCCCCGTCCGGCGCCGGCTTCAGCGCTTCCAGAGCCGCCGCGCTGATCTGATAGCGCACTGCCGGCCCGCAATCGACCTCCTGCGGCTCCAGATAGAGCGCTTTCAGGGTGTTGCGATAGGCCACATAGCCCGGCCGCGCCGTCGCCACCCGCGCACCCGGCGCGAACAGGCTGGTCAGCGCCAGCACCAGACCCGGCGAGGCGCCGCAGGTCAGCAGTATCTGCTCGGCATCGACCGTGACGCCGTAACGCTCGCGATAATGGAGCGCGATCCGTTCTTTCAGCGCCGGGCTTTCCCAATAGCCCATCGGGTCGCGGTCCAGCACCGCATGCGCTTCGGCAATGGCGGCCGACGGCGCCCCGGTGGAAGGCTGCCCGAATTCCATATGCAGGATGGAGCGGCCCGCGGCCTCCAGCCTGTGGGCTTCACGGCTGATGGCGATGGCGTGAAAGGGATCGATCTGAGCAATCATGCCGCATGCCTAAAGCCCCGTGAGCCTGCCCGCAACCTTGCCCCCGCAAGCGCGTTCCAGAGCCATGAATGACACGATCCTTGACGGCCTCCAATATTATGGCGCCGCCGCCGCCACCCTCGCAGCCCTGATCGTCTCGCTCAACCTTGGTCGCCGTATCACCGGTTGGGCTTTCGTCCTGTTCGTGACGTCCTCGATCGCACTCATCCTCTGGGGCTTTCTCTCAGAGGACAGCGAGGGGATCGGCTTTCAGAATGTCGCGCTTCTCGGCATCAACCTGGTCGGCGTCTGGCGTTACCTGATCTCGAAGCACAAGCCGCGCGACTGAAGCTGCTATTCGGAAATCCAGACCTCGACCGAAACCTCA
>NZ_JBHIWJ010000009.1:0-60666 GCF_041987595.1 Sphingobium sp. | reverse complement strand
CCTCATGCTGGCAGAGCGCCACCCGGATCGGCAATTCCTCGACGGGTCCGCCAGCCAGCGCCTTGTCATAAACCGCCTTCTTTGCCGCGCCGCCGATTTGCAGGAAGATATGACGGCTGCCGAGGATGCCTTTGGCGCTCAGCGACATGCGCTGATGCGGCGCGGCGGGCGGCGTGACCGCCAAAGTCAGCGCGCCGGTGGACAGCCCTTCCGCCAGTTCCTTCGCCTCCGGGAACAGCGAAGCGGTGTGCCCATCCTCGCCCATGCCCAGCAGCACGATGTCGAGCGGCCATGGTAGCGCCGCAAAGGCCGCCTCGCACGCCGCCTGACCGGCATAGGCGTCCGCCGCGTCATTCTTCATCGGCACGAATCGCGCCTTCGCTGCCTGACCCTTGAGCAGATTTTCCCGGATCAGCCGCTCATTGCTGTCCGCATGATCGGGCGCCACCCACCGCTCATCGACCAGCGTCACGATGACCTTCTCCCAGTCGAGCGCCACCCCGGACAACGCCTCCAGCACCGGCTTGGGCGACCGCCCGCCGGACAGCGCGATCGCCGCCACGCCGCGAGAGGCGATCGCGTCGCCCAGAATGACGGCAATCCGCCGCGCCATGTCGGCCGCCGCCAGAGCGCCGTCGACGAAAAGATGTTCAGTAGGCATATCGTTCAATTCTCTTCAGGAAGGGTGCAGATATCGATCCACTGCGCAGCGGTAAGCTCCGCCAGCCGCGCCGGGGTCAGTTCCACCGACGTCGTCCGCGAACCGGCAGCCGGAAATACGGTGTCGAAGGTCTGCAGGCTTATATCGCAATAAACGGGCAGGGGAGAGGCCAATCCAAAGGGGCAGACGCCGCCCACCGGATGCCCGGTCAGGCCTTCCACCTCCTCCAGCCCCAACATGCGCGGCTTGGCGCCCAGCGCAGCCTTGGCCTTGCCGTTATGCAGCCGCGCATCGCCCCTTGCGACCACCAGAGCCACCGCATCCCCGACCCGCAGGGACAGCGTCTTGGCGATCCGCGCCGGAACCACGCCCAGCGCCTGCGCGGCTTCATTGACGGTGGCGGTGCTCACGCCCTGATCGATGATCGCGACATCGGGCGCATGGGCGGAGAAAAAGGCCCGAACCGACTCCTCGCTCACTGCCCCTGAATGTCCGTCAGCTTGCGCTCCCAGGCGAGGGCATGGGTCACGATCTGGTCGAGATCGGCATGTTGCGGCTTCCACGGAAACTCACCCATGATCGCCCGGTTATCGGAAATGAGCGAATCCGGATCGCCTGCGCGCCGTCCTTCCAGCCGCCGGTCGATTTTGAGGTTCGTCACCCGGTCGACCGCGTCCAGCACCTCCAGCACGGAGAAGCCGCGCCCATAGCCGCAGTTGAGCAGATAATTCTGCTCCGGCCTGGCCATCAGCGCTTCCAGCGCCAGCACGTGCGCCGCCGCAAGATCGCTGACATGGATATAGTCGCGCACGCCGGTCCCGTCGGGGGTGTCGAAGTCGGTTCCAAACACCGACACATGGCTCCGTTTGCCCAGAGCGGCTTCGACCGCGACCTTGATAAGATGCGTCGCGCCCGCCGTCGACTGCCCGGTGCGCCCGGCCGGATCGGCCCCTGCCACGTTGAAGTAACGCAGCGCGCAGAAGTTCATCGCATGCGCCGCGCTGACGTCGCGGAGCATATATTCCGTCATCAGCTTCGACATGCCGTACGGGTTGATCGGGCGCTGCGGCGTCGTTTCCTTGACCGGGCTTTCCTCCGGAATGCCATAAGTCGCGGCGGTCGAGGAAAAGATGAAATGCGGCACGCCGACGGTCACGACGCTCTCGATCAGATCGCGGGTCTTGGCGCTGTTGTTATGATAATATTTCAGCGGATTCTCGACCGATTCCGGCACCACGACCGACCCGGCGAAATGCATCACCGCCTTCACGCCATGATCGCGCAAGGTCTGCTGCACCAGCGGCTGGTCCGAAATGTCGCCCTCGACGAAGGCTACGTCCTGCGGCACCGCCCAGCGAAAGCCCGTCACCAGATTGTCGATCACGACGACGCCATAACCCGCGTCGCGCAGCGCCAATACGGCATGGCTGCCGATATAACCGGCCCCGCCCGTCACCAGAACCGTCGGCTTTTCGTTCATAAAAAGAAGGTCTCCCCGGAGATATCCGGGAAGACCTAAACCACTAGCGCGACGATTTACACCCCATTCATGCTGCGGCGCGAGACGAAACGGGGTGATAGAAGGTTGCGCCGCTGGCCGCCATGTCCTGCAACTGCACGGTCGGGGCGAAGCGATCGCCATGACGCGCGGCCAGTCGCTCCAGCACCGCCACGACATGGCCGATGCCGACCGTGTCCATATGGCTGAACGGCCCGCCGGTATAAGGCGCGAAGCCCCAGCCGAAGATCGCGCCGATATCGCCATCCTCCGGCGTTTCCAGCACGCCCTCCTCGAAGCAGCGGGCACATTCGATCAGCTGGCGATAGAGCAGCCGCTCCTTCACCTCCTCGACATCGGGTTGCACGGCGGCGCGAGGGAACATCTCCTCCAGACCCGGCCAGAGATGCTTTTTGCCGCCTTCCGGATAGTCATACCAGCCCTTGGCGCTCTTGCGCCCAAGCCGGCCAAGCTCGACCATTCGCGCCATCACCTCGTCAGAAGGCTGGGCCACATAGGCGTCGCCCAGTTCCTTTTTCGCGGCCATGACGATCTTGTGGCCAAGCTCGATGGACACTTCGTCGCCCACCGCCAGCGGACCCACCGGCATGCCCAGCTGCCGCCCGGCATTTTCGATGAGCGCGGGGTTGATGCCCTCCGCGACCATCTCCACGCCCTCCTGCACATAGGTGCCGAAGCTGCGCGAGGTGTAGAATCCGCGGCTGTCATGCACAACGATCGGCGTCTTCCTGATCTGGGCAACGAAATCCAGCGCCTTGGCGATCGCGGCAGGTCCGGTTTCCTTGCCAAGGATGATCTCGACCAGCGGCATCTTCTCGACCGGGGAGAAGAAGTGGATGCCGATGAAATTTTCAGGCTTTGACCATGCCTTGGCGAGTGTCGTGATCGGCAGGGTAGAGGTGTTGGACCCGAAGATCGTATCCGCGCCCAGCACTTCCTCGACCTTCTTGGTGACTTCAGCCTTGATGGCGACGTCCTCGAACACCGCCTCGATCACGAAGTCCGCCCCGGCGAGCGCGGCATAGTCGGTGGTCGGCGTCACTCTGCCAAGCGTTTCCGCCATCTTCTCCGGAGTCATGCCGCGCCCAAGCCGCTTCTTCAGCACCTCCTCGACATGGCCCTTGCCCTTTTCGGCATAGGCCTGATCGCGGTCGAACAGCACCACCTCCATGCCCGCCTGCGCGGCCACGGTGGCGATGCCTGCGCCCATCATGCCCGCGCCCAGCATGGCCAGCTTCTTCGTCGGCGCCCTGGGCTGGTCCTTGGGCCGCCGCGCGCCGCGCTCGGCCGCCTGCTTGTTGACGAACAGGCTGCGGATCATGTTGCTCGCCTGCGGATCGGCGGCGACCCTGGCGAAATATTTGCTCTCGATCCGGATGGCCCGGTCCATGGGCAAAGTGATGCCCTCATAGACGGCCGACAGCAGGGCGATGGGCGCGTTCATGTTCCGCTGCGTCTGTTTCAGAGTCATCGGCAGGGCGCCGGCCATGGTCTGGACGAAGGCGGGGTTGAAACCGCCCGCGCCGCCCGGCACCTTGTAACCCTTGACGTCCCAGGGCTGGGCATTGGCATCGGGATTGGCCTTCACCCATTCGCGGGCGGCGTTGAGAGCTGTGCCCTGCGGCACCTGGCTGTCCACGACCTTCAGCATCGCGGCTTCGGCCGGGCGGAACAGCTTACCCTGCAACATGTACATGAGCGACGCCTGCACGCCCATGATGCGCGGCAGCCGCTGCGACCCGCCGCCGCCGGGGAACAGGCCGATCAGGATTTCGGGCAGGCCCAGCTGGGTCTTGGGACTGTCGCCCACGAAGCGGCGATGGCAGGCCAGCGCCAGTTCGAAGCCCCCGCCGACGCAGGTGCCCTCGATCGCGCAGGCGACCGGCTTGCCGCAGGTTTCCAGGCGGCGGAACAGCTGGTTCAGCGCGAAGACCTGATCGAAGATGGCGGCCGGGGCAGGGCGCTCGCCCGGTCCGCCGGCGAGCATCGACCCGAAATATTTAAGGTCCATGCCCGCCATGAAGCCGCTGTCCTTGCCTGAGGCGATGACCGCGCCCTTGATGGCCTCCTCGGACGCAATGCGCGTGATCGCGGCGTCCAGATCGGCCAGAAAGTCCGGGCCGATGACGTTCATCGACTGGCCGGGCACGTCGATGGTCAGCGTGGCGATGCCGTCGGCGTCGATGTCGAAGCGGATCGTGTTCATGATGTTCTCTCCTTCTCCGCTCAAACGCGCTCTATGATGATGCCGGTGCCCATGCCCGCGCCAACGCACAGGTTGATGAGCGCGGTGCCTTTGCCGCTGCGTTCCAGCTCGTCCAGCGCCGTGCCCAGCACCATTGCACCCGTCGCGCCCAGAGGGTGGCCCATGGCGATCGCGCCGCCATTGACGTTGATCCTGCCATGGTCGAGGTCCATCGCCTGCATGTAGCGCAGCACCACGCTGGCAAAGGCTTCGTTCAGTTCCCACAGGTCGATGTCGGACTTGCTCATGCCGGCGCGATCGAGCAGCTTGCCCGCGACGAACTCCGGCCCGGTCAGCATGATCAGCGGCTCCGACCCGATGGAGGCCATGGCCCTGATGCGGGCGCGGGGGGTGAGGCCATATTTCTCGCCCATCTCCCTGTTGCCGACCAGCACCGCTGCGGCGCCATCGACAATGCCGCTGCTGTTGCCCGCATGGTGGATATGGTTGACCCGCTCCAGCTCCGGATAGCGGAGGAGGGCGACGGTATCGAAGCCCGGCATCTCTTCGCCCAGCGCAGCGAAACTCGGTTTCAGCGCGGCCAGCGACTGCATCGTCGCGTCGGGCCGCATATGCTCGTCATGGTCGAGGACGACCTGGCCGATAACATCCTTCACCGGCACGATCGACTTCGCAAAGCGCTTTTCGTCCCATGCGGCCTTGGCGCGGCGCTGGCTTTCGACGGCATAGGCGTCGGCATCGTCGCGGCTGATGCCGAATTTGGTCGCGATCACGTCGGCGCCGATGCCCTGCGGCGCGAAATAGGTCTTGTAGGCGACCGCCGGGTCCATCGCCCAGGCGCCGCCGTCCGATGCCATCGGCACGCGGCTCATCGATTCGACGCCCCCGCCGATGGCGAGGCCAGCTTCGCCCGAATAGACCTTGGCCGCCGCCATGTTCACTGCCTCCAGTCCCGAAGCGCAGAAGCGGTTGACCTGCACGCCCGGCACGGTCTGCGCATAATCGGCGTTCAGCACCGCGACGCGCGCGATATCCGCGCCTTGCTCCCCGACCGGGCTGACGCAGCCGAGTATCACGTCGTCGACATCTGCGGTGTCGATCTGCGTGCGGTCGCGCACTGCCTCCAGCACCTGTGTCGCCAGCTGGATGGGCGTGATCTCGTGGAGCGATCCGTCGGCCTTGCCCCGGCCACGGGGGGTCCTGACGGCGTCGTAAATATAGGCTTCCATGGCTGTTCCTCTCTGGCCCGCCGCATGCGAGCGCCGGATGTTGCTCGCAAATGTATTTACGTTTACGTAAAGTGCAAGCCCCAATCGACGGGCCTGCCCGACCGTAACGTCATCTTCCCGACCGGCTTCAATTCGCCCCTTCATTCGCGCAATCGCACCATTTTCCGATTCGGTGATTTGACCCTCGGCTCCAATTGGGCTTCATGGCGTTTAGTGTCTGATTCAGAGTCTCCTCCACCGCCGTCGCCCCTGTCGATTCCGATTTTCCGCGCGATCTGGTGGGCCAGTCTGGCCTCGAACTTCGGCGGGCTGATCCAGTCGGTCGGCGCCCAGTGGATGATGACTTCGCTTTCGGCCTCGCCCCAGATGATCGCACTGGTCCCGGCGGCAACGACCCTGCCGATCATGCTGCTCTCGCTCTGGGCGGGGGCGGTCGCGGACAATGCGGACCGGCGGCTGGTAATGCTTCTCAGCCAGCTCTTCATGCTCATCGTTTCGGCATTGCTGGCCTTCTTCGCCTGGATGGGATGGGTGACGCCCTGGACCTTGCTTGGCTTCACTTTCCTGGTGGGCTGCGCGACCGCCATCAACGGCCCGGCCTGGCAGGCATCGGTCGGCGACATGGTGCCGCGCGCCTCCCTGCCCAATGCTGTCTCGCTGAACAGCATGGGCTTCAACATGGCCCGCAGCCTTGGTCCCGCCCTGGGCGGCATCATCGTCGCCGCTGCCGGGGCTGCCGCGGCTTTTCTGGTCAATGCCGTCAGCTATATCGGGCTCGTGGCCGTGCTGGCGCGCTGGCGTCCGGAGCTTCCCCCGCAACTACTGCCGCGTGAGCGGATGGGCGTCGCGATGCTGGCCGGGGTGCGATATGTGACCATGTCGCCAAAAATCCAGTTGGTCCTGCTGCGCAGTGCGGCCTTCGGCATCGGGGCAAGTGCGGTGTCGGCGATGATGCCGCTGGTGGCGCGCGATATCTTGGCGGGGGGCGCGCTGACCTTCGGCGCGCTCAGCGGCGCCTTCGGCATCGGCGCCGTGTTGGGTGCTCTCTCGACGGGTAAATTGCGGCAGCGTTTTCCGATCGAAACGATCGTCCGTTTTGCTGCCATGTCCCTCGCTGCCGGAACCCTGCTGATGGCTGTCAGCGACTGGCTCGCCGTGGCGCTGATCGGCCTGCTGATGGCAGGGGCGGGCTGGGTGATCGTGCTTTCGACCTTCAACGTGTCGGTGCAGATGTCGGCGCCGCGCTGGGTGGTGGCACGGGCGGTCGCGCTGTATCAGATGATCACCTTCGGCGGCATGGCCGGAGGCGCCTGGCTCTTTGGCACCGTGGCGGAAGACCATGGCGTTGTCGTCGCTCTATATATCGCTGCTGCCGCCCAATTCGTGTCGGCGCTGATCGGCTATGTGCGTCCGCTCGCGCAGGCAGGGGACGAAAATCTCGACCTTCAGAATTTGTGGCAGGAACCTCATACTGCGGTGCCGATCGAACCCCGCAGCGGCCCCGTCGTCGTCACCATCGAATATCGCATCCCGGCGGGATCGGTCGTGCCCTTCCTTACCGCCATGAGCGAGCGCCGCCGCATACGCCGCCGCGACGGCGCCCATGGCTGGTCGCTGCTGCGCGATCTGGGCGATCCGGAATTATGGGTGGAACGCTATCATGTCTCTACCTGGCTGGACTATGTCCGTCACAACAGCCGCCGGACGGTCGCCGACATGGCTAACAGCGAGGCCATTCATGCGCTGCATGGTGGTCCCAATCCGCCGGTCGTTCATCGCATGCTGGAACGGCAGACCGGATCCCTGCCGCTCTCCCGCTCCGCCGATCCGCGCGAGATGGGTGATCCGATGACCGATCCGACACGGTCCAGCTAGGCCAGCCGAACACCTATCCGGGGCGCCGGTCCAGCAAATCTTCCGGCAAGTCGATGTCGCGCAGGCAGGCGCCCATGGTCTCGATCTGCACACCATGGCTCAGCAACGCGCGGGCGCCCTGATCGCCGCCCAGGGCAAGCAGTTCGGGGAAATGCCTGCGCCCGATAAAGGCCGGGGGAGAGGCGGAAAAGCCATCCGTGCTGGCCACCACCGAACGGATATCCTCCGCAGCCAGGCAGATGCGGTTATAATGCGTCTGCGGCACGTCGGGCATGTCGGCGAGGCAGATCAATATGCCCCGGCACTTGCGGATCGGCATGACATGTTCGACCGCGCGGACGATGCTGCCGGAAATACCGTCTTCCGGCCGGTCATTGACCAAAACGCTATATCCGCGTCGTTCGAGCTTGCGATGCAGAACCGGCGCCTGCTCGAATGGCCGGACGACGGCCACCAGCTCGGCAAAGATCATGGACGCGATGGTTTCCAGCGCATGGACGGCCAGCGGCTTTCCGCGCAATTCTGCCATCAACTTGTCCTGTTCGCCGAAACGGGAAGAACTGCCCGCGGCAAGAAGGACGGCGGCGATATGTTCGGTCCGCATGGGTTCCGTTTTATATGATGGTTGCGACCCGGCTGAACCCGGTTTTCCGGATATGTGCCATCGGGCCGATCTTCTGTCCAGCATGGCGAAGGGGCTGGCGTTCAGGCGGCTGAGCCGCCATATGCGCGACAAGCAGAAAAAGGAGTGATGCCTCCCATGGAATATGACCCCGATGCCGAGGCGGCCGGCGAAGCGCTCAAGATCCCGGTGCCCAAGGATGTGTCCGAGGCGATTCGCACCCTGATCCGCTGGTCAGGCGACACGCCTGAGCGGGAAGGCCTGCTCGAAACGCCCGAGCGCGTGGCGCGCGCGTGGAAGGAATATTGCCGGGGTTATGGGGATGATCCGGCCTATCACCTCTCGCGTATCTTTCATGAGGTTGGCGGCTATGACGACATAGTTCTGCTCAAGGACATTCCGTTTCAGTCGCATTGCGAACATCATATGGCGCCGATCGTGGGCGTTGCGCATATCGCCTATCTGCCCGGCCAATATGTCGTCGGCATATCGAAGCTGGCGCGCGTGCTGCATGCCTTCGCCCACCGTCTTCAGGTGCAGGAGCGGCTGACGTCCGAAGTCGCCAACTGCATCTGGGAGCATCTGAAGCCGCAGGGCGTCGCCGTCGTGATCGAAGCGACTCATGGTTGCATGACGGGCCGCGGCGTGCGCACTCCCAATGTCGTCATGAAGACCAGCCGCATGTTGGGCATCTTCCGGGAAGACGAAAAAAGCCGGGAAGAAGTGCTGAAGCTGATCGGCTCGTGAGCGGAGAAGAATTGCCCACCTATCGCCCCCTCGGCGGGGCGAGGACCCAAAAAGCGTCCGGCGCGCTGCCGCTGGCGCAAAAGCGTCTGGCACTGGTCACGGGCGGCCACCGGCGGCTGGGCGGCATCATATCCGCCGCCTTTGCGGCTGCGGGCTATTCGCTGGCGATTCACGGCAGCCATGACACGCGGCTCGATTCCCATCTGGCGCTGACGCTGGAGGAGCATGCGACCGAATGGGATGGCTTTACGGTCGACTTTACGGATCCGGAGGGCGCGGAGGAACTGATCGCGCTGGTGGCGGAACGCTTTGGCCGCCCGCCCGACATTCTCGTCAACAGCGCGGCGATCTTCGGTCAGGACCGGCTCGCCAGCGTGACGGCGGAGGACCTGATGCGGCACTATGCCGTCAACTGCGTTGCACCCGCCCTGCTGACCAAGGCCTTTGCGACGGTTCCGGCGGGGACGGGGGATCGGTGCATCATCAACATACTGGACCAGCGCATCGATCATCCGCATGACGATCAGCTGGCTTATACCCTGTCGAAAATGGCGCTGGCGGGCCTGACGCGGCTGTCGGCATCCACATTGGCGCCGCAGGTGCGGGTCAATGCCGTAGCGCCGGGACTGACCATCGCCACGGCCGATTATGATGACGCTCAGATGGGGCGGCTCTCCAATATGATGCCGTTGGCGCGCCTGCCGCAAGCGGAGCAGATTGCGGAAGCGGTGCTGTTCCTCGCCAGCGCGAGCGCGGTGACCGGACAGACCGTCTATGTCGACGGCGGCGCGCATCTGCGCAGCTATGAGCGGGATTTCATGCATCTGTGCCGATAGCGGCTGCAAAGCTGCGATTTTCAGGGGCTGGTCAAGGGCGTTCGCCCTGCATAGAGCGAACCGCAAAGGGCCGTTCAGACACGGCCGTCAGAGGAAGGGATATGGCTATGGCTTATGAAACGATCCTGGTGGAACAGCGCGAGGCGGTGACGCTGGTGACGCTCAACCGTCCGCAGGCGCTCAACGCGCTCAATGGTCAGGTGCTGGAGGATCTGAGCGCAGCCTTTGCCGCTTATGATGCCGATCCCTCGCAACGCTGTCTGGTGCTGACCGGCAGCGAAAAGGCCTTTGCCGCAGGCGCCGACATCAAGGAAATGGTGGAGAAGGAAGCTGCCGACTTTTTCCTTCAGGATTTCTTTTCCGGCTGGCAGACCAATGTGGTGGCCACGCGCAAGCCGTGGATCGCAGCGGTCGCAGGCTTTGCGCTGGGTGGCGGGTGCGAACTGGCGATGATGGCGGACTTCATTCTGGCCGCCGACACGGCGAAATTCGGGCAGCCCGAGATCAAGTTGGGCGTGGCGCCCGGCATGGGTGGATCGCAGCGGCTGACCCGCGCCGTGGGCAAGGCGAAGGCGATGGAAATGTGCCTGACCGGCCGGATGATGGGCGCAGAGGAGGCCGAGAGCGCTGGTCTGGTCGCCCGGATCGTGCCCGCGGCGGACCTGCTCGATGATGCGCTGAAGACGGCGGCTACCATCGCGGGGATGCCGCCCATGGCTGCGATGGTGAACAAGGAGATGGTCAATCTGGCCTTTGAGACCGGGCTGGCGCAGGGCATCCTGACCGAACGCCGTCTGTTCCAGATCCTCACGGCGACCGAGGATAAGGTGGAAGGCATGACCGCCTTCGTCGAAAAGCGCCCCGGCGTCTGGAAAGGGCGCTGATCCATTAGGCGAGGGGCGGAGAAATTTCCGCCCCATCATCCCCAAGGTTGGACGGGCTTTATTTGCCCTCCAGCATCTCGATCATCAGCGAGAAATCCCGTCCCGCTTCGCCCCGATTGGCAAGCAACTGATAGAGCGATTCCGCCGTGTTGCCCATCGGCACGCTGGCGCCCACGGAGGCCGCCGCCTCGCTCGCCAGCTTCAGATCCTTGAGCATCAGCCCGACCGCGAAACCGCCCTGATAGCCAGTGTCGGAGGGGCTTTGCGGGCCGACGCCCGGCACCGGGCAATAGCTGGTCATCGACCAGCTCTGACCCGAGGACACACTGGAAATATCGTAGAAGGTCTGCGGGTCGAGACCGAGCTTCTTGGCCATCGCAAAGGTTTCGCAGGTCGCCACCATGGTCGCGCCCAGCAGCATGTTGTTGCAGATCTTCGCCGCCTGCCCATTGCCGGCGCCGCCGGCATGGATCACCGCCTTGCCCATGGCGGACAGGATCGATCTGGCCCGACCGAAGGCCTGATCGGAGCCGCCGACCATGAAGGTCAGTGTGCCGCCATTGGCCGCCGCGATGCCGCCAGAGACCGGCGCGTCGACCATTTCGAAACCCTTCGCTGCGGCCGCGTCCTCCACCCTGCGCGCGGTGGCGACATCGATGGTCGAACAGTCGATAAACAGGGCGCCGTCTTTGGCCGCCCCGAATACCTCGCCGGTATAGACGCTTTCGACATGCTTGCCCGCGGGCAGCATGGTGACGACCGCATCGGCGCCCGTCGCCGCTTCCGCCGCGCTGGAGCAACGCTTCGCTCCTGCCTGTTCCGCCCTGGCCAGCGCCTCTTCGGACAGATCGAAGGCGCGCACGGCAAAGCCGTTTTTCAGCAGGTTGGCGGCCATGCCGCCGCCCATGTTGCCAAGGCCGACAAAGGCGATGGTCTGGCTCATCTCAGGGCACTCCTCTCGATCGATCTCAGCCGCGCAACTGGGGCAGCGGGGTCCATTCCTTGTCTGCAGGCAGCGGCGCGAACAGGCTGTTTATCAGTTCGTCAGACACATCCTCCGGTCGCGCCGGATTCCATTGCGGCGCATTATCCTTGTCGAAGATCACGGCCCGCACGCCTTCGACGAAATCGGGCCGCCGAATGACATGATAGCCGATGCGATATTCGTTGCGCATATTGTCGGCGAAGTCGGTAAAGGCCGCGCCTTCCACCATCTGGCGCAGGGCGACCTTGATCGTCTGCGGCGATTTGGCGGCCAGCGTGGCGAGTTGCGCCTGCGCCCAATCCGATCCGTCCGCCTTCAGCGCGGCCAGAATCTCCTCATAGATATCCGACGCGAACAGCCGGTCGATCTGCTCCCGGTGTGTCTCCCACCCGGATGGAGGCGGCGTGTCGGCCATCTCATCCAGTATCTCGCCCACGCCATAGGGATCGGCGATGATCCGCGCTTTCACCGCTTCCAGCTTGTCCGACGCCATATAGTGGGTGGCGATGCCGATCGCGGCGCAATCCGCGCCCTTGATCCGTGCCCCGGTGGTGGCGAGCCAGGCCCCCGTGCGTCCCGGCATGCGCGGCAGGAACCAGCCGCCGCCGACGTCCGGGAACAGGCCGATGCCCGTTTCCGGCATGGCATAGAGGGTGCGTTCCGTGGCGACCCGATAGCGGGCGGGATCGGAGATTCCGACGCCGCCGCCCATGACGATGCCGTCCAAGAAGGCAAGGATCGGCTTTTCATAGACGAACAGCAGATGGTTCATCCGATATTCGGTATGGAAGAATTGCTCCGCCTCCGAACAATCCCCCTTTGCGCTGTTGGCGATCATCGCAATGTCGCCGCCTGCGCAAAAGCCGCGGCCCTCGGCATGGTCGAGCATCACCGCAATCACGCTTTCATCCGTCCGCCATGCCAGCAGCGCGTCGATGATGGCGCTGCACATGCCCGTGGTCAGCGCGTGAATCGCCTTCGGCCGGTTCAGCCGGATGCGGCCAACGCCATTTTCGACCGAAATCAGAACCTCATCATTCATATCCGTCCCCCGGCGCTCACTGCCGCAGCATGTCGCGGGCGACGATCATGCGCATCACCTGATTGGTGCCTTCCAAAATCGAATGGACGCGAAGGTCGCGCCAGAAGCGCTCGATCGGATAGTCCATCAGATAGCCATAGCCGCCATGCAGTTGCAGCGCCCGGTCGACCACCGACGATCCGGTATCGGTCGCAAAGCGCTTGGCCATGGCGGCGAAACGCGTCTTGTCGGGCGCATTTTCCGTCACCTTGACGGCGGCCGCATAGAGCAGGGTTCGCGCCGCCTCCAGTTCGGTCTGCATGTCGGCCAGCATGAACTGCGTATTCTGGAATTCGGCGATGGCCTGCCCGAACTGCCTGCGGTCCCTGGTGTAACTGACGGCCTCATCGATGCAGCGCTGCGCGCCCCCGAGGGAACAGGCGCCGATGTTGAGCCGTCCGCCGTCCAGGCCCATCATCGCGATGCGGAAACCTTCGCCTTCCCCGCCGACCAGATTTTCCACGGGCACGCGGACGCCGTCGAAATTGACCTGCGCGGTGGGCTGCGAATGCCAGCCCAGCTTGCGCTCCGGCGCGCCGAAGCTGACGCCGGGCATGTCCTTTTCGATGACGAGGCAACTGATGCCCTTGGGGCCTTCCTCGCCGGTGCGGACCATGACGACGTAAATCTCATTCTCGCCGCCGCCCGAAATAAACTGTTTGGAGCCGGTGACGACATAATGATCGCCGTCCCTGACCGCTCTGGTCTTGAGCGCGGCCGCGTCCGACCCGGAGCCTGCCTCGGTAAGGCAATAGCTGCCGATTCGCTCCATCGGAACCATGAAAGGCAGATATTTGGCCTTCACCGCCGGGGCTCCGAATCGGTCGATCATCCAGGCGGCCATATTGTGAATGGAGATGAAAGCGCTGGTGGATGGGCAGCCATAGGCCATGGCCTCCATGATGAGCGCCGCTTCCAATCGGCCCAGCCCGATCCCGCCAGCCTCTTCCGACACGTAAATGCTGCCGAAGCCCAGCTCCGCGGCCGCGCGGATCGTGTCGCGGGGGAAGATATGCTTTTCATCCCACTCCGCCGCATGGGGCGTAATGGCGTCGGCGGTGAACCGGCGCGCCATGTCCTGAATGGCCAACTGGTCCTCGGTGAGATCGAACTGGCTCACAAGCTCTCCCTGACATGCACTTTGAAACTGTCTGTAGATAAGATGCGGAATTGCACGCAACAACGCAGATATGCATATCGTCCCAGCGATTTTGCAGTTTTGGCGGGCGGCGGATGTTCGATTGGGACGATCTCAGGGTGTTTCTGGCAGTGGCGCGGACGCGCAGGATGGCGCCGGCTGCCCGCGCTCTGGGGATCGACGCGACCACCATTGCCCGCCGGATAGCCCGGCTTGAACGTAATCTGGGGCTGGAATTGTTTGAGTTGGGGGCAGGGGAGCGGACGCTTACCGTGCGCGGGCAAGCCCTGCTGCGCCATGCCGAGAGCGTTGAAAGCGCTGCTCTGGCCGCAATGGAAGACGCGACCGGCCAGGAACATCATCTGAGCGGTCAGGTACGGCTTTCGGTAGCGGAGGGTTTTGGGACGTGGGTGCTGGCGCCGGGTCTCGCCGATTTCAGCCGCCGTCATCCGGGCATCAGGCTGGATCTGATTACCGCTTCGGGTTTTCTCAATCCGTCGAAGCGGGAAGCGGATATGGCCGTTATGCTGGCCCGGCCGCAGCGGGGAAGGCTATCGGTCCGCCGGATGGGCGATTATCGGCTGCATCTCTATGCCTCCCCGGATTATCTGGCTGGGGCGGGGACGCCGCAGCGGCCCGCCGATCTCAGCAACCATGTGCTGGTCGGCTATGTCCCCGAATTCATCTTTTCGCCCGAACTTGACTATCTGGATGAGGTAGAGGCCGGGCTGGAGGCCAGCCTGCGGGCAACCAGCATCAACATGCAGCATCGCATGATTGCGGAGGGGGCGGGTGTCGGCGTGCTGCCGGACTTCATTGCCCGATCTGATCCCGCGCTGGTGCCGGTGATCGGCGAGGCGGTAGAGATCACCCGCAGTTTCTGGCTGGTCACTCATGGCGACCTCAAGAAACTGCCACGGATCGCTGCCGTTGCTGCATGGTTGCAGGAGCGTATCGAAACCCTGAAATGCTGACCTGGCGCGGCAAAAGGACCTGGAAACGCTGTTAAAGCCAATCGACGGCGCCTTTCCAGCCCGCTAAGGGAGTCGTCATGACAAGCCTATGGTCGCAGTTCGCTCATGCAGCATAAGCCCAAGCGCAGCCGGGCGGTCGCCCTGCCCAACAGCGAGTTCCGCACCCGGGCTACCGAGTATCTGGATTTTCTGGCTGCGTGGGTGAAGAAGCCGCGGCAGACCGCATCAGTGGTGCCCAGCAGCCGTTATCTTGCGCGACTGATGGTCGAGCATATCAACCCCGATGATGGTCGCGTGATCGAGTTGGGCGGAGGGACCGGGGTTTTTACGCGGGCCATATTGGGAACGGGCCTGCCGCCGGAAAAACTGGAAGTGGTTGAGATCAACCCCGCCTTCGCCCGCGGCCTGCGACGGCACTTCCCCCATGTGTCTGTCCTTGAAACTCCAGCCCAGATCGTGTCCACGGCGGCCGCCGGACAGTCCGGCGAGTATCAGGCGGTCATCAGCGGTCTGCCGCTGCTGGCTATGGATCGTCAGATGCACGCCGATATCCTGTCAGAGAGCTTTCGCATGCTACGGCCTGGCGCCGGCTTCATCCAGTTCACCTACTCGATGCGTCCGCCGGTCAATCGCGAAATTCTCGACGCGCTCGACCTGGACGTCGTGCGCGTCGGGCAGACCGTCCGCAACTTCCCCCCGGCCACGGTTTTCCGCTTTTTCCGCAGGGGCGAATAGACCGCTGCTTGCTTCGGGGTCGCGGCGTCCTATCTTTGCCGCTCAGCAAGAAGGGGGCATTGCCGCGCATGGCATCCATCATCAGCGTTTCCGGCCTGACCAAAAGCTATGCTTCGGGTTTTCAGGCGCTTAAAGGCGTCGATCTGGAGATTGAGGAAGGTGAAATTTTCGCGCTGCTGGGGCCGAATGGCGCCGGCAAGACGACCATGATCTCCATCATCTGCGGTAATGTCCGGCCGAGCGGCGGCACCGTCACGGTTGCAGGGCATGACATCGTCAGCGACTATCGCGGTTCGCGATCCGCCATCGGGCTGGTGCCGCAGGAACTCTATACGGACGCCTTTGAGCGGGTGATCGACACGGTCAGCTTTTCACGCGGGCTGTTTGGAAAGCCGCGCAACGATGCCTATGTCGAAAAAGTGCTCCGCGATCTGTCGCTCTGGGACAAGCGCAACAGCAAGATTTTGGAGCTGTCGGGCGGCATGAAGCGCCGCGTGATGATCGCCAAGGCGCTGTCCCACGAACCGCGCGTCCTGTTCCTCGACGAGCCGACGGCGGGGGTCGACGTCGAATTGCGCCGCGACATGTGGAAGCTGATCGGCGAACTGCGCCAGACTGGCGTCACCATCATTCTCACCACTCATTATATCGAAGAGGCTGAGGAAATGGCCGATCGTGTCGGCGTGATCAACAGGGGTGAGCTGGTGCTGGTCGAGGAAAAGACCGCGCTCATGAAGAAGCTGGGCAAGAAGACGCTCACGGTTTCGCTGTCCGATGCCCTGTCCGCCCTGCCTCCGGAACTGGCTGAGTGGCATGTGACGCTGAAAAGCGATGGCCACGAGATTGAATATGTGTTTGACACTCAGGCCGAACGCACTGGCGTTTCCTCGTTGTTGCGCCGGTTGGGCGACCTGGGCATCGGCTACAAGGACCTCAATACCGAACAGAGCAGCCTGGAGGATATTTTCGTGAGCCTCGTCCACCAGGAGAAAGCGGCATGAGCGGTTTCAACCATCGCGCCATCTGGTCGATCTACAAATTCGAACTGCACCGCTTCCGTCGCACGCTGCTGACCGGGCTGCTGGTGCCGGTCATCACGACATCGCTTTATTTTGTGGTGTTTGGCGGAGCCATCGGATCGCGTATGACGCAGATTGACGGCATCCCCTATGCGGCCTTCATCGTACCGGGCCTCATCATGATGTCGATGTTCACTGAGAGCATCTTCAACGCCAGTTTCGGCATCTATATGCCCAAATTCACTGGCACCATCTATGAATTGCTGTCCGCGCCGGTGTCTGCGACGGAAACGATCATCGCCTATGTCGGCGCAGCGGCGACCAAGTCGCTGATCGTCGGATCGATCATCTTGGCCACTGCCCACCTGTTCGTCGATATCCAGGTCGCGCATCCGCTGGCGATGGTTGCGTTCATGATGCTGATCGCTGTGAGTTTCTGCCTTTTCGGCTTCATCCTGGGCATCTGGGCGCAAAGCTTTGAGCAGTTGCAGGTGATCCCGCTGCTGATCATCATGCCGATGACCTTTCTGGGCGGGGCCTTCTATTCGATCCATATGCTGGCCCAGCCCTGGCGAACGATCACGCTGTTCAACCCGATCGTCTATCTGATCTCGGGTTTCCGCTGGACCTTCTTCGGCCGGGGCGATGTGGGAATCGAATACAGCCTGCTGTTTATCGGCGGGATGCTGGCGTTCTGCCTTGGCGTCATCGGCTGGATGTTCCGCACCGGCTACCGATTGAAAAAATAGGATCGACGTAAAATGGGTGGCCTGATCGAACCGCCCTTTTACGTCTCGATCGTCCGGCGTTTAAGCCGCGGCGCTTTCGGGGGCGATGGCGAACAGGGTCACGCCCTTATATTTGTCGTCTGTTTCGTCATAAAGGCCGTGCATGGCATCGAACGTCTCGTCAAGCACGCTGACTTCATTCAGCCCGGCCAGCTTGAACGTGCCCAGCTTCAGTTCACGCGGCGGCCGGCCTTCACGCTCTATGGTAACGGCGTCGATGAACATTTCGTCGTGGCGGGTATAGAGGATATGCGGCGCCAGCTTCACGACCATCTTGTTATAGGTCGCCATCAGGCATTTCTGGAGCGCGATCGCTTCGAAAATGGTGGTCGGAGAGGTCATAATGGGTTTTCATTACTGATTCGGCGCAATCGTTCAATTGCTTTGTGCGTCGCACCATCACACTATGATGCAACTTGGCGGATTTCCGGGACGAATGCCTTCACAGATTTTGCGTGTGCGATAGCAGGCCCAGCCTCGCCCTCATTGCCCATCGGACAAGCAGCAGCAGCGCCACGGCTCCAAGTCCGCTCGCAAGGCCCAGCCAGATGCCAACACCCTTCAATCCAAAGGGAAAGGCAAGGATGACGCCCACGCCTATGCCGATGATCCAGTAGCCGACAAGGGCAAAGATCATCGGCATGCGCGTGTCCTGAATGCCGCGCAAAACGCCCGCGCAGACCGCCTGCGCGGCATCCACGAGCTGAAACAGCGCCGCCACGCCGAGAAAGCCTATGGCCAGCGAAGCGGTTCTCCCATTGGCGGGATCGCCAGGATCGAGAAAGGCTGAGATCAGGGTTCGGGGCATGGCAAGAAGAAGCATAGCCGCCATCAGCGCAAAGCCGGTTCCGATCGCCAGCGCCAGCCATCCTGCCCGCCCAATCGCCGCCCGGTCTCTTCTTCCATAGGCCAGGCCAACCCGGACCGTCGCGGCCTGGCCGATCCCCATGGGGACCATGAAGACCAGCGCGGCGATCTGGATCGCGACGGCGTGCGCCGCCAGCGAGTCGCGATCGATCAGCCCCATCAGAAAGGCCGAGGCGTTGAACACCGTCGTTTCAAAGCCCAGCGTGATCGCGATCGGCAGGCCTAGCGCCCAGACGGCGCGGTGCCGTTCCCGATCCCGGGTCCAGAACCGACCCAGCAGGCGATAGCGCCGGAAGCGCCGGTCGATCAGGATGACGGCCAGCAGGCCCAGGAACAGGAAGGAGGAGGAAAGGCTGCTCGCGATGCCCGCGCCGAAGAGGCCCAGCGCCGGGAACCCCAGATGCCCGAAGATCAGTGCCCATCCGGCCAAAACATTGAAGGGAATGGCGCAGACCATGATGACAAGGCCCCAAACCGGCCGCTCCAGTGCAGATATGAAATTGCGCAGCGTTGTGAAGCCCAGAAAGGGCAGCAAGGCCCACTGCAGTCCGCGCATCAACAGGCCAGCTTGATGCGCAAGGTCCGGTTCCTGCCCCATGGCGCGCAACAGGGCCTCGCATTCCCATAACAGCGCCCAAGCGGGCAGCACGAACAGTGCCGCCGCGCGCAGGGTCTGATGGACGGTACGTCTGACGTCGCGGACAGAATGGCGACGCCGCCCGCGCTCGCTGGCGATCAGCGGGGCTGCGGCCGTGACCAGACCCATGCCGAAGATCAGGAAGGCGTTGAACAGATTGATCGCCAGAGCCCCCGATGCCACCGCCCCGGCCCCCAGCCGTCCCAGCAACAGCAGATCGGTCGCCGCAATGCCCGCCCAGGCGATGTTGCCCGCGATCATCGGCAGCGCGAGCGCCGTCAGCGCCCCGGCCTCAATGCGCCATGGCGACGCCATCAATGCTTTTTGAAGAGGTGCAGCACCGCAACAACGGCCGCGCCCACGGCCAGACCCACGATTCCCGCCCCGATGGCGTTCACCACCCATTCCGCGACGGGCGCGACGGTGGGGAGGCCATGGGCGGCACCTTCGGCCACCCGATGGATCGTGCCGGGGATGGTCTCCCAATGAAATTCATGCAGTCCATGGACGATCAGCCCGCCACCGACCCAGAGCATCGCCGCCGTGCCGACCACGCCCAATATCGTCATCAGAACCGGCATGGCCTTCACCATGGCGCGTCCCAGCGACCGGGCGCCAACGGAACGCCGTTCGGCAAGGTGCAGGCCGATATCGTCCATTTTCACGATGAAGCCCACCACGCCATAGACGCCCGCGGTGATCAGAATCGCGACGACCGCCAGAATGATCGCCTGTTCCCAGATCGGCTCGCTCGCCACTGTGTCCAGCGCAATTGCCATGATCTCGCCAGACAGTATGAAATCCGTTCGGATGGCGCCGGAAACCTTCTGGTCCTCCAGTTCCTTCGAACTATGCGTGGTCAGCGCCTCTTCGGCCAGATCATGGCCGCCCTGCACGGCTTCCAGCAGCTTTTCCACAGCCTCGAAACAAAGGAAAGCGCCTCCCAGCATCAACAGAGGCGGCAGCAGCCATGGGGCAAAGGCGCTCAACGCGAGCGCGGCGGGCAACAGGAAAAACAGCTTGTTGCGCAGCGATCCCTTGGCGATCTTCCAGATGATCGGCAGTTCGCGATCCGGCGTCAGGCCCATGACATAACGCGGCGTGACGGCGGTATCGTCGATCACGACCCCGGCCGCCTTCGATCCTGCCTTGCCCGCGGCGGCGGCGACGTCATCCAGTGAACTGGCGGTGAGCTTGGCAATTCCCGCTACGTCGTCCAGCAGCGCAATCAGACCCGAAGGCATTGATATTATTCCCCTGTCAGCGCCGGAATGGCGCCCGAAGCCGCCTCATAATGGTCGGACCGGACAGGGGCAATGCTCTACGCCGATCAGTGAAGGCCGCGATAATTGCCCGGCGGGTCGCTGGCGGGGAAGGATTCGTCGATCTGCTCGTCGATCAGGTCCCAGTCCCGGGCGTCGATATGCTGCTCCGCCGGTCCCGCATCGCGGACCGGCCCGGAACTTGTCCCGAGCGCCTTGGCAGGGGGCCACCTGACCTCCTTTGCCCTGAGCTGCCATTCCTTCCAGCCCTTCCAGGCCGCAGCCCCCAGTCCGGTCAGCAAGGCGAGTTTCAAAAACCCCTTCATGTCGGCTTCTCCTGTCGGTCATGCAGATGGACCCAATCCGCCCGATTGTCACTGACGCTGCCGGGCGGCAGGGCGATTTCGCCTTCTTCGTCGGTGCCCGCCGGAGGTTCGGCCGTATGGGGAGCCTGCGCCACGGACCACCGTTCACGCAGAGCGGCGTCGATCATGGCCTGCCATATGCGTGTGTCGCCTGCATCGACCATCGCTTCGTCGGGACTTTTCATGAGGGCGAGCAGGCTGGCCGCATCTTCCACCTTCGTCTGCCAGCGATCGGGGTCACCAGCAGCCAGATGACGGGCCAGCCGTTCGATAAGCGTGCGCTGCTCCATGACGTCTGAACGCCGCCCTGCCTCCTCTGTTCCCGGAATTCGTAACGGCAGTGGAGCGATGTGAACGGGAATGCGCGCTGGGTCGTTAAAGGCGGAGGAACGGCGGGCCAGATGGAGAGACGATCATGCCCAGAGGCGACAAGAGCGGCTATACCGACAAGCAGAAGCGCAAGGCCGAGCATATCGAGGAAGGCTATGAAGATCGCGGCGTTTCCCAGAAGGAGGCGGAGCGACGGGCCTGGGCGACGGTGAACAAGGAATCGGGCGGCGGCAACAAATCCGGCTCTGGACGCGGCAAGCCCGACAGCCAGGTGTCCTCACGCACGGGCGGCAGAAAAGGTGGGGCTGCCTCAGCCAAACGGTCGGCGGCTGATCGATCGGCCGCTGCCAGGAAGGGCTGGGAAACCCGGCGCAGGAAAGCGCATGGATGAAGCTCGAAAGCCCTAATTCTCCAGCCTGATCTCGAACAGCTTCGCCCAATTCTTGCCGGTCACGAACAGCCGGTTGGACTTTGCGTCATAGGCGATGCCATTGGCCACCGCTTCGCTGTCACTTGCGCCGCTGGCCCGAACGAGCGGAGAAATGTCCAGCCAGTCGATCACGGCGCCGGTATGGGGATCGATTCGCGCGATATGGTCGTCATACCAGATGTTCGCCCATATCTCGCCTTTAACATATTCGAGTTCATTGAGCCGTTCGACGGGACGGCCATTCCACGTAACGGTGATGCGCTGTATTTCAGTCAGCTTTTCCGGGTCGAGAAAACGCAGTTGAGCCGTGCCGTCACTCATGATGAGGTTTCGGCCGTCCTGCGTCAGCCCCCAGCCTTCGCCCTCATAACGAAAATCGGAAACCGGGGATAAATCATTGAGTTTCCAGATAAAGCCTTGCCGATGCCGCCATGTGAGGCTGATCAGCCGGTCCTTCCAGTTGACGATGCCCTCGCCAAAATAGGGGCGGGGCAGAACTCTCCGGCTCAATACTTTGCCGGTTCTGGGATCGACCTTGCGGATTTCAGACTGGCCCTCCAGGCCCGTGCTTTCGTAAAAGGCGCCGTCATGAAAGAAGAGGCCTTCGGTGAAGGCGCCCGGATCGTGAGGATAGCTTTTAACGAGCGTCCAGCGGGTCTCCGCCTGAGCCGGGGCCGCCAGCAGAAGCGCGCCCAGCAGCGCTCCAAAAACGGGGTTCATTCTGCCGCTTGCTCCGCCATGGCGCTGGCAAGCCAGCCGGGCAGGATCGCAGGGTCCATATCGTCGACACGCCGCAACTCGATCGACAGGCCAAGGTCGGGCAGGGCGGCCTTCTGACGCTTGTCATCGGCCTCCGCCAGCGGAACGGCCACCAGCCGCCGGTTCACCTTGTTCCGATAATGCATCCGGGCGGTATTTTCCTGCCCGACATAGCAGCCCTTGTCATAATCGACGCCATGCAGTTCCTCGGCATTGGTTTCCAGCCACAGAATCTGGTCCTGCCCCAACTCGCCCACGCCCACGAACACGCCCAGCGCCAGCCGGTGCGCGCGAAAGGCAGCCGATGCATCGCCGCCGTCCGGTTCCGCAATCCAGCGATGCCCCAGCGCGTTCAGCCGGGGATCGAACGGTTTGCCCTCCGCCTCCAGCGCCCAATGCACAGCCAGGACGTCTTCCCGCCCGATCACGACCTTGCGCCGAAGCCGATAGAGCGTCAGCCGCTTCATCAGGGCGTCGACCTGCGCCGCTTCGCAATCGATCAGCACATCTTCGCCATCTGCCCAGAGGATGAAATCGAACAGCGCCTTGCCCTGTGGCGTCAGCATCGCCGTCCAGCGCGGTGCGTCGAATTTCAACCCCAGCACATCGCGCGTCAGCAGGCCTTGGAGAAAGGGTTTCGCTTCTTCGCCGGAAATTCTGATCAGGGCGCGGTCGCTGAGGGTGGTGCCGGTCATCGGCTTTAGGTAGGACACTCCCTAACCATATCCAAGCGGTGAACCATCATGTCCGAAACTTTCGACCTCATCCTCAAAAACGGCACTGTCCACACGCCCGGCGGATCGGAAAGCGTGGATGTGGGCGTGCGCGGCGGCAGGATCGTCGCCATCGGCGGGGCGCTCGGTGATGCGGGGGAAGTGATCGACTGCACCGGCCTTGACGTGCTGCCCGGCTGTATCGACAGTCAGGTGCATTTTCGGGAGCCGGGGCTGGAGCATAAGGAGGATCTCGAATCGGGCAGCCGCGCAGCGGTGCTGGGCGGCATCACGGCAGTGTTCGAAATGCCCAACACCAATCCCAACACCGACACGGCCGATCGCGTGCATGACAAGCTGAAGCGCGCCCATCATCGGATGTGGTGCGATCATGCCTTCTATGTCGGCGCCACTGCCGACAATGCGGAACAACTGAAGGAACTGGAGCGCATTCCGGGCACATCGGGGGTCAAGATCTTCATGGGCGCCTCGACCGGCAGTCTGCTGGTCGACGATGACGATGCCCTGTCCCGCGTTCTGGCCAGCGGCACGCGCCGCGTCGCCATCCATGCCGAAGACGAAGCGCGCATGAATGTCCGCAAGGATCTGCGGGTGGAGGGCGATCCGTCCTCGCATCCGGTCTGGCGCGACGATGAAAGTGCGATGATCGCGACCAAGCGGATCATCGACCTTGCCCGCAAGGCCCGCCGCCGCATTCATATCCTGCATGTGACGACGCCCGCCGAGCTGGAATATATCGCGAAGCACAAGGACATCGCGACCTGCGAGGTCACGCCGCAACATCTGACGCTCGCGGCGGAGGACGCCTATCCGCGCCTTGGCACCTATGCGCAGATGAACCCGCCGATCCGTTCGGGCGCGCATCGCGATGGTCTGTGGCACTGGCTCAATCAGGGCGTCCCCGATGTGCTGGGCAGCGATCATGCGCCGCACACGATCGAGGAAAAGGCGAAATCCTATCCCGCTTCGCCCAGCGGCATGCCCGGCGTTCAGACGCTGGTGCCGCTGCTGCTCAACCATATCACGGAAGGGCGCCTGTCGCTGCGCCGGTTCATTGAACTGACCTCTTCCGGTCCGCAGCGCGTGTTCGGGCTGGTGGGTAAGGGCCGCATCGCCCTTGGCTATGACGCGGACTTCACCATCGTCGACCTCAAGAAGCGCTGGACGGTCGGCAGCGACTGGCTTGCCTCGCGCTGCAACTGGTCGCCCTTCGAGGGGATGGATCTGACCGGCAAGGCGGTCGGCACCATCATCCGCGGCCATCGCGTGATGTGGGAAGATACCCTCGCCAATGAAGCGGTCGGCGAGCCTGTCCGTTTCGAAGCGACGGAATTCGCTTAAGCCATCGCCATCCGGTTGCGGCGGGCGGCTGAAATGCTGTCCGCCGCAAACAGGGCGAGGCCGAGCCAGATGAGGGCGAAGCTTGCCATCTGGCCGGTGGTCAACTTTTCGCCGAACAGCAGAACGCCGCAGAGGAACTGAAGCGTCGGCGCCAGATATTGGAGCAGCCCCAGCATCGCCATCGGCAGGCGATGGGCCGCCGTGGCGAACAGGACCAGCGGAACGGTGGTCACCGCGCCGGAAACGACCAGCAACAGCGTCGTGCCGATATCCTGTCCCAGCGCCGTGTGGCCCTGGAAGACCAGAAAGCCGAGCGCGAAGGGCGCCAGCAACACCGTCTCCACGCCGAGGCCGCTCATCGGCGCCACGGGAGTCAGTTTCCGGACGAGTCCGTAAAAGGCGAAGCTCAACGCCAGTCCGAAGCTGATCCACAAGGTCGTCAGCGCCGATGCGGCCATGATGGCGACGCCGAGGGCGGCGAGGCCGATCGCCACGGCTTGCCCGCGCCGCAGCTTTTCCTTGAGGATCAGGACGCCCAGCCCGACGCTGATCAGCGGATTGAGGAAATAGCCGAGGCTTGCCGCAACCACATGGCCATTGTTGACACCCCACACATAGATCAGCCAGTTGGCCCCGATCAGCAGAGCCGAGACGATCAGAGGCAGCAGCAGTCTTCTGTCGCGCATCGGGCCGGACAGGGCCGCCAGTCTTCGTTGCGCGGCCAGCAGGGCAAGGATCAGAAGCAGCGACCAGAGTATTCGCTGGGCCACGATTTCCACCGCGCCGACATGGTGCAGCAGCCGGAAGAAGATCGGCAGCAGACCCCATGCTCCATAGGCGCCCGCCGCCGCAAGCAGGCCGCCGCGCATCCGGGCTGCCTCTTCGGTCAGAATATGCCTCCGCCCAGGAACAGGCGCAGCGCTCCGAATGCTGCGACCGTGAGGCAGAAATTGCGTCCGCTGTTCCGGCTGGACAGCATGCCGACAAAGGCGCCTATCAGCGCCACTGGCACAAGTAGCCAGTTGAGCGCGCCCAGCAGCGGGAATAGCGCCGGAATCATGAAGATCAGGGTTACAAGTCCGATCAGGCCTGACAATATATTGAGCATGGCGTTCCAGATGGCCTCCTGAAGCAGTCGCTGCAAGGAGCGGGGCAATGCCAGTCGGCAGAAAATGGCCCGCTAAGAAAAAATCAGCGATTCACCAAAATCCCTAACGAAAAATTAACCTCTACTCTTCATGCCTTGTTTACCGAGGGAGTGAAGCCATGGCGTCTGTTCGATCCGTCACATTATTGGCGCTTGTCCTGGCGCTGCCGCTTGCCGGTTGCGGCAAGGGAGACAGGAAAGCTGATCTCAACGCACTGGATGAGGCGCTCACCAACAATGTGGTCGAAGGGCAGATCGTCGTGGACCCCGACAGGATCGGCGGATCCGCGGCCAAATTGCCCGCACTGAAGGGCGACGCTGCGAAGGCGCTGGCCGCATCGGTCAAGCTGGCAGGCGGCAAGCTGCTTGCAACGCCAGCTCCTGCGGAGGGCGAGGCACTGGAATCGACGGAAACGCTGGCGGAGGTCGCCCGCGGACAACAGGGACCGGGGGGAAATGCGGCCTGCCGCAAGCAACTGGCCTATGGCAATCAGTGGGCCAGCCGGATGCCGGAACCCTTTACCCTCTATCCCGGCGCAACGTTGGTCGAAGCGGCGGGCGCGGACAAGAATGGCTGCACTTTGCGCGCCGCATCCTTTGTGACGCCCGTGCCGCGGCAGAGCGTCATGGACTTTTACTATACCCAGGCCCGCCGCGCTGGCTTCGACGCCGAACATAAGCTGATGGGCGGCGACCATGTGCTTGGCGGCACGCGCAAGGATGATGGCAGCGCCTATTTCCTGCTGTTCACCAGCGCACCGGGCGGTCGGACCAATGTCGATGTGATCGCGGATAACGGCCGATAAGCCCAAAATCGCCGATGCTGCCTGGCATTTCGGCGGCTCTTTGCCGGCAGCCGCATGTTCCTGCCCAATGATTGCTTCCCAATTCTTCTGAAAATGCTCTAGGGCGGGCGGCATGACCAATATCTTTCTCGTCATGGCGGGCGGTGCTGCCGGATCGGCGCTGCGCTATCTGCTCGGACGTCTTGCAGGCATGATGGTTCCCGGCGCTTCGTGGCCCTGGGGGACTTTCGGCGCCAACATTATCGGCGGATTTGCCATGGGCCTGCTGGCAGGCTGGCTGGGGCGCTTCGGCAGCGGATGGGGGGAACCGATCCGCCTGCTGCTGGCGGTGGGCGTGCTCGGCGGCTTCACGACATTTTCCTCCTTCAGTCTGGAAACCGTGCTGATGATCGAGCGCGGACAATTGGGCATGGGCCTTGCCTATGCCGTCTTTTCCGTTCTGGGCGCGGTGGGCGCGCTTGCGGGCGGACTTGCGGTAATGAGGAGCGTCGCATGAAGGAGAAATCTTCCGGACCATCACGAGGCCCGCGCAAGCCTGCCATCGCTAAGGACGGCCGAGCCCGCGGCGCGGCAAAGGCTGCGCGTGCCCGTAAGCCCGATGCGCCCAAGGCGGCGCCGAAGCCGGTAGCAAAACCGGCGGCGGCCAAATCTTCCCCGGCCAAGGGGGTATCGCTCGATGTACGGCAGTTTCGCGTGGCTGCCGATGACGACGGCATCCGGCTCGATCGTTGGTTCCAGCGGCATCTGCCCGACATCGGTTTCAACAGCGTGTCCCGCTGGGCGCGCACCGGCCAGCTTCGCGTCGATGGCGCCCGCGCTACCCCCGGCGATCGCGTCGCCGAAGGGCAAACGATCCGGGTGCCTCCCGCCGAACCCAAGGCCGCTGAAAGCGCCAAGCCCAAGCGGGTTCGCCCGCAACTGACCGAAGACCAGATCGCCTTCGCGCAGAGTCTGGTCATTCATCGCGACGCTCAGGCCATCGTCATCAACAAGCCGCCGGGTCTTGCCACCCAGGGCGGCACCAAGACCGACGACCATGTCGACGGGCTGCTCGATGCGCTGGAATATGAACTCGACCAGCGCCCGAAGCTGGTCCACCGGCTCGACAAGGACACGTCCGGCGCGCTGCTGATCGCCCGCACCGCGCGCTCGGCCGCGCATTTCGCCAAGGCCTTTTCCAGCCGCACGGCGCGCAAGGTTTATTGGGCCATCGTCATGGGCGTCCCTTCGATCGAGGACGGCATGGTCGAACTGCCCATCGCCAAGCAACCCGGCACCGGTGGCGAAAAAATGCATGTGGATGAGGAGGAGGGGCTTCCCGCCCGCTCGCGCTACCGCGTGATCGAACGGGCGGGCAATCGCGCCGCCTGGGTGGAACTGCAACCCTATACCGGCCGCACCCACCAGTTGCGCGTCCATATGGCGGCGATCGGGCATCCTATCGTCGGGGACGGCAAATATGGCGGCAAGGAAGCCTTTTTGAGCGGCACGATCAGCCGCAAGATGCATCTTCACGCCCGCCGCATCAGGGTGGACCATCCCGATGGCGGCCGCGTCGACGTTCGCGCGGAATTGCCCGACCATTTCGCCGCCAGCCTGACCTCCCTGGGGTTCGACATTCATGCGGGCGACCTCCCGCTGGACGAGGAGGTCGAGCGCAAGCCCACCCGCGAGGATGAGAAGAAGGCCGCCCGTGCCCACGCCAAGCAGATCCGCAAGGGCCGCAAGGGCGAACGTCGCGCAAGAGGCGCGTCCGGCGGCGGCAGGAGCGGTGGAGCGCCGCGGAAGAAATGACCAATCGTCTCGCCGTTTTCGATTGCGACGGCACGCTGGTCGACAGCCAGCACAGCATTTGCGCCGCCATGATCCGCGCGTTCGAGGGCGAGAAGCTGGTGGCGCCGGAACGGGCCACGATCCTGTCGGTGGTCGGCCTGTCGCTGCCGCTCGCCATGGCGCGCCTGCTTCCGGAGGCTGAGGCCGATTATCACGACCATCTGTCGGAAAGCTACAAGCTGGCATTCCAGCAATTGCGCCGCGAGAACGCAGTGTCGGAACCGCTCTATCCCGGCATCGCCGATCTGATCCGGGAACTGGACAGCGACGGCTGGCTGCTGGGCGTCGCGACCGGCAAGTCGGATCGGGGACTTCAGCTCTGCCTGACCCATCATGGCATTCACGCTCATTTCGTGACGCTCCAGACCGCAGATCGCCACCCGTCCAAGCCGCATCCTTCAATGCTGCTGACGGCCATGGCCGATGCTGGCGCCGCGCCTGAAACCACGGTGATGATCGGCGATACCAGTTTCGACATCGATATGGCGCGGGCTGCTGGTACGCGCGCACTTGGGGTCGGCTGGGGCTATCACACGCCGCAGGACCTGATCGCGGCGGGCGCCCATAGCGTGGCGATGGACAGTGGCGAACTGCGCAGTCATATCGACGCAAGATGACCGATCTGCCTCCGACCCCGCCCGCCGACCCTGAAAAGGTCGCCCGCCAGCGCTTCTTTGCGCTGGGCCTGTTCCGCCTGTCGGGCGCGTTGCTGGTAATGTTCGGCTTCCTCATATTGATGCAGCGCTTCCACTGGGTTCAGGGGAGCAAGGCCAAGGCGATGGGCGCGATCTTCGTTGTCGTCGGCCTGTTCCAGTTCGTCATCGTGCCCCGCCTGCTGCTCGCTCTGTTCCGAAAGCCTCCCCAGCCATGAAGCGCTTTTACAAGGATGTAGCTGTCGTCCCCGGCGCGGCCGGCTTTGAGATTCAGTTGGATGGCCGTCCCGTTCGCACGCCTGCCCGGGCCTCGCTCGCCTTGCCCAATGTCAGTCTGGCCGAAGCCATAGCCGGGGAGTGGCGCTGTCAGGGGGAAACCGTCGATCCGCGCTCAATGCCCTTCACCGGGCTTGCCAATGGCGCGATCGATCAGATCGCGCCCAATCGTGAGAGTTTCGCCGAGGGCATCGCCCGTTACGGCACCAGCGATCTGCTCTGCTATCGTGCCGAGGGGCCTGCCGAACTTATCGCCCGCGAAGCGTCCGCATGGGATCCGCTGCTGGATTGGGCGCGCCATCGCTATGATGTCACGTTCAGGGTAACGCACGGTATCATCCCCGTCGACCAGCCGGTTGAGACGCTGGAGCGCCTTGCGGCAGCCGTTGCTGCCTTCGATCCCTTCACGCTGGCAGGGCTGTCCACGCTGGTGACGCTGTCGGGATCGCTGGTCTGCGGTCTGGCTATCGTCGATGGCGGCCATGACGCCGACGCTATCTGGACCGCCTCCGAGGTCGACGAAGCCTGGGAAGTCGAGCAATGGGGCGAAGATGCCGAAGCGGCGGCCCGTTCGGCGCTGCGCAGGAACGAGTTTGCCATGGCGCGGGACTTTTGCGGGATGACCTGAGCCTGATCGGGTGGGCGCGGGATTGCATCTCTGGTCAATTGGATAGGCAAGGCGCGGGGGGCGCCTTGCATCTGTCTGGAACAAGATATCCAAGGAGACCATGACCTTGCTGCCCCGCACTTTTTTGATTGCCCTGTTGACCGCTGGAACGCCGCTGGCATTTGCCGCCCCGTCTCTCGCTCAGGATGCCGCGGCCCCCTCCGCTGCCCAGATGACCCCTGAGCAGATCGCTGCTTTCAACCAGGCCGTGACCGATTTTACCGCCGGCCAGACGGCCCAGCAGGGCGGCGACAACGGCACCGCGGCCGCCAGATATGAAGCGGCGCTCCCCGCCATCCGGGCGGCCGTCCAGACCGATCCTGCCAAGATTGAAAATGTGAACTTCCTCGCCAACGCCCTTTATGCCGATGCCGCCGCTCAGGGTGCGCTGGGCAAGATGGACAAGGTGATCGCGCTCTACGGCGAATCCGTTCCCTATTGGCGTAAGGTGGTGGAGGCCAAGCCGAGTGACGCCGCCAGCCGCAATATCTTCGCAGGGATCCTGATCCAGATGGGCAATCAGAAGCTGGCTGGGCAGGACAAGACCGGCGCCGATCCGCTTTACAGGGAAGCTCTGACGTTCGCGCGCAAGTCGGTTGCGGAGAATGGCACCGATGCCACGTCCAGGAACATCCTGCTTTCCGCCCTGATCGGCGCCAGCCAGACGGCCAACGATCCGGCGCTTACCAACGAAGCGCTCAGCATGGGCAAGGCGATGTTGAGCGATGGCACCATAGACGCGATGAACAAGCCTTCCATTCAGGCCATGGCGGGTGAAAAGGCAGGCTAAGGACCAGCAAGGGGGCGGGAAGCTGATCGCGCTTTCCGTCCTCCTTCATTCAGGATAAGCCCCGTTCAGGCCACTCCGCCGATGATCTTGTCGGCATAAAGCAACCGCCCCGGCCCAAGAAGGCCGATGAACTGCGGCAACATATGGCGGGCGAGGGCAAAGCAGCCTTCGCTGCGGCCGATCTTGCCCCAGGTCGCGATGTGATTTTCGCTCACATAATCGGCGCCATGAACGACGATCGCCCGCATTTCCGCATTATCATTCTGGGGATCAAGGCCCGCCAGACGCATCGCGCGCCCATGCTGACCCTCGTAAATCTCGCCCGTCTTGAACGCGCCGGAGCAACTGGCGAACGAATTTGGTTCGTTGGAAAAGGACTGAAGCCAGCCGGAATGTTCGGGGTCCGATCCGCGCCCATGAGCAACCAGATAGGAACTGGACTGTCCGCCGATCAGATCGACGACGTGAAAGCGCAATTCCCGTGAGGGCGCGTTGAAATCGGCCAGCGCGACCCTGTCGCGCAATTCGAATCTATGGCCATGCTGATCGAGGGCCGCCTTGGCCCGCTCCAGCAATTTGGCATAGGGCTGTGTCGCCAGAGGCGCGGACGAGGTCGGGCGCGGGGCAGTCGGGGTGCCCGGAAGGGGCGCCGCATCGCGCAGCGAAGCTGCGCGCCCTGCACTGTCAGCTAGAAACGAAAAAGCCAGCCCGCTTAAAGCGAACTTTGTGAAACTACGACGATCCATAAATCCTATATAGCAAATGTACCGGATCACTCCAAGGGCGAGGCCGTGCGGCCTCATCCATTTGTCTGATCCGGCCCGGCAATACCGCCGTCTGGCCCCGATTTTACGGCGAGGCGAGCGCAGGAGGTCATTGGGTCGCGTTGGCGGCTTCTTCCGAGGTGTCGCGGTCCAGGCGCGCTGTCATACCGGTCGCATCGGCATCGTCCTGAATCTGCTGCTGTTCGGAAATGCTGGGCGGAGGGGCGGGTTTGGCAGCTGCTGCATTGTTGCCCGTTTCCGGCGCAGGCACTTCCGGCTCCTCCACGATCACATTTTCCACCGGCGGCTCGACCAGATTATTGGTCACCGGTGCCTCTTCCTCCTTCTTGCCGCAGGCGGCCAAAGCGAGCGCGCCGGCGAGGGCGATGAAAGCGATCTTGCGCATGAAATCAGTCCTTGGATGCGATGGTGGGGTTGGATGCGGCGGTTGGATCGACGCGGCGGCTCGACGCCTCGATCTTCGCGGCCAGCAGCTTGTCCCAGCCATAGGGGTCGGAACGGAAACTCATCGTGCCGTTGTTGCTGGCAAAGGCCGTCCAATAGAGCAGATAGACCGCCACTTCCTTGGGCAGCGACACCCGCTGGGTCTTGCCGGTGTCGATCAGCGACTGGATCTTGCCCGCCAGATCGGGATTGCCGGCCACCATCAGTTCGGCCAGCGGCACCGGCTTTTCGAGACGGATGCAGCCATGGCTCGCCAGCCGGTCATAGCTGGAGAATTTCGCCCTTGAGGGCGTGTCGTGCAGATAGACGGCAAAGGGATTGTTGAAGTCGAACTTCAACCGTCCCAGCGCGCTGCCGGGGCCGGCGGGCTGCACGATCCGCTCGCCCGTTTCGGGCGTGCCCACGATCTTGTAGCCCTGACGGATCAGCGCGGCGCGGCCCTTCGGCCACAATTCCCGCTTCGCGATGGAAGCCGGGACGTTCCAGGGAGGATTGACGACGATCGAGTGAATGCTGGACGACAGCATCGGCGTCGCATTGTCCGGCGCGCCAGTGACCGCGCGCATGGAGGTGACGGGCTGATCGCCTTCGAACACGGTCAGCACGGCTGCGGCGATGTTCACCTGCACCCGATTGACGGGCAGATCGCGAGGCATCCAGCGCCAGCGTTCCATATTCGCCATGATCGCTGCGATTCGATCCTCTACCGGAACGTTCAGTTCCTTGAGCGTGCGCGCATCCAGCAGGCCGGTGGGGTTAAGCCCGTATCGGCGCTGCGCCCGCTGCAGCACATCGATCAGCTTTTCCGCAGGCGTGACGCTTTTATCTTCGATGGCGATGCGTGCGCGCACCGTATCGGGGGAGGATTGCGCAGTCAGGACCGGCCATCCGCCCGCATCGCGAATACGTTCATAATTGGCCAGGCCCTTGCGCAGCCCGTCATAGCCCGCATAGGGCGGGGTCAGGTTCAGTGCCCATTGCGGCAATCGATCCTCCGCTATTGCCTTGGCAAGGCCGGGACGCGGATCGAAAGGAGCAGGGCGCAACGCCCAGATCTGCAGGAAATCTGCGGTATCCACGCGACCTGTGCTCAGCGCTTTGGCCCGATCCAGCACGGCGGAGATCAGCGCTTCACCAGTCAAAGGGCCGGTCGCCTTGCTCCGCGCCATCAGTCCTTGCTGCGCGCCGCCGGTCAGCCAGACGTTCAGCCATTTTTCCTGCGCTGCGGACAGGGGCGGCAACGGCAAAGGTGGCGGTGGCGTCACGATGGCGGGCGGCAGAATGACCTGGGGCTGGGGCGGGGCAGGCAGCGTGGGTGCGACTGCCGGAGGCTGCGCCACCGCAGGCAATGCAGAGACACCCAATAGGGAAAAAATGGAAAAACGGATCAATTTGGGACGTTTCATGCTGGACCAGATAGCGCAAAGCCCGCATCGTTCAAACTCGAAGATCGCGGAAAAGATGATGCTACACGTCGTTCACCATCCGGCTTATGTCTCTCCGGCAAAATCGGGCAGCCATTTCCGCTTTGACAAATATGGGCTGGTTATGGAAGCGCTCCAGCATAGCGGCGCGGCCTTTACTGTGCATGAACCCGAACCCATGCCCCGCCATTGGATCGAGGCGGTGCATGACCCCGCCTATGTCGATCAGGTCGCAACCCTTGCCGTGCCGCCGGAGAAGGAGCGGCGCATCGGCTTTCCGGTGACGGATCGGGTGGCGCGCCGGTCGATGCTGTCGCCCGGCGGGACATGGCTTGCCGCGAGACTGGCGAAGCAGCACGGCTATGCCGCCAACGCGGCGGGAGGAAGCCATCACGCCCTGCATGACAGCGGGGCGGGCTATTGCATCTTCAATGACCTGGCCATTGCCGCTCATCGTCTGATCGAGGAGGGGGACGCCCGGCGCATCCTGATCCTCGACCTTGACGTGCATCAGGGCGACGGAACGGCGTCGCTGATGGCGGGACGGCAGGATATCTTCACCCTGTCGATCCACGCGGAGAAGAATTTCCCGGTTCGCAAGGCCCGTTCGACGTTGGACGTCGGCCTGCCCGATGGCGTGGAGGATGAAGCCTATATGGCGACGCTCGCCAAGATTTTGCCCGACGTGCTGGAGGGATTTCGGCCTGATCTCATTCTCTATCAGGCCGGCGTGGATACGCATGCCGACGATCGGCTGGGACGGCTGGCTCTGAGCGATGAAGGGCTGGCCGCGCGCGATCAGATGGTCATCCGGGCAGCCCGCGATCGGGCCATACCGCTCGCTAGCACAATGGGCGGAGGTTATGGCGAGGATCGCATGGCGGTTGCTCGGCGGCATGTAGACTGCATGATCCGTTTGGCGCAACTGACGCGCCCCGGCGAGGCGTGAGGACGGGTCAATGGACCGTCTCTCCGACAACCGGTTCGGCGGGAGGGTTGCTGCTCTCCATGATCTTCGCTGCCACCAGCCCAGCCGCAACGAGTGCGGCAAAATCGCTGAACGCCAGGTAAAGAATATAGCCCCAGGGCGCGTGATTGAACACCGCTTGCCCCACATGCAGCCATAGCACAGCAATCAACGAAAACAGCAGGGTGACCCGCACGCTCCGGTACAGATCGCCGCCCATGAAACGCAACATCAGCGCGATCAGCATGCCCACGGTCAGCGCCAGTATGAGTCCGCCTACCAGCGCTCCGGTATCCGTCACCGGAAATCCACCGCTATTGTAGAAGACCATCGCGACGGGGCCTTTGCCATACAGCACCGTGCCCTGGGCTGTCGCAGGATCGGGAATCACGTAGACCCCGGTGCCCGAGGCGGTCAGCGCCTGCGCCATCGCAGCCTGCAACTGGCTACCCGCCGAGGGATCGGCGCGATGATAGGCGAGCGCGCTAAGCGGGGTCCCCCAAAACAGAAACCCGACGAGATACATGGCGACCCCGCCAATCAGGCCGCCAAGCAAGGTTCGGAACATATGCCCTCCTGTGCTCTCCATGGTCAGAGAGGCTGACGGACAAACGCAGGGGGGGCAATATCTTTCCGGAAAATCAGTCTGCTTTGCGCGCAGCCTTCTCGGCAATGCCCGACATGCCCTCGCGACGGTCCAGTTCGTTCAGCACATCGTCGAGCGAAATGTCGAGATCGGCGAGCAGTACCATCAGGTGAAACAGCAGGTCCGCGCTTTCGCCGATCGCGCCGTCGCGGTCGGCCGCCATGGCGGCGATCACCGTCTCGACGGCTTCCTCGCCGACCTTCTGCGCGATCTTACCGCGCCCCTTGGCCGTCAGCTTGGCAACATAGCTTTGGGACGGATCGGCCTGCCGCCGCTGACGAATGGTCCGTTCAAGATCGAAAAGGGTGGTGCGCATGGCGCCATGAAGCGCGGGGCATGCGACCCGTCAAATGAAAACTGACTTATGCCTGATGACGGCGGGAGAAAATCCGTTCGTTCAGCCTGCCCGGACGGGGACGCCGGCTGCCGCAAGCGCCTGATGCGCCTGGGCAATCGTGTGCTGGCCGAAATGGAATATCGATGCCGCCAGCACGGCGCTGGCATGCCCCTCGATCACCCCCTCCACCAGATGTTCCAGCGTGCCGACGCCGCCGCTGGCGATCACCGGAACCGATACCGCATCGGCAATGGCGCGGGTTAGGGCAAGGTCATAGCCCGCCTTGGTGCCGTCGCCGTCCATGGAGGTCACCAGCAGTTCGCCCGCGCCAAGCTCCGCCAGCCGGATCGCATGTTCCAGCGCATCGATGCCGGTCGGCTTGCGCCCGCCATGGGTGAAGATTTCCCAGCGGCCTTCGCTGACGCGCCGCGCATCGACGGAGCCGACGACGCACTGGCTGCCGAAGCGGTCGGCAATGTCGGCCACCACTTCGGGGCGGACGACGGCGGCGCTGTTGACGGCGACCTTGTCCGCTCCGGCCAGCAGCAAGGCCCGCGCATCTTCCGGGCTGCGCACGCCGCCGCCGACGGTGACGGGCATGAAGCAGACCTCTGCTGTCCGGCGCACGACGTCCAATATGGTCCCGCGCGCCTCATGGGTCGCGGTGATGTCCAGGAAGCAAAGCTCGTCCGCGCCCGCCGCGTCATAGACCTTGGCCTGCTCGACCGGGTCGCCCGCATCGCGCAGGTCGACGAAGTTGACGCCCTTGACCACCCGGCCATTGGCGACGTCAAGGCAGGGGATGACGCGGGTGCGGACGGTCATGATCGCTTTCCTTAAGCTGCGGCCTGAGCCACCGTCAGCGCGGTCTTGAGGTCGAGCCGCCCGTCATAGAGCGCCCGGCCGGTGATCACGCCTTCAATGCCCTCATCGGCGTGCAGGCTGAGGATGCGAATATCCGCGATTCCCGCGACCCCGCCGCTGGCGATCACCGGAATGTCGGTGGCCCGCGCCAGATCGACGGTCGCGTCGATATTGCAGCCCTTGAGCAGCCCATCGCGACCCACATCGGTAAAGAGCAGGCTGGCGACGCCCGCATCCTCGAACCGGCGGGCAAGGTCGACCACCGGCATGTCCGATTTCTCGGCCCAGCCGTCGGTCGCGACGAAGCCGTCGCGGGCATCCACCGCGACCACGATGCCGCCCGGGAAATCGCGGGCGGCTGCCTTCACGAATTCCGGGTCCTTGAGCGCCGCCGTGCCGATCACGATCCGCGAGACGCCAAGGTCGAACCAGCGCTCCACCGCCTCGCGATTGCGGATGCCGCCGCCCAGCTGCACATGGCCGGGGAAGGCGGCTACGATCGCTTCGACCGCTTCGGCGTTGACGGCACGGCCCGCAAAGCTGCCATCGAGATCGACGACATGCAGATGTTGGGCGCCTGCCTCGGCGAACAGCAGCGCCTGTGCGGCGGGATTGTCGCCATAGACGGTAGCGCGGTTCATGTCGCCCTCGGCCAAGCGCACAACTTGTCCGCCCTTGAGGTCGATGGCAGGAAAAACGATCAGGCTCACGGCCTCCACTCCAGAAAGCGGGAAAGGAAGGAAAGGCCATAGCTCTGGCTCTTTTCCGGATGGAACTGGCAGCCGATGATCGTATCGCGCGCCACGGCAGCGACCAACGGGCCGCCATGATCCGTTACCGCGGCAATATGATCCTCCCGCGCCACGTCGAAATGATAGCTGTGCAGGAAATAGGCTTCCCCGGCCTCCAGCAAAGGCGGGCTGCCGCGCAGGGTGACGTCGTTCCAGCCCATGTGCGGCACCTTGACCGATGGATCGGCCGGTTCGATCAGCCTGACCGTGCCGGGAATCCAGCCCAGCCCCTCATGCCGTCCAAATTCCTCGCCCGCCTCCGCCAGCAGTTGCATGCCGACGCAAACGCCCAGAAATGGAACGCCACGCTGAAGCACGGCTTCGTTCATTGCCTCGACCATGCCGGGGATCGCCACCAGCGCATCGCGGCAGGCCCGAAAGGCGCCCACGCCCGGCAGGACGATCCGGTCGGCCTTTGCCACGACATCGGCATCGTCAGTGATGACGGCATTGTCCGCACCTGCCTTGCGCAGGGCATTATGGACCGAATGAAGGTTGCCTGCGCCGTAGTCGATCAGGGCCAGCGTTGTCACAGCATCCCCTTGGTCGACGGAATGGCGTCGGCCTTGCGCGGATCGATCTCCACCGCCTGACGCAGCGCGCGGGCGAGTCCCTTGAAGCAGCTCTCGACAATATGGTGATTGTTCGAGCCGTAGAGATTCTCGATGTGCAGCGTGATTCCCGCCGCCTGGGCAAAGCTTTGGAAGAAATGCTCCACCATTTCGCTGTCCCATTCGCCGATGCGCTGCACGGTGAAGGGTACCTTGAACACCAGCCAGGGTCGGCCCGAAACGTCCAGCGAAACGCGGGTGAGCGTCTCGTCCATCGGCGAATAGACGCTGCCGTAACGGGAAATGCCGCGCTTGTCGCCCAGCGCCTTGGCGATCGCCTCGCCAATGGCGATAGCGGTATCCTCGGTCGTGTGATGCTGATCGACATGGAGGTCGCCGACCGTCTTCACATCCATGTCGATCAGCGAGTGACGCGACAGTTGCTCGATCATGTGATCGAGGAAGCCAATGCCCGTCGAAACGGTATAGATGCCGGTGCCGTCGAGGTTGACGGTCACGTCGATCTGCGTTTCCGCAGTGTTGCGGTGAATGTCGGCCGTGCGCATGATGCGCCCTATAGCGAAGTGGCGGCGGCATGCAATGTGGCGTTACAATGTGGCCCTGCAATCGGTGGCTTGCACTTGACCAGCGCCGCCGCGCCGTTAGGACATGGGCGCATGAGCGAAGACCTGCCCGACAGCCTGATTCCCTATGACGAAATCGTGCAGGAGGCCCTGCGCGCCGTGGTCGGCCGCGTATTGGGCGAAATCGAGCGTTCGGGCGGTCTGCCGGGCGCCCATCATTTCTACATCACCTTCAAGACTCAGGCCGCTGGTGTCGACATTCCACGTCATCTGGTCGAGCGATTCCCCGATGAGATGACCATCGTGCTCCAGAATAAATTCTGGGACCTGAAGGTCAGCGACGATGCGTTCGGGGTCAGTTTGACCTTCAATCAGGTGGCGGCGCATCTTTACATTCCCTTCGCCGCGATCACGGCTTTCGTCGATCCGGCGGTAAATTTCGCCCTGCAGTTCCAGGCGCAGGCCGACATCGCCCCCGAACCACATGAGGAAGCGGAAAATGACGCGCCCCAGGTGATCTCCGAAGACGGCTCCAATGTCGTCACGGTGGATTTCGGCAAAAAGAAATAAGCACTGGAATCTGGGGCTTAAGGCCCCCAGATTGGCGGCACTCCAAAATAAGAGGGAGTGCCTGCCTTGACCGACACCCGCACTGAAACAGACAGTATCGGCGCCATTGAGGTGCCCGCCAGCGCCTATTGGGGCGCACAGACCCAGCGCAGCATCGAAAATTTCCCCTTCGGCGCGAATGAACAGATGCCGATCGGCATCGTTCATGCGCTGGCGATCGTGAAACTGGCGGCTGCTCGCGTGAACCGGGGTCATGGACTCGACTCGGGCCTTGCCGATGCGATCGAGGCCGCCGCCGCTCAGGTGATTGCGGGTCAATATGACAATCAGTTCCCGCTGGTCATCTGGCAGACCGGCAGCGGGACCCAGTCCAACATGAACGTCAACGAGGTGATCGCGGGCATTGCCAATGAGGCGCTGACCGGCCAACGCGGTGGCAAGAGTCCGGTCCACCCCAATGACCATGTGAATATGGGGCAGTCGTCCAACGACAGCTTTCCCACCGCGCTGCATATCGCGGCGGCGCGGGCGGTGACGGATCAGCTGTTTCCGGCGCTCGACAGGCTCCATGCGGCGCTCGATGCCAAAGTGCAGGCCTGGAACGCCATCGTCAAGATTGGCCGCACCCATTTGCAGGACGCGACGCCGCTGACGCTGGGACAGGAATTTTCCGGCTATGTCCATCAGCTTTATCGCTGCCGCAAGCGGATCGAACCGGCGGCCCTGCATGGCATGACCGCGCTGGCGCAGGGCGGGACGGCGGTCGGCACCGGGCTGAACGCCCCAAAAGGATTCGATGGGGCGGTCGCGAAGGAAATCGCGGCTCTGACGGGGCTTCCCTTTCGAACCGCGGAGAATAAATTCGAGGCGCTCGCTTCCAACGATCCGCTGGTGCATCTGTCCTCGACATTGGCAACGCTGGCGGTGGCATTGACCAAGATCGCCAATGACATCCGCTTGCTGGGGTCTGGACCGCGTTCGGGGCTTGGCGAACTGGACCTGCCCGCCAATGAGCCGGGCAGCTCGATCATGCCGGGCAAGGTCAATCCAACTCAATGCGAAATGCTGACCATGGTGGCCGCTCAGGTGATTGGCAACCATCAGGCGGTGACGGTCGGCGGCCTGCAGGGGCATATGGAGCTGAACGTGTTCAAGCCGATGATCGGTGCGGCGGTCCTGCGTTCCATTCACCTGCTGAGCGTTGGCATGGACAGCTTTGCCGAACGCTGCGTTGAGGGGCTGGAGGCGAATGAAAAGCGTATAGCGGAACTGCTCGATCGCTCGCTGATGCTGGTGACGGCATTGGCGCCGGAGATCGGTTATGACAATGCCGCCAAGATTGCGAAATATGCGCATGCGGAAGGGTTGACGCTGAAGGAGTCCGGTTTGCGGCTGGGGCTGGTGGACGAAGCAACCTTTGAACGGCTGGTGAGACCCGAAAAAATGGTGTGATCCAGATCAGCATGGCGGAACCCGGCGTCCTGCGATACATTGACGCCTTATGAAGAAGAAATCCCCTGACCAGCCGCTGATCGCCGTTCGCCCTCCGCGCAAGGCCGGGCTGCTTAAAAAGGCAGCGCGCGTCGGGGCCACGGTGGTTGCCGCCCGCGTGGCTGCGGATACGGGCAAGAAGGGCGTGATCGGCCTGCTCGCCGGGATGGGAGCCAAGCGGCTCATCATGCGCTATCCGGCGGGCGCACTGTTCGTGACCGGGGCCTATATGGCGGGGAAGATTTACGAAGCCAAACGCGAGGCCGACCGGAAGCGAGAGGCCAGGGCGTTGCCTGACAGGGCAGCTCAGCCGATCCTGATCGATGAGGCGCGTAAGGCCCGTAAAGGGTAGGACGTTCACAACCTCTTGCCAAATGCCGTCCATGGCGCCACTAGCGGCCATGGCCGACAGCATCTCCATCGAGACGCCCGATTTCAAGCGCCGCGGCGTCCTTTTCGTTCTTTCCTCGCCTTCGGGCGCGGGTAAATCCACCATTGCGCGCAAGCTGCTCGCCGCTGAGCCTGATCTGGCAATGTCCGTGTCCGCGACCACGCGGCCGATGCGGCCCGGAGAGGTTGAGGGCAAGGATTATCATTTCGTCGATCTGGAAGAATTCCGCCGGATGACGGCGGACCATGAGTTTCTGGAATGGGCGCACGTTTTCGGTCAGCGCTATGGCACGCCCCGCGCGCCGGTAGAGGCGATGCTGAAGGCGGGTCGCGACGTGCTGTTCGACATCGATTGGCAGGGGGCGCAGCAGTTGCACCAGATCGCTGGCGGCGATGTGGTGCGCGTGTTCATCCTGCCCCCCTCGATGGAGGAACTGGAGCGCCGCCTGCGCGGACGGGCGACCGACAGCGAGGAGGTGATCGAAGGGCGCATGTCGCGCGCGGCCAACGAAATCGCGCACTGGGACGGCTATGACTATGTTCTGTGCAATGTCGATGCGGAGGACTGTTTCCAGCGCGTGCAGACGATCCTGCACGCCGAGCGCATGAAGCGCAGCCGTCAGACCGGCCTCATCGGCTTCATCCGCAAACTCAGCCGCTATCATCAGGAAGAATGATCGAAGCCTGCCGGTCCGGCCCAGTCGGGATGGACCCAGGCCATGGCTTTGAACAGAGTCCCCATCGCATCGTCCGCCGCCAGCCGGTTGCGGGCGGTTTCAATCTCCGTGGCGCGGGCGGGCGATGCGCGGGCGAGTTGATCGGCGCGCACGTCAATGCCGAGCTGTCGCAGGAACGTCCCCTGGCCGACTGGACCCAGCACCCGCAATCCCGCCTGTCGAGCCATGTTGCCGATCAGGGTGAAATCGACATGGGTGGTGAGATCGCTTTCGCCCGGCTCGAGAAAGGGGTCGGCGAACTGATGATCCTTCACGGCCTGAAGCGTATCGCCGACGGCGGGACCTTCATAACCATAGTCGATGATGATCGCTGCGCCGCCCTGGCGGGCTATGCGCTGGGCCAGTTCCAGAGCGATGGCCGCGCCGACCAGGGGCGTTTCCAATATGGTTCCTTCGGCGGCATCGGCCGCTACCGCGGGAATGTCCGATTCGATGCGGCGATAGCCGGGCATGGCGGCGAACTGATGAAGCTGATCGGGGTCGGGATGAACGACAACCCGTTCGCGCCATTCCTGACCGACGCGGACCAGTTGCCGGACGGGCAGGGCGTCGAAAAATTCATTGGCCACGACCAGCAGCGGGCCTTGTTGGGGCAGACCGGCAATGCTTTCATGATGGAAGACGTTGGGGATGAGCGCCCTTTGCCTTCCACGCAGGCTGGGGCTGGTTTCAACGAAATGCACGCGCGGAACGAGCGTCGCGCCGGCCATGGTGCGCAGCGCGTCGGACGCCAGCGTGCCGCGGCCGGGGCCGAGTTCCACATAAAAGGCCTCGGGGCGGCTGCCCGAACGCATCCAGACATCCGCAAGGCAAAGGCCGATCAGTTCCCCGAACATCTGACTGATTTCGGGCGCGGTGGTGAAGTCGCCCGCCGCGCCCAGCGGATCGCGGGTGCCGTAATAATGCTGGTTCGCCTCCGCCATATAATGGGCGACCGAAATCGGGCCGCCCGCATGGATCTGGCGAGCGAGTCTCTCCGAAAGCGTGAGGTCAGCTGACACTCGCGCCGCCTGCGATCGGTTCGACCCTGATACGGCGCCCCTTCGCGGTGACGATCAGATAGAGGCCGCCAAGGATCATCGGAACGCAAAGCCATTGGCCCATATGCAGGCCGGTGCGGGCGGCGAATTCCATGAGTTGGGCGTCGGCCTCGCGGAAATATTCGACGCCGAAGCGGAAGATGCCGTAGCAGAACAGGAAAATGCCGACCAGCATGCCGGGCTTGTAGCGGGCGCGGGTCTTCCAGAAGGCGAAGGCGAGGATCAGGAACAGGATGATGCCTTCGAAAAACGCCTCGTAAAGCTGGCTCGGATGGCGGGCGAAGGGGCCGCCGGTCGGGAAGACCATCGCCCAGGGCACGTCGGTTTCCTTGCCCCAGAGTTCCCCGTTCACGAAATTGGCGAGGCGGCCGAAGAACAGGCCGAAGGGAACGCAGCAGGCGATGAAATCATGCATTCTCAACCAGCTGAGCTTTTCCTTGCGGGCCATGTAGAGGATGCCAAGCGACACGCCGAGCGCCCCGCCATGGAAGGACATGCCGCCGTTCCACAATTTGAAGATGTCCAGCGGGTGCGCCAGGATTTCTGGCTGATAGAAGAAGACATAGGCCAGCCGTCCGCCGATGATGATCCCCAGCGTCGCATAGAAGATCATGTCATCGGCATGGCGTCGCGCCATGGGTGAGCCGGGTTGGGCGATCAGCTTCAGCAAATACCAGTAGCCGATCAATATGCCTGCCAGATAGGCGAGGCTGTACCATTTCAGCGTGAAGAAACCGAGATCGAGCGCGACGGGGCTGAGGCCGAGCTGGTCGAAACGGATGGCGCCCGAAGCGGCGGCGGCAAGGTCCAGGATCAAGTTGTCGTTCCCCTTGGGAATAGTGGCACCCGCCATAGAGCAGGTTGGGGCGGATAGGAAAGGGGGGAAGGGGAATTGCGCTGATGGAAAAAGCGGCGGAAATGCGCCGGTTTGCGTCGAAGTTCACGGTGCATGCGCGCGCGTGCCCGGGCGCGCGTAGGCGGCGCGTCGCGATTTGCGGGGTGTTTGAAAGAGCGATGCAGGATAAACAGGTCTGCACGGAAATAGGACAGGCAATATTACATCTGTTGGAGAAATAGGACGGTTTTTCAGGTGACTGTGGTCATTGGGTTACGCGCGGTCGGCCGGTTTTTTGCGTGCCAGCCCAAAACAACGGGCTCCCGGTTCAGGCCAGCGATGTCGGAGGAAGTATGTCCGTCTCCGACCATTTCTTGCTGCTCGCACCTTCCGTGCAAGCGATCCGAAACCAGACATTGCTGCGGCGTAGGTCAGTGCTTTACATGGTGCGATGAAGCAAGCGGCGCACCTCGACAACCTTACTCTCGCCAAAGACGGGGCACAGCACATTCCCGCCGCTGTATTGCCGCTGCTTCCAGACATATGTGCGGCGTTGCGCGAACTTCCTCATGAGCAGGCAGGCGTTCGTATCCACGGCATCCAAGGCCTCCGGCCTTTTCTGGCTGCAAAAGGCGCAATAGGCTCCGTTGCAGCAGAATTTCTTGGATCGCGATGCCGCCCCGTTCGTGCAATCCTGTTTGACAAAACCGCTGCAACGAACTGGTCGTTGGGATGGCATCAGGACCGCACAATCTGCGTGAAGCGGCGGATCGATGTCGAGGGTTATGGGCCATGGACGATCAAAGGCGGAATGCAGCATGTCGCGCCGCCGTTTGAACTGCTGGCCCGGATGTTGACCCTTCGGGTTCATCTGGACGACGTGCCCGCTCAAAATTCGCCGCTGTTGATTGCTCCAGGCTCTCATGTCGGTGGGCGCGTACCGGTCGAACAATATGATGATGTTGTTGCCCAATCCGGCATTTACACCTGCCTCGCCAAGGCTGGCGACGTGTGGGTGTATTCAACTCCCATTCTACATGCCTCGGAGGCGGCGAGCGTCATGGGCCACCGTCGAGTCTTGCAGATCGATTACTCGGCAGATGAGCTTGCGGGCGGGTTGGAGTGGCTGGGCGTGTAATGGCGGCGGGCGACCAGTTTTTGCCGCTGCTGTGTTTCCAATGATGCCTTAAAATCCGACGCTCTTTAGCTTGCCAACCCTGCTCGTCTTGGCGTCGTCCTAATGCGTCCTAGGCTATCCAGCACCCGCAGCCGTTTAAGCGGGACTCCCGCATATTCCGTAGTCGAGCTTCGCCCGCGACGGTCTGTTACCTTAAGTACAACCCGACGTTCGAGCGCGGTTGAGTCGAATGTTGCGGACAAATTCTCGAAGTCCGCAGGGTCTGCCCCGTTAGCACGACAAAACTCCGGAAGCGCCTCAGCATAGTGCGCGGCAGCGGCTTGCAAGCTATCTGATGCTTCGCCCCGCAGGATATGTCCGTTGAGGAAGTCAACCTCAATCGCACCCATGGGAGAGAAGGCCGCTTCGCCAAAGACATCCATGGGATAATAGCCGATCACAAACCCTAAACCGCTGGCCATCGAGTCAGCTAGGTTATGCCCTATGGCGCAAAGGCGATCGTGCTTCATGCCCGATTACTGCCAGCTTTTGTGTCCGCTTTCCACTATGCTCGTGCGGAACTTGCCTGACCGCAATCCACCCCTATCGGATAACGAGGCGATCACCCTGTCTCTCGATCAATGCCATTTCGCGGTTATATCGAATATGGCTTAGTGCCATCCGGCGGCATCGATCATCATTGTTAATCTGACGCTCCACCCAGCGTCGCCATTGTGGGTCGACCAAGGCGAGGCGCTCAGCATCGAAAATGCTGATGCCGTGCCGCTCACGTAATTCCTTAATGTGGAGTATCCATCGATCGCGTTCCGTCATATCGGAATCCCAAGCGGCTCAGTGTCCGCTTTCCAGCATTTATGGCTGTAACCAGACAGTCCTTAACCACCAGAACAGGCCGCAGCCTTATGTCACATCCCAATAAAAAAGCCGCCCGGTGAGGGGCGGCTTTTCTGTTCGGTCCGTTTTGGAAACTCAGGCTTCTTCGGCCGGGGCTTCTTCGGCTTCCACGGCGATTTCGCCAGGTTCCGCGTTCGGATCATAATCTTCGGTGAAGCCGCTCTCGTCCTTTTCGAACAGGTCGGCCATCACGTCGACACCCTGCGACTGAAGATCGGCTTCTTCCGGCGAGCGGGCGACGTTCACCGTGATGGTGACGGCGACTTCGGGGTGCAGCGCGACCTTGACGTCGAAGACGCCCAGGGTCTTGATCGGGCGTTCCAGCACGACCATCGCCTTGGTGACGTTGGTGATGCCTTCGGCATGCAGCGCCTCGACGACGTCACGGACGGCGACCGAACCATAGAGATGGCCGGCGTTCGACGACTGGCGGATCAGGACGATCTGCTTGCCGTTGACGCCTTCGGCAGACTTTTCGGCGTCCGAGCGGCGGGCGGCGTTGTCGGCTTCGATCTTCGCGCGGTTGGCTTCGAAGACCTTCTTGTTGGCGGCGTTCGAGCGCAGGGCCTTCTTGTTGGGAAGAAGGAAGTTGCGCGCATAGCCGTCCTTCACGGTGACGACGTCACCGATGGCGCCCAGCTTTTCGATGCGCTCAAGGAGAATGATTTCCATGGGTCTTTCTCCCTTACTTCACGATGTAGGGCAGCAGGCCCAGATGACGGGCGCGCTTGATGGCCTGGGCCAGCTCGCGCTGCTTCTTGGCGGAAACCGCAGTGATGCGGCTGGGGACGATCTTGCCGCGCTCGGACACGAAGCCCTGCAGCAGGCGGACGTCCTTATAATCGATCTTCGGCGCATCCTTGGCGGCGAAGGGGCAGCTCTTGCGGCGGCGGAAAAACGGGCGTGCCATTGTTCAGATCTCCTTATTCGCCAGCCGGGGCTTCTTCGCGATCGCGGCGCGGGCCACGATCTTCGCGGGGACCACGATCGCCACGATCGCCGCGCGGACCGCGCTCGGCGCGTTCCTGCTTGCGCATCATGACCGACGGGCCGGCTTCCAGCTCATCGACCTTGATGGTCATGTAGCGGATGATGTCTTCGTTGATCTGGGTCTGGCGCTCCAGTTCCGCAACGACGCCGGCGGGGGCGTCGATGTTCAGCATCACATAGTGCGCCTTGCGGTTCTTGGCGATCTTGTAGGCGAGGCTGCGCAGACCCCAGGTTTCCACCTTGGTCACCTTGCCGGCATTGTCCTCGACGATCTTGGTGGCGGTTTCCGCCAGCGCGTCCACCTGCGCCTGTGCCAGATCCTGGCGCGCAAGGAACACATGCTCATAAAGAGCCATGGGTATTGCCTCATCTGTTGGCCGATCGCTGACGTCCGCCCCATGCGAAACGCCCCTCCGGCTGTCGTCTCAAATCATTCTTTCGCACGGCCGCGAGTCACCCCGTGTCGTGCGAAGCGGCGCCTATGACGGAAATGCTGCGGAAAGGCAAGGGTGAGAAAAGCGGGAAGACTTGGCGTCCTGCTGCGGAATGCATAGAAGCTGGCTCAGGAGACGCGAGGGGGAGTGGAATGGCGGTCGGGATCGCGGCGCTGTCGCTGATATTGCTGATGATCGCGGCCTATCGGGGCATGAGCGTCATAGTGATGGCGCCGCTGCTGGCAATGCTGGCGGTGTTCCTGACCGATCCGGGGGCTGTGCCTGCGGTGTTTTCAGGCCTGTTCATGGAGAAGGTGGGGAGTTTTCTGAAACTCTATTTCCCGGTGTTCCTGCTGGGGGCGCTGTTCGGGAAGCTGATCGAGATTTCGGGCTTTTCGCGGGTGATTGTGACGGCCGTGATCCGGCTGGTGGGTGCGCAACGGGCGATCCCGGCAATCATGCTGGTGACGGCGCTGCTGACCTATGGCGGGGTGTCGGTGTTCGTGGCGGTGTTCGCCGTCTATCCCTTCGCTGCCGAGATGTTCCGGCAGGGCGACATTCCCAAGCGGCTGGTGCCTGCGACCATCGGTCTTGGCGCGATCACCTTCACCATGGATGCGATGCCGGGGACGCCGCAGATCCAGAATATCATCCCGACCAGTTTCTTTGGCACCACCGCCTGGGCGGCGCCGGTTCTGGGGCTGATCGGGTCGGTCTGCATCATGGGGATGGGGCTGACCTATCTGGGCTGGCGCAAGCGGGTGCTGATGGCGGCGGGGGAAGGCTATGGCGCGCCCGGGACGCTGGTGAATGAGCCGGAGGCGGTGGCGGAGGAGGAGCATGGCGGCGTTCATCCCCTGATCGCGCTGCTGCCCTTGCTGGTGGTGGGGCTGGGCAATCTGGCGCTGACCATGATGATTCCGCGCATCGTGCCGGGGGAGGAGGTCAGCGTGTCGCTGATCGGCCTGTCCGGGCCGGTGGTGGTGCAGGTGGCGCAGGTTGCCGCGCTCTGGGCAGTGGAAGGCGCGCTGTTGCTGGGGATCGGGACGATCATGCTCTTTGCCTTCCGTCCCGTGGCGCGGCGCTTTGCCGATGGGTCGAAGGCGGCCGTGGGCGGGGCGCTGCTGGCAGGCATGAATACGGCGGTGGAATATGGCTTCGGTGCGGTGATCGCGGCGCTGCCGGGCTTTCTGCTGGTGAAGGAGGCGCTGAAGGTCGTGCCCGATCCGCTGGTCAATGAGGCGATTACGGTGACGTCGCTGGCGGGGATTACGGGGTCGGCTTCGGGGGGACTGTCGATCGCGCTGGCGGCGATGGCGGAGCAGTTCGCGGCGGCGGGCGATGCGGCGGGGATACCGCGCGAGGTGCTGCATCGGGTCGCGTCGATGGCGAGCGGGGGGATGGACAGCCTTCCGCATAACGGCGCGATCATCACCCTGCTGGCGGTGACGGGCCTGACCCATCGACAGGCCTATAAGGACATTTTCGCGCTGACCCTGATCAAGACCTTCACCGTGTTCGTGGTGATTGCGGTCTATTATCTGACTGGTCTGGTATAGAAAAACGCCCCGGAAACGATATCCGGGGCGTTTCTGGCTTACCGGATTGCGCCGGTGATGACCGAGGCGATGATGCCGCTGGTGATTGCGACCAGGACCGCATCATTGCCCGAGCGGACCCAGTGATATCCACGGGGCGGGGCCTTCAGGCGGTAGCCGCGATAGTTGTTGATCACGCGATAGTTGGTCGCGTGGCGACGGTCGAAGCGCTGACCCTTGGCCCAGCGGCGGTGGTTATCCTTGCGGATCACGGTCGTCTTGGTGACCGTGCGGCCGTGGGAACCCTGCTTCACGACCTGATGGACTTCGCGCTGGGGCGCGGCCTCAGCCTGTGACGCGACCATCGGGCTGGCGGCCATCGTGGTGACGGTCAGGGCCATCAGAAACTTCTTGAACATGAACTTGCTCCTTCTTCTTGATCTCGTCCCGCCGTTCCCGGCGTTGAAGACAGGGATAGGAGGCATTTGTCGCAGGCTTGTGCCGGGGGATGTCAAAGAATGTCGGAAATTGTAACAGGAACGGAATTAGTCTGAACGGCCGTTCATAAATTACGGTTTTCCAGGGTCCCCCCCCCGGCCGTCATCGCTATTCGTGGCGCAGCGCGTCGATCGGATTGAGCGCCGCTGCCCGCCGTGCCGGGAAATAGCCGAATACGACGCCGATCGCGGCGGAAAAGAGGAAGGCGATGAGGTTCACCTTCACGTCGAAAATGAAGGGCACCTGCATCAGGGGCGCGATCACGACAGAGGCGATAAGGGCGAGGAACAGGCCGATGAGGCCGCCCAGACAGGACAGCACTATCGCCTCGACGAGAAACTGCATCAGCACTTCGCGGGCGATGGCGCCGATGGCGAGGCGGATGCCGATTTCGCGGGTTCGCTCCGTCACCGATACCAGCATGATGTTCATGATGCCAATGCCCCCGACCAGCAGAGAGATGGCTGCCACCGCCGCGACGATCTGCGTCAGGATGGTGGTGGTGCCGGTCAGCGTGTCGCTGATCTGCTTGGTGTCGAAGATATTGAAATCGTCCTGCCGCCCGCCCTTGATCTTGCGGCGTTCGCGCATGAGTTCTTCCAGGCTCGACTGAACCGCGCTGGTGTCGTAGGCGTCGTCCACGGCGACCATGATCTGGCTGATGTCGCGGTCCCCGGTGAAACGGCGCTGGACGAATTTGATCGGCATGACGACGACATCGTCCTGATCGCCGAAGCCGCCCTGTCCCCGGGTCGCCAGCGTGCCGATCACCTGGCAGGATACTCCTTTGATCCGCATCCGCTTGCCGACCGGGTCGTTGCCCTGAAAGAGATTGGTGCGGACCGTATTGCCGATGATGCAAACGGGTTTTCCGGCAGCTTCCTCTTCGGGCATGAAGAGGCGCCCGGTGTCGGCCTTCCAGCTTTGCACCTCGAAATAAGCGGCGGTGGTGCCGTAGACGGTGGTCGACCAGTTGCTGCCTTCGTAGATCGCCGTGCCGCTCGACTGGATCATGGGAGCGACGGCGCGGACCCCGGTAAGCTGGTTTTCTATGGCAGTGAGGTCGGCGGGCTTGAAATCGGGCGGGCGCGGGCCGCCGCCGCCGCGACCGAAACCCTGTCCCGGTCGCAGTTGCAGGACGTTGGCCCCCAGTGAACTGATCTGTTCGCGCACGGCTGCGGTAGCGCCATTGCCCAGCGTGACCATGGTGACGACCGCCGCGACGCCGATGATGATGCCCAGCGTCGTCAGGAAGCTGCGCAGCTTGTGCCGGTTGATCGCGCGGAAGGCGAGGATGACGGTGGTGCCCAGCATCAGGCCTTCACCCCATTTTCGATGCCATCCACATGCCCGTCCTTGAAGTGGACGATAGTGCGCGCATAGGCGGCCATGTCCGGCTCGTGCGTCACCATCAGGACCGTGATGCCGCTGTTGTGGTTGAGGTCGGTCAAGAGTTCCATGATCTCCACCGATCGTTCGGAGTCGAGATTGCCGGTCGGTTCGTCGGCCAGCAGTACGTCCGGCTGGGTGACAATGGCGCGGGCTATGGCGACCCGCTGTTGCTGGCCGCCGGACAGTTCCGCCGGGGTGTGATCCCACCAGTCTTTGAGGCCCACCTTGTCCAGCGCGGCCATGCCCGCATCATAGCGGGTCTTCTTGTCCTCCCCCCGATAGAGCAGCGGGAGTTCCACATTCTCCAGCGCCGTGGTGCGCGAGAGCAGGTTGAAGCCCTGAAACACGAAGCCGAGATAACGACGGCGGAGCAGAGCGCGCTGGTCGCGGTCCAGCGTTTCGACATGGCGGCCCTTGAACAGGAATTCCCCCGCTGAAGGGACGTCGAGGCAGCCCAATATATTCATCGTCGTCGACTTGCCCGAACCCGACGGCCCCATCACGGCGACGAAATCGCCCTGCGCGATGTCGAGGTCGATGCCCTTGAGCGCCTGAAAGGCCGTGGGGCCGGAGCCATAGACTTTGGTGACGCCGCGCAGCGAGATGATGGGGTCGCCGGAAGAATGAGAAGTCATCCTCAGGTCCCGCTCTGCCGGCCGGTGCGCGATTCGCCGCTGCGGCCCTGCGGCACCGAAGGCGCCACCGGTGCGGTTTCGGGCACCGCATCGCCCGAATTGCCGAGCTTGCCTACCGTGGCCGGGCTGCCGTCGGCGGCATTATGCTCTCCAGCCCTGCGGTTGCGGTCCCGGGGCTGGCTGCCGGCCTTGTCCGGATCGCCATTCTGGTCCTCGGCGGGCGCCTGCTGACCGCTGGCGAGCTGGCCGGTGATGACCTTCATGCCGGGCTTGAGGTTGCCGCCGGTAATGACCGTGCGGGCACCGTCGCTGGCGCCGACGGTGACGTTGATCGCCTTGGGATTCCCGGCTTCATCCAGGACATAGAGTGTCTGGCTGCTGCCGATCCCGAAGCTGACCTGACGCTGGTTGCCCTGACGGAAGCGGCGGGGACCGGGGACGATCTGGCTGGTGATGCCGCCTCCCTTGCTGTCCGCGCTGGGCTTGAAGCGCAGCGCGCTGTTGGGCACCAGCAGCACGCCGTGAAGTTCCTGCGTCACGATATCGGCCGTTGCCGTCATGCCGGGACGCAGGATTTCCTGCGCATTGTCGACTGAAAGAACGGCCGTATAGGCGACGACCGTGCCGCTGGTGCTGCTGGTCGAGCTGGTCGAGGAGCCGGAGGAAGAGGAACTGCTGCTGGAGCTGTTCGAGCCGACATTGACCCGCGTGACCGTGGCCGGGAAGGTGCGGCCGGGGAAGGCGTCGACCGTGAAATTGGCGGTCTGGCCCTCTTTCACCTGCCCGACGTCGGCTTCGTCGACGGAAACTTCGACCTCCATCTTGGTGAGATCCTCCGCGATGGTGAACAGCACGGGGGCGTTCAGCGAGGCGGCGACGGTCTGGCCCGGCTCGATGTCGCGGGACAGGACGACGCCGGTGACGGGCGAGACGATCTGCGCGATCGACAGGTTGGTCTGGGCGGTGGACAGCTGCGCCTGCGCCACGCGGACCTGCGCCTGCGCCGAACGGAGATTGGCGAGGGCGGAGCTGTAATCGGCACGGGCCGAATCCAGTTCGGTCTTGGCTGGGACCCGGCCGCCGGAGAGGCTGTAGACGTTCAGTTGCCGGTCGAGCGTTGCCTTGGCCAGCGCGGCCTGCGCCTGCGCCTGCGCGACGCTGGCCTGCGAGGATGCGACCTGCGCCCGGTTCTGGTTGATCGTGTCGACCAGACGGCGCGTGTCGAGTTCGGCCAGCTTCTGCCCCTTGGTCACCCGGTCGTTCACGTCGACATAGACCGCCGTGATCTTGCCCGATTGTTCGGACCCGACATCCACCTGATTGATCGGCTTCAGATTGCCGGTCGCCGAAACGGAAACGGTGAGATCGCCCTTGCGCGCCTCGCGGGTCGCGTAATTGGGTTTGTCATCTCCCGCAAAGCAGCGCGCCAGGAGGAGGATGAGGAGCAGGAGCGCAAGCCCGATCGCGGCGCGGATCAGCCATTTGCGTCGGGGCTTTGCAGGTGCGGCACCCAGAAAGTCGTTGATGTCCTGATCCTGCGTCACATCATTGCTCATGGGTTGGCTCATTGGGAGGGCGGCTTTCCATATTCTGCCAGCCGCCGCCCAGCGCATTGTAGAGCTGGGCGATGGCCAACACCTCGTCCGATCGCGCGGAGGCAAGGCTGTTGCGGGCGTTCAAAAGGGTGTTTTCGGTCGTCGAGAGCGTCTGAAAGTCGATCAGGCCCGACTGATACTGGCTGCGAGCGATGATCGCGGCATTGTTGGACGCTTCGAAGGCGGTGGCGAATTCAGCCTTGCGAGCGCGGGCGCTGGCCAGGGTGGCCATGGCGTTCTCCACATCCTCCAGTGCGGTCAGCACCGTCTGCTTGTAGGCGGCGAAGGCGGCGTCGGCGGCGGCCTTTTGCGAGCGAAGCTGCGAAGCGAGGCGGCCGCCGTCGAAGATCACCTGCGCGACATTGGCGAAGACGCCGCCGGTGATCAGGCTGAACAGATCCTTGAAGCTGTTGGACGTGGTGCCGAGATTTCCGCTGATCCCGAGCGAGGGGTAGAGCTGGGCCTGCGCCACCCCGATGCGGGCAGTGGCTGCGGCAAGGGCGCGTTCGGCCGAACGCACGTCGGGGCGCTGGCGCAGGGTGTCGGCGGGAATGCCGGTGGCGATCCGGGTCGAGGCGGCGGGGATCGGCGCGGGGGTTTCGAGCGCGCGGGTGGCTTCGCCCGGTGCCTGTCCGGTCAGAACTGCGACACGGTTGAGGCTGCCCTTGAGGCTGGCTTCCAGTTGCGGGACGGCGGCGTTGGTCTGGGCCAGCTGCGCCCTGGCCTGCTGTTCGTCCAGCGAGGAGGCAAGGCCCGCCTGAAGCCGCCAGTTGGCGATATTGTAATTGTCCTGCTGGATTGCCTGCGTTTCTCTCGCGACCCGCAGCTGCTCCTGCGCAAGCCGGGCCTGCACATAGTTGGTGACGAGTTCGGCGATGATCGTCGTCCGCACATTGGCAAGATCATAGCCGGAAGCGGCAAGATCGGCTCGGGCGGCCTCGGCGGAGCGGGAAAGTTCGCCGAACAGGTCGATCTGCCAACTGGCACTGGCGCTGACGGAATAGCTGCTCGACCAGTTGCTGGCGCCGGTGCTGATGACGTTGCCGCTGTCGTCGACGCGGGTGCCGCCCGCCTGGCTACGGTAATTTTTGCCGCCGCTGGCCGATCCGCTGACCTGCGGCAGGAAGGAGGCGTTGGCCTGACGCAGCGACTCCCGCGCCTGCCGCAGCCGGGCCTGCGCCTGCACGATGTCGAGATTGTTGGCGATCGCCCGATCGATCAGGCTGCTCAGGGCAGGATCGTTGAGACGGGTCCACCAGGTGGCCAGATCGGCTTCGCTGATCGCGGCCGAACCCGTTGCGCCGTCGGCCTGACCATAGGTCGCCGGCACGCCCAGCGCTGCGGGGGCGGGGGCGCGATAGTCGGGACCGGCTGCGCAGGCTGAAACCGCCAGCGCGCTTCCCGTGATCCACAGACTCTTATATCGCACCTTTTCCTTGCACTCCGTCATCGTTAAAGGGACGCCTTCATTTAACGTGGGGCAGCGAGCCGAATGCCTCAACGGCATTTGTGTCTCAAAGTGTAACGACTTTGAAAAATTGCGCTTTTGTAGCGCCTGTGTGTCAGAAGGTGGATGATGAGGGCATTTCTTTTTCCGGGGCAGGGCAGCCAGTCGGTCGGCATGGGCAAGGCGCTGGTCGAGGCGAGCCCGACCGCGAGGGAGCTGTTTCAGGAGGTCGATGACGCTCTGTCGCAGCATTTGTTCCGCATCATGGTGGAGGGGCCGGAAAGCGACCTGACGCTGACCGAAAATGCGCAGCCTGCGATCATGGCGAACGCACTGGCGACGCTGCGGGTGATGCAGAAGGAAGGCGGCTTTTCGCTGGCCGAGAAGGGCGATTTCGTTGCCGGGCACAGCCTGGGCGAATATAGCGCCCTCTGCGCCGCGGAGGCGTTCGATGTCGGCACCACGGCGAAGCTCCTGAAGCTGCGCGGTCAGGCGATGCAGGCGGCCGTGCCCGTGGGCGAGGGCGCGATGGCGGCGCTGCTGGGCGCGGACATCGAAAAGGCGACTGCGCTTGCCGGAGCCGCTGCCGAGGGTGAAGTCTGCACCGTCGCCAATGACAATGACCCGACGCAGGTCGTGATTTCCGGCCATCGCGGCGCGATCGAGCGCGCTGTGGCTCTGGTGAAGGATCATGGCATCAAGCGTGGCGTGCTGTTGCCGGTGTCGGCGCCCTTTCACTGCCCGCTGATGCAGCCCGCCGCCGAGGCGATGGCGGAGGCCTTGGGCAAGGCGGCGATCAACGCGCCGCTGCTGCCGGTCTATGCCAATGTGCTGGCGAGCGCGATCGCCGATCCGGAGGAGATCAGGCTGCGTCTGGTCGAGCAGGTGACAGGCCGGGTGCGCTGGCGCGAATCCGTTGCGGCCATGTGGGATGCGGGCGTGACCGACTTTGTCGAGCTGGGCGGCAAGGTGCTGGGGCCAATGGTCAAGCGCATCGCGCCGGACGCGACCGTGCGCAGCATCGTGACCATGGACGATATCGAGGCGGCGCTGGCCGCTTTCTGATCAGAATAAGGATGAGAGACATGTTCGATCTGACAGGCATGACGGCGCTGGTGACGGGCGCTTCGGGGGGCATCGGCTCCGCCATCGCCAGGGCCCTTGCCGCGCAGGGCGCCACGCTCGCCCTTTCGGGGAGCAACGAGGAGAAGCTCAGGGCGTTCGCGGCGGAACTGGGCGGGGATCACAAGATACTGGTCTGCAACCTGTCCGACCCGGCCGCCGTCGATGCGCTGGTTCCGCAGGCTGTCGACGCGCTGGGCGGCAAGCTCGACATTCTGGTCAACAATGCCGGCGTCACCCGCGACAATCTGATCCTGCGCATGAAGGACGAGGAATGGTCGCAGGTGATCGCCGTCAATCTGGAGGCGGCGTTCCGCCTCGCCCGCGCGGCGGCCAAGCCGATGATGAAGGCGCGGTTCGGCCGCATCATCTCCATCACCTCGGTCGTCGGTGTCACCGGCAATCCGGGGCAGGCAAATTATGCCGCGTCCAAGGCAGGCATCATCGGCATGTCGAAATCGCTGGGCCAGGAACTGGCGAGCCGCGGCATCACCGTGAACTGCGTCGCACCGGGCTTCATCCGGTCGGCCATGACCGATGCGCTCAATGACGCGCAGAAGGGCGCGATTCTCACCAAGATCCCGGCAGGCGATCTGGGCGCGGGCGAAGATATCGGCGCCGCCGTCGTCTATCTGGCGAGCAGGGAAGCCGGTTACGTCACCGGTCAGACGCTGCATGTGAATGGCGGCATGGCAATGATCTGATATTGTCGGCGGCGACAGTTTATTCCATGCCGCCCGGAAAATTTGGGCATTTGCAAAGCCGCCGGCTTGTGCCATCGGGGTAAAGAGGGGTGAATGCAGGCGGACGGGAAGTTGCTTCCCGATTGTCTCTTGCCTCTTGCCTATGCAGGGGCTTGCCTCTAGGGCATGCCTTAACAAATATTCAGAACCATCAACGATACCCAGTAAGAAGGACCACTCATGAGTGAGACCGCGGATCGCGTAAAGAAAATCGTCGTCGAGCATCTGGGCGTCGAAGCCGAAAAAGTGACCGAGGACGCGAGCTTCATCGACGATCTGGGCGCTGACAGCCTCGACATCGTTGAGCTGGTGATGGCGTTCGAAGAAGAGTTCGGCGTCGAAATCCCCGACGATGCGGCCGAGAAGATCGCTACCGTCAAGGACGCTATCGATTATATCGACAGCAAGCAGTAAGAGCGTCTGGCGGCCTGCCCGGCAAAGGGTGGCCGCTGCGTTTGCCAAAGGAAATGGCTCCTCCTGTCCGGCAAAACCCGGTCGTGAGGAGCCTTTTCGTATCTGGTCCCCGTTCACAAGCCGGCTTTCAATGGCTAGATGGGCGGCGTTGAGCCAAAGAGAATTTTTCGGAGCAAGCATATGCGTCGTGTTGTCGTAACCGGCCTTGGCATGGTCAGCCCGCTCGGCGGGGATGTGGAAACGACCTGGAAGAACATCATCGCGTCCAAATCCGGCGCGGCGACCATCACGCGCTTCGACGCCAGCGAGTATAAGTGCCGCATCGCCTGCGAGGTGAAGCCGGCCGATCACGAATATGGCTATGACGCCGGGCTGGACGTCGACCACAAGATCCAGCGCCAGGTCGACCCGTTCATCGTCTTCGGCATTTCCGCCGCCAGCCAGGCGCTGCGCGATGCGGGTCTCGACAATATGAGCGAGGAAGAGCGCCTGCGCGCCGGTTGCTCGATCGGGTCGGGCATTGGCGGTCTGCCGGGTATCGAAAGCGAATCGCTGGTGCTGGCGAACAAGGGGCCGGGCCGTGTCAGCCCGCACTTCGTCCATGGGCGCCTCATCAACCTGATTTCGGGTCAGGTTTCGATCAAATATGGCCTGATGGGGCCGAATCACGCGGTCGTGACCGCCTGCTCGACGGGCGCACACTCGATCGGCGACGCGGCGCGGATGATTGCGATGGACGATGCCGACGTCATGCTGGCGGGCGGCGCGGAAAGCGCGATCTGCCCCATCGGCATCGCCGGATTCGCGCAGGCACGCGCGCTTTCGACCGCTTTCAACGATCAGCCGGAAAAGGCGTCGCGCCCCTATGACGTCAACCGCGACGGCTTCGTCATGGGCGAAGGCGCGGGCGTGGTCGTGCTGGAGGAATATGAGCGGGCCAAGGCGCGCGGCGCCAAAATCTATGCCGAGGTCATCGGCTATGGCCTGTCGGGCGACGCCTATCACGTCACCGCTCCGCATCCGGAGGGCAATGGCGGCTACCGTTCGATGGAGATGGCGCTCAAAAAGTCGGGCCTCAGCCTTGCCGACATCGACTATGTGAATGCGCACGGCACCTCGACCCCGCTGGGCGACGAACTGGAACTGGGCGCGGTCAAGCGTCTGTTCGGCGAGCATCTGAGCACCATGTCGATGAGCTCGACCAAGTCGGCTATCGGCCACCTGCTGGGCGGCGCGGGGGCGGTGGAAAGCATCTTCTGCATCCTCGCGCTGCGCGACCAGATCGTGCCGCCGACGCTGAACCTCGACGAGCCAAGCGAAAGCTGCAAGGGCGTCGATCTGGTTCCTCATGTGGCCAAGGAGCGCAAGGTGCGCGCGGTGCTGAACAATTCGTTCGGTTTCGGCGGCACCAATGCCTCGCTCATCATGAAGGCGGTCTGAGACAATTCTGATGCGGCGACTTGGCTGGAGCATTTTGGCTATCGGTCTGGCCGTCGCGGCGTTCGTCGCGTTCCGCTTCGTCTATGGATGGACCGAGGCGGGACCGGCGAAGAGCGACATCACGATCGTCGTGCCCGAAGGCGCGACGATCGCCGATGCCGCCGTGCTGCTGAAGCAAAAGGGCGCGGTGCGCTCCGCCGATGCCTTCCTGACCCGCGCCAAGGTCTTCGGGCGCGGCAAGTCGATCAAGGCGGGGGAGTTCCTGATCCCCAGGGGCGCGAGCAACAGCGACATCTTCAGGATATTGGGCGGCGGCAAGACGCTGACCCGGCTCGTGACCATACCGGAGGGGATGCCCTCCATCCTGGTCTATGAGCGGCTGATGGCCAATGAAGAGCTGACCGGTGAGATCAAGGTGCCGGCGGAAGGGAGCGTGCTGCCCGACAGCTACGCCTTCGACAAGGGCGAGAGCCGGGCCGCGGTGCTGAAGCGCATGCAGGATGCGATGAGCAAGGCGCTCGGCACCATGTGGGCGGAGCGGGCGCCCAATACGGTCGCCAGGACGCCCCGTGAGGCGATCATCCTGGCCAGCATCGTTGAGAAGGAAACCGCTGTTCCCTCCGAGCGACCGATGGTGGCGGGAGTCTACGGCAACCGCCTCAAGACCCGCATGATGTTGCAGGCGGATCCGACGATCATCTACCCGATCACCAAGGGCAAGCCGCTAGGACGGCGGATCAGGAAGTCGGAGATCTCGGCGGTCAACGACTATAACACCTACGCGATGACCGGGCTGCCCAAGGGGCCGATCGCCAATCCGGGGAAGCTGTCGATCCTGTCGGTGCTGCATCCGGCGGACACGAAGGCGCTCTATTTCGTGGCGGACGGCAAGGGCGGGCATATCTTTGCCGAAACGCTGCAAGAGCATAATGAGAATGTGCGCAAATGGTTCGAAATTCGCCGGGCGCGGGGCGAGCTTTGATGGTCGCTCGCCGATCCTGCCATCTTGCGGCGTCGGCTGCGCTGGGGCTTTTGTCGGCCGGCGCGGGGGCCAGCTTCTACACCGGCGACACGCTTTATGAGGTGTGCACGACCGGGCGCGACAGTCAGGCCTATTTCGAAAAGACCTATGAATGCATCGGCTATATCACCGGGGCCGTCGATGCGTTCAACAGGACGCGGGAGGTCAACAGGCTGAAAAGCTGCATCCCTGCCCAGGTGACGATCAACCAGTTGAAGACTGTCACGGTCGACTATCTGCGCGACAATCCCGGCGAAAGAAGCGGTTCTGCCTCCGCGCTGGTCTTTGCGGCGACGCGCAAGGCCTGGCCCTGTCCGAAGAAGAAGCGCCGCTGACCGGCAGGGCCTTGACGCGCAAACTTTTCCTTTTCTTTCGTAAAGCAGCGGTTGCCAAACCGATCCTGCGCGCCTAGATACGCCCCAGCATCAAGAGTTGGGGCGACGCCCGACGCCAACCTGCCGATCCGGGCAAGGTGGCACTCCTTAACGGGAGGATGTGGCCGATCCGGCAATCCAACGGACCCAAGCCACATCATCAGCGTCGTTCCGCAACAGGGAATGACGTGACGTGCCGATCAAGATAGCCGACGACCTGCCAGCCCGCCGCACATTGGAGGCGGAAGGCGTCGTCGTCATGCGCGAAGCCGACGCCGTGCGGCAGGATATCCGGCCGCTGCGGATCGCGCTGCTCAACCTGATGCCCAACAAGATCAGCACCGAAACGCAGCTGGCGCGGCTGTTGGGGGCGACGCCCTTGCAGGTCGAACTGACGCTGGTGCGGATCAGCGATCATGTGTCGCGCAACACCTCGGCGGACCATATGGCGTCCTTCTACCGTCCGTGGAGCGATGTGCGGGACGATCGGTTCGACGGCTTCATCATCACCGGGGCGCCGGTGGAGACGCTGCCCTTCGATCAGGTCAGCTATTGGGACGAGTTGCGGACGATCTTCGACTGGACGCAGACCCATGTGCATCGCAGCCTGTCCATCTGCTGGGCGGCGCAGGCGGCGCTGCATCATTTTCACGGCGTGGAAAAGCATGCGCTGGAGCGCAAGGCCTTTGGCGTGTTCCGGCATTGCAACCATCTGCCGTCCTCGCCGTGGATGCGCGGCCTGTCCGATGATTTCTGCGTCCCGGTGTCGCGCTGGTCGGAGGTGCGGCGGGAGTCCATCCCCGAAGGGCGCGGCTTGCAGATTCTGGCGGAGAGCGATGAATCGGGGCTTTGCCTGATCGGCGATCCGGCGCGCGGTTTCCTGCACATGTTCAATCATCTGGAATATGACAGCCGGACGCTGGCCGACGAATATCTGCGCGACGGGGCAGGGCAGTTGCCCGCTCATTATTTCCCCGACGACGATCCGGCGCGGGAACCGCAAAATCACTGGCGCAGCCATGCGCATCTGCTGTTCGGCAACTGGATCAACGAAATGTACCAGACCGCGCCGTTCGATCTGGGCGCGGTGGGGCAGGCGTCGCTGGCGGCTTAAGGGTGTGTGCGGATAGGATCGACTGCCCTAGCGCAGCATGCCTCTGGCGGTCAGGCTGCGCGCATAACGCCATTGGAAGACGGCGATGACGAGGATCACGGCCGGGAAGATCGCGGCGGTGGCGCCCTTGACCGCCAGCAGGTCGGTGCCGAGGAAGCTGTAGCCGAACTGCGCGATCACGGCGATGACCGAGAGCAGGAAGACGGGCGCGGCCGCGGCCTTGCGAAACAGCAGCAGGATCGCGCCCAGCGTGCCCGCGCCGACCGCGACGCCATAGGCGGTCCACGCCCATCCCGGCATCTGCGCGAAGATGCGCGCGGTATAGGCGTCGGTCTTCGCCAACTGGTTGAGATCGGCGCTATATTGCATGATGAAGGCGGCGACGCCTATCATGTTCCAGAACAGCAGGATGATACCGATCGCCGAAACTGATCGCGGTGCGGTCATGGTTTTTCCCCCTCCGTCGGCGGCCGGTCTGGTGAAGCCGCCGACGCGCATCATACAGTCTGACGGGGCCGTTCGGAAGCGGGAAGGGGTGAAAATGGAAGGAGATTCAGCTTTGCTCGCGGCGCCGATCATCGTCACGGCCCTGATGGGGGCGGATGATTTCGCCTGGGCGGAGGGGCTGCGTCGCGCGCATTTCCCGGCGGAGCGCAATCTGGTCCCGGCGCACATCACCCTGTTTCACCATTTGCCGCCCTCGGCGCTGGAGGAGGTGGCGGGAAGGCTGAAGCGGCTTTGCGGCGGGCCGGCGCCGCGCGCGAAGCTGGCGGAAGTGATGATGCTGGGGCGGGGCGTCGCCTATCGGGTGGAGAGTGCCGAACTGATGGCGATGCGCGATGAACTGGCTGAGGCCTTCGCCGGGCTGCTGATACCGCAGGACGAAGGGCGGCCGCGCCTTCACATCACCGTGCAGAACAAGGTGGAAGCGGCGCGGGCAAAGGCGCTGGCGGCGGACCTGCGGCAGGATTTCCGGGCAAGGCCGCTCGCGATTGCCGGCCTTGCCGCCTGGCATTATCGCGGCGGGCCTTGGGAACTGGCGATGAAGGCCAGCTTCAGGGGCTGACCTTCATCGCCAAAGTTCAGGCGAGGCCGACTTCCTTGAGCGGGACGCTCGAATCCGCCAGCTGGGCCTGATCCAGCACGGCGCCGGAAATCACATGGGCGCGGCCCTGCACATAGTCCTTGACGGCATTGACGCAGTCGAGCGCGATCAGCTTGCCGC
>NZ_JBHIWJ010000008.1:0-69887 GCF_041987595.1 Sphingobium sp. | reverse complement strand
CGCCGATACGGAGGCGCCCGACATATCGCGCATCATCGTGACGGGGGAGGGGCTTTCCCTGCCGCCCGGAACGCCGGCCTATGGATCGGTACTGATCGATCGGGATCGGCTGACGGGCAGCGCGTCGGGCCGGATCGAGGGCGTGCTGGGCGATGTCGCCGGTTTTCAGCAGTTCCGCCGCTCCGACAGCCGATCGGCCAATCCTTCCGCGCAGGGCGCGACCCTGCGTGCTCTGGGCGGCAATGCGTCGAGCCGGACGCTGGTGCTGCTCGACGGCGTGCCGATGGCCGATCCCTTCTTCGGCTATATTCCGTTCAGCGCACTGGTGCCCGACCGGCTCTCCGTCGTGCGGGTGACGCGGGGCGGCGGGGTGGGAGCCTTTGGCGCCGGAGCGGTCGCCGGGACCATCGAATTGGCCAGCGCAACCCGCGATCAGCTTCCGGCCTTCGGCGCCAGCGCCTTTTACGGCAGCCGGGACGCCACGGAACTCTCGGCCAGCGTCACGCCTGACCTTGGCGGCGGCTACGTCTCGCTCTCGGGCCGCTGGGACCGGGGCGACGGCTTTCAGACCACGCCCCGCGATCAGCGCGTCGCCGCCACCGCGCCCGCCGCCTATGACGGCTGGTCCGCCAATTTGCGTGCCGTGGCGCCCATCTCCGCCACGTCGGAAATCCAGTTTCGCGGCATAATCTTCCACGATGACCGCACGCTGCGCTTCAAAGGCGCGGACAGCATGAGCGAAGGGCAGGACGCCTCCATTCGCTTCGTCTTGCGGGGGGCGTGGCAGGTCGATGCGCTCGCCTATATCCAGGCGCGCAACTTCTCCAATATCGTGATCTCGGCCTCGACTTTCCGCAAGTCGCTGGACCAGCGCAACACGCCATCGACCGGGCTGGGGGGCAAGATCGAGCTGCGCCCGCCGGTGGGGGCGGATCATGTGCTGCGGATCGGTGCGGACACACGCTATGCGACCGGGGATATGTTCGAGGACGCGTACAGCGCGGCGGGGGCGGTGACGGCGCGCCGTCATGCCGGGGGCGAACAGATCACTACAGGGGTCTTTGCCGAGGACGACTGGACGATTGGGGATCTCGTCCTGACGGGTGGGGTGCGGGCCGATCATTGGAGCATCGACAACGGCTTCTTCCGCGCCACCGGCGCGGGGGCAGCGAACAACAGCTTTGCTGACCGTTCCGACTGGCAATTTTCCGGACGGGCCGGGGCGATCTACCGCATGGGTGACGTTATCGCCCTGCGCGGCGCGGGCTATACCGGCTTCCGCCTGCCGACGCTCAATGAGCTGTATCGGCCCTTCGTGGTGTTTCCGGTGACGACCCAGGCCAATGCCGCGCTGAACCCTGAAAGACTGAAGGGCGTGGAGGCGGGCATCGACCTCACCCCCGTTCCCGGCGTGACCGTGTCGGGCACCGCCTTCTACAACCGGCTGGACGACGCCATCGCCAATGTCACCGTCGGCACCAATCTGCGCCAGCGGCGCAATGTCGACCGCATCACCGCCAAGGGGATCGAGCTGACGGCGTCGGGTCGCATGGGCGCCATGCTGCTGTCCGCCTCCTACGCCTATAGCCACAGCAGCGTGCATGCGCCGGGCATGGCATTTGACGGTTTCACCCCCGCGCAAAGCCCCCGCCATGCCGCCAGCGCCACGCTCGCCTGGGAACCCGCGACAGGCCCGGCGCTCTCCGCCACGCTGCGCTATGTGTCGAAGCAATATGAGGATGATCTTCAGACCGATGTGCTGCCCGACGCGCTGACGGTCGACGCAGTGGCGCGGCTGCCGCTGGGCCATGGCGTGACGCTGGTCGCAAGGGGCGAAAACCTCTTCGACGAGGCGGTGGTGACGCGCAATTCCGGCGGATCGATCGATCTTGGCACGCCGCGAACCCTCTGGATCGGCTTTCGTTTCAGTCGCTGATTGGCTATCCGGGGACAAATGACCCCAGAGCAACGCCTCGACGCCGTCGAACGGCTCCAGCAAATGCGCGACAGCGGCGCGCTCAACGAGGCGGAGTTCGAGGCGGAAAAACAGCGCCTTCTGCGGGATCGTCCCGTCCGGCGCGGCCGGATGGTGGCGATCTTTGTGGCGGCGGTCGTCCTGATCGGAGCGGGTGTCGCCCTCTGGGTCGTGTCTTATCGGACGCCGGCCCCGGTTCGGCCCGTCGCCACGCTCGACAGCAGGCCCAAGGTCGCGCCGCTGCCAGGTCTCGGCACGCCCCAGGCGTTGAGCGCTGCTTTCGAGACCGCCACAGGCCACGCAGAAGTCTATGCGAGCGAAGTCGACGGTCAGCCGGCCACCACGTCCCCGCTAAGGCTGCTCGATATGCCCTTCGGCCCTGTCCTGCTCACCAGCACGGAGATTGCGGAAGGCTGCCATGCCTGCACCGGCGCGATAGGCGTCTACTATCTCGAAAGGCGGGGCGAAGGTTTCGCGGTGAAGGGAAAATGGCCTCAGGCGATCAGCGGTTGGGGTTGGGGCGCGGCGCCGGCGGACTGGTCGGTGACCGATAAATTCACCTCCTACCCCGCCATCTATGCCGAGGGCGGCTTCACCGCGCAGGGCTATACCTGCGGCAGTGCCACCATCACCGAATTGCGCCCGGATGGCCCGGTGACGTCCGATCTGATTACCCTGTCCTATTCCAATGGCGGAGCGGTCATGGACAATGGCATGACCATGGGCGGCGAGGCGGAACGCGAACTCAACGGCAGGATCACCCATATCGTCCGGGATCAGGGTTTCGACGTCGTCGTCCCCGGCGAACCGATCCGGGAACATTATGTGCGCAAGGGCAACAGGTTCGTCCGCGCCACGGTGGACACGCAATTATCCTGCTGATCGGGAACGGCAAAAGCTGGCCGAACGGATGTAAAACTGCAAAGAGAGCGTCATGCGCTTCTCGATCCTGTTCGCCCTTCCGTTCCTCGTCGCCACCCCGGCCAAGGCCTGGGGGCCGATCGGCCACCGTATCACCGGCGCCATCGCTGACCAGAATCTGAGCGGCGCGGCGCGCGCGCAGGTCCGCCGGCTGCTGGGCGCGGAGGATCTGGCGGAAGCCGCGACATGGCCCGACGACATGAAATCCGATCCGGCCGATTTCTGGCGCAATACCGCCAGCCCCTGGCACTATGTGACGGTGAAGGAAGGCGATCATTACCGTCCCTCCGACGCTCCGCGGGAAGGCGATGCGATCACCGCGCTCAAGCGCTTCACTGCCGCGCTGCGCGATCTCAAGGCGCCGATGGAGGATCGCCGCATGGCGCTGCGCTTCATCGTCCACATCCTTGGCGACCTGCACCAGCCCTTGCACGCAGGCGGCGGCAGTGACCGGGGCGGCAACGATGTGAAGGTGACCTTCTTCGGCACGGAAACCAATCTTCATTCGGTCTGGGATTCGGGTCTGATCGAACAGCGCGCCCTGTCCTATTCCGAATATGCGAACTGGCTGTCACGCTCGATCACGCCGCAGCAACTGATCGACTGGAGCGCGACCGGCCCCGCGACATGGGTTCGCGAGAGCATCGCCCTGCGCAAGACCATCTATCCCGCTGATCCCAAACTGTCCTGGGACTATGTCTATCAGCATCGCGTCGAACTGGACGACCGGCTGCGCCGCGGCGGGGTGCGCATCGCAGCCTATCTCAACGCCATCTTCGATCCGGCCACGCCGACGAGCGACATGCCCTGATGCGCCAGGGCTTCGGCCCGGCCAAGTCACGATGCAATAAAAGGGAGGGGGGAGAAAATGGTGCTGCCGGCGAGGATTGAACTCGCGACCTCAGCCTTACCAAGGATGCGCTCTACCACTGAGCTACGGCAGCACTATTTTCAGCTCCATCTGGCTTATCGCGCCAGCGGAGCCGGGCCTATGGCCGCCCTCTCGCCCCATGTCAAGGCGGCTTGCGGCACTTTGTGCAATTTGCTTATGGGCCACACATGACGACAGGAAATTCAGGCGGACAGGACGACCGCAAGGAGCGGTTGGCGCAGGCGCTGCGCGACAATTTGCGCCGCCGCAAGACGCAGGCGCGCGAATCGCGGGATGCGCAAACCCCTGGGCGCGACGATGACGCCAAGGGGTAAGCCCAGCCTATAGCGGCGCGCAGGCCGCCTTCAGCCAGTCGAGCGCTTCACCTTCCAGCTGCGGCCCGACGACGTCCAGCACCCTGGCATGATAGGCGTCCACCCACGCCCGCTCGTCCCCGGTCAGCAGGTCCACGGCAATCGCATGGCGGTCGATCGGCGCGAAGGTCAGCGTCTCGAAGCCCAGCATCTCCCGCTCGGCGCCGGGAACCTCGCGGGTCTCCACCAGCACCAGATTCTCGATGCGGATGCCATATTCGCCGGTCTTGTAATAGCCCGGCTCGTTGGACAGGATCATGCCCGGCTGCAAAGGCTCGTCGCCGCCGCCGAAGGTCGCGATCCGCTGCGGCCCCTCATGCACCGACAGGAAGCTGCCGACGCCATGACCTGTGCCATGGGCATAATCCAGCCCTTCGGCCCAGAGGAACTGCCGCGCCAGCACATCGAGCTGGCCGCCCCGCGTGCCCTTGGGGAACTGCGCCCGGCCGAGCGCGATATGGCCTTTGAGGACCAGCGTGAAGCGTCGCTTCATCTCCTCCGTGGGCGTGCCGATGGCGATGGTCCGCGTCACGTCGGTAGTGCCGTCGCGATATTGCCCGCCCGAATCGACCAGATAGAAGCTGCCCGTCTCGATCGGACGGTTGGTCTTTTCCTCGACGCGATAATGCACCACCGCGCCGTTCGGCCCTGCGCCGGAAATGGTGTCGAAGGACAGATCCTCCAGCAGCCCGGTGTCCTTGCGGAATGCCTCCAGCTTCGCCGCCGCGCCCAGTTCATCGACGCCGCCCTTGGGCGCCTCGACAGCGATCCAGTGGAGGAACCGCGACAAAGCCGCCCCGTCGCGCGCCTGCGCCGCCTTGTGCCCGGCAATCTCGACCGGGTTTTTCACCGCCTTGGGCAGCACTGCAGGATCGCGCAGCGCCAGCACATGCGCGCCGCCCGCGTCGAGCGCCTCGAAGATCGCCGCCACCGCCCGCTCGGGGTCGGCCACGACCGTTTTGCCCGACATCTCCGTCAGCGCCTGGGCGAACTGGCTGCGGTCATGGACGCGCACCGCATTGCCCAGGTGCTGCACGACCGCCTCGTCGATCTTCTCCGGCGCGACATACAGGTCTGCCGTCGCATCGGCATGGACGATGGCATAGGCGAGCGCCACCGGCGTCCGCTCCACATCCTTGCCCCGGATATTGAACGTCCACGCCAGCGAATCGAGCGCCGAAAGCACCGCCGCATCGGCATGTCTCGCACTCAGCCAGTCCGCCATGGCCTGCCGCTTTTCCGCCGCCGACTGTCCGGCATAGCGATCCTCATGCACCACCAGCTTGGCGTCGCTGGGGATTGGGCGGTCCGGCCACACGGCGTCGACAGGATTGGTGTCCACCGCCACCAGTTCCGCGCCGCGCTCCGCCAGCGCCTCGCTCGCGGCCTTCACCCAGGCGCGCGTGTGCAGCCAGGGGTCGTAGCCGATCCGCCCCCCGGCGGGCGCATGCTCGCCCAGCCACGCCGCGACAGAGGTCTGCGGCACGCTTTCATATTGCCAGTGCGCCGCGTCCACCTGCTCGCGCACCTGCAGCGTATAGCGTCCGTCGACGAAGATCGCCGCTTCCTGGGGCAGCACCACCGCGCTGCCGGCCGATCCCTGAAAGCCCGTCAGCCACGCCAGCCGCTGCGCATAGGCGCCGACATATTCGCTCATATGCTCGTCGGTCAGCGGCACGACAAAGCCGTCCAGTTTGTCGCGCACCAGTTGGGCGCGCAGGGCTTTCAGCCGGTCTTCATGGGTAGACATCAAATTTCCCTTGGACTTGTCGCCCCTCTTGCACAGGGCCTATGGCGGCCAACATAAGCAGACCAGCACCGTTACGCCAGATCAGGACATTGAATGACCGCTTCCGCCAAAGCTCCCGTCGCCGCCCGCCGCCCGCACAGCTTCTCCCATCACGGCATCACGGTGGAGGATCCCTATGCCTGGCTGCGCGATCCCGGCTATCCGGAGGTGAAGGACAAGGCGGTGCTTTCCTATCTTGAGGAGGAAAACGCCTTCTTCGAAGCCGCGATGCAGCCGCACAAGGCGCTGACCGACAGGCTGTTCGAGGAGATGAAGGGCCGCATCAAGGAAGACGACAGCTCGGTCCCGCAGAAGGACGGCGATTATATCTACTGGCGCGCTTTCGAGATCGGCGCCCAGTACCGCAAATGGTATCGCAGGCCGGTTGCCGGCGGCGACGACCAGTTGATCCTTGATGAACCCGCACTGGCCGAGGGTCACGAATATTTCCGTTTGGGCGCCATGTCCGTCAGCCCCGACGGCCGCTACCTCGCCTATGCCATCGACAATAACGGCTCGGAACGGTTCGAGGCGCGGATCAAGGACCTCTTCACCGGCGAGATTCTGCCGGAAATCATTCCCGACACGCTCTCCTCGCTGGTCTGGACTTCCGACAGCAGGGGACTGCTCTATGGCGTGGCCAACGATCAGTGGCGCACCGACAATGCCCGCCTGCACTGGCTGGGCCAGCCGGTCGAAGGCGATATCGAACTGTTCCATGAGGATGATGAAGGCTTCCGCGTTTCGGTCGGCCTTACGTCATCGGAAAAATGGATCGTCATCGCGACGGGCGACCATGTGACGACCGAGGCCTGGCTGCTTCCCGCCGACAATCCTACGGCCAAGCCCATGCTCGTCTCCGCCCGCAAGCCCGGCCGCGAATATGAAGTCGATGAGCATGAGGGTACGCTTTACATCCGCACCAACGACATCCATCCCAATTTCCGGCTGGTCAGGGCATCGCTGGAAACGCCGGACCGGTGGGAAGAGGTGATCGGGTCCGACCCGCATTTCTACCTGACCGACTTCACCCTGTTCAAAGGCTTTTACGTCACCGAAGGGCGGCAGGACGGCCTCGACCAGATCGAATTGCGCGACTATGCCACCCATAGCCCCAAGCGCATTCCCTTCCCCGAAGCCAGCTATTCGGCGTCGCTGGACGACAATCCCGAATATGACGTCACCAAATTGCGCATCGGCTATGAATCGATGGTCACGCCGGACACGATCTACGACTATCACCTCGATTCCGGCGCGCTCGAAGTTCTGAAGGTGCAGGAAATCCCGTCCGGCTATGATGCGACCCGCTACGCCACCGAGCGGCTGATGATTCCCGCCCGCGACGGCACGCAGATCCCGGTGTCGATCGTCTACCCGAAAGACCTTCCCCGCGACGGCAGCGCGCCGCTGCATCTCTATGGTTATGGCGCCTATGGCATTGCGATGGAGCCGGGCTTTTCCACCAGCCGGCTTTCCCTGCTGGATCGCGGTTTCGCCTTTGCCCTCGCCCATATTCGGGGCGGCGACGATCTGGGCCAGCAATGGTATCTCGATGGCAAGCTCGACAAGCGCGCCAATACGTTCAACGATTTCGTGGACGTGGCCAGGGGCCTGATTGACCTTCATTACACCTCAAAGGGCAAGATCAGCATTTCCGGCGGCTCCGCGGGGGGCGAGCTGATGGGTGCGGTCGTCAACAGCGATCCCGACCTCTGGGGCGCGGTCGTCGCCCATGTGCCCTTTGTCGATGTGCTCAACACCATGTTGGACGAAACCCTGCCGCTGACGCCGGGCGAATGGCCCGAATGGGGCAACCCGATCGAGGACAAGGCCGCGTTCGAAACGATCCTGTCTTATGACCCCTACAGCAATGTAGGTGCGCAGGCCTATCCGCCGCTGATGGTTACGGCGGGCCTCAACGATCCGCGCGTCACCTATTGGGAGCCGGCCAAATGGGTGGCCAGGCTGCGCGCCACCAAGACCGACGGCAACATCTTGCTGCTCAAGACCAACATGGGGGCGGGCCATGGCGGCAAGTCCGGCCGCTTCGAAAGCCTCCACGAAACGGCGGAGGAATTTGCCTTCATCCTGTGGCAGTTGGGCATTGCGGACTGATGGCCTCTACCTACATCACCCGGATCACCGCTGGTCCCGAGCATATCGATGTTCTGGGCCATGTGAACAACGCCGTCTGGGTGCAGTGGATGGAGCAGGTCGCGACCGAACACTGGACCCATGATGCCGATCCCGCGCATGTCGACGATTATGTCTGGGTCGTGACCCGGCATGAAATCGATTATCGCGGGAACGTTCGGGCAGGGGAAAGTGTTTCCGTGCGGACCTGGATTCCGCAAGGTCCGCGGGGCGCCCGCTTCGACCGCCATATGGAGTTTACGGGTCCGGACGGGAAAGTAAAAGTCTCGGCAAAATCGACATGGGCGATCATCGACAGGAAGACCGGCCGTGTCCTGCGTGTTCCGCCAGAGGTTGCGGCGCCTTTTCTCGACGATTGACCAAGTCGGAACTTCCTAAACTTATCGCTCGTTTTCTGCGCCATCGATAATGGTGACAGGAGAGATTATGCGTAAGTTTGGTGCATCCATGCGTATGCTTGCCGCGGCGTCGGCTTTGTTTCTCGCAAGCGGCCCGGCGTGGGCGGGCGATGAGGAACGGGCGCTCGCCGCCATAGCGCAGGCGCAGGGCAAGATCGATGCTGCCGCCAAGCTGAAGGCGGGGGACTTCAATCCCGCCGTTCTCGCAAGGGCGCAGGCGGCGCTTCGCCTGGCGCAGGAGCAGCTCAAGAGCGGCAAGGAACAGGCAGCGATCCGCTCGGCCGTCGATGCGCAGCAATTTGCCGACACCGCCATCGGCCAGAGCCAGGTTCGTGCCGAGACGGACGCGCAGGTTCAGGCTTCGACCGCCGCCTCGGCGCAGCAGGACGCCGCGGCGGCCAATGCGCGGGCAGACGCGGCGGAGCGCGCAGCAGCCTCTGCGGCCGCCGATGCGCAGGCGGCGCGCGCGGCTGCAGCGGTTCCTGCTCCGGCCACGACGACGGTGACGACCGAGACGGTGAAGACCGCGCCTGCCCCGGTCGCGCGCAAGGCTACCCCGGTCAAGCGCCAGGTCGTGCGCAAGACAAGCAGTCCGGTGCGGGCTTCGGTGGTGGAAAAGACCACGACCACCGTCACGAGCCGCTGATCCGGCTCCCCGACCCCACTCATGCAGGGAGCCGGGGGACCGGCTCCCTGCCAGCCTGGCGAGATCAGGCCAGTTGCCGCTCCTCCTGCCGCGTTTTCCACAGCGACCAGCCTACCCCGGCGCCGATCAGGGCGAAGGTCACGCCCAGACTGATGGCAGGCGGGAATTTGTCGCCATCCAGCAGGAAGTCGGCGACGAAGATCTTGGTGCCGATGAACACCAGAATCGCGGCCAGCGCATATTTCAGATAATGGAAGCGGTGGACCATGGCCGAAAGCGCGAAGTAGAGCGCCCGCAATCCCAATATCGCCATCACGTTCGACGTATAGACAATGAAGGTGTCGGTCGTGATCGCGAAGATCGCCGGCACGCTGTCCACGGCGAACACCAGGTCGGCGAAATTGATCACGATCAGCGCCAACAGCAGCGGGGTTGCTGCCATCACGACCTTTCCGGTCCGGGGGTCGGTCATCCGAGCCAGGAAATGTTCGCCGTGCAACTCCGGCGTGACACGCATATGGCGGGCGATGAAGCGGATCGCGGGGTTGTTGCCTACATCCATCGGCTCGTTGCCCGAAACCATCATCTTGATCCCGGTGGATATCAGGAAGGCGGCGAAGATATACAGCACCCAATAGGCCTGGTGCAGCAGCATCGCTCCACCTGCGATCATCAGGCCGCGCAGGACGATCACGCCCAATATGCCCCACAGCAGCGCCCGATACTGATATTTGGGCGGAATGGCGAAATAGGAAAAGATCAGGCTGATGACGAAGACATTGTCGATCGACAGCGCCTTTTCGATGAAGAAGCCGGTAAAATACTGCATCCCCGGCTCCGCCCCGCGCGCGAACCATACCCAGCCGCCGAACAGCATCGCCACGCTGATATAGAAAAGGGATAGCTTGAGGCTCTCCTTGATGCCTATTTCCTTGTCTTCCTTGTGCAGGAAACCCAGGTCGAATGCGGTGAGGGCGGCCACGATGGCGAGGAAGGCCAGCCAGAACCAGGCGGGCGTTCCCAGCCAGTCCGCGAAGAGAAATTCCATGGGATAAGCTCCTCTCGTTCAACAACAATGGTTGACCGGAGAATCCGTTGCGACGGAGATGGGGCGGTATGAGCCGAACCGTCAGTCGCACCGGAAAGTCCGATGCGGTCCGACATCACGCGCTGTTGTCCGTTCAGCGCGCCAGAGGGGCCCGGTCCGCAGTGCCCAAGGATAGGCGTCATGGCCGCCGAAATCAACCAGGAGCGCTTTTCCCGTCCTGTAACGGTCAGCCCAGGCTATTGAAAACCGGCGCTTTCGGCATCCTTAAGGTGTCTTTCCTGTCACCCGGTCCTATCGGGAACCGGGCAGGCCGACGACTTCGAACGCATCCTCGATGCCCGGTTCGACCGGCATGTCATCCCGTTCGGTTGCCTGGCGCGTCCACATGGCGGCATAGAGACCGTCGCTGCGCACCAGATCGGCATGGCGCCCGCGTTCGACGATGCGGCCCTGCTCCAGCACGATGATCTCATCGGCATCGACCACGGTGGAGAGGCGATGCGCGACGATCAATGTCGTCCGCTTGCGCGCTATGCTGCGCAGCACATCCTGGATCTCGGTCTCCGTCCGGCTGTCGAGCGCGCTGGTCGCCTCGTCCAGCACCAGCACCGGCGGGTCTTTCAGCAGCGTCCGCGCAATTGCCACGCGCTGCTTTTCGCCGCCCGAAAGCTTGAGGCCGCGCTCCCCGACCCGCGTGGCATAGCCTTGCGGCAGGCCCATGATGAAGTCGTGGATGGAAGCCGCTTTCGCCGCCGCTTCTATCTCTTCCTGGCTCGCGTCTGCACGGCCATAGCCGATATTATAGCCGACCGTATCGTTGAACAGCACCATGTCCTGCGGCACGATGCCGATGGCGGCGCGCAGCGACTGTTGCGTGACCCGCGAAATATCCTGCCCGTCGATCAGAATGTGCCCGCCCTGAATGTCGTAGAAGCGGAACAGCAGCCGCGCGATGGTGGACTTGCCCGCGCCCGACGGTCCGACGATGGCAAGGGTCCGGCCCGCCGGCACGGTAAAGCTCACGCCATGCAATATCTCCCGCTCGGGATCATAGCCGAAATGGACATGATCGAAGCGTACCTCGCCGGCCTGGACATGCAGCATCGGCGCGCCGGGCGCGTCGCTGACTTCGGTTTCGGTGTCGATCAGCCTGTACATCGCCTCCATGTCGATCAGGCCCTGCCGGATCGTGCGATAGACCATGCCCAGCAGGTCGAGCGGCCGGAACAGCTGGCTCAGCAGGGTGTTCACCAGCACCACGTCGCCGGTGGTGAACTGTCCCCGGCTCCAGCCCCAGACGGTATAGCCCATCGCGCCTGCCATCATCAGGTTGGTGATCAGCGACTGGCCGATATTGAGCCAGGCGAGGCTGTTCTCCGACTTGACCGCTGCATCGGCGTAGCGGCGCATCGCCTTGCCATAGCGCGCGGCTTCCCGCTCCTCGGCGCCGAAATATTTGACGGTTTCGAAATTGAGCAGGCTGTCGACGGCGTGGGCGACGGCGCTGGTGTCCATGTCCACCATGTCGCGGCGGAGCTGGTTGCGCCATTCCGTGATGGTGCGGGTGAACCAGATGTAAAGGCCCACCATCACCAGCGTCGCCGCGACGAGGCCGGGACCGAATTTGAGGAAGAAGATGACGCAGACCGCCGCCAGCTCCAGCACCGTGGGCGCTATGTTGAAGAGGAGGAAATAGAGCATCGTGTCGATGCTCTTGGTGCCGCGCTCCACGATCTTGGTGACGGCGCCGGTGCGCCGGTCGAGGTGGAAGCGCAGCGACAGCCGGTGCAGATGCACGAACACATCATCGGCCAGCCGTCGCCCGGCTTCCTGCCCGACCCGCTCGAAAATGGCGTTGCGCAGATTGTCGAAGAGGACGCTGCCGAATCGCGCGCCCGCATAGGCGACGACCAGCGCAATGGCGAGACCCGCGCCCGATTGCATGCCCGGCACCATCCGGTCGACCGCGCCCTTGTAGGCGAAGGGCATGGCGAGGCTGACGACCTTCGCCACCAGCACCAGCATCATCGCAATCGTCACCCGCCGTCGCAGGGCAGGGGCATCGGCAGGCCACAGATAGGGAAAGAAGCGCCGCATCGTCGCCCAGACGGGCGGAAGGGGCGAAGTGTCGGGTGTCGAAGGCGGCATGGGGTTTATGTAAGGCGGGTGCGCGCCGAATGCCACTTATAAGCCCCGCCCGCGGGCCGGAGGGGTCGGCCAGAGGCACCTGACCCTGCCAAGGGGAGGGCAGCCGCTCAGCGGCTGCCTGCAACCTCACCGCATAGGACAGCGCCCGCTGCGCTCGCCCTTCCCGGCCCCTCTCTTGGGAGGGGGCGGCCTATGCTGACCGGGGGGCCTAGTCGCGCAGCAGCTCGTTGATCCCGGTCTTGGACCGCGTCTGCGCATCCACCCGCTTCACGATCACCGCGCAATAGAGGCTCGGCCCCGGCGTGCCGTCGGGCAGCGGCTTGCCGGGCAGCGAGCCGGGCACGACCACCGAATAGGGCGGCACTTCGCCGATGAAGACTTCGCCGGTGGCGCGGTCGACGATCTTGGTCGACATGCCGATGAACACGCCCATCGACAGCACAGAGCCCTTGCCGATGCGCACGCCTTCCACGACTTCGGACCGCGCGCCGATGAAGCAGTCGTCCTCGATGATCACCGGATCGGCCTGCAACGGCTCCAGAACCCCGCCGATGCCGACGCCGCCCGACAGGTGCACATTCTTGCCGATCTGCGCGCAGCTGCCGACCGTTACCCAGGTGTCGACCATCGTGCCTTCATCGACGAAAGCGCCGATGTTCACGAAGCTCGGCATCAGGATCACATTCTTGGCGACATGCGCGCCCGCGCGAGCGAACGAACCGGGCACCGCGCGGAAACCGGCGGCGCGGAAGGCGGCTTCATCCCAGCCCGCGAACTTGCTGGGCACCTTGTCCCACCAGTGACCCGCGCCCGGGCCGTTATCGATCATCGCATTGTCGTTGAGACGGAAGGACAGCAGCACCGCCTTCTTCGCCCACTGGTTGACCCGCCAGCCGTCGGCCGTGGGCTCCGCGACGCGCAGTTCGCCTTTGTCGAGAAGCGCCAGCGTCTTGTCGACCGCCTGACGGACTTCGCCCTGCGTCGACAGGTTCACGTTGGCCCGGTCCTCCCAGGCGGCGTCTATGGTCGCGATCAGTTCGTTGCTCATGGCTGTTCCCCAGTAATATCCGCCAGAAAGGGCGTCAGATGGTCGGTTTCGAAATCGATGAAATCGGGATGATGGCCGTGGTCGCCCGCTTCCGAGCCGTTATTGACCCAGATGGTGGTCATGCCGATCGCCTTGGCGGGCTTCAGGTTGCGCGCCATGTCCTCGAAAAAGGCGGCGCGGGCCGGATTCACGCCATGCACGCGGCACAATTCCGCATAGCCTGAGGGGTCGGGCTTCGGAATATATTGGCAGGCGTGGATATCATGGATCAGCTCGAACGCATCGGTCAGGCCGAGCCTGTCCAGCACCCGCGTCGCATAGGCGCCATCGCCATTGGTGAAGATCAGCCGCCGCCCCGGCAGCGCGGCGATATGGGCATTGAGCGCCTCATCCACCTCCAGCCGATCCATCGAAATATCGTGGACATAATCGAGAAAGGCGTGCGGTTCGATGCCATGATGGTGCATCAGGCCCGACAGCGTCGTGCCATGCTCCAGAAAATAGCGTTTCTGCGTCGCCCGCGCGATCTCCGGATCGCAGCCCAGCAGTCCCTGGATGAACTCGCCCATCTTCACGTCGATCAGCGCGAACAGGTCCGCCTTCGCCGGATAGAGCGTATTGTCCAGATCGAAGATCCAGCAATCAACATGGGCAAGGTCGGCGCGCATGGCCGCGCCCTAGTCCTCCGGGCCGCCAAGGGCAAGACCGCCGTCAGCCGCAACCCGGCGCTTCGCTGTCCTGATAGAAAGTCTGGACCGCTTCCCAGGCCTCCTCGGCCGTCTCCACCCAGGTCAGAAGGTTGAGGTCCGACGGCGAGATCACGCCTTCATCGGCCAGCGCCTCGAAATCCACCACCCGCGTCCAGAATTCCCGCCCGAACAGCAGCACCGGGATCGGCTTCATCTTGCCGGTCTGGATCAGGGTCAGCAGCTCGAACATCTCGTCGAACGTGCCGAAGCCGCCGGGGAACACCGCCAGCGCCCGTGCGCGGAGCAGGAAGTGCATCTTGCGCAGGGCGAAATAGTGGAACTGGAAACTCAGCTCGGGGGTGACGAAGCGATTGGGCGCCTGTTCATGCGGCAGGACGATGTTCATGCCGATGGTGGTCTGGCCAACCTCATGAGCGCCGCGATTGGCCGCCTCCATGATCGAGGGGCCGCCGCCCGAGCAGACGACGAAATGGCGGCATCCCGCCTCGTTCACGGGATAGTGCGCGGCGATCCGGGCCAGTTTGCGCGCTTCGTCATAATAGCGGGCCTTCCTGCCCAGATTTTCGGCGATGCGCTTCTGGTCGGGGGTGACCGCGGCGTCGATGCGCGCCTGCACCTGATCGGGTTCGGGGATGCGGGCCGAGCCGTAGAAGACGAAGGTCGACTCGATCTTCGCTTCATCCATCAGCAATTGCGGCTTCAGCAGTTCCAGCTGGAAGCGGACCGGCCGCAGATCTTCGCGCAGCAGAAACTCCGTATCCTGGAAGGCAAGGCGATAGGCCGAACTGCTGGTCTGGGGGGTTTCGATCCCTTTTCGGGCATCGGCCGCTTCCTGGCGGGCGGGGCGGAATTTGCGTTCTTCGATTTCTTTTCTGGTCATTTTCACCAAGGTAGGCACCGAAGATGACAAAGCCAAGGCGCTTATCGGCAAAATCCCCCACGTCCGCCCATATCGAAATGAAAATGGTCATGATGCGCGGCGTTGTAATCGGGGCTGAGCACGGTCCGGAATCGCTTGCAGGCGCTGGCGTGCACGATTTCGAGGAATTGCCGGGTCCGCCTGTCGCCGTTCCAGTCCTTTTCGATCGAAATGCGCCGTCCGTCGCTCAGCACGAAGGCGGACACGTCGATCGCGTTGCTGTGCGCATGTTCGGAGAGCTTGCCGCTGCCCGCGATCGGGCGGCAGTTATAGGTGCCGAAGGTCTCGATCTTCTCGATCTCCGCGCCCAGGATCAGCCGGGCGGCGGGCTGCACGCCATAGCGCGCCCAGGCCGCGAAATTCGCGGCAAGGTTGCACGTCATGGCGCCCAGATTGGTTGCAGGCACCCCGATGTCGAGCAGTTTGACGCTGCCCACGGCGCTGCATCCTCCGCCGAAATTCTGGTCGGGCAGGGGGGTGAAGAGAATGGATTGCGAGGACAGTTTCGCCATGCACTGGCGCACCTCCATGGGCGGAGGCGCGGCCGGGCGCACCGTTCTGACCGGCTTGGAAGGCCGCTCCACACGCCCACGCGGCACCAGATCGCCACCGCAGCCAGCGAGCGCCAGCAGGGCCGTCAGCCCTGCGCCGCGAAAGATCGCTTTCCCCCTGATCCGCTCGAACATGAGGGCAGCATTTACCATGTCCTGCTGGCTCAAGGGTTAACGGCGGACTCGGTTCATCGCATCGAGACGGTCATTTCGACTCTTTCGCAGCTTGACTCTTTCGCCGGGGACTTTAGTGCGGCCGGCGGGCCACGCGGTCCCAACGCCGCGCGTGCTCTCTGTAAGGAGACGCAGACATGACTGATATGATTGCCGCAGACGCCACCATTGCGCCTGCGAAGCCCGCCGCCAAGCCGGCCCGCCCCTATTTTTCTTCCGGTCCCTGCGCCAAGCCTCCGGGCTGGAGCGCCGACAAGCTGAGCGCCGAATCGCTGGGCCGCTCGCACCGCGCCAAGATCGGCAAGACCCGCCTCGCTTATTGCATCGACCTGATGCGCGAGCTGCTGAACCTGCCCGAAACCCACCGCATCGGCATCGTCCCCGGCTCCGACACCGGCGCCTTCGAAATGGCGATGTGGACCATGCTGGGCGCCCGCCCGGTGACGACGCTGGCCTGGGAAAGCTTCGGCGAGGGCTGGGTGACGGACGCCGCCAAGCAGCTGAAGCTCGATCCGACGATCATCCGCGCCGACTATGGTCAGTTGCCCGATCTTACGCAGGTCGACTTCTCGAACGACGTGCTGTTTACCTGGAACGGCACCACCTCGGGCGTGCGCGTGCCGAACGCCGACTGGATTCCGGCCGACCGCGAAGGGCTGACCTTCGCCGACGCAACCAGCGCGGTATTCGCCTATGAGATCGACTGGACGAAGATCGACGTCGCCACCTTCTCCTGGCAGAAGGTGCTGGGCGGGGAGGGCGGCCATGGCGTGCTGATCCTCGGCCCGCGCGCGGTCGAGCGTCTGGAAAATTACACCCCGGCATGGCCGCTGCCCAAGGTCTTCCGCCTGGTGGCGAAGGGCAAGCTGGCCGAGGGCGTGTTCAAGGGCGAAACGATCAACACCCCCTCCATGCTGGCGGTCGAAGACGCGATCTTCGCGCTGGAATGGGGCAAGTCGATCGGCGGTTCCGCCGGCCTGATCGCGCGCAGCAACGCCAATGCGGCGGCGCTCAACAGGATCGTCGAGGAACGCGACTGGCTCGGCCATCTCGCCGCCGACGAAGCGTCGCGCTCGACCACCAGCGTCTGCCTGACCGTCGAGGGTGCGGACGAAGCCTTCATCAAGAGCTTCGCGGCCCTGCTGGAGAAGGAAGGTGCCGCCTATGACGTCGCGGGATATCGCGACGCCCCGGCGGGCCTGCGCATCTGGTGCGGTGCTACCGTCGAAACCGCCGACATCGAAGCGCTCGGTCCATGGCTCGACTGGGCCTATGCGACCGCCAAGGCTGGCTGATTCAGCTTAACCGCGTCACCCCGGACTTGATCCGGGGTTCCGCTTCTTCTTCATGTCCGCCCGCAGACAAGCGGGACCCCGGATCAAGTCCGGGGTGACGAGGAAACATAGGAATTCTCCATGCCCAAGGTACTTATTTCCGACAAGATGGACCCCCGCGCCGCTGCGATCTTCCGTGAGCGTGGCGTCGAGGTTGACGAAATCACCGGCAAGACCCCGGACGAACTGAAGGCGATCATCGGCCAGTATGACGGCCTCGCCATCCGCAGCTCGACCAAGGTCACCAAGGACATTCTCGACCACGCCACCAACCTGAAGGTCATCGGCCGCGCGGGCATCGGCGTCGACAATGTCGACATTCCGGCCGCCTCGTCCAAGGGCGTGATCGTGATGAACACCCCGTTCGGCAACTCGATCACCACCGCCGAACATGCCATTGCGCTCATGTTCGCGCTGGCCCGCCAGCTGCCCGAAGCCAATGCCCAGACCCAGCAGGGCCTGTGGCCCAAGAACGGCTTCATGGGCGTGGAAGTCACCGGCAAGACGCTGGGCCTGATCGGTGCGGGCAACATCGGCTCCATCGTCGCCAGCCGCGCTCTGGGCCTGAAGATGAAGGTCGTCGCTTTCGATCCCTTCCTGACCCCGGAACGCGCCGTCGAAATGGGCGTGGAAAAGGCCGATCTCGACACGCTGCTGGCGAAGGCCGACTTCATCACGCTGCACACGCCGCTGACCGACCAGACCCGCAACATCCTGAGCAAGGAAAATCTCGCCAAGACCAAGAAGGGCGTGCGCATCATCAACTGCGCCCGTGGCGGCCTGATCGACGAAGCCGCGCTCAAGGAGGCGATGGATTCGGGCCATGTGGCGGGCGCCGCGCTCGACGTGTTCGTGACCGAACCGGCGAAGGAATCGCCGCTGTTCGGCACGCCTAATTTCATCTGCACCCCGCATCTGGGCGCGTCGACCGATGAAGCGCAGGTCAATGTCGCTCTGCAGGTGGCCGAGCAGCTCAGCGACTATCTGCTCGACGGCGGCATCACCAACGCGCTGAACGTACCGTCGCTGTCGGCTGAAGAAGCTCCGAAGCTCAAGCCTTATATGGCGCTGGCGGAAGAACTGGGCAGCCTCGTCGGCCAGCTCGAGGGCGACCGCATCCAGAGCGTCTCGGTCGAGGTCGAGGGCCATGCCGCCGAACTCAACCAGAAGCCGATCACCGCTGCGGTGCTGGCTGGCCTGATGCGCGTCTATTCGGACACGGTGAACATGGTCAACGCGCCCTTCCTCGCGAAGGAACGGGGTCTGGACGTGCGCGAAGTGCGCCACGACCGCGAAGGCGACTATCAGACCCTCGTTCGCGTGACCGTGAAGACGGAAAGCGGCGACAAGTCGGTCGCGGGCACCCTGTTCGGCCATTCGCAGCCGCGTCTGGTCGAACTGTTCGGCATCAAGGTCGAAGCCGACCTCGCCGGCGACATGCTCTACATCGTCAATCAGGACGCGCCGGGCTTCATCGGCCGTCTGGGTTCGACGCTGGGTGAGGCGCAGGTCAATATCGGCACCTTCCACCTGGGCCGCCGCAACCAGGGCGGTGAAGCCGTGCTGCTGCTCTCGGTCGACGGTGCGGTCAATGAAACCGTCCTTGGCGACATCTGCAAGCTGGCAGGCGTCAAGACGGTGAAGCTGCTGCGCTTCGCGTAAAAGATGGTTCGGGCTGGCCTATTGCGTATAATGCGCTAAAGGGCCAGCCCCATGACCATGACGAGTGCCACGATCCCGCCCGGTCTCCTTCCTGAAGGACTGTCGGACCGCCTGCCGCCGCAGGCAGAGGCTTCCGCGCGCCTTGCCCGCCATGTGCTCGATACTGTCGCCACCCATGGCTATGAGCGCGTCATGCCGCCGATCGCGGAGTTTGAGGAAACGCTGGTCGGCCGCCTGAAATCGATGAAGGCGCAGGACCTCATCCGCGCCATTGACCCGGTTTCCCAGCGCAGCCTGGCCCTGCGCCCTGACATGACCGCGCAGGTCGGCCGCATCGCCGCCACCCGCCTTGCCTCCGCACCGCGTCCGTTGCGGCTGTCCTATGCGGGGCCGGTCATCCGCCTGCGCGCGAATCAGCTCCGCCCGGAGCGTGAGCGGTTTCAGGTCGGCGCCGAACTCATCGGCAGCGACAGCGTCGCTGCCGCGGTGGAGATCGTGAACGTCGCCATCGAAGCGCTGCAGGCTGCTGGCGTCACGGGTATCACCATCGATTTCACGCTGCCGGACCTGATCGACACGCTCGCCGCCGGTCCGCTGCCGCTGGCTCCGCAAGAAATTGAAGCCGTCCGCACGGAACTTGACGCCAAGGACGCGGGCGCGCTGGCGGAGATCGGCCCTGCCGCGGCCGCCTATCTGCCGCTGATCGAGGCCACCGGCCCCTTCCATGCCGCGATGGAGCGGCTCGAGGCGTTCAGCGCCAGCCTGGGCGGCGCCATCGACAGCCGCATCGCGGGCCTGCGCGCCATCGCCAGGCCGATCGGCTGGGACATCACCCTGACGCTCGATCCGACCGAGCGCCATGGCTTTGAATATCAGAACTGGTTCGGCTTCTCGATCTTCGCCGAGGGTTTTACCGGCGAGATCGGCCGGGGCGGGAGTTATGCGATCATCCGGGCCGATGGTTCGGAAGAACCGGCCATGGGCTTCTCGCTCTATCCCGATCCGCTGATCGATGCGGGCTTCGGCGGCGAAGCGCCAAAGCGCCTGTTCCTGCCGCTGCACCATGACGCGGCCCGCGCGGCCGAACTTCGCGCGCAAGGCTGGCAAACCATCGCCGCGCTGACCGGGCAGGAAAATGGCGAGACGCTGCGTTGCACCCATTGGCTGGAAGGCGACACGCCGCGCCCTTACTGACTTGACGGGTTGGGCTTGACTTCATTGGGGCAGCGCGGCTAACGCGCGCCCCGCAACAGGGCGACATGCCCAATTGATCCCACCGGCATGCCGAGTCCCGTCGAAGGGCATGGCCGGTCCGCGCGGCGGGCGGAGGACTGTATCCATGGCAAATGTTACCGTGATCGGCGCCCAGTGGGGTGACGAAGGCAAGGGCAAGATCGTCGACTGGCTGTCGGAACGCGCTGACGTCGTCGCCCGTTTTCAGGGCGGGCACAATGCCGGCCACACGCTGGTCGTGGGCGAGAAGGTGTACAAGCTCTCGCTGCTTCCTTCGGGTATCGTGCGCGGCACGCTGTCGGTGATCGGCAATGGCGTGGTGCTGGACCCCTGGCACTTCCGCGATGAGGTCGCCAAGCTGAAGGGACAGGGCGTGGAGATCACGCCTGAAAACCTCCAGATCGCGGAAACCTGCCCGCTGATCCTGCCTTTCCACCGCGATCTTGACGGTTTGCGGGAGGACGCGTCGGGCGCGGGCAAGATCGGCACGACCCGCCGCGGCATTGGCCCGGCCTATGAGGACAAGGTCGGCCGCCGCGCCATCCGCGTCTGCGACCTCGCCCATCTCGACGATCTCGGCCCGCAGCTCGACCGCCTGACCGCGCATCACGATGCTCTCCGCGCGGGCTTCAACGAAGCGCCGATCGATCGCGACGCGCTGATGGCCGAACTGCGCGACATCGCCGGCTTCATCCTGCCCTTCGTGAAGCCCGTCTGGCTGACGCTCAACAAGGCGAAGGCGCAGGGCAAGCGCATCCTGTTCGAAGGCGCTCAGGGGACCTTGCTCGACATCGACCACGGCACCTATCCCTTCGTCACTTCCTCCAACACGGTCGCCGGCACGGCGGCGAGCGGCACGGGCCTTGGCCCGAGCGGCGCGGGCTTCGTGCTGGGCATCGTCAAGGCCTACACCACCCGCGTCGGCTCCGGTCCCTTCCCGACCGAGCAGGAGAATGACGTCGGTCAGCGCCTTGGCGAGCGCGGCCACGAATTCGGCACGGTCACCGGCCGCAAGCGCCGCTGCGGCTGGTTCGACGCCGTGCTGGTGCGCCAGTCTGTCGCGGTATCGGGCGTCACCGGCATCGCGCTCACCAAGCTGGACGTGCTGGACGGCTTCGAGGAGTTGAAGATCTGCGTCGGCTACAGGATCGGCGACCAGACGTTCGACTATCTGCCCGCCCATGCGCAGGACCAGGCCAGGGCCGAGCCGGTCTATGAAACCATCGAAGGCTGGCAGGACACCACGGCCGGCGCCCGCAGCTGGGCCGACCTGCCGGCGCAGGCGATCAAATATATCCGCCGCATCGAGGAACTGATCGGCTGCCCGGTCACGCTCGTCTCCACCAGCCCCGAGCGCGAGGACACCATCCTCGTGCGCGATCCCTTCGCGGATTGAGGGTTTCCGGGTTTCCGCCAAGCTGAAACCCATCGGCACCGGCCCACGGGAAAGTGGGCCGGTGCGGTCCCCAACAAAGGAAGACTCCCATGGCCGGCGAACGCTTCGAGCGCCACAAGCAACCCTGGACGGCGGATGAGCTGCAAAAGCTCCACGCGCTGGCGAAGAAGGGCATGGCATTGAAGGCGATCGCCAAGGCCCTGACCCGCAGCGAGGAATCGGTGAAGGCCCGCGCCAAGCAGGACGGGCTTTCCATCGCCAAGCTGCGCTGAACCGCCTGAGGCCCACCGCCATGCGCCCGCGGCGCGGCAGCGGCACGAGCGCACATGTCCCCTTCTCCTCCGGTTTTCCACCGGGACAGACGAGCTGACATATATCGGCGCGAACGGCTGATTGGGGTGGTTAGGCGAACGACTGCTTTGGGGCATCATACTTCGATACCTACTTCTTACAAAGCATGGGCAATGCCGACGGCTAACGACCGGAAGGGAGTGGCCCGGTAACGAACTGCATATATGACGGACGGACAAGTCGGAGTGAAACGTGGAAGACGGCATCAATCATATCTACGAGGGTGAACAGGCGCGCATTTTGGAGCGCGCCCTAGCCCTTCCACTTCCAGACGCGGTTTTTACCATTATTTACTACAATCAGCGTGAAAGGCGTGCCCATCTCGATGCCATCCCGCTCACAGTTCTCGATCGGGACCACGATCCTGAAGTCGTTCGAGATTGGCAGAGCCGTGTAGGCAAACTGCTGAACGGCGCATATGACGTTGGCGATGCTTGGCATCGGCGTGACGGGACATACGAGAAAACACGCGCAGACTATGAAGCTGCAAATCCCGGCTTCAACGCGAAAACTTATGATAAAGCCGAATACTACGGCTTATGGCTATCCCGATAGCTATGACTTCCCATTGCTGAAAGTCTGCTAGCAGGCAGAAGAAGGCCCGATCTGAACGGCAATTTCTGGTCGCTTCCAGACCGTCCGTTATTCCAGCCGCCCTGACGGCCGCCGGGAATGATGCGTGACCCATCGGACACAATATCCCCGAAAAACATCCTATTTTCCCGACAGGGCATAATCCGGCCTGTCCTATTTCCCGCCGCCCGGCCTATCCCCCTTGCCGTCTTTGAAATGTCCGGCACATGACACGCGCTGCCTACGCGCGCCCGGGCACGCGCGCGCATACACTGTGAACTTCGACGCAAATCCGCCATTCATCGTCGGAAGCCTTCACGCGCGACGCGCCCCATGGTTGCCCAGCCGCCCGTCCAGCCATACCAGCGCAGCGCCTGCGATAAGAAAGCCCGCCGCGATCAGCATCGCATTCAGCAGAACCTGCCCGATCCCCAGCCTGACGACATTGATGAAGGGATAGGCATATTTCTCCTCCATGGCCCCACGCAGCAGCGCATAGGGCAGATAAGTCACCGGAAACACTGCCCACCAGAGCGGATCGCGCCGCCGCAGCCTGCCCTTGGGCGCGCAGGCGATCCACCATAGCGCCGCCAGCACCGGGACGGCCTTGTGCAGCAGCATATCGGCGAGCAGGGCGCCGCCGCTGAGATCCAGCAGCCCGCGCAGCAACAGCCCGTAAATCACGCCCACCAGAAGGATCGCCAACGTCACCCCGCCAATCCGCCGCGCCGTCACCCTTGCGCCCAGCGCGATCCCGCCAAAGATCACCGCCACCGCAACATTGGTCAGCACCGTAAAATAGCGCAGCAGGACCCACAGCGTCTCGCCCACCGTTCCGGTCTGCCCGAAGGTCGCCCGGAACTGGATCATCAGTCCCGCCGTCGCCGTCGCGGCGATGATGCCCGCCCCGACCCGCCGCACCCCCTGTTTCAAGCCGCCTGCCTCCCGTCCGCCTCGCCAGCGGCGATCACCGTAGCCGCCACCAGATCGCCCGTCACGTTCAGCGTCGTGCGGCACATGTCGAGGAAGCGGTCGACCCCCAGCACCAGCCCGATCCCCTCCGGCGGCACGCCGACCATGCCGAGGATCATCGCCACCACCGGCAGCGACCCCGCAGGCACGCCTGCTGTTCCGACGCCGCCCAGAATGCAGACCAGCATCACCATCAACTGTTGCGTCAGGCTGAGGTCGATTCCGAAAAACTGGGCGAGGAATATGACGGTGATCCCCTCGAACATTGCCGTGCCATTCTGGTTGGCGGTGGCTCCAATGGTCAGCACGAAGCGGGCGATCCGCCGGGGAAGGTGCAGTTTTTCCTCCGCCACCCGAATCGCGGTCGGCAGGGTGGCGTTGGAGGAGGCGGTGGCGAAGGCCATCATGGCAGCCTCCTGCACCGATCCGAAGAAACGCAGGGGCGAGCGCCGCGCCACCAGCCCGATCAGAAGCGAATAGACCCCGAACAGTTGCAGGCCCAGCGCCAGCAGCACCACCCCTACATAGGCGGAAAGCCGCACCAGCAACTCCCAGCCGAACTGCGCCGCCAGATTGAACATGAAACAGGCGATGGCAAGCGGGGCCAGACGGATGACCAGCCCCATCAGCCGCATCGTCACCTCGAAAAGCTCCTCCATGGCGGAGAACAGCAATTTCGTCTGCTCGGTCCGGACCAGCACCAGCCCAATGCCGAAGAACAGGGCGAACATCATCACCGCCAATATATCGTTCGCTGCCATGGCCTTGACGATATTGTCCGGCACGATGGCAAGCAGCGCGTCCAGCCCCTTGGGCGTCTCGCCGCCGCGCGCCAATATCGCCTGCGCGCCTTGCCCGGCATTGTCGAGCATCGCCTGCGCCTGCGTCGGATCGACGCCGGCGCCGGGTTTCAGCAGGTTCACCACAACCAGGCTGATGGCCACGGCGATGCCTGAAACGACCAGCGTGTAGGCGAGCGTCCGCAGACCCACCCGCCGCAGCGAGCGCATCTCGCCCATCTCCGCCACGCCGACGATCAGCGCGGACACCAGCAACGGAATCACCAGCATGAACAGCAGCCGCAGGAAAACCTGCCCGATCGGCCCGGTGACATAGCCCGTCACGATATCGACCCAATGCGCGTCCGGCGCCGCCACATAAACCGCAAGTCCGAGGGTCAGACCGATGGCAAAACCGGCCAGCATCTGCCATTGCAGGGACAGCGTCGCGGTTCCGGACGGTGGGGCATCGTTCGTCATGGCTGCTCGCCTTCCATGGCCTTTCCAACCTTCGATCGTCGACGAAGGTTGCCGCTGGGCCATCATGGCGCAATTTCATTACGCTGCCGATGATTTTTCATGGCGCACCGGACATATTGCCGTGACGGGCGCGTTAACGCCGTCCATCTCCGGAGAACCGCATGATCGTCAAAGCCGTACCCAATATGCGCACGCTGGCCAGCGAAGTGTGGAGGCCGCTGGCTTTGCTCTTCATCTGGGACTGCGCGGTCACGGCGGGCTATTATCTCCTGCCATTCGAGGCGCCCTCGCTGCCGCTCACCATCTTCGGGTCGGCGCTGGCGCTGTTCCTCGGCTTTCGCAGCAATTCCTCCTATCAGCGCTGGTGGGAGGGGCGCATCCTCTGGGGTGCGATGATCAACGCCTCACGCAGCCTGGCCCGCGCCGTCCGCAATTTCCTGCCCGACCCGCAGGCCAGGAATCTCAAGCGCGAGATCATCATGCGCCAGATCGCCTATGTGAACGCTCTGCGCCTGCAGCTGCGCCGCCAGCCGATTGATGAGACAGTGACGGCCTTCCTTGAGGAGCGGGATCAGGGCCTCGCCCTTGCCCGGACCAATCCCGCCAATGGCCTTCTCGACAGCACCGGACGGCGGATAGACCTCGCCCGGCGGGAGGGCTGGCTCGACACCGTTCAGCAGGCCCAGATGGAGCGCGTGCTGGTCGATATCGCCAATGCGCAGGGCGGGATGGAACGGCTCAAGAACACGCCGCTGCCGATCCAATATCGCTTCCTGCCGACCTTCTTCACGCATCTTTTCTGCGTGCTGCTTCCGATCGGACTGGTGGAGACGCTGGGCCTTGCGACGCCGCTCGGTTCGACGGTGGCAGGGTTGATGTTCCTTGCCGTTCTCCGGATCGGGGACGATCTGGTCGATCCCTTCGCCAATACGGTGCATGATGTCCCGCTGGCGGCGCTATGCCGGACCATCGAGATCGACCTGCTGCAATCCATCGGCGATGAGGCGCCTCCGCCGGCTCAGCCGGTCAAGGGCATCCTCTGGTAAGGCGCTTTTTTGCCGAGATTTCCGAGCCGTCAGATGTGTCCATCTGACTTGAAACCCGTCTGGAGCCTTTTGCCAGCGACCGGAACCGGTCGCTGGTCGAAAAATCGCGGAAAACAAAGAATGCGGAGCGGCGATCCGATTTCGTCGGATCGAAACCCGCACTAGCCCCGCCGTTCATCATCCACCATGTCCGACGCCAGCTCCAGCCCGGCGCGGCCATGGGCGGGCGTGTTTGCGGGCGCCTTGGGGTGAGGGACATATTCGGGTTCCTCGACTTCCAGCATGCCTTCCCATTTGGTGATGACGGAGGTGGCGATGGCATTGCCCAGAACGTTGGTAGCGGTGCGGCCCATGTCCATGAAATGATCGACGGCGAGGATGAAGGCCACACCCTCCACCGGCAGGTCGAACTGGCCCAGCGTCGCGGCGACCACCACCAGCGACGCCCGCGGCACGGCGGCGATGCCCTTGCTGGTCACCATCAGCACGAGGAGAATGGTGATCTGCGTGGCGATCGGCAGGTCGATGCCATAGGCCTGCGCAATGAAGATCGTCGCGAAGGTCGAATACATCATCGACCCGTCGAGATTGAAGCTGTAGCCCAGCGGCAGCACGAAGCTGTAGATCCGCCGCGGCACGCCGAAGCGGTCGAGTTGCTCCAGCATTTTGGGATAGGCCGCCTCCGACGAAGCGGTGGAGAAGGCGATCAGGATCGGTTCGCGCACATAGCGGATGAGCTTCAGCATGCGACGCCCAAGGAAGATCGACCCTGCTCCGAACAGCAGCAGCCAGAGTGCGATCAGCGACAGATAGAATTCGCCCACCAGTTCGCCAAAGGTCCTGAGCACGCCCAGCCCCTCTGTCGTCACCACCGAAGCCAGCGCGCCGAACACCGCAAGCGGCGCTACGCGCATGACATAACCAGTCACTTGCAGCATCAGCTCGACCATCGCCTCGACCACCGTGACGATCGGCTTGCCCTTCTCTCCGATGGCGGTCAGCGCGACGCCGATGAACAGGGAAAAGACCACAATCTGAAGGATCGAATTTTCCGCCATCGCCCCGATCATGGAAGTCGGGAAGACGTGCAGGATGAAGTCGCGGAAATTCAGCGCCTCGGTGCTCACGCCCGCATCCGCGCCTGAACGTACGAGGTTCAGTCCTTCGCCGGGCGCGAAGAAATTGACGAAGATCAGCCCAAGAGTCAGGGATATCAGGCTGGCGATGATGAACCAGGCCAGCGCCCGCCCCCCGATCCGCCCCAGCGCCGCGCTGTCGCCCATATGGGCAATGCCGGCGACCAGCGTGGAAAAAACCAGCGGCGCGATGATCATCTTGATGAGGTGGAGGAAGATGTCGGCCAGCAGATGGTAATAGCCCGCTACATCCTTGGCCAGCGCCTTGTCGCCGCCAAACCACAGATTGGTGGCGAAGCCCACGACCACCCCCAGAACCATGCCCGTCAGGATGAACGCCGTCAGTCGATTTCGCATCTTGTTCCTTTAACCGGCTCGCGAACGCGCCGCATAGCTGTTCTGGTCCCGTATGGCGGTTACACCTAACAGGCACCCGAAGCCCCCGCAATCGCAGCGCGTCAGGCTGTCACCGGCTTAAACGAATGAAGAAAAATAGTCCGCGCCCTCAAAAGGAACCGTAATGGATCAGGGGTAAAGCAACCCCTCGCGCCATCCTGTTTCGATCCGTTCGAACAGGCGCCGTTCATGCAGCCGGTGCTCGCGGTCCTGCCAGAATTCGATCCGTTGCGGGTCCACGCGAAAGCCCGACCAGTGCGGCGGGCGCGGCACAGGACCGCCCTCGAACCGCAGGCTGACCTCCTCATAGCGGGCCATGAACACGTCGCGCGATTCCAGCGGCCGCGACTGGTCCGACGCCCAGGCGCCCAATTGGCTGTCGCGGCTGCGCGTCGCGAAATAGGCGTCGGCCGTGGCGTCGTCTACCGCGCCAACAGGCCCCTCGATCCGGACCTGCCGCCGCAGCGACTTCCAATGGAAAAGCAGCGCCGCATGGGGATTTTCCAGCAGCTCGCCCGCCTTGCGTCCTTCGAAATTGGTGTAGAAAATGAAGCCGTCCGGCCCATGCCCCTTCAGCAGCACCATCCGCAGCGAGGGTCGTCCCCGCGCATCGGCGGTGGCAAGGGCCATGGCATTGCTGTCATTGATTTCGGTTTCGCGCGCCTGCGTGTACCAGTCGTCGAACAGGGTGAAGGGATCGGTGGTCATGGCGCTGATTTAGGCGCGTGGGCGATGCATGTCGATATGGGCGTCCCCGACTTGAAGGATTGGTCGTGTTTCGCCAAATAGAACCAATCTATCTCATTTGTTTCTCCAGAAGGATGCATGACGGGCAATGGCTGCTGATCCCTACTCCACTTTGGGCGTCGCGCGCGGCGCGAGCGAGGCAGAGATCAAGTCCGCCTATCGGAAGCTCGCCAAGGAGCTGCATCCCGACAGGAACAAGGACAATCCCAAGGCGGCCGAGAAATTCTCCGCCGTCACCAGTGCCTATGACCTGCTGTCGGACAAGGACAAGCGCGCCCGCTTCGACCGGGGCGAGATCGACGGCGATGGCAATCCGACCGCGCCTTTCGGTTTCGGTGGCGGTGGGGGCGGCGGCTTTCGCGGTCATCCGGGACAGGGCGGCGGCTTTGAGTTCAGCGAAGGCGGCGCGGACTTCGGCGATATTTTCGAAGGTCTGTTCGGTGGTGGTCGCCGGGGAAGCGGGGGCGGCGGCTTTGGCGGTTTCGGCCGCGGCGCCCCACCGCAAAAGGGTGCCAATGTCTCCTATCGCCTCGCGGTCCAGTTCGTCGACGCGGCGACGCTTGCGCCGCAGCGGATCACCTTGCAGGACGGCAAGACCATCGATCTCAAGCTGTCCGCGGGCGTCGAGACCGGCACGCAGATGCGGCTTTCCGGCAAGGGGCAGCCCGGTCCCGCCGGCGCGGGCGACGCCATCGTCACGATCGAAATCAAGCCGCACCCTTTTTTCACCCGCGACGGCGACAATGTGCTGCTGGACCTGCCGATCACCCTCGACGAAGCGGTGAAGGGCGCGAAGGTGAAGGTGCCGACCGTCGACGGGCCGGTGATGCTGGGCGTGCCTGCCGGTGCGACCTCCGGCAAGACGCTGCGCCTGCGCGGCAGGGGTTTTCATGGCAAGGGGGGGCAGCGCGGCGACCAGCTCGTCACTCTGCTGATCGACGTTCCGGCTGACGATCCGGCGATCAGGGCGCTGGTCGATGGCTGGCAGGACAGCCGTGCCGTGCGGACCCATCTGGGCGTTTGAGGGGTTAGGGGGGGATGCCGCAACCATCCCCCCTGTCGCCCGAATCCCGTCGCAAGCACGTCGCGCAAGAGGCCCGCGCCCATTTCAACCGTCACCTCGACCGCGTGCGGCCCGGCAGCCATGCCTTTGAAATCATGAAGCGCGTGGCCGTCGGCACCTATAGCGACGGCTTCATTCATGCGGGGAACCTTGCCTATCTTTCGCTGATGACGCTGTTTCCCTTCTTCATCGTGGCAGCGGCTGTGGCGAGCATCTTCGGCCGGTCGCAGGATGGGCTGGCGGCGGTCAACGCCTTTCTGGACACTGTCCCGCGCGGCGTCGCCGATGTCGTGAGACAACCCATCGCGGACGTTCTCCACGCACGCACGGGTCCGCTGCTCTGGCTGGGCGGTCTGGTGGGGCTATGGACCGTCGGCAGCCTCATCGAGACGATCCGGGACATCCTGCGCCGCGCTTATGGCACCAGGAGCACGCGCCCTTTCTGGCATTATCGGCTGACCGCCATCGGCATCACCCTGGTCAGCGTGTTCGCGGTGATGTTCGCCTTTTCCCTGCAGGTGGTCATCACCGGCATCGACCAGTTTCTTCATCAGATCCTGCCCTTTGCCGATGACGCGATCCAGATCGTCAGCCTCACCAAGCTGGTGCCCATGATGATATTGGGCGTGGCGCTTTACTATCTCTACGTCTCGCTGACGCCCAGCCTCTACAAGGACCCGCGCTTCCCGAAATGGCCCGGCGCGATCGCCACGACGCTATGGTGGTATGGCGTCACCGTGCTGCTGCCGCTCACGCTTTCCCTGCTTGGCGGCTATGACCGGACCTATGGCAGTCTGGCAGGTGTGATGATTACGCTCATTTTTTTCTTCCTAGTCGGGCTTGGCGTGGTAATTGGCGCGGAATTGAATGCGGCGCTGGCGGAGTTCCCGGAAGAGGAAGCTGAAGCTGCCGCGCAGGCCGACAAAGGGAATGGGACGACATAATGACGGGCTTGATGGCGGGTAAACGCGGTCTGATCATGGGTCTGGCGAACGACAAGTCGCTGGCCTGGGGCATTTCGAAGGCCCTGCGTGCGCAGGGTGCGGAACTGGCATTTTCCTATCAGGGGGAGGCGCTGGCCAAGCGCGTGAAGCCGTTGGCGGCCGAGCTGGGTTCGGATCTGCTCATCGATTGCGACGTGTCCGACATGGACAAGCTGGATGCCGCCTTCGACGAACTGAAGGCGAAGTGGGGCAGGCTCGACTTCGTCGTCCACGCGATCGGTTTTTCCGACAAGAATGAGCTGCGCGGCAAATATGTCGACACCAGCCTCGAAAATTTCCTGCTGACGATGAACATCTCCGCCTACAGCTTCGTTGCGGTAGCCAAGCGCGCCCGCGAGCTGATGAGCGAGGGCGGCAGCCTGCTGACGCTGAGCTATTATGGCGCGGAAAAGGTCATCCCCCATTATAACGTCATGGGCGTGGCCAAGGCGGCGCTGGAAACCAGCGTCAAATATCTGGCGATGGACCTGGGTCCCGAAAATATCCGCGTCAACGCCATTTCGGCTGGCCCGATCAAGACGCTGGCGGCCAGCGGCATCGGCGATTTCCGCTACATCATGAAGTGGAACGAGTTGAACAGCCCGCTTCGCCGCAATGTGACGATCGAGGATGTGGGCGGCGCTGGTCTCTATCTGCTGTCCGATCTGGCGGCGGGCGTGACCGGCGAAATCCACCATGTCGACGCGGGCTACAATGTCATCGGCATGAAGGCCGAAGACGCCCCGGACATCGCGCTCGAAAAGTGAATTTGAGAACCCCTCTCCCGCAAGCGGGAGAGGGAGGGTGAGGGCACCCCCTCACGAGGAACAGGCAAGCATGAGCTTCAACACCTTCGGCCGCGTCTTCCGCTTCTCGACCTGGGGCGAGTCCCACGGTCCCGCCATTGGTGCGGTCGTGGACGGCTGCCCTCCCGGCCTGTCGCTCAGCGAAGTCGACATCCAGCCTTTCCTCGACAAGCGCAAGCCCGGCACCTCGAAATTCACGACCCAGCGCCGCGAGCCGGACGAGGTGCGCATCCTTTCCGGCGTGTTCGAGGGGCGGACCACCGGCACCCCGATCAGCCTGATGATCGAGAATACCGACCAGCGCTCCAAGGATTATGGCGAGGTCGCCAAGGCCTATCGTCCCGGCCATGCCGACTATGCCTATGACGCCAAATATGGCTTTCGCGACTATCGCGGCGGCGGGCGCTCCTCTGCCCGCGAAACCGCCTCGCGCGTGGCGGCGGGCGCGGTGGCGCGGCTGGTGATCCCTGACGTCGACATTTTCGCCTATGTCAGCGAGATTGGCGGCGACGCCATCGACTATGCCCGCTTCGACGCCGGCGAGATCGACAACAATCCCTTCTTCTGCCCTGACCCGGAAGCCGCGAGGCGCTGGGAGAAACTGGTGGACGATGCGAGGCTGGACGGGTCCTCGCTCGGCGCGGTGGTCGAATGCGTGGCCAGCGGCGTTCCGGCGGGGTGGGGCGCGCCGCTTTATGCCAAGCTCGACAGCGAACTGGCTGCCGCGATGATGAGCATCAATGCGGTCAAGGGCGTGGAGATTGGCGACGGCTTCGCCGCCGCCCGTCTGCGCGGCGAGCAGAATGCCGATCCCATGCGGCCCGGCCCCGACGGCAAGCCCGTCTTTCTTGCCAATCATGCCGGCGGCATAGCGGGCGGGATCTCTACCGGCCAGCCGGTCAAGGTCCGCATCGCCTTCAAGCCGACCAGCTCGATCCTCATCCCGGTCGATACCATCACCCGGCAGGGCGAAGCGGCGGACATCATCACCAAGGGGCGCCATGATCCCTGCGTGGGGATTCGGGGCGTGCCGGTGGTGGAAGCGATGATGGCGCTTGTGCTGGCGGATCAGAAACTTCTCCATCGCGCCCAGTGCGGCGGGGACTGACAACGCGCCGAATCGAGCCATTCTTTCGGTAAAGGCGCGATTCCCGCGAGACGACTCAGGTAAACTGCGGTAACATCGCTGCAGAGATCGCCCGCGGGAGGGCGAGCGGCAGTGCGTAAGCCTGGGGAGCGTCATTCCTCCGGCCCTTGGGCCAAAGATGGATTGACGGTCAAAGCGTCCCCTTCAGCCGCGAACACGGGCCAGCCATGTTATCATGGCTGGCCCATTTCGTTTCCGGCAAAAGGGCGCCGATCGGCTGGACGCGCAGACCAGTTCCGTCCAAGCGGCCCTGTCAGGTTGCAAATCGCAACGGCATGATGGCGGGCAAAGCCAAAAAAGGATCGCCCATGACCAGCCTGCCCTTCACCCAGGTCGACGCTTTCGCCGACGCCCCTTTCACCGGCAATCCCGCCGCCGTGATGCCGCTCGGCCAATGGCTGGATGACGCGACGCTTCAGGCCATCGCGGCCGAAAATAATCTCTCCGAAACCGCCTTCACCGTGCCTGCGCCGGATGATCCGGAAGCAGACTATGCCCTGCGCTGGTTCACGCCCGCGGTGGAGGTCAAGCTCTGCGGCCACGCCACGCTGGCGAGCGGCCATGTGCTGATGGGCGGCAACACCGCCGTCCGTTTCCGCACGCGCCATGCCGGTGTCCTGACCGTCTCGCGCGATCGCGACGGCTATGCGCTGTCGCTGCCCGCCTGGGCGATGGAGCCGCGTGCGCTGCCCGAACTGGCGGCGGGCCTTGGCGGCAACCCGATTGAATCGCACTGGCGCGACGGCGGCTACAGCTTGTTCCTGTTCCCCGATGCAGCGGCGGTGCGCGAGCTGAAGCCCGATTTCGCTGCCCTCAAGGCTTTGGGCTACATCATGCTGATCGCCACCGCGCCGGGCGAGGAAAGCGATATCGTCAGCCGCGTCTTCGTCCCCGGCGGCGGCGTCGACGAGGACCCGGTGACAGGATCGGCCCACTGCCTGCTCACGCCCTTCTGGGCGCAGCGCCTGGATAAGATGAAGATCAGCGCTTATCAGGCCTCGGCCCGGGGCGGCCATCTGGGTTGCCGCCTCTCCGACAGGCGGGTGATCCTGACCGGCGCCTGCCGCACGGTGATCGAGGGGCAATATTTCCTTTAGCGGGGAAACAGTCCCACCAGCTTCGCCAGCCCGTCCTTCACCGCTTCCCGCTCTTCTCTGGCGGGGGACATGCCCAGCCGCACCACGGTCAGGCGCTGAGCGGGCGAAACGAGGATATATTGGCCGTCATGCCCGACGCAGCCGAACAGGCTGCCGGGCGCCCGGCCGGGCATCAGCGCGCTTTCCTCGCTATCCTTGTTGAGCCAGAGATGCGCCCCATAGGCCGCGTTGCGCGGTGAAGGCGCGCGCATATAGTCGATCCACTTTTCCGGCACGATCTGATGTCCGGCCACGCCGCGCCCATGATTGCGCAGCAGTTCGCCGAAGCGCGCATAGTCCCGCGCCGTCATATGCAGGAAACTGCCGCCGATCATCGTTCCCGCCGCATCATATTCGACGGTCAGGCTGGGAAGGCGCGCCGGGATTTTCAGCCGCCCGTCGACAAACATCTGCATGGCGCGCCGCCGCACGTCCGGATCGGTGCTGCCGGTCAGCATCCGGGTCATGAGATCGGTCAGGATCATGGTGCTGCCGGTCGAATAGGAAAAGACCGATCCCGGCTTGTGGGCGAGCGGCTTCGCCTCGGCAAAGGCCCCCATGTCCTGCGCGCCGTCGGTGAACAGCATGCGCACCGTGTCCGCCTGCGCCAGCGGTTCCGCGTCCTCCACATGATCGAGGCCGGAGGTCATGCTGAGCAGCTGGCGCAGCGTGATCCTGCCGCGGGGATCGCCCGGCTGGCCCCACGCCGGGACCGGCGCCGGCGAATCGAGCGCCAGCCGTCCGTCCGCCACCATCAGCCCGACCAGCACCGCGGTCACGCTTTTGGCGGCGGACCAGGCCAGCAATTTCGTCTGCGGTCCAAAACCGGGGGCATAGCGTTCCGCCACGATCTCCCCATCGTGCATGACGATGAGGGCGCGGGTTTCTCCGGCTGCGTCATCGAACAGCGGCTCGATCGCTGCGCGCAGGGACGCGGCGTCGACGTCCGAATCACCGCTGATGTGGGCGATGGGTTCCGGTGCCTGCGCCCGGACCGTCCAGATGCCCGCCACCGCCAGCATCGCCAAAATGCCGCCCGCCGCGCCAAGGCGCTTTACGCTTTTCCGCTCAAGCCTCATAAGCCGCGGCCTAGAGCATTTCCGGGGCGGATGAAATGGTCCGCCGCATGGCGAAATGCGACGGCGAACACCGCGTGGCGGGCTTGGAAAGGGCGCATGGCAGGCCGATTGAAATGGATATATGCGGCGGCGGCGATCACGGTCGCCGGGATCGCGCTGTTCGCCTGGAATTTCAGCGCCCTGCGCGCCCGCGCCCAGGTCGGCGCGGCATTCGGCGCCCGCGTCGCCTGTTCCTGCCGTTATGTCGAAGGCCGGTCGATGGACAGTTGCAGCGGAGACAAGGAACCCGGCATGTGGGTGGTCTCGCTGAAGGAGCTTCCCGAATCGCGGTCGGTCAGCGCCGCTGTTCCGTTGCTCGCCTCCCGTACCGCCCGCTATCGCAACGGGTGGGGCTGCCTGCTCGAACCCTGAGGGGCTGGCCCCGCCATCCCCAACCCGCTACAGCGCCGGACATGCGCCCCGACATTCCGACACTGCTGCACGATATATTCGGCTTTCCCGGCTTTCGTGGGGTTCAGGAACAGGTCGTCGGCCGCATCATGGCGGGCCAGCCGACGCTGGCGATCATGCCGACCGGCGCGGGCAAGTCGCTCTGCTACCAGCTGCCGGCGGTCGCGCTGGATGGATGCTGCGTCGTCGTCTCGCCGCTGATCGCGCTGATGCACGACCAGCTCCGCGCAGCGCAGGCCGTCGGCATCCGCGCCGCCAGCCTGACCAGCGTGGATGCCGACTGGCGGGAGACGCAGGACCGGCTGCGCAACGGCGAGCTGGACCTGCTCTATGTCGCGCCTGAGCGGGCCAGCGGCGAAGCCTTTCGCAACCTGCTGCGCGCCACGAAAATCGCCCTGTTCGCGATAGACGAGGCCCATTGCGTTTCGGAATGGGGCCATGATTTCCGCCCGGACTATCGCCTGCTGCGTCCGCTGCTCGATGAATTTCCCGACGTGCCGCGCCTTGCGCTCACCGCCACGGCGGACGCGCATACCCGCGACGACATTCTCGTCCAGCTCGGCATTGCCCGCGAAGGGCTGGTCATTGCGGGTTTCGACCGCCCCAATATCCGTTACGCGGTGCATCCCCGCGACGGCCTGCCCCGCCAGCTTTCGGACCTGATCGCCAGCAATCAGGGACCCGGCATCGTCTATGCGCCCACGCGCGCGGCGACGGAAAAGCTGGCCGAAACGCTCGCCCGCACCGGCCGACCCACCCGCGCCTATCATGCCGGGCTTGATCCGCAGGTCCGCGCCGCCAATCAGGCTGCTTTCATCGCCAGCGAGGATATGGTGATGGTCGCGACCATCGCCTTCGGCATGGGCATCGACAAGCCGGACGTCCGCTTCGTGGCCCATGCCGGGCTGCCCAAGTCGATCGAGGGCTATTATCAGGAATCCGGGCGCGCCGGGCGCGACGGCGAACCGGCACAGGCGCACCTTTTTTGGGGCGCGGAGGATTTCGCCCGCGCCAGGATGCGCATCGCCGAACTCGATCCCAGCCGCCAGCAGGGCGAGCGCACGCGCATTTCGGCGCTGGGGGCGCTGGTCGAAACCGGCAGCTGCCGCCGGGCGATATTGCTGCGGCATTTCGGGGAAGATCCGCCCGCGACCTGCGGCAATTGCGACAATTGCCTCAACCCTCCCGCCAGCATCGATGCGACCCAGACGGCGCGCAAATTCCTCTCCGCCGTCTATCGTACCGGCCAGAGCTTCGGCGTGGGCCACATCGAATCGGTCCTGACCGGCGCGGTCACCGACAAGATCCGGGAGCGGGGGCATGACAGGATCTCGGTCTACGGCATTGTCGAGGGGGATGAGACGGCGCTGCTGCGGCCGGTTTCCCGCGCCCTGCTGGTGCGCGACGCCTTGCAGACGACCGAACATGGCGGGCTGGAACTGGGACCCAATGCCCGCCCGATCCTGCGCGGGGAGGAAGAGGTCAGCCTTGTCCTGCCGCCGCGCAGGCAGCGCCGCCGCACTGCCCGCAACGGCGGCGCGGAAAATCCGGTCGGCGATCCGCTGTTCGACGCGCTGCGCGCCTGCCGCCGCGAACTGGCGCAGGAGGCAGGGGTGCCGCCCTATGTCATCTTCCATGATTCCACCCTGCGCGAGATGGCCGAACAGCGCCCCGCCAGCCTGACCGAACTGGGACACATCAGCGGCGTCGGCCAGCGCAAGCTCGACGCCTATGGCGATGCCTTCCTTGCGGCGATCCGGCCCTTCGCCTGAAGCCACTTGAATCCTGCGGTGCGGAGGCGCATGGCATCCCCCAAGAAGGAGTTCCGGCCCATGTTCCGTCAGCTTACCAGCAGCATCTACGTGTCCCCCCAGATCGGCGTCGATCAGGTGGCAGAGGCGAAGGCGCTGGGCGTGACCATGATCGTCAACAACCGCCCCGACGACGAGGAGCCGGGCCAGACCAACGGAGCGGAGATCGAGGCCGCCGCGAAGGACGCGGGCATCGCCTATGCCGCCGTTCCGGTCGCGCATGGCGGCTTTGCGCCCTGGCAGCTCGACGGCATGGCCGCCGCGCTCGAAGGGGCCGGAGAAGGGAAGGTGCTGGCCTATTGCCGATCAGGCACCCGCAGCACGCTGCTCTGGGCGCTGACCCGCGCCCGCGCGGGCGATCATCCGGCGGCGCTGACCGAACAGGCGGCTTCGGCGGGCTATGACGTCACCCCCGTCCGCCAGATCATGGACGCGCTGGCCGCAGGCTGACCTTGTCCGGACCGACTGAAAGCTACGACGCTATCGTCCTGGGCGCTGGCGGGGCCGGGCTGATGTGCGCGGCCGTCGCGGGTCAGCGGGGCAGGCGTGTCCTCGTCATCGATCATGCCGACCAGCCGGGGAAGAAGATTCTGATTTCGGGCGGCGGCCGCTGCAACTTCACCAATATCCATACCGCGCCCGACCGCTATCTGTCGGCCAATCCGCATTTCGCCAAATCGGCGCTTGGCCGCTATACGCCCAGCGATTTCCTGGCCCTGATCGCGCGCCACGGCATCGCCTGGCACGAAAAGACGCTGGGGCAACTCTTCTGCGACCGGAGCGCCCGGCAGATCGTCGACATGCTGCTGGCCGAATGCGACGCGGGCGGGGTGACGATCCGCCTCAACCATGCGATCACGGACGTCAGCCATGCCGATGGCCGTTATCGCGTCATCCACGGCGGCAGGAGCGCCTCGGCGCCGGCGCTTGTCGTGGCGACGGGTGGCCCTTCCATTCCCAAAATCGGCGCCACCGGCTTCGCTTATGATCTGGGCCGCCGGTTCGGCCACAAGATCGTCGAGCCGCGCCCGGCGCTTGTCCCCCTGACATTGGGGGGCGAGGATCTGCTGTTTCGCTCGCTTTCCGGCGTTTCCGCCGACGTCGTCGCCCGCCATGGCAAGACCGCATTCCGCGAAGCCGCGTTGCTGACGCACAAGGGGCTGTCCGGCCCCGCGATCCTGCAAATTTCCTCCTATTGGCGCCATGGCGAGACCATCAGTCTCGACTTCCTGCCCGATCAGCCCGCCAATTGGCTGACGCAGGCGAAGCGCGCCAAGCCCCGCGCCACGGTGACGGCCATGCTGCGCGCCCATTTGCCGGACCGTCTGGCCGACGCGCTCGCGGAACGCCTCGCGCTGCCCGGCGATCTCGGCAATCTGCCCGACCGCAAGCTGCAAGAGGCTGAAGGCCGCCTCGCCGGATGGCGCTTTGCCCCGAACGGCACGGAAGGCTTCGCGAAGGCGGAAGTCACCATCGGCGGTATTTCGACCGCCGATCTATCCTCCCAGACGCTGGAATCGCGCCTCATTCCCGGCTTTTATGCGATCGGGGAAGCGGTCGACGTCACCGGCTGGCTGGGCGGCTATAATTTCCAGTGGGCCTGGGCGAGCGGCTGGGCAGCGGCGCAGGCGCTCTGACGGGATCAGGCTGCGATCTGTCGGTCCACGCCCAGCGCCGCCCTAGCAGCATGGATCATCTGCCGATGGGCATCGCTGCCGCGCGCAACATCCTGCCACGTCTGACCCGTCAACGACCCATGGCTTTCCCGCCAGATTTTGGACGCGATGGAATCCACCTCATCTTCGGTGGGATGACGCTGCTCAGCGAAGCACTCCATCAGGAGCGCGTGAAAAAACTTTCCTCCGATCGGGCTGGCAGCGTTCATGGGGCATCCTCTCCAACGGTGCGGCTTTTTTTGCCGCATTCCGTAAGGGAAAGTGAATGTAACGGTCGAGTCGAGTCAAGCAATGCAGATCAGGATCGCCCGAGTCGTAGGATATTTTTTTAGCGGCTTGAGATCTGCCTCAATTCGACCAAAGGGCAATAATCCGAAAGGGGTAATGCTTTTGAGACAGGGGGCATCGTCCTGAACATGGCGACCTCCCACAAACCCGTCATATGAAGGGATATGAGGCCTGTGCCCTGACGCTTGCTGGATGGGGCGGTTAGCCATCGTTCAGAACGAGTCCGGTGGTCGCAGGCCATGGCCTGTCCGCCGGTTGGTGGAGCGTCTTTCCGGTCAGACGGTTTCGACGGTCACATGCTTCATCCGGGGCAGGGCATTCACTGCCTGCCGCACCGCTCCCACATTGGCTCCACGCGCCAGGCTGATGATCGCCGCATGCGCGTGCGGTCCGATCCGCCAGACATGCAGATCGCGGATCGTAGCCCCTTCGGCTTCGGCCAGTGCCTTGATGCGCGCTGTCAGCGCCGGTTCGGCCGTGTCGAGCAGGACGGCGGAGGTGTCTTTCATCAGCCCCCAGGCCCATTGCGCGATCACCGCCGACCCGAGCAGGCCGACCGCGGGGTCCATCCACCACCAGCCCATATACCGCCCGGCGAGCAACGCGATGATCGCCAGCACGGATGTAAGCGCGTCGGTCAGCACATGCACATAGGCGGCGCGCAGATTATTGTCGGCATGACCCTTTTTGGGTTCTGGGTCATGCCCATGCCCATGCCCATGCCCATGCCCATGCCCATGCCCATGCCCGTGACCATGATCGTGACCATGATCGTGGCTATGGTCATGACCCAGCATGACCGCGCTGATGAGGTTGATGACCAGCCCCAGGGCCGCGACAAAGGCCGCTTCGCCAAAGGCGACCGTGACCGGCTCGAACAGGCGTGCGGCTGATTCGACTGCAATGAACAGCGCCGTGAAGGCCAGAATCAGCGCCGACGCGAAGCCCGAAAGGTCGCCGACCTTCCCGGTCCCGAACGTGTAGCGCGGGTTGCGGGCATGGCGCCGGGCATAGCCATAGGCCGCCGCGGCCACCGCCATTGCACCTGCGTGGGTCGCCATGTGAAAACCGTCGGCGAGCAGCGCCATCGATCCGGTGATCCAGCCGAAGGCGATCTCCACTACCATGGTCGCAGCGGTCAGCCACAACACCCATAGCGTACGGCGGGCATTCTGATCATGCCCGGCGGTCAGGTAGATATGATCGAAATAATGGCTTTCCTCGCCCTCATCATTGGTGATGGGCGGCGCTTCATGGACATGGATATGGCCATGATCGTCATGTTGATGGTGATGGCTGCCATGGCCATGCTCGTCGTGCATGCTCATTTCCCGTATCGCCGGATGAGGGCCAGCATTTCCTCGGCCGCCGCCTCGCGCGCCTCGTCGCTGAGGCCGGGGCGGGCGACATGTTCGCGCATATGCTGCTCGATCAGTTCTTCCATCAGGCTGCCGATTGCGCCGCGTACCGACGCGACCAGTTGCAACGTTTCCGAACAACCGGCATCGCCTGCCAGTTGTCGCTCAACCGCGCCGATCTGTCCGGCGATCCGCCGCACCCGCGCCAACAGCTTATCCCGATCCGCAATAATATGCATAGGATACCCCCCTACCCTATATTAACCCCAAAAACAATCTGTGCATTTTGCGGCATAGCGCCCTAACAGGAGGGGGATGGCGATTATTACAGACTGCGACCTTGCTGTGGCGGGAGGCGGCCTTGCGGGGTGCCTGATCGCGTTGGCCGTTGCGGCGCGGCACCCCGATACGCGCCTGCTGTTGGTGGAAAGCGGCGATACGCTGGGCGGCAATCATATCTGGTCCTTTTTCGACGGCGACGTTGCCGCCTGCGATCGCTGGCTGATCGAGCCGATGGTCGCGCATCGCTGGCCGCAGGGGCACGAGGTTCGCTTTCCCGGCCATGGGCGCCAGCTGGCCGCGCCCTACAACAGCATTACGTCGGCCCGTCTGGACGCCCATGTCCGCCAGACCCTTGGCAAGCGGGTCCTGACCGGCGCGGACGTCTCCGCCCTCACGCCGGGCAGCGTCACCCTGTCCGATGGCCGCACCTTTCAGGCGGGTGCCGTGATCGATGCGCGGGGCGGAGCAAACTTCGCCGCCCTGCAATGCGGCTGGCAGAAATTCGTGGGCCAGACGCTGCGTCTCGGCGCGCCGCATGGCGTCTCCCACCCCGTCATCATGGACGCGACGGTCGAGCAGGCGGACGGCTATCGCTTCGTTTATGTGCTGCCCTGGGATGAACGCAGCATCTTCGTCGAGGACACCTATTACAGCGACAGGCCGGATCTGGAGGGAGCTGCGCTCGACCGCCGGATCGCTGCCTATGCCGAGGCGCAGGGCTGGCAGGTGGAGGCGGTGGTTCATCGGGAGAGCGGCGTTCTTCCGGTGGTTCATGGCGGAGATTTCGACCGCTTCTGGCCCAAGGATGACCCGGTGGCGCGCGCCGGGGTGCGGGCGGGCCTGTTTCAGCCGATGACGGGCTATTCCTTGCCCGATGCGGTCCGCTTCGCCTTGGACGTCGCGGCGGCATGGCCGGTGGACGGCGGCGGGCTGGCGCAGATGACGCGGAGCAGGGCAGCCCGGCATTGGCGGCAGGGCGGCTATTACCGGCTGCTGGGCAGGATGCTGTTCGGCGCCGCCGTGCCGGAGCAGCGCTGGCGCATCTTCGAACGTTTCTATCGCCTCGATCCCGGCCTGATCGGTCGCTTTTATTCAGGCCGATCAACCCTCAAGGATCGCATCCGCATCTTGTGCGGACGGCCCCCGGTGCCCATAAGGGGCGCCATGCGTGCATTGATGAGCCCTCCCGCCTGATGAACAGGCCATAATGATGACCCGGAAAGCGATCGTCATCGGTGCGGGCTTTGGCGGCCTTGCGCTTGCTATCCGCCTGCAATCCGCCGGGGTTGAGACCACGCTGGTCGAAGCGCGCGACCGTCCCGGCGGGCGCGCCTATATGTGGGAAAAGGACGGCTTCGTTTTCGACGCGGGGCCGACCGTCATTACCGATCCCGATTGTCTGGGCGAGCTTTGGCGCCTTTCGGGCCATGACATGGCGGAGGATGTGAGCCTTGTGCCGGTATCGCCCTTCTACCGGCTCAACTGGCGCGACGGCACCAATTTCGACTATTCCAACGACGAAACCGCTCTGCGCGCCCAGATCGCCAGGCTCAATCCTGAAGATGTCGCGGGCTATGAGAGTTTCCTCGACTATGCGGACGGCGTCTATGAAGAGGGCTATCGCAAGCTCGGTTCGGTCGCTTTCCTCGATTTCGCCTCGATGGTACGGGCGGCGCCCGCGCTGGTGAAGCATCAGGCCTGGCGCTCGGTCTATTCGGTCGTGTCCTCCCATGTGAAGAATGAGAAGCTGCGGGAGGCCTTGTCCTTCCACACGCTGCTGGTGGGCGGCAATCCGCTTCAGACCAGCGCCATCTATGCGTTGATTCACAAGCTGGAAAAGGATGGTGGCGTCTGGTTCGCCAAAGGCGGCACCAATCGGCTGGTGCAGGCGATGGCGACCCATTTCGAACGGCTGGGTGGCACGCTGCGCCTTGCAGATCCGGTGGTCCAGATCGAAACCTATGGGGATCGCGCCGTCGCGGTGCGTTGCGCTTCGGGCTGGCGCGGGGAGGCGGATGCCGTTGCGTCCAATGCCGACCTGATGCACAGCTATCGCGACCTGATCGGTCATCATCCGCGGGGCGGTAAGCAGGCAGAAAAGCTTGCCCGAAAGCGCTGGTCGCCCAGCCTGTTCGTGCTGCATTTCGGGATCAGGGGCAGCTGGCCGGGCATCCCGCACCATATGATCCTGTTCGGCCCGCGATACGAAGGGCTGCTCACCGATATTTATGATTATGGCGTGCTGCCGCAGGATTTTTCGCTCTACCTGCACCATCCGACCGTCACCGATCCGTCGATGGCGCCGGATGGACATTCGACCTTCTATGCGCTCGCTCCGGTGCCGCATATGGGCAAGCTGCCGATCGACTGGGAGCAATTTGGGCCTATCTATGCCGAGCGTATCCTGGACGAAATCCAGCATCGGCTGATCCCCGATATCCGCTCGCGGATCGTCACCCAGTTCCATTATGCGCCGCCGGATTTCCGTCACGATCTGTCGGCGCATCTCGGCAGTGCCTTCAGTCTGGAGCCACTGCTCACCCAAAGCGCCTGGTTCCGGGCACATAATCGCGATGATGTCATCCCCAACCTTTATCTGGTAGGGGCAGGCACCCATCCGGGCGCGGGCATCCCCGGCGTGGTCGGCAGCGCCAAGGCTACGGCCGCACTGATGCTGGAAGATCTGGTTTGAGGTTGAAGGGGCAATGAAGAGACTTGCCGTCTATTGCGGCTCGGCCACCCCGGCCGATCCCATTTTCGTCGAAGCCGCCCGTCATGTCGGGCGCATGCTGGCAGGGCGTGGCATTGGCGTTGTCTATGGCGGCGGTCGACTCGGGTTGATGGGCGCAGTGGCCGACGCGGCGCTGGAAGCGGGCGGCGAGGTGATCGGCGTCATCCCGGAAGCGCTGGTCGGCGCGGAAGTCGCCCATCGCGGCTGCACGGAACTGCACGTCGTCCAGACCATGCACCAGCGCAAGCAGCTGTTCACTGACCTTTCCGATGGTTTCGTCACCCTGCCGGGCGGCGTCGGCACGATGGACGAGCTTTGGGAAGCGATCAGCTGGGCGCAACTGGGCTATCACCACAAGCCGGTGGGTCTGCTGAACGTTGCAGGATTTTACGACCAGCTCATTACCTTCAACCAGCATATGGTCGAAGCGGGCTTCATCCGGGCGCAGCACGCCAATATTCTGATCCATGCCCATGCGATCGAGCCGCTGCTGGATCATATGGCGGCGTATCAGCCCCATGAAACCATCTTCACGATGAAGGCTGAGCGGCTCTGATCGCATGGGCCCGTTCCGTACACGGGAGGTCGATCAGAAGCGGGTGACTCTCATCGCCCGGGAGGGCATGTCAGCAGCGTGACCAACGACATCTTCATGGACCGCGCCGCCCTTGTTGCCCATGCACGGCAGAGCATCGCGCGAGGCTCCAAATCCTTTGCAATGGCGTCCAGACTGTTCGACCGGCAGATGCGGGAACGGGCCTGGCTGCTCTATGCCTGGTGCCGCAAGTGCGACGACATCGCCGACGGGCAGGACCATGGCGGCACCATGCGCGCAGTGGCGGACGGGCAGGCGCGGCTGTCGGCCATCCGCGTCCTCACCGCCGCCGCGCTCCATGGCGAGCCGACCGGCGATCCGGCGTTTGACGGCTTTGGCCTGGTCATGCGCGAATGCGCGATCCCCGAGCGCTATGCCCACGATCTGATCGAAGGTTTCGCGCTCGACGCCCGCGAGTGGCGGCCGCGCAGCGAGGCGGACATGCTGCGCTATTGCTATCATGTCGCGGGCACGGTGGGCTGCATGATGGCGATCCTGATGGGCGTCGATCCCGACGACGAGACCACGCTCGATCGCGCCTGCGATCTGGGACTGGCGTTCCAGCTCGCCAATATCGCCCGTGACATCAGCGAGGATGAAGCCGCCGACCGCTGCTACCTGCCTGAAGAATGGCTGGTGGAGATGGATATCCCGCCGGGCGAGCATATGAAGCCCTGGGTGCGCCCCCGCCTCGCCTTGCTCGCCCGCCGTCTTGCCGACATGGCGGCCGCCTATGAGGAGAGCGCCCGTCATGGCACCGGCGCCCTGCCCCCTCGTGCCGCCTGGGCGGTGCTGGCGGCGGCGGGCATCTATGGCGACATCGCCCGCGAAGTGGCCCGCCGGGGGGAACATGCTTGGGATCATCGCGTGACGACGCCCAGGAAGGAAAAGCTCGGCTGGGTTCTGCGCGCGGGTCTGCAGGTGATGGGCCGCGCCCGCCGCTGGCCCGTCACGGAAAGCCGCGCCACCAGCTTATGGACTCGGCCTCGCGTCTGAACCGAGCTTCCGCCTAAGGGATAACTGACGGTTCACTTTACGAACTTCCCGGTCGCGCCGGGCGTAATCCGGATAAGGCAGGCCACCAAACCTTGGATCTTCCCTACGCGCCTGCGCGAGCGACATGGCGAGAACCGCCAAGCTCCGGTGGTCTTCGAAGCGCTTGATATAGATCACCCAGACTTCGCCCGCATGGGGGATGGCGACCCTTTCGTTGCAGTCCGAGGGATCGCTGTACAGGGTGACTATACGTTCTGCGATCCGGCCTTCGATGATGGCCGTCGCTTTCCAGGCTCGATCGGCCGGACCGGTCGGGCTGATATAGCCTGACTGCGCAATTCTCGCGAGGTTTACGGAATCAAAAGGGCCTTGCGCCCGATCCCGTACAGTTAAGGAAACGGCGCACGCGAACGATGACGCAGGATTTAGGCAGGCGACCGTCAGTGCCGACAATGCCAGATGTCGAAGGACGTAGCGCATGGCCTGAGCATGGCACGCTGCTTCTTTCCCGCCAACCCAATGTATTTCGTGCCAAAAAAAGGGACCGGCACTTGCGTACCGGTCCCAAGGAATGTTCGCAGGAGGAACAGGGTGAGGCGGGCGGGCCTTTGATCGGCCCGCCCTGCCAATCTCAGTAGTTGTAGGCCCGCTCGCCGTGGCTGGAGAGATCGAGACCTTCCATTTCGGCTTCCTTGCTCGGACGCAGCCCCATCGTCTTGTCGATGATGAAGTAGAGGATCGCGCTGCCGATGCCGGAGAAGAGCAGGGTGAACACGACCGCCTTGATCTGGATCCAGACCTGACCGGCGATGCTGTAGGCTTCCGGATGGAAGGCCGCCGGGAAGACGGTGTAGTCGAACACGCCCTGGCCGCCCAGCGAGGGGGCCGCGACGATGCCGGTGCCGATGGCGCCGACGATCCCGCCGATGCAGTGCACGCCGAACACGTCCAGGCTGTCGTCATAGCCGACCTTGCCCTTCACGAACGCCACGAAGATGTAGCAGATCGGCGAGACGACGAAGCCGAGCGCGATCGAGGTCATCGGAGCCGCGAAGCCAGCGGCCGGGGTGATGGCGACGAGGCCGGCGACGGCGCCCGTGACCGCACCGAGCAGCGAGGCCTTGCCATGGTGGACCTGTTCGACCAGCGACCAGCTCACCGCCGCCGCGCAGGTGGCGACCATGGTGTTGATGAAGGCGACGCCGGTGACGGCATTGGCTTCCAGGTTGGAACCGGCGTTGAAGCCGAACCAGCCGACCCACAGCAGGCTGGCGCCGATCATCGTCATGGTGAGCGAGTGCGGCGGCATGGGTTCCTTGGGGAAGCCGACGCGCTTGCCGATCATCAGGGCGCCCACGAGGCCAGCGATACCGGCATTAATGTGAACGACGGTGCCGCCTGCAAAGTCCAGCGCGCCCCAGCCCCAGAGCAGGCCGTAATCGGTCGGTGCGTCAACCAGGAAGTCCGGGCCAGCCCAGTACCAGACCATGTGCGCCATAGGGAAGTAGATGAAGGTCAGCCACAGCACGACGAACACGATCAGCGAGGAGAATTTCACGCGCTCCGCAAAGGCGCCGACGATCAGCGCCGGCGTGATCATCGCGAAGGTCATCTGGAAGACCACGAACACGAACTCAGGCAGATAGACGTTGTTGCTGAACGTCGCGCCATAGGTCGTGCCGTCGACGCCCATCAGGAATGCCTTGGAAAGCCCGCCGAAGAAGTGGTTTTCGCCACCGCTGGTGAAGGCGATCGAATAACCCCAGCAGCACCAGACCAGACCGGCGACCGAAACGATCATGAACACCTGCATCAGGATGCTCAGCATGTTCTTGGTGCGGACCAGACCGCCGTAGAACAGGGCGAGTCCGGGAACGGACATCATCAGGACCAACGCGGCCGAGACAAGCATCCAGGCGACGTCACCCTTGTTGACCATCGCGGCCATGGCTGTGGCGTCTGGCGCCTTGATCGGCGCGGCCAGCGCCGGTGCGGCCGCGAGCAGGGACAGGCCGACCGCCCCCATCACGCCGCAAAGCTTCTTGGAAAAGGACATTAATTCCCCCTTCTTACAGAGCGGTTTCGCCGGTCTCGCCGGTACGGATGCGTACCGCCTGTTCGACATCGAGAACGAAGATCTTGCCGTCGCCGATGGCGCCCGAATTGGCTGCCGCCTGCGTGGCTTCCACGACGCGCGGCGCGAGGTCGTCGTCGCAGACCACCTCGATCTTGATCTTCGGGACCATATTCGTGGAATATTCGGCGCCGCGGTAGATTTCGGTCTGCCCCTTCTGGCGGCCGAAGCCCTTCACTTCGCTCACCGTCATGCCGGCGATGCCGAGCGAGGAAAGAGCCTCGCGGACATCGTCAAGCTTGAACGGCTTGATGATAGCCATGACAAGTTTCATGTCGCCCCCTGTTACTGGTGTGCGACAACACACCTAGCAAGAGGCATGCCAGTTTCTTAAGCGGCCGTAAGTGCGGGGATTTTCTACAAGGATTGCAGGCGCGCCGCCAAAAATTTGGGCAGCGCGTCAGTGATGCCTAAAAAACGGGCAGCGGAATTACCAGTGCGCGCCCTCCTCGGCTGCTTGCCTTTCCTCGGCCAGCGTGGAACGTCCCAACAGCGCATTTCGATGGGGAAAGCGGCCGAACCGCAAAATGGTGGCATGGTGTTGTCGAGCAAAGGCCAGAGATTTCGGGTCTCCGGCTCCTTCGAACAGCGTGAGCGACAATTCCTGATCGTCCAGATTCTCGCTATGTTGAAACGGCATGTAGAAAAACAGCCTGCCCGCGCCGCCGATCTGGATGTCATAGCCATGCGCAATCGCACCGCGCGCGATGTCCCGGGCGAGTTCATCCGTCGCGAATGCCTGTGCCGACCCGCGGAACATGTTGCGCGGAAATTGGTCGAACAGCAGAACCGCGGCGAGGGCGTCATCAGCCCGTTCGAGAAATTCTTCCGGGGACAGGGTGCGTTTCTCGGCCCACACATCGCGGAACCGGGCCGAGCATGTCCGGTCAAGGGTGGGGTCATGGCTCCACCAGCCCTCTTCCCCGACCTGATTGAACCAGAAGTCGAGCAGGGCCGCCGCCCAATCGGCGGTCACGGCGTCATGACTGTCGGTCAACATGTTCATAACATGACAAAGACGAAACAGCCGTCAGGTTCCGCAACCCGTGGCGCCCTGGCCTCCGGTCGCCGTTCCGCTGACCCGAGGTCGTGGATTGAATCAGGTCGCCGTTCCGCCGACGGTCAGACCTTCCATCAGCAGCGTGGGCTGGCCGACCCCGGCGGGCACACTCTGGCCGCCCTTGCCGCACATGCCGATACCCTCGTCCAGTGCCCAGTCGTTGCCGACGCCGATGACCTTGGTCAGCGCGGTCGGACCATCGCCGATCAGGGTCGCGCCCTTGATCGGATCGCCCAGCCTTCCATTCTCGACCTTATAGGCCTCGGTGCAGGAGAAGACGAACTTGCCCGAGACGATATCGACCTGCCCGCCGCCGAAGCTCTTCGCGAAAATGCCTGACTTCATGCGGCCGAGCAGTTCTTCCGGATCGTCCTGCCCGCCCTTGATGAAGGTGTTGGTCATGCGCGGCATCGGGGCATGGGCGTAGCTTTCCCGGCGGCCGTTGCCGGTCGGCTCGACACCCATCAGTCGGGCGTTCAGCCGGTCCTGCATATAGCCCTTGAGGATGCCGTCCTCGATCAGCACATTCTCGCGGGTCGGCGTGCCTTCATCGTCAATGGAGAGCGAGCCACGCCTGCTCGTGATCGATCCGTCATCCACCACGGTAACCCCCGGCGCCGCGACGCGTTCGCCGACCCGACCGGAGAAGGCGCTGGTGCCCTTGCGGTTGAAATCGCCCTCCAGGCCGTGACCGATGGCCTCATGCACCAGCACGCCCGGCCAGCCCGGCCCGAGCAGCACGGTCATTTCGCCCGCCGGTGCGGCCACGGAACGCAGATTGACCCGCGCCTGCGCCAGCGCTTCATCGATTGCCCTGTTCCAGATCGCGGGATCCATCACCTGATCGTAGAGATAGCGTCCGCCAATGCCGAACACGCCCGTTTCGCGGCGGCCATTTTCCTCGAGAATGACGGAGACGTTCAGTCGCACCAGCGGCCGGATGTCGGTCGCGGTGAAGCCGTCGGCGCGCACGATCTCGACCACCGACCAGCTTCCGGCGAGGCTAACCGACACCTGCGCGACGCGGGGATCGCGGGCGCGTGCGGCGGCGTCGATGGCGGCGCAGAGCGTCACCTTCTCGGCAAAGGGCACGATCTCCAGCGGATTGACGTCGGTGTAGAGATGGCGGTTGGTGTGCTGTGGGGGCGAGGCAGGCTGGCCCTTGGCAGGATCGAGCAAGGTGAGCGTCTCGGCGGCGCGGCGGATCGCGGCTTCGCTGATGTCGTTGGCATGGGCAAAGCCGGTCATCTCGCCTGACACGCCGCGCAGGCCAAAGCCCGCATCGGTCGAATAATCGGCGGTCTTCAGCCTTCCGTCATCGAAACCGAAGCTCTCGCTTGCCCGATATTGCAGGAAAAGTTCGCCATCGTCGCAGCTTTTGAGCGCTTCGGCTGTCAGGCGGCGCGCGCCATCGGGGTCGAGCAGGCCCGGGCGATAGAGCAGGCCGCGGGCATCAGTAAATTGGGGAGCAGCGTCGGTCATGCCGTTCGATATAGGAGCGGCATGGCCGAAGCCCAATCAAAATCGAAGGCTTAGAGGCTGGCGCCCGAGGAAATGTCGGGCAGGCCCGCTATTTCCGGCGTGTCGGCCGGGCCGCCGATCAGCACGAAGCGGCGGTCGCAATAGCCGCAATCGACATAGCCATGCTCGTCAATTTCCAGAAAGACGCGCGGATGGCCGAGGGCGGCCGGAATGTCACCCGAACCATCGCAGCAGACGCGGGATTTGGTGACTCGAAGGATTTCGGGCGGCTGGATCATGGCGGCACCGATTAGCAGCGCTGACGCTGCGCCGCAATATCCGGAAAAAGCATGGCTTACATCAGCAGCAAGGGCGGCCGCTTTTTCCGGCAGGGCGGGTCAACTGCCGCCTTCGCTGCCTTGGCGGGTGCTTCCCAGTTCAGGCAATCGCGGACGCTCGCCAGGGTGATCGGCGAAAATATCAGCAGAAAGGGCGCAATTGTACCGCCAAACAGGACCGTGAGAGACATGACCGGGTGTGCCTCCACCAAAATGGTCGCTGTCATGATAGGGCAAGAGGCCCGTCTGCAAAAGCATCTTTTCAAGGGGATGGTGGGCGATGACGGGCTCGAACCGCCGACATTCTCGGTGTAAACGAGACGCTCTACCAACTGAGCTAATCGCCCCCGTGGGGATTTCCCGGCGCTTCTAGGCGATTTTGGCTTCCGGTCAAGCGCACATTTGCGGAACAGATCGGCAACGAGAGGAACAGAGCGGACCTGAGAGTCCCGAACTATTCCCGAAGCTCCTCAGCCTTTCCCGTCAGGCCAGCCAGGACGTTCTTTTCAGTTTGCTGAGCTAATTTCCCCCATTCACTCTCCGTCATGATATCGCGTTCGATCTCTGGTGCAGCATTAAGCGTCGTGACCCGATAGCGACGGTCCAGGGGAACCCGGTGCGCTACCTCATGACCGAACAGATCCCCAAGGAGATGGTTTTGCATCTCAACTAAAAAATCTTCGATGTGGCACCCAACATCCGATGCCTGATCAGCGATCTCGGTGAGATCTCGGTTGATCTTCTCTGCGCTCTGCTCGGAGAGAGGAACATAGTGATTTTGTCGGCCGTCGGGCGCGAATGTCGGGAAAGCGGGCCACGCGATCGGGACAATCCTCTGTTCGAAATTCTGCCGCATGTCGTGGAGTGTCGCATTCATCACGGTGCGGAAAACTGCCATACGCGGATCTATGATCCGTCTGCGTTCGATCATTATGATGAACCGCACTGCAGCATCGTGGCACTGATAGAAAGATTGCCTTAAGCTCATTAAGCTGCAGTTGGGCGACATTGATGAAGCGGCAAGCTCGCCTACTTTGGCGGCCATCAATATCTGGGTACCCGCACTTCGTAACTTTGTAGTGTAATCGATATTCTTGTCGCTTAGTTCGTTGCAGATCCCGACGCTTTCTTCATACATCGCAGCCTTCAAGCGACGGCGCTCGTTCTCTGCTACGCTTGCTCGATTTTGTCGGCCTTGCGACCGGACCTGCAGGATTAAGCCCCCGAAACCTCCTATGGCAGCGGCCAATGTCGATACCGCACCGATCAGGGCGGCCTTTGTCTCAGGGCCAAACCCTGCCCAGATGTTCAACAGGTCAGATAACATGGTTCATCCCTATACAGGCGGGACAGGATTAGTAAGCCGGTAGGGGTCGGGAAAACTATAACATCTATAACCATCGAGCAAATTCAATGGTTTACAGCTAACATTACCTATAATCTTTCTATAACCAGATTATAGCTTTGAAGAGTGATTTTGAGGCTCGAAAAAAGGCTTACTTTTCAAAGGGATTATAGTTTTACCCCCTATGAGGTTGCAGAAGATTATAGCGGAAGGCCAACCGCAAAAACGGCAGAAACCCGCCACTTTTCGGCAGTTCTGGACAGCAGATTATAGAGATTACCTTTTCCCCGACCCTCCCGCTTTCAACGGTAAGGAGCATCATTTTTCGGGATTGTCGCACCGGCCCAAAGAGGGCGCTCTGGGTGCATCAAAACGCATCAGCGCGGGCCGCCTGATGATCGGTAACCGGCCAACGATCTAGGCCGCTTTCCGGGGGTGTCGGTGGTGCATCAAAAGGGACATAAAAAGCGCGCGGGCGAGGCGGGGGGAAAAGCGCGTTTTGAGGGGTGCCAGCGGCCTCCCCCCGCGCCCGATGGCGGTTTGGTTGCGCTCGCGTCGTCTGATCGGCATCAGGCGGACTGCATGCCGTTGAACTCACAGCACCGCCGCACGCTCTGGCCCCTACTGACCGCCGTTACCATCGCGGCGCTCGCCATTTCCTATTGGCGCGCACCGGATGATGCAGCGTTGGCCACACTGGCCGCTCTGTTCGCGATGCGCTGGATATTCATCGCGGCCTTCGCGATGTTCGGACGGGCGATCTTCAACCGTCGATCACAGTAGGGCTGGCCCCATTGGAGCGCTGCCCTTCTTCCTGAACCAAGGGTTTGCCGTATGCTCGACAATCATCCGGTCTGCCGGATAGGGCCGGTCGAACTGATAAAGCTCTTCCAGCGGGGCATGCAGCCAGATATCCCATTCCTGCGGATCAAGGATCACCGGCGACCGATCGTGAATGTCGATGAGTTCGGGAGCATTGTCGGTCATGACGCCGGTATAGACCGCCCCCCACTCATCGCTGTTCGACCATAGGCCCGCCCAAGCGAAGATTGGCTGGTCCTTCACGGAAAGCCAGGTCTCCGTCATCCGGCCAGCTTCACCGACCGCCTCGGCATATCGCGCCGTAGGGATCAGGCATCTGTTGCGCGGATCCACAGCCCATCGCTTCCAATAGCTACCCAGCTTGTCGAAGCGGGCATTATTCACCGGCTTCGGCTTGAGCGGCTGTCCCGTCTTCTTGCTCTTCTGCGCGAGCGGAAATCCCCACGTCATCTGTTCCAGCACCCGCTGGCCGTCCTCCAGCCTGATGACAGTGCCGGGCTGAGCCGGGTGTGTCTCCAGCGGCCCTTCATTGAACCGGACACCGCGTCGGGCGCCGAACAGGTTCAGCACCTTCTGCGTATCGCCGCGTTCTGCCCTATTGCACATGGTCATAGCCTGTAATGCGCCTTGCCGAGAGTCAATCGACTCCCTTTTGTTCTCATTTTGTTCTATAACGATGCGACTCGCAAGGAGACGAAAGATGCAACCAGAACCCGATCTTTCCCCTGAACCCGCTATTGCCCCGGCCCCTGTTTCCGCGCCCGATGTGGCACTGGAATTTGGCGATGACCTTTGGTTCATCGCGGTACGCAAGGATGAACCCCATCCGACATTCACTTACAGGCGCCTTGATCCCGGCTATGCGTCCCCTGTCCACGCGATCGATGCGGCGATCCAATATGCGCTCAAGTATGACCTTACAGTCGCATCGCGGGTCGAAATGATCGAGGAGGTCGAAGAAACGCTGGCATTCTTTGCAGCCGACGCGAGAGGCTTGGTGGAATGAGCCGACGGAAGGGTGAGCAACCAATCCCTAAAATCCTCGACACCTTTTCATCGGATCATCCGGTCGCCCATGCGATCCGCACCGGCAGCAACTGGTTCGGCGCTTGGCAACGGCAAAAATGCATCCCTTATGTAAAGCTGTCCCGGCTCACGGGCATACCTTCTCAGCGCTTCGCCGCCATCGAATATGGCGATCGTGTTTCAGGCGCCGAACTGGAAGCATTGGCGCGAGCATGGAGCGTGAGCGCGGCTGATCTTCGCGCCTCCATTCCATCGCCTGACATAGTGATTGATTAGGACAGGCAGGAAAAAGGCGGCCCGAAACCGGGCCGCCTTCCATGATCGCCGATCATGAGGGATGCGACGACTAGACCGCCTTCACCCGCTTGAGGAACCGGAGCGCCTCAAAGCCCAGCTGGTCGTTGAGGTCGAGGAACACCGACTGCAACGGCTCGATCTCCAGTTCGAAGAAGCTGTCGAGCGCCTTGGCCGGATCGCCAAAGCCGCCCGCATTCGCCGGGATGATGCCGAGCAGCTGGGGCGGCACGCGGTGCGCGGCCAGCACATCGTCCCGCGTCGTGTTCTTGATCCCCAGAAACTCATCCTTGGCCCCGACCTCCGCGATCGGGATGATCTTGATGCCGCCGTCCTTCCCGTTCGGCGAATGCACGAACATATTGCGGAAGTTGCCCGGCCCCTTCGCGCGTTTCAGCGCCTCGCGCATCGCGTCGATGTCGCCATTGGCGAACTCGCCCGTGGCATAAAGGATGTAGCCCGCATGGCTCCCGTTCTCGAAATAGCGGCGGCGGAACAGCGTGGCGTTCTCATTGAGCAGGGCGGACTGGAGCGCCGACAGATATTCAGGCAGGCCGTAGATTTCCTGATTGATGTCAGGCGCGAGAATCTGATGCACTGTCCCCGGCTCGAACTCGCGCTCATTGCGATACCCTGGCACCCACCAGAAGCGCCCCGGCTCGACACCACGCCGCGTATATTTCGCAAGGGGATGCTCAAGCCGCATCACGCCGCCCAGCTGGTTGCGGATCTCCTGCGCATAGGCGTTCCCCATCACCAGATAGTCCTGCACCATACCGGCGAACGCTTTGCGCGACAGAAACGGCGTGGGATCGAGGCTGGCCGCCAGCAGGTTCCGCTTGAGCATGATGGCGCTGCTATGGTGCGGCGACGCGCGAAACGCGCGGGCGAGGCCGTCCAGCGCGATCGGCGGCTCATACCAGCGGCCATTGTCCCAACATTCCAGCATGTCGAGCATGGTGGCCCGGCTCAGCACCGGCTCAGGATCCCCGAAGGTGAACGCCTCGACCACGCCCCGGCGATTATCGTTGCTCGCGACGATCGCGCCGTCAGCTGCTGCGGCCGATTCCCGGCGGTTCATACGGCGTGCGCGCTTGCTCATTCGATAATCTCCATCGTGCCCTTTGGCGCTTCCTTGCCGTCGAGCGGTTCATTCATGAGGATGTGCATGGTGGCCCAAGCCAGATCGGCGTGGCCGTCATCACCGCCGCGCCCTGCCTTGAAGGTGACGTTGCGCCCGCTGGTGGTCAGCGTCTTCTTGATCGAAACGAAGGCTGACACGATGTCGAGCAGGCCGCTATCGAATGCGAGGCGGCCCCGGCGGATGACATTCTGCGCCTTCATGACCATCTGCGTCTTGAGTTCGAGCGAATATTCGATCTTGGCGACCGAGCAGCCGGGCATGGCTCCCGGCTTGGCGAGCAGCTGATAGACGCCCGCCCCCACGCCCTTGGCGTCGATGCCAAGATAGGAGCAGGTATAGCGGCTCAGGACCGCCTTGATGAATTCCGCCTGCTGTTCGAAGTCGAGGCCGCGCAGCTGATGGCGCTCAAGGATCCTGAACTTGCCGCCCTCGACCAACGGTGGCGCGGCGATGACCAGCGCCGCATTATCGCCATTCTCGCTTTCCTGCGGATCATAGCCCGCCCAGACCGAGCGATTGCCATAGGGCCGGGCCGCCTCCGGGTTGAAATCTTCCCATTCGATCAGGCTGTCGCAGCCGCAGGTGATCAGGTCGTTGAATTTGAAGGCCGACAGGCTGTCGTCCACGAACTTGCACATATAGAGGTTGGCAAATTCGTCGGGCGCATATTCGTCCTCCAGTTCTTCAATATCGAACAGGTCGCATCCGCCCGCCTCCGCGTCGCGGATCGTGACGATGTTGCGCCAGACCCGATCCGGCCCGACGCTGCCCGTCGCCAGCGCATCATGGCTGACGTCGATTTCCACCCGATCGGCCTTCTTGCGGCGGCGGTTTCGGCGCTCGCCGGTCCAATAGGGATGCGCCGGGTGCGCGATGGTCGATGGCGTAGAAAAGTAGGTTTTCCGCCATTTCTTGTGCGTCGCCATGCCCGACGCGACCTTGTTCAATTCCTCGAACGAATGGACCCAGAAGAATTCGTCAAAATAGAAATTGCCGCTGCGGCCCTGTGCAGTGCGGAAATTGGTGCCCAGAAAGTGTAGTTCCGCGCCCGCATCCTCCGGGGCGAGCAGGTCGGACGTGATGACCATGGGATCGCCCGCCAGCGCCACGCCGACCAGCTTGGCGAAGCTGACGATATAGGACCGGAACTGATGTGCCTGGGCTTTTGATGCCGACAGGAAGATCTGGTTACGGCCCGTCTCGATCGCGTCCATCAACGCTTCGAAGGCGAAATAATAGGTCGCGCCGATCTGGCGCGACTTGAGGATCATGCGCGTGCGCTGATCCTTTTCCTTCCACCACCGCAACTGATAATCGAAGCATCCGGCGAGGAAGATGCGCTTGAGTTCTTCCGCTTTTTCTTCGGTGAAGTGGTTTTTCTGAGGCTTCTTGCGCTCGCCACTGTTCCGGTTCGCTACCTTGTCGTTCAGGTCGCCCGCGTGGCCGCCGGGGGCTTCATAGCGGCGGACCTTGGCCAGACTTTCGATGGAGCGGTTGAGCGCATCCATCTCGACCAGATCGGCGCTGGTTTTCTTTTCCTTGGCGATCAGGGTCAGCAGCCGGATTTCCAGCCCATCCTCGATCTTCTTGATCGACGGCGCATCATCCCAGCGTTGGCGCTGTTTCCATGATGCGATCGTGGGCCGCCCGAACGGCTTTCCCTTGTCGTCCACGACGCCATGCAGCGCGAATTCTTCGGTGATCTGGGTAATGCCCCACCCGCGCCAGTAGAGGCTGCGCGCGTGGCGCTCAGGATCGAACCGCAGATAGGCGGATAGCGGGCCGGTCTGTTGAAGGACGTGCGTGGTCATCGGGGCGGACCATGCCCCGCGCCCAAGCCGCTGATCATTGGCGTCTATTTGGATAGCCGCCTGTCCAAATGCAGGGACTTGAGCCTGCCCGCCCGACAGCCCCTTTCTGCCGTCATTCAGGCCACGGCCTCGCCGTCAAGCAACCAAGGGAACCGGACCGATCATGGCAAAGACCAAGTTTTTCCGCGTCGCAGTCGAAGGTGCGACCGTCGATGGCCGCGTCATCGAGCGCGCATGGATCGAGCAGATGGCGGCCAGCTATGACCCCGCCACCTACACGGCGCGGATCAATTGCGAACATATCGCCGGTTACAGCCCGGATCGCCCCTTCAACGCCTATGGCTCCGTCCTGTCGCTCAAGGCCGAAGAGGTCGAACTGACCATCAACGGCGAAAAGAAGACGCTGCTGGCGCTCTATGCCGAGATCGACGCCAACGATCAGCTGGTCGAGATCAACAAGGCCGGGCAGAAGCTGTTCACCAGCTGCGAAATCCACCCGAACTTCGCCGGTGAGGGCAAAGCCTATCTGGTCGGCCTTGCCGTAACCGATCAGCCCGCCTCGCTGGGCACCGAAGCCCTGAAATTCGCCGTCAAATCCCGCTCGAACGTCTTTTCGTCCGCCCATGAGACGGAAATCGAGATCTTGGCCGGGCCGATCGACGGCGAAGCCATCGGGGAGAGCATCGGGCGCTCGATCCTCGCCTTCTTCAAAAAGGAGAAGAAGGACGATGCTGTCACGCCGCCCGCGCCCAAGCCTGCGAACGACAATAGCTTCGACGTCGAGGCTTTCGGCAAGGTCATGGGTCAGCAGATCGCCGCCGCCGTGAAGCCGGTTGGCGACGCCGTCACCGCCCTCCAGTCCGAACTGACCGCGCTCAAGACCAAGTTGGAATCTACGGAGCAGCAGCAGACCTTCAAGCGCACGCCCGCCACCGGCGGCAACGGCACCATCCAGACCGATTGCTGATCCCGCGCCTCGCCCGACCCAGACCGCCCCGCCCAAATGCCCCACTAGGAGCCAACGCACATGCGTAATTCGACCCGCCTGCTTTTCACCGCCTATGTCAGACAGATCGCGTTGCTGAACGGCGTCGCGAGTGCTTCCGTCAAGTTCAGCGTCGCTCCGGCGGTCGAACAGACGCTGGAAGAGAAAATTCAGGAATCGAGCGACTTCCTCCAGCAGATCAACATTGTCGGCGTACCGGAGCAGTCGGGCGATAAGGTCGGCGTCACCGTGACGCGCCCGCTCGCTGGACGCACCAACACCGCAGGCGGCACGCGCCGCACGCCCACCGATCCGACCGACACCACGGACGACGGCGGCTATTTCTGCCGCCAGACCAATTACGACCACGCCATCAAATACACGAAGCTGGACGCATGGCGGCATAAGCCGAACTTTCAGACGCTGCTGCGCGACGTGATCCTGAAACAGCAGGGCCGCGACCGCATCATGATCGGTTTCAACGGCACATCGGCGGCGGCCACCACGGACCGCACCGCCAATCCGCTATTGCAGGACGTCAATGAAGGCTGGTTGCACAAGGTCCGCACCCATGCCGAAGAGCGCGTGCTGGACGACGGTGCGCTGACGTCCGGTGGCACCAAGGCGATCTACGTCGCTGCTGGCGAAGGTGTCGAAATCGTGGACGCCGACGCCACCAACGTCGCCACCGCCGACGCAGATTTCGCCAATCTCGACGCGCTGGCGTTTGATGCGCTGGATCTGCTCGACCCCTGGCATCGCTCGGACACCGATCTGGTGGTCATCGTGGGCTGGAAGCTGGTCAAGGACAAGTATCTGAACCTGCTGCAAGCCGCCGGTGACACCGCGACCGAACGCGAGGCCGCGAGCCGCATCCTGACGCTGCCCATGCAGCTGGCGGGCAAGCGCGCGATCATCGTGCCCTTCTTCCCGGAAGACGCGATGCTGATCACTAGTCTCGATAACCTGTCGATCTATTGGCAGGAAGAGACCCGCCGTCGCCAGATCAGGGACGAACCGGCCCTCGATCAGATCGAGAATTATGAATCGGTCAATGAGGATTACGTCGTGGAAGACTATGGGCGCACCGCGCTCGTGGAAAACGTCGTGATGGGCAAGAAGCCCGCCTGATCTGACCCCGCAATCCCCTCCATCTGACAGGACACGCACATGAGCCTCGCTCGCCGCCACAGGGACAGGATCCTTGCTGCCAAAACCGTCGCGTCTGCTCCCGAAGGTGGAGCGGACGCCTCCCCCGCTGTCGCAACTCTCCCGGCAGCGGGGGCGGCCAACTCTTCCCCGGAAGCCCGCGCCGCCGCGCAGATCGGCCTGCGTCTGACGCACGATCTGCGACGCCTCAAGGAAATCCGCTCGATCGACCTCAAGATCGCGGCAAAGCGCGAAATGCTGCCCGAATATCGCGATTGGGTCGCTGGAATCCTCGCCGCCGATGCGGGCGTCGGAACCGGCCTCGCCGCCGAAGTCGTGCCCACCGTCATGGTCTGGCTGATCGACACTGGCGCATATGCCGATGCCCTCGATCTCGCGCCCTTCATCCTCAAGCACAAGGTCGCCATGCCCTCGCGCTATCAGCGTGACGCGGCGACGATCATCGTGGAAGAGATCGCCACCGGCGCTCTTAAGGCGCAAGGCGCTGGCGCTTCCTTCCCTCTCGAAATTCTCGTCCGCGCTTCTCGTCTGACCGCCGCTTTGGACATCCATGACGAAGTCCGCGCCAAGCTGCTTAAGGCCATCGGCATCGAGCAGCTGACCATATGCGAAGGGCTGGTAGTCGAAGATTCCGATGAGGCTTTGAACGCGACCATCGCGACATTGCGCGAGGCCCAGCGCCTGAATGACCGCATCGGCGTCAAGGATCGCATTAAGCGGGCTGAAAAGCTGCTGGCCGCCGTAGCGGCGGCCAAAACGGCGGCTCCATCGAACAACGAACAGGGCGGCGCTGCCGCCTGACAGGCTCGCCCCCGGCGCTCAGGGGCGGATCGCGCGATGCGGGAGGCTTTCGGGCCGCAGGGCCGCACTCTGCCCCGATCCTCACCCCTGTAAGCCGGTGGGCCGAAATCGGAGGACATCATGAGCATCGCAATCGTAATCTGGCTTATTTTCAAGACGCTGCTGATGGCGGGCCTCATCCTTGTGCTGACGCCCATAGGCGTAGCTGCCGCGATCGGCGGGGCCATCATGTTTGACGAGGCTCGCGGCCCATCGGTAGCGGCGGTCAAATTCTGGACATGGCCTTGGGTGCGATGGGTCAGCCTCCTCCTTTGGGCAAAGGCGCTCGCCCTGCTGCTGCTGATCGTGCTGATCATGAACAAGCTCGCGCAGATCCTTTTCCTGTTCCCATGACCTTCGTCGCCCGCCCGTCCGCGTCTGTGATCTATCAGCCGCCCGAAGGGGAAGTGCCTGTCCTCAACGACGGTTTCTTCCCAGACATCGCCCCGGCAGCGGTGCGTGATGCCGCGAGAATCCCGACCAGCATCACGCCCGCGCGGCTGCGCGCCGCCATTATTGGCGCGATCATGACAGCAGGAATCGACCTGCAGCAATTCGCCGCGGCTTCCATCGCAGCCGGGCACGCCTCCCTTGCCGCCGTCCCCGCGCCCCAGCTGGACGGCGAGAGCGTGCAGCTGTTCCGCTATCACCGCGCCGTCGCGCTCTACGCCAAGGCCGAACTGATCGAGCGGCATCCTGACTTCGATACGACCGCAGCGGGAGGCGCGGAAGGCAATGACGCGGCCACGGCGATCGGCAGCCTGCGCCGCGATGCCATGCACGCGGTGCGCGACATTCTGGGGCAGACCCGAACCGTGGTGGACCTCATCTGATGGCATCCGAGCAGCGCCTTGTCGCCCGATCAGGGGACAAGCTGGATCTGCTGCTGTGGCGCGATGCCGGGCTTGGTCCAAGCGAGATTTCCCGCGTCTGCGACGCCAATCCGGGGCTGGCCGATCTTGGCCCCATTCTTCCGCTCGGCACCATCGTCATCGTGCCCGCAACCGCCGACGCAAGCGCAACCCGCGTGCGCCCCCTCATTCAGCTTTGGGATTGATCCATGGACCTGCGCCACCTTCTGGAATCCGCCGCCGAATTGATCGGCTCGCTAACCCCGTCGCTGATCGGTTCCGCCGTCGCGCAGGCGTGGAAGCCCGCCCTGCCTTTCCGCCAGCGCTTCCTCCAGTGGGTGGTTGGATCGACGGTCAGCTATTACGCGACCATCGCCATCATCGCCGTGACGGGATGGAACCACTTTGCCGCGCAGTCGATCGCGTTCGCCGTCGCGCTGCTGGCCTTCGACGCCACCCCCCGCATCGCCAAGGCCGCGATCGACACGCTGACCAGCGTGCCGGGCCGCCTCGCTGACCGCTTCCTGCCCAAAAAGGACTGACCATGCAGCTGTCGCCCAATTTTAGCCTGGCCGAATTCACCGCATCGGCGACCGCCGTCGCGCAGCGGATCGACAACACGCCCAACGCTGCCCAGATCGCCGCCATGCGCCTGCTATGCGTCAAGGTGCTGGAGCCGCTGCGCGCCCATTTCGGGCGGCCCGTCCGGATCAATTCGGGGTTCCGCTCGTCGCGCCTGAACCGCGCCGTTGGGTCGACCGACAGCAGCCAGCATCCGAAGGGCGAAGCCGGTGATTTGGAAATTGTCGGCATCGACAATGTGACCGTGGCGACCTTCATCCGCGACCACCTGCCTTTTGATCAACTGATCCTCGAAAATTACACGCGGGGCCAGCCCAACAGCGGCTGGGTCCATGTCAGCTATCGGGATGGCCGGCTGCGCAAGGACGTCCTGACCTATTCGCGCCGGGCCTATTTCAAGGGGCTACTGGCATGATCGGGAAATCGCACCTCGCCATGGCCGCCGCGCTGGCCGCCTGCACGGCAGGAATCGGCGGCTTCTTCTACGGCACCAGCGTCGGCAGCGCGCAGGAACAGGCGGCGCAGAAACGCGCCGACGATGCGCGGGAGGCCGCCGCCAAGAAGCTACAGGCCCAGCTGGACGCCTCGACCGAGCGCGCACAGGCGGCGGAATATGCCCGGCAGGGCAATGTCAGGGAAATCTACAATGAAACTCAGAAGGTCATCGAAAAGCCGGTCTATCGCAATCTGTGCGTCGATGCTGATGGCGTCGGCCTGCTCGACCGCGCCGCAGCCACGGCCAACAGCGAAGATCTCTGGGGGATTGCTGGCGACACCCGCCCCATTGCCGAAAGTCCAGCGGACTGACGCGGGCGAGATGACCGGGGCGCAATGCCTCGGCAGTCTCACCAGCATTTATGACGTCGCGGGCCAGATCCGCGCCACCCTGATCGAATTGCAGGCGCAGGCCCGCATGGCGAACGGACAGGCGGACTGACGATGCGCAAGGCCGACAGCCTGCGGCAGTGGCTCACCGCCTTCCTGCCCGACCTGAAAACCCACCCTGACCGCCTCCAGATCTATGTGGAAGGCGGGCAGATCGGCACGCGCCAGTCCCGCACGCTGTCATTCGTCTATGCCTATACGCTCAAGGTCGGGATCTGGGAATTTGCCGGGGACGCCGACACGATCATGGTGCCGATGCTGGCATGGATCGAGAAGGAACAGCCCCAGCTGCTGCGCCGCACCGATGCCCAGCCCTTCACCTTTCAGGCCGAACTGCTCGACAGCGAAGCGTCGGACATCCTGATCTCGATCGACCTGACCGAAACCGTCCTTGTCCTGCCCCGCGCCGATGGCAGCGGCTATGACGTCCAGCACCCGGCGGAGCCGAATTTCTGCGACGCCTTCGACGGCGTCACAGCCTCATTCCTTCAGGGCTTCGGCAACACAGAATTGCTGGTTGAGACGTCCGATCCCAACGCGGATCTGACCCCGGCGATTCCGCCGAACGCATGAGCGAGGATCTTGCCGAGATCGAGCGCATTGCCGGGGCGCTGATCCGCAGCCTGTCGTCAGGCCAGCGCCGCACCCTCATGCGCCGCATGGCCCGCACCTTGGCCCAGAGTCAGCGCGAGCGCATCGCCGCCCAGCGCCAGCCTGACGGCTCGAAATTCGAGGCGCGAAAGGAAAAGGCCCCGCCGGTGCCGGGGCGGGGCGCGACATGCTTCCTCTATCCATCCGGCGGCGGCGTCGAGCCGCGCAAGGTCATCATGAAGTCTTTCGCCTGGACGACAGGCCGCATGATGACCGGCTTCGATATTGAGGCGGGCGGGATCCGCTCATTCGAGTTCGACAAGGTCGTCAAATGGCTCCCGGTCCCGGAGGAGCATCGCAACGCGGGCGGCAGCAGCCTGCGCCGCCGGGGTGGCCTGCGTCGCCGCGCCATGTTCCGGCGCTTGGCGAGTGGGCGATTCCTGCGCACCGGCACGGACGATCAGGGCTTCTGGGTAGGTTTTTCCGGCAAGGTGTCGCAGATCGCGGGCGTCCACCAATATGGCCTGCGGGACAAGCCTTCCCTGCGGGCGCAAGCCGTGCCCTATCTGAAGCGCGAACTGCTCGGCGCGACAGCCGCCGATCGCGAGCAGCTGCTGGATCTACTCTATCAACAGATTGCGAGTGGCTAAACTCTTGGACTGCGATGTGAATGCTCTTATGCAGCGCGCATGAGTGAAAAAGTCCACGACCTTCATACATTTATGGCTCAAGTCGCCCTTGAAATGGCCTCGGAATACAAACGCATATTCGAGAAAACGGCTGAGGATCCCGGCACAGCCGGTGATGAAGGGGAAGAAAACTGGGCAACTTTGCTGCGAGAATGGCTTCCGCCGCATTATTTCGTCACTACCAAGGGCAGAATAATCGGGACCGATGGCCGGATGTCTCCCCAAATTGACGTCCTTGTGCTCAAACCCTCCTATCCGTTGAAGCTGCGCGAAAAGAAGGTCTGGTTAGCGGGCGGTGTGGCGGCCGCCTTCGAGTGCAAAACCACCCTCCGATCTGAACACATCAAGGCTTCCGGTGAGAGGTGCGCTAAATTCAAGGCCTTATTCCCTAACCGGTTGGGCAGCCCAGCTGCAGAACTGCGCTCCCCTCTTATATACGGTGTCTTGGCACATTCCCATGCTTGGAAGGCCGGTGCGTCGCGCCCAGCTGAAAATATCGAAACGGCTTTACGAAATGTATCAGAGGCCGCAAATCGTCCCTCTAATTTGATCGACCTTGTCTGCGTTGCCGACGTTGGCACATGGGCACCTTTGCTAGCGGCCTGCTATCGAGCAAGCTGGATGCCAAATGAAGAACAGGCCTTGCGCACACTGTTCGGCGGGGAATGGGGGGTGGGTGGATCACTCTCTGGGGCGACGGTCGCAACTGACGGGCAGAAGACCACCTTTCAGCCGATAGGTGCGATGATCTGCACTCTTACCAGAAGGTTGGCACAAACTGACCCCAGCATTCGGGACATCGCTGATTACTATCGTCTGACCGATCTCATGGGCAATGGATCGGGCGGAATGCAATTTTGGCCTCCGTCCGTTTTCTCCGCTGAAGTCCGCCAAGGAATCGACGGTGGGCGACTGTTGAACACCGGCACATGGGACGAGTGGGAAATGGCTTCCTTCTAAAACGGGATTTGGCCCTCGGCCTTTTGATCCACACGCTAAGTCTTCATTTGGATAGCCGCCTGTCCAAATACAGGGGCATAGCGCACCCCCATAGCCTGCCCCGACATGGCGGCCATGGCCGATGCAACCTTCACCGCCGTTGATCTGTCGCGCCTTCCCGCGCCGGACATAATCGACCCGCTAGATTTCGAAACGATCTACGCGGACGCCGTCGCATTCATGCAGACGCTGATGCCGGAATTTGTGAGCCGGGACAGCGACCCGGCATCCAAGCTGCTCCAGACCTTCGCCTATTTCGCCCAGCTGCTGCGCCAGCGCGTCAACGACGCTGCCCGCGCCGTCATGCCCGCCTATGCGGTGGGCGCGGATCTCGACAACATCGCCGCCCTGTTCGGCATCACTCGCCTGACCATCACCCCGGCGGATGAAGTGCTGGGGATCCCGGCTGTCATGGAGAGCGACGCCGATTTCCGCCGCCGCATGGTGCTGGCACCCGAAGGCTATTCCGTGGCTGGGCCGGAAGGGGCCTATATCTTCCACGCCCTGTCGGCGGACCCCGATGTGCTGGACGCCAGCGCGACCAGCCCCGACCCCGGCGAAGTTCTGGTGTCTGTCCTGTCCCGCACCGGATCGGGCGCGGCGTCCGCCGGGCTGATCGCCACCGTCGCCGCCTATGTCTCCGACGAAACGCGCCGCCCGCTGACCGACTTTGTGACCGTCCAGTCCGCCGCGATCGTCAATTACAACGTCAACGCCACCATCACGACATTCAGCGGTCCCGATGGCAGCGTGGTTCTCGACGCGGCCCGCGCCAAGCTGGATGATTATGTCGCCTCCAGCCACCGCCTTGGCCGCGACATCACTCGATCGGGCATCTTCGCCGCCCTGCATGTCGAGGGCGTGCAGAATGTCGTCTTGACGTCCCCGGCTGCGGACATCGTGATCTCGCGCGAGCAGGCCCCTTACTGCACCGGCATCACGCTCAGCTACGCGGGGACGGGCGAATGACCTATCCGTCCATTCTGCCCCCGGCATCGACCGATCTCGAAAAGGCGCTGGAGCAGGTCATTGCGCGCCTGCTCGACATCGCCGTGCTGGTCAGGGACGTCTGGTCGCCGTCCAACTGCCCCAGCGCCCTGTTGCCATGGCTGGCGTGGGGGCTGTCGCTCGACAATTGGTCGAGCGATTGGCCGGAAGGCGTCAAGCGCGAGCGCGTCCGCAAGGCCATCATCATCGCCCGTCAGAAGGGCACCGCCGCATCCGTGCGCGCCGTCGTCCAGAGTTTCGGCGGCTCGGTCGCTATCCGCGAATGGTGGCAGATGGAGCCGAAGGGTGATCCGCACACCTTCAACCTCGTCCTCAATCTTGACCAGAACGGCGCGCCCGCATCGGCGGCCTTTGTCGATCAGGTCATCGCCGAAGTCAGTCGCGCCAAGCCGGTGCGCAGCCACTTCACCTTCACCCAGGGCATCACCGCCAAGGCCAGCATCGGCCTGATCGCGGCTGTTCGCCCGATCATCTATGCCCGCCTGCCTTGCACGGCGCCGCCCGAAACTCCCGCCCCCTGACCGGAGGAATCATGGCCCTTACCGCTATCGTCACCAATGCGGGCCGCGCCGCGCTTGTAAATGCCAGCAACACCGGCACGGCACCTGTCGCCATCGCGCAGGTCGGCCTTACCGCCACCGCCGTTGTTCCCGGCGTCGGCATTACGGCACTGCCCGGCGAATATAAGCGCATCGCGACGATCTCCGGCGATGTCGTTGCCGACGATACGATCCATCTGATCGTGCGCGACGAGAGCGCGGACGTTTTCACGGTCCGCAGCTTCGCCCTCTATCTGGCCGACGGCACCCTGTTCGCCATTTACGGGCAGGCGGAAGCCATCTTGGAAAAGTCGGCGCAGGCGATCATGCTGCTCGCGATCGACGTGCAGTTCGCCGACGTGGCCGCCACCATGCTGACCTTCGGCGACACCAATTTCCTCAACCCGCCCGCCACGACGGAACGGCAAGGCGTGGTTGAACTCGCGACCGTCGCAGAGGCGCAGGCCGGTATCGACGCCCTGCGCGCCCTGACGCCCGTTGCCGCCAAGGCCGCAATCTTGGGGTGGCTGCTGGCGCAGGATGGTTCCGGCAGCGGCCTCGACGCCGATCTGCTCGACGGGCAGGACGGCAGCTACTATGCGAACATCCCGCAGCGTCTCGGCTACACGCCCGCAAATCGGGCGGGCGACACCTTCACCGGCAACCTCGCGATCTCCAAAATCGGCAGTCAGGAACTGCATTTTTCGGGCACCGGGAACTATAAATGGCGCGCCATCGGGACTAATCTCGCGGGAAGTGGCGGCAATTTTCACCTGCAATACACCACGGACAATTTCGGTTCTTCGTTCGTCAGCGGTTTGATGCTGACACCTGCTGGCATGGCGTCATCGCAGGGTCAGGGCGTCTTTTGGGGACCGAACAACGATGGGGCGGGTTCGGGCCTCGACGCCGATCTGCTCGACGGGCAGGACGGCAGCTACTATTCGAACATCACCCAGCGCCTCGGCTATGTTCCTCTTCCGGTCACTGGCGGCACCATGACGGGCAAGCTGACGCTCGAAAGCGCGGTGCCATGGATTGCGATGTCGGAGACCGATACCGGGAAACAATGGCACGTCATCACCGACGGTTCATCATTTAGCGTTCGCGAAGATACCTCGTCGGGCGCGAACACTAGGCTTCTGATCCAGCCCGGCTCTCTTCGGCTCACCTTGGATAGCACGCTGCAATGGGGAGGCTCCACTGTATGGCATGCGGGCAATGATGGCGCAGGGTCTGGGCTGGACGCTGATTTGCTCGACGGTCAGGACAGTGGCTATTATTCAAATATCCCCCAGCGTCTTGGCTACACACCCGTCAATAAGGCCGGGGACACCATGTCGGGAACGTTGGCCTTCAGCGCTGGGAACCTCGTCTTTTCTTCGGTTCACACCGCTGAGAAGCATGTTGAGTTCGTGCGAGCTGGTCAAACGGCCTATCTCTATGCCAGCAACGTCGCACTGGGCCTCTACGATACGCAATATGGCAGCGTCTGGAATTGGGCTTATGGCGGCGCCTTCTACATCCAAGGCGGCGTTGCCTGGCATTCTTCCAACGACGGCGCAGGGTCGGGCCTTGATGCCGATCTGCTCGACGGCCAGCAGGGCAGCTACTATTCCGACGTGGCTGGCCGCCTCGGCTTCACGCCTGTCCAGCAGGGCGGCGGAACCGGTCAAGGCACCAACAAAATCTATATCGGATGGCACGGACCATCCCTGCGGCTAAAGGGGCAGGTTGATGTCACTGATCTTGGGGCCTTTGTCTTTGACCAGCAGATCGCCAATGTATGGCGCGCTAGCAACGACGGCTCTGGTTCCGGCCTCGACGCCGATTTGCTGGACGGATATCAGGCCACCGATTTTGACCGCATCGTTTCTCAGAACCTCACGGCTAACGGCGGCTATATCGTTTACGCGTCCGGCCGGAAGGAAACGTGGGGCACGATCACGATCGGCCAGGACAGCTATGCAACCTACACGCTGCCTACGGCGCATTCGTCCTGGGTCCATCCGACCTATGGCGTGAATACGGCTGGCGGCAATACTCAAATCCAGCAGAATACCGGCGTTACTGCCATCAACGGTTCGCCTCCGACCAGCATTACTTTTTGGAACGCTGATGACCGCACCGTGACGGTTTGGGTCCGCACTACCGGCGTCTAACCCTCTACAACCCCAAGCACTGGAGTCCCTATGACCGAACTGACAAGCAAAATCGGCGTCTTTGACCCGGAAAGCCGGAGCGTCCCCGTCTCCTTCACCAGCGGCGACATCAAACACGAACGCCGCGTCAACGCCGTGCTGAAAGACGATGGCACTTATGACAGGGCCGCAACCAAAGAGCGCGTTGCAGAAGTGGCGCGTGGCGTCGCGCAAAAGATCGGCCTTGGCGTCATCACCGTGCCGCCGCCGGAACCGGAAATCCCCGCGGTCGAACCGACAGCCGAATAACGACCGACGGCGGCTATGAACGCCGCCGCTCCCCCTTTACGGAGGGGGCTTGGGATGTCCCCACATCTCCAAACCGCGAGCCTGCACTCGCACTCTCAGGGCGGCGCGCCCGCCCGTTTTTGAGTTCCCTCCGTGGCATGCCGCGTCGGGACATCGTGCAGGATTTCCTACATGTCTACCCCTTTTGTTCCCGTTCGCCCCGTTTCGCCCGTCGCCGGATATATCGGCGGAAAACGCAACCTTTCCCGGCGCATATGCGCCATCATCGATAGCGTCCCGCACAGCAGCTATGCGGAGCCTTTCGTGGGCATGGGCGGCATCTTCCTGCGCCGCACGCGCCGCCCCCGCGCCGAAGCGATCAACGACATTTCGGGCGACGTCGTGACGCTGTTCCGCTGCCTTGCCGAACATTATCCCTATCTGGTCGACATGCTGCGATTCCGCGTGGCGAGCCGGGCCGAGTTCGAGCGGCTGCTGGGGCAGGATCCTGACCGCCTGACCGACCTGCAGCGCGCTGTCCGCTTCCTCTATGTCCAGCGCCTCGCCTTCGGCGGCAAGGTGTCAGGCCGGAACTTCGGTGTGGACGCGGCGGCCCCGGCGCGGTTCGACGTCAGCAAGATCGAGCCGATGCTGGCCGATGTGCATGAACGCCTGCAAGCCGTCGTGATCGAGCGCCTGCCCTATGCCGACTTCGTCCGCCGCTATGACCGCGACGGCGCACTGTTCTACCTCGATCCGCCCTATTGGGCATGCGAGCGCGACTATGGTCCTGATGTTTTCGGGCGAGATGACTTTGCCGCACTGGCGGATCAGCTGGCCGGGATCAAAGGCCGGTTCCTCATGTCCTTGAACGATAATGAGGGCGTGCGGGACACCTTCTCCCGCTTCACGATCAGCGGGATCGACACGACCTACAGCGTCGGCGGCAAGCCGACCAAGGCGGGCGAAGTGTTAATCAGCAATTTCCCGCAGCCCGCGAACGATCGCTAGTCACGACGGCCCCCGCATCCTACCAATGACGGGGGCCAAAGCTGCCAAAGCGTAAGCGACCAGTTTTCGCCGATCACGATAGTTTTCTGGCTTCCCCATAGCGGACATAGGCAGACCCCGCTAAATCTAGCGCATGGATGAAATGCAGCTTGAGATATGTCAGCGGTATGGCGCAAAGTTCATGCCGTCCGAAGAGACATACAAGGTCGGTATTTCCGAGAGCGCCCTGCGAGGTGAGTTGCCGCTCAATGGTCTTCGTCATCCACCGGAAAGTGGGACGACAGGATGGTTCATCTGGTCAGGAGAGTGGTCCGATGACCCGGATTTTTTTAGGCCGCTGCATGTTTACCATTTGGAGGAGTATTGTCCGGCGGCATTGCCGTTCATAGCCCTGCCTCCGGGCTGGAGGTTTCTGGTCGCTGAGGGATATGAGGATGTTTGGTCCGACAACGCCCTTCTTAATATCTAAACCCGACCATCCGCTACCCACCCGGTATCGCCGCTCCCGGCCAGCGGATCACTTCGCGCCGCCGATCAGCCGCTGGTCCGGTTACTGGCGAGTAAGCTGCCGATCCGGAACGACCATTTGTCGTCACTCGGCGGCCCATCGTCATCTCTCAGAAGCGGCCACTCGTTCAGGTTCGACCGGCCTATCTTGCAAAGGAAAAGCTGCCGGTCGGCCATCGACCAATCTTGCGCCTGCATGTGTCGGGTGCCACGCGGTAAATGTATAGGCGGAACAGCGGTTCATGGCGCGTGGGTATGGCGTTGTGGGTGATTCGCGATCCAGAGTTAGCGGGCTGGATTACCAAGACGAAGGGCTGACAATATGACCAATGTCCGTCGCCGCATTCTTGGCATACGAGGCGACGATTTTTGATTGTTGGGATGATTAAGAACGATGGAGATAATTCCCGTTGGCTTGATAATATTTAAATTGGTCGTGCTGGGGCTGGGCATGTTTTTCGCCATTAAATGGCATTATGATCAGGATAAGAAGGCCCGTAAGGGTGACGTCATTAGCGCTGTTGGTAAGATCGCCGCGATCTTGGCGGTGTCCCTGATAAGCTTGCTGCTTGCGACCTACGCTGTCGCGATGAAGATGGGCTTGGACCTGACGCTGGCGCGATAGCTTTCGGACGACTTTTGCTCCTGAAGGTCAGCTATCGTCGGTTATCTTCCCAAAGCCGACATTCCGCTACCCCCCCCTTGTTGCCATCAGTCAGATCTGCCCGGCAACGGATGCCCCGGCGGCAACGCCCTGCATTTGGATAGCTGCCTGTCCAAATGCAGGGCCGCGAAAGGTCTGAGCGCCCGCGCCATGGTCCGCGCATGGCAAGCACCCAAGATCCCGAACAGCAGGTCGGCGAAGCGATCCAGTATGGCGTCATCGCGTCGGTCGATCATGCGAACTCGACCTGCACCGTCACGCTCGGCGACCTGACCAGCGGAGAATTGCCGTGGGTCGCCCAGCGCGCGGGAGGGGTGCGCTATTGGTCGCCGCCGTCTGTAGGCGAACAATGCGTGGTGCTGGCTCCCGAAGGGGATCTGGAGAATGGGCTGGTCATTCTGGGCCTCTATTCCGACGATAATCCGCCCCCGTCCAACGACCCCGACGTCGTCCAGATCGATATGCCCGAT
>NZ_JBHIWJ010000007.1:0-71444 GCF_041987595.1 Sphingobium sp. | reverse complement strand
GAGCGTCTGCTTGATCGCCACCACGTCCGGGTCGGAGGCGGCCTGTTTCAAGAACGAAACGACCACGTCGAAGGCTTCATAGGGATGATGGACGACGATGTCCTTCGCCCGGATCGCCGCAAAGCAATCCCCGCCATATTCGCGAATCCGCTCCGGGAAGCGCGGGGCATAGGGTTCGAACTTCAGGTCCGGCCGGTCTTCCTCGACCACGCCCGAAAGGTCGCCGATGCCGACAAAGCCCTCGACCTCGGCGATGATCGCCTCATGGCCCTGAAGCATGTCCTGCAACATCTCTTCGACCGGCTCGGGGATGCGCTCCTCTATCTCCATGCGGATCACGCGGCCGCGGCGGCGGCGCTTGATGGCGCTGCGGAAATAGCGGACGAGATCCTCCGCCTCTTCCTCGATTTCGATGTCGCTGTCGCGGATGATGCGGAACACGCCGCTGTTGCGCACCCGGTAGCCGGGGAAAAGATCGGCGGAAAAGCGCCGGATCACCGCCTCCAGCGCCATATAGCGCGCCGTTTCGCCCGGCATCCGCACGAAGCGCGCCAGCGAGGCGGGGATCATCACCAGTTCGCGAATCGATTCCTTGTCCGACAACCGCTCCAGATCGAAGACGATCGACAGACCCTGATTGGGGATGAAGGGAAAGGGATGCGCGGGGTCGAGCGCCTGCGGGGTCAGGATCGGGAAGACCTGGGTGAGGAAATGCTCGCGCAGCCAGCTTTCGCACGACGCGGCGAGCGGACTGGACGGACCGATCACCTCGATCCCGACCTTCGCCAGCTCGCCATGCAGCGCGCCCCAGACCTTCTGCTGCGCGCCCATCAGCCGGGCGGTTTCCTCGGCAATCGCGGCGAGCTGCTGCGCCGGGGTCAGTCCGTCGGCCGAGCGCATGTCGACATCCTGCAACTGCTGCCCCTTCAGGCCCGCCACGCGCACGGAGAAGAATTCATCCAGATTGGCGCCCGAAATCGACAGGAAGCGCAGCCGCTCCAGCAAGGGATGGGCGCGATTCATCGCCTCTTCCAGCACCCGCTGGTTGAACGCCAGCCAGGAAAGCTCCCGATTGAAGTAGCGGTCGCTGGGCAGGGTCAGGCTGGCGGAGGGGTCGGCTTCGGCCACGTCTCTCTCATCGGTCGGACTGAAGGGTCAGTCGGGAAGTATAGGCAAAAATCCTGCGGCGTGCAGGGCCTCTTTCGCCATAGCGACGGAAATCTTACGCCCGGATGACAGCGCCGCCTCATCCAGCAATTGGGTGACGGCCGCGATCGCGACATAGCTGCGCTCGATCCGGCGCAGCAGCCATTCGGGCAGATCGGCGGCATAGCTGGCCCCGGCGGAAGACAACGCCCGTTCGATCAGCGCCAGCGCGAGCGCTTCGTCCGGTTGCCCGATCGTCACATGCGGCGCCGCAGCGAGACGCGAGCGCAGGTCGGGCAGGATCACCGGCCATTGCATCGGCGGATCATTGCCGATCAGCAGCAGCGGACGCCGCGCCGTCTGCGCCTCGTTCCAAGCGTGGAACAGGCCCTCATCTCCCTGCCCCTGCGCATCATCGATCACCCTGCCGCCGCTCATCGCCACGAAATGCCGGGCCAGCGTCGAGCGGCCCGACAGGGGCGGCCCGGTCAGCACGCTGATCGCCAGCGGCCAGCTCTGCCATCCTTCCAGATGGCGGACGGCGATGCGGTTGGCGTCGCTGACCAGAAAGGCGTCGGCGCTTCCCTGATCCAGCCGGTCGAACGGCAGGCTGATCTGTCTCATTGTGCCGGAGCGGTCCCCGCCTTGCGGATGCGCAGCGTGCTGCCGGACGCGGCGACGCCATAACCACGCGACTGGAGCGCGGCCTTCAGCGCATCGATCGTGCCGTCGAAGCTCACCTGCATGACAGAGGTGCCGCCCAGCGCAAGGCTGCTGGTGGCGGCCGAGCGGACGCCCGGAATCGACCGCAGCACCGCCTCGCCCTGCGTCACCGATCCAACGTCGGGCGTGTCGAACTGGATCGCGATGCTGCTCGTGGTCGCGGCGGGCGTGGGGACGGTCAATTCCTCGATGGGTTGTTCCGACGCGTTTTCGATCGCCAGCGCGTCGACGTCCACCGGCTCCTCGATGATCAGCGACGGATCGGGCCGCAGCCGCCCGTCGTTGAGCGCCTGGGTGTACAGCTGGTCGATCCGCTGCGCCGCCTGATCCATCATCTGCGGCAGCGCGCTTTCATTGGAGGCGCGCAGCGAGAAGCTGCCGATCAGACTGTCGTCGGGACCATAGCGCGCCGTGAAGGTGCCCGTGACCGGGCCGCCGGGATATTGCCGCTCCAGCCGCGCGATCGGGATCACCACGTCGGCCGCGCCATATTGGTCGAGCAGCACTCGCCACCACAACCGCCCGCGTCGGCCGACCTGACCGGCATTGAGCAGCACCGGATCCGCGATCGAGCCTGCCACGCGGACATAATCGATGGCGCTGTCGCCGGTGCGGAAGCGCGCCCAGGCCTTCTGCCATTCATTGATCCGCTCATAGGACACGGCCGACCCGCCGTCCCAAAGCACCGGGATCACCAGCAGCGGCGGCGAATGCACGACATTGCTGCCGGTCACGCCCAGCAATTGCCCGGTGCGCGCCCGGTCGAACATCACGCCCAACGTCGCGACATAGCGCGTGGGACCGGACTGCTCATATTCAATCTCGATGCCGGAAATCATGCCTTCCAGCTGCGAATCGGAAAGCCCCGGCGCACCGGCGCCGCCATGGGTCCGCGCCCAGAGCATCTGCCACGCCTTGCGCTGCGCCAGCCGCCAGCCGGCCTGCCGCGCGCTGAAGGCATCCTTGGCGAAGACGTCGACCTTGACGCCGCTGACCTGAAAATCGCCGCCGCTGGCAATCGGCGGCACGCCGCGTTCCCCCTCCATCTGCGCCACCAGCGCCGCAGCGGCGAGGCCGAGCGCGATGGCGCCCACGATCTGGAGCGGGCGCGACAGCATCCGCACTTGGGCGCGAATCAGGTTCAGAGGCCGAAAGGAAAGGCCGCGAAGGACAAGTGGCAGGCTCACGCGCGCCCTTTTGGCGGGATTTGGCCCCCATGCCAAGCGCCAACCCATTTCCCGTTCCGTTTTATGCTCAGTTGTTCTAGGGGCCTGCCATGAGCGAGAACGAATCCTACAGCTACGCCAAGGCTGGCGTCGACATCGCCGCGGGCAATGCGCTGGTCCGCGCCATCGCCCCGCTGGCCAAGGCCACCCGCCGTCCCGGCGCCGACGCGGAACTGGGGGGCTTCGGCGGTTTCTTCGATCTGAAGGCGGCAGGCTATGACGACCCGCTGCTGGTCGCGGCCAATGACGGGGTCGGCACCAAGCTGAAGCTCGCCATCGATCACAACGCCCATGACGGCGTAGGCATCGACCTGGTCGCCATGTGCGCCAACGACCTGATCGTGCAGGGCGCCGAGCCGCTCTTCTTCCTCGACTATTATGCCACCGGCAAGCTGGAGAGCGGCGTTGCCGAACGGGTCATCGCGGGCATCGCGGAAGGTTGCAAGCAGGCCGGCTGCGCGCTGATCGGCGGCGAAACCGCCGAAATGCCCGGCATGTATGGGCCGGGCGATTATGACCTTGCCGGTTTCTGCGTCGGCGCGGTGGAACGGTCGAAGGCGCTGACCGGCAATAAGGTGAAGGCGGGCGACGTGCTGCTGGGCCTCACCTCTTCCGGCGTGCATTCGAACGGCTTCTCGCTGGTCCGCCGCCTCGCCGCCGACAAGGGCTGGAAGCTCGACCGTCCGGCGATCTTCGACAATGAAGTGCTGCTGATCGATGCGCTGATGGCGCCCACGCGCATCTACGTGAAGTCGCTGCTGCCGCTGGTGCGCGGCGGCAGGATCAATGCGCTGGCGCACATCACCGGCGGCGGCCTGCTGGAGAATATCCCGCGCGTGCTGCCCGAGGGCTGCCATGCGGTGGTCGATGCCGATGGCTGGGAACAGCCCCGGCTGATGGCCTTCCTCCAGGCGCAGGGTAATATCGAGCCGGAGGAAATGGCGCGCACCTTCAACTGCGGCGTGGGCATGGTGCTGGCGGTGGACGCGGACGTCGCCGACGCTGTGGCCGCCGAACTGGAGGCCGCTGGCGAAACGGTGGTCCGCGTGGGCGTCGTCGAAGCGGGCGAAAAGGGCTGCACGGTCAGGGGCTCTCAGGAAACGTGGAGTGCGAAGGCCGACTGGACCGCCACGCATCTGGGGTAACCTCATGCAAAAAGCCAAGGTCGGCATACTCATTTCCGGGCGTGGCTCGAACATGGCGGCGTTGCTTTACGCCGCCAAGCATCCGTCCTGTCCCTATGAGATCGTGCTCGTCGCCGCGAACGATCCCGAAGCGGCGGGGCTGACGCTCGCCGCCGCCGAGGGCATCGCGACCTTCGCGCAAAGCCATAAGGGCATGAAGCGCGCCGAATTCGACCGGATCATCGACGCTGAGCTTCGCAAGGCAAACGCCCAATATGTCGCGCTGGCGGGCTATATGCGCTTGCTCTCGCCGGAGTTCGTCGCGGGATGGGAGGGCCGGATGCTCAACATCCACCCCAGCCTGCTGCCCAAATATAAGGGCCTCGACACCCATCAAAAGGCGCTGGACGCGGGCGATTCCCATGCGGGCTGCTCGGTTCATGTCGTCACCGCCGAGCTGGACGACGGCCCGGTGCTGGGCCAAACCGAAGTCGCGATCCTGCCCGGCGACACCGCCGACAGCCTCGCCGCGCGCATATTGATGGCGGAACATCAGCTCTATTCCCGCACCCTGGCCGATTTCGTCACCCGCGAGCGCCAGCCCGAATGGCTGCTGAACAAGGTTCGCGAACGCGCCCTCGCCTTGCCGCAGGCCGATGAGGTGACGTCCCACGGCATGCCCTGCTTCGGTATCGAGAAGGGCAAGAAATTCGCCTATTTCACGCAGGATCATCATGGCGACGGCGTCATCGCGCTGCTCGTCAAGACGACCGCGCCCGAAGAACAGGCGATGCTGATCGAAAGCGATCCGGCGCGCTATTACCGCCCGGCCTATTTCGGAGACGGCTGGGTCGGCATCCGCCTGGACCTTGGCGATACCGACTGGGACCAGATTGCCGGGCGGCTCCACGGCAGCTGGCGACAGGTCGCCCCGCGCAAATTGCTGGGCCTGATGGACATTGCCGACGAATTTTAAGCGCGCTCTTTCCTTTCCGATGGCCCAACCCCACTATAGGCAGCCATGACCGACACTCCGCAAGCCGCCCCCACCCCCGCCATCGAGATCACCAACCTCACCAAGGTTTACAAGGGCGGCAAGCAGGCGCTCGACAATATCAGCCTCACCATTCCGCGCGGGCAGATCTACGGCCTGCTGGGGCCGAACGGCGCGGGCAAGTCGACCACGATCAACATCCTCGCGGGGCTGGTGAACAAGACCAGCGGCACCGCGAAGATCTGGGGCTTCGACATCGACCAGAACCCCCGCAACGCCAAGAACTCGATCGGCATCGTGCCGCAGGAGATCGTCTTCGACCCCTTCTTCACGCCCTTTGAGACGCTGGAAAATCAGGCGGGCTATTATGGCGTGCCGAAAGAGCGCCGCCGCTCGATGGAACTGCTGCGCGCGGTCCATCTGGAGGACAAGGCGAACGCCTATGCCCGCACCCTTTCGGGCGGGATGAAGCGCCGCCTGCTGGTGGCCAAGGCAATGGTCCACTCGCCGCCGATCCTGGTGCTGGATGAACCGACGGCGGGCGTCGACGTGCAGCTTCGCCAGCAGCTCTGGGCCTATGTCCGCGAACTCAACCGGCAGGGCGTGACCATCGTGCTGACGACCCATTATCTCGAAGAAGCCGAGGAATTGTGCGACCGCATCGGCATCATCAACCATGGCAGGGTCATCACCGACAAGCCGACCCGCGAACTGATCGCCATGGCGCAGGAAAAGGTGGTGCAGGTAACCGTCGACCGTGACATCACCAACGCCCCCACCGACCCCAGTTTCGAGAAGGTCGAACTGTCGGACGAGCGCACGCTGACCATCACCTATATGAAGAACCGCGCCAATGCCGGGCAGGTGTTGAGCGCCGTGCAGGCAAGCGGGCTGTCCATCGTCGACGTGGTCACCCGCGACCCGGATCTGGAGGATGTGTTCCTCAACCTGACGGCGGCCGCCTGACGGTTCGGTAGAAAAGAAGAACGATGCCCACCACCACCTATGACGTCGTCATCATCGGCTCCGGCGCAGCGGGGCTGACAGCCGCCATCAACCTCGCGCAGGACCGCAAGGTCGTGGTTCTTGCCAAGGGCGCGCTCGACGGCGGCTCCACCAACTGGGCGCAGGGCGGCATTGCCGCCGTACTCGACGCCGGTGACAGTTTCGAGGCGCATATCGAGGATACGATGATCGCGGGCGCAGGTCTCAACGACCGCAGCACCGTCCAATTCGTCGTCTCCGAGGCCCCCGCCGCGATCGAGCGGCTGGCGGAACTGGGTGTGCCCTTTAACGCCAATGAAGAGGGGGGCGAGGAATTTGGCGAACGCTGGCATCTGACCCGCGAGGGCGGGCATAGCCACCGCCGCATCGTCCATGTCGACGACGCCACCGGCCACGCGGTGCAGGTCGCGCTGCTGAAAGCCGCCCGCGCCAACCCGAACATCACGCTGCTGGAGGATAGGGTCGCCATCGACCTCATCACCAGCCGCCATGGGGAGCGCTATTCGGGCGACGGCCATGTCTGGGGCGTCTATGCCTTCAACAAGGCAACCGATCATGTCGACGCGATATTGGGCCGGGCGACGATCCTGTGCACCGGCGGCGCCGGGCGCACCTATCTCTTTTCAACGGCGCCCAGAGGCGCGACCGGCGACGGCATCGCCATGGCCTGGCGCGCGGGCTGCCGCGTCTCCAACATGGAGATGAACCAGTTCCACCCGACCTGCCTCCATAATCTGGAGGTCAAGAATTTCCTCATCACCGAAGCCGTGCGCGGCGAAGGCGGCCATCTGAAGCTCCCGCCCGGCGTCCCCGGCGGCGGCGAGCGCTTCATGCACCGTTTCGACCCACGCGGCGAGCTGGCGCCCCGCGATGTCGTCGCCCGCGCCATCGACCATGAAATCAAACGGCTTGGCCTCGACTATGTCCATCTCGACATCAGCCACAAGCCGCCGGAATTCGTGCGCACCCACTTCCCGACCATCTATGCGCGCCTGCTGGACCTCGACATCGACATCACGAAAGAGCCGATCCCGGTCGTCCCTGCCCAGCATTATACCTGCGGCGGCGTGGTCATCGACCTCGATGGCCGCACCGACCTGCCCGGCCTTTATGCGGCGGGCGAGGTCAGCGAAAGCGGCCTTCACGGCGCGAACCGCCTCGCCTCCAATTCGCTGCTCGAATGTTTCGTCTTTGGCGAAGCGGCGGCCCGGCATATCCGCGCCCATTGGGACGAACTGCCCGCCCCGCCGCCGATCCGGCCTTGGGACGAGAGCCGCGTCACCAATTCCGACGAAGAGGTCATCGTCCAGCACAACTGGAAGGAAATCCGCCGCTTCATGTGGGACTATGTCGGCATCGTGCGCACGACCAAGCGGCTGGAACGCGCCCAGCACCGCGTCGCCCTGCTGGCGCAGGAGGTGGACGAATATTACGGCCATTTCCGCGTGACGCCCGACCTGATCGAGCTGCGCAACCTGCTGGAAGTCGCTCGCCTGGTGGTCCGTTCGGCGCTGCATCGCAAGGAAAGCCGGGGCCTGCACTATACGCTGGATTATCCGGACATGCTACCCGCCGCGGTCGATACCGTCCTCGCTCCGTGAACAAAAAGGCGGCGCAGCGATCCATCGTCGCTGCGCCGGAGGCGAGGAGTGACGCGGGAAGAGCGTCGTCCTCCTTCTACATCGGGGGCGCCGAACCGCTTTTGACCGGCGTCAAACGGCCTTCAAAAAATTGCTGAGCGCTGCATTGAAGCGGGCGGGCTGGTCGGCCATGACCATATGGCCGCTCGGCCCGATCGGCAACAGCCGGACATCGCGCTTGGGCGCATAGGCGGCGCGGAAGGTGCGCGTGATCGCACCGGCCTGAGCCGCATCGGCGCCCACGGCATAGACCACCTCCATCGGCGCCGTGAGGCGGGGCAATTGCGGTCCCAGATCGACATTGGCAAGGTCGCGCAGCGCATTGGCGATGACGTCCGGATCGCTGCCCCGCGCGCCGGGCATTTCCGCCAGAATCTGCGCCAGATAGGCGCGGCCCGCCCGGGTTCCGGTGAAATAGTCACCCAGTTGATCCGCCAGAAAGCCCATGCCGCTGGCCGTGCCGCCGATCATCGCCGCGCCTTCGGGCAGCATGTCGACCACCATCAAACGGCTCGCCAGCCCTTTCAGCCCCAGCAGCATCGCAAGCGTGCCGCCCATGCTATGCCCGATGACAGCCGGACGACGCAGGCCCGCCGCGCCGATATAGCGCGCAATCTCGTCGGCCACCGGCTGAACCACCGGCCCGCTCGCATTGGCGTCGGCAGCCAGCCCGGCAAAGCCGCGCACATGCACCAGGTGCCAGCGATAACCCGAAATCGCGCCGATCACCCCGTTCCACAGCCCCGGCCCGCTTGCGAGACCAGCGATCAGAACCACGTCGCGCCCCGCGCCCCGCGTGGTGACGGCGATCCGGCGGGAGGCAAAGGGCGCCGCCACCGCCGGGCGCGCCAGCAGGCTCCCGGCGAACAGCGCCAGCCCGCCCCGCATCATCTTGCGTCTGTTCATGCTTCGGTTCATCCCGCTCTTCTTGCAGTCCGTCCGCTGAACGGCAACTGAGCGCCCCCCGGAACAAAGCCGTTCAGCCTCCTTACATCCCATTTGTGGAATCGTTCGTCGCATGAATCTTGTCTCTGGCTGAGGCTCTGACTCCAATGCGGAAGGAGAGTGCGGGGAATTTGATGACCAGTTCGAACAGGGGGCGCGGACCGCGTCCGGACGGTGGCGGCAACAATGGTTCTGCCAGACTTCTGTTGTTGATGGCGGCCCTTTCGGCCTGCGTCAGCGCGCCGCAGCAGCCCTATGCGCGGGCGCCGCAACCCCCGCAGCCGACCACATCGACCTATCCGATCAAGCCGGTCGCCAATCCGCCCAAACCTTATCAGGCGCTGGCCGTCGATCAGCGCGAAACGCCGCCCCCGGCACTGGTCAGCGTGGTGCGCAATCTGGGGCAAAGCTTCCATGGCAAGGTCGGCATCGCGGTGCGCCGCATCGGCAGCGACTGGACCGTGGCGTGGAACGGCAACAGCCTTTTCCCGCAGCAGAGCGTGTCGAAGCTCTGGGTGTCGATGACCTTTCTCGACGCGGTCGACCGGGGCAAGATTCGCCTGAGCGACAGCACCACCATCACGAAGAAGGATCTGACGCTCTTCCACCAGCCGAGCGCCGCCATGGTCGGCAATAGCGGCTGGACGACCACCTATGCCGACCTGATGCGTCGCGCCATGACGCAGAGCGACAATACCGCCAACGACACGCTGCTGCGCGCCGTGGGCGGGCCGGATGCGGTGCGCAGCTACCTCGCCCGGCGCTATATCAAGGATATCCGCTTCGGTCCGGGCGAGCGGCTGCTGCAATCGACGACCGCGGGGCTGGAATGGCGGCAGGATTATTCCATCGGCCGCAATTTCTATGCCGCCCGCGCCAGGCTGCCCATGTCCGTGCGGCAGAAGGCGCTCGACAATTATCTCGCCAGCCCGCCCGATGGCGCAGCGCCCTCCTCCATCGTGGAGGCGCTGGCAAAGCTCAAACAGAATGACATGCTGTCGCCGGCGTCGAGCGCCTTGCTCCTGTCGATCATGAGCGAAGCGAAGACCGGGCCGCAGCGCATCAAGGGCGGGGTTCCCGCCGGATGGCATTATCTGCACAAGACCGGCACGGGCCAAGAGTTGGGCGCCCGCTCGACCGGCTTCAACGATATCGGCATCATGACGGCGCCGGACGGCACCAGCTATGCGGTCGCGGTGATGATCGGCAGCACGACCGAACCGATCCCGACGCGGTGGCAGTTGATGCAGGCGGTCGCCAAGGCGGTCGCCGCGAACCACGAGGCCCGGTGACAATATTATCCCCCCATTCCGCAATGGGGAGGATTTGGAGCATCGTGCGGAAAAGTGGGAACCGGTTTTCCGTTTAAAAGGATGCGACAACAAAATCTGGAGCGCGCGACCTGCGTCTGATCTAATGCAACGCGCTCCAGCGGCTCAGTCCAGATTCGGCCGCAACCAGCGCTCCGCCGTTTCCAGATCGACCCCGCGCCGCCCTGCATAATCCTCCAGCTGGTCGCGCCCCACCCGCGCCACGCCGAAATATTCCGCCTGCGGGTGACCGAAGTAAAAGCCGCTGACCGCCGCCGTCGGCAGCATCGCGAAGCTTTCCGTCAGTGTGATCCCCGTCGCATGATGCGCATCGAGCATGTCGAACAGCAACGGCTTCAGGCTATGCTCCGGGCAGGCCGGATAGCCCGGCGCCGGACGGATGCCGCGATACTGCTCCTTGATGAGCGCTTCGTTGGTCAGCTGCTCGCCCTCCGCATAGCCCCAGAGCGCGGTGCGCACATAATGGTGCAGCCGCTCGGCAAAGGCTTCCGCCAGACGGTCCGCCAGCGCCTTCAGCAGGATATCCGAATAGTCGTCGATGGCGTTCTTGAAGCGCGCCAGATGCGGCTCGATGCCATGGATCGACACGGCAAAGCCGCCCATCCAGTCGCCATCATGGCTGATGAAATCGGCAAGGCACATGTTCGCCCGGCCTTCACGCTTGGCGATCTGCTGGCGCAGCATCGGCAGGGTGACGTGGCGTTCATCCTCGACATGGACGATGATGTCGTCGCCCTCGCGGCGGCAGGGCCACAGGCCGCACACGCCGCGGGCCGTCAGCCACTTCTCGTCGATGATCCTGTCGAGCATCTTCTGCGCGTCGCTGAACAGGCTGGTCGCGCTCTCGCCCACCACTTCATCGTCGAGAATCGCCGGATAATTGCCCGCCAGCTCCCAGGCGCGGAAGAAGGGCGTCCAGTCGATATAGTGGCGCAGATCCTTCAGGTCCCAGTCCGGGAAGCGATGGACGCCGGGCAGGCGCGGCCTGCCGGGCTTCAGGCTCTCGTCAATCTCGAAGGCGTTGGCGCGGGCATCCTCGATCGACAGCAGCTTGCTCTGCCCCTTGCCCTCACGCGCCTTGCGGACATGCTCATAATCGTCCTTGGTCTTGCGAACGAAGTCATCCTTCTGCGTCTCCGACACCAAAGCCGTCGCCACGCCTACCGCGCGGCTGGCATCCAGCACATGCACCACCGGCCCCTCGAATGCCGGGTCGATGCGCAGCGCGGTATGCACCCTGGATGTCGTCGCGCCGCCGATCAGCAGCGGCATCGTCATGTTGGCGCGCTGCATCTCAACCGCCACCGTCACCATCTCGTCCAGCGAGGGGGTGATGAGGCCGGAAAGCCCGATCATGTCGGCGTCATGATCGTTCGCCGCCTTGATGATATCCTGCCAGGGCACCATCACGCCCATGTCGACCACGTCGAAGCCGTTGCACTGGAGCACGACGCCGACGATATTCTTGCCGATATCATGGACGTCGCCCTTGACCGTCGCCATGATGATCTTGCCCTTGCCCTTGGCGCCCGGTTCCTTAGACGCCTCGATAAAGGGCAACAGATGCGCGACCGCCTTCTTCATGACGCGGGCGGATTTGACGACCTGCGGCAGGAACATCTTGCCCGCGCCGAACAGGTCGCCGACCACGTTCATGCCGTCCATCAGCGGCCCCTCGATCACCTCGATCGGCTTGGCGGCGGCGAGGCGGGCTTCCTCCGTATCCTCGACCACATACATGTCGATGCCCTTGACCAGCGCATGCTCCAGCCGCTTGGCGACCGGCCAGCCGCGCCATTCCTGCGCCGCCTTTTCGGACGCCGCATCCTTGCCCTTGTAGCTTTCCGCCAGCGCGACCAGCCGGTCTCCCGCTTCGGGATCGCTGTTCAGCAGCACATCCTCGCACGCCTTGCGCAGCGCCGGGTCGATCGCGTCGTAAACGTCGAGCTGCCCCGCATTGACGATCGCCATGTCCAGCCCCGCCGGAATGGCGTGGTAGAGGAAGACCGAATGCATCGCCCGGCGGACGGGTTCGTTGCCGCGGAAGGAGAAGGAGAAGTTCGACAGACCGCCGGAGATATGGACGTGCGGGCAGCGCGCCTTGATCTCGCGGCACGCCTCGATGAAGTCGACGCCGTAATTATTATGCTCCTCGATCCCCGTCGCCACGGCGAAGATATTGGGGTCGAAGATAATGTCCTCCGGCGGGAAGCCGATGGTCATCAGCAACTTGTAGGCGCGCTCGCAAATCTCGACCTTGCGGTCCTTCGTGTCGGCCTGACCCGTCTCGTCGAAGGCCATGACGACAACCGCCGCGCCATAGGCCATGCAGAGCCGCGCATGATGCAGAAAGGCTTCCTCGCCCTCCTTCATGCTGATCGAGTTCACGACCGGCTTGCCGCTGACGCATTTCAGACCGGCCTCGATCACTTCCCACTTCGAGCTGTCGATCATCACCGGGACGCGGGAAATATCCGGTTCCGAGGTCATGAGCTTCAGGAAGGTCGTCATCGCCTCGACCGCGTCGAGCAGGCCTTCGTCCATGTTGACGTCGACGATCTGCGCGCCGTTCTCGACCTGATCGCGGGCAATGTCGATGGCCGCGGCGTAATCGCCTGCCATGATCAGCTTCTTGAATTTGGCCGATCCGGTGACGTTGGTGCGCTCACCGATGTTGACGAAAGTGGCGGTGGATTGGGTGGTCATTTTTAAGCTCGTCACCCCAGCGAAAGCTGGGGTCTCCCAGTGTTGAAGCGCCCCCTTGGAGGCACGAGATCCCCGCTTTCGCTAGGACGACATACTATCTTACGCCGCGATATGCATCGGTTCGAGACCCGCGAGCCGCGTGACCACCGGCAGTTCCGGCACAACGCGAGGCTTGTGCCCCGCCAGCGCCTTCGCCACAGCGCCGATATGCGCGGGCGTCGTGCCGCAACAGCCGCCGACCATATTGACCAGTCCCTCATCCACCCACTGGCGGATCAGCGAGGCGGTAGTCTCCGGCAGCTCATCATATTGCCCCAGCTCATTGGGCAGCCCCGCATTGGGATAGGCCAGGATCAGCGTATCGGCATTCTTGGCCAGCTCGGACAAATAAGGCCGCAGCAGATCCGCCCCGAACGCACAATTCACCCCGATGGTCAGGGGCTTCAAATGCCGCAGCGAATACCAGAAGGCGTTGATTGTGTGCCCCGACAGGTTCCGCCCGGACATGTCGGTGATGGTGAAGCTCAGCATCAGCGGCACCGGCCGCCCCGCCGCCGCCTCGGCCTCGCGCGCCGCCATGCCCGCTGCCTTGGCATTGAGCGTATCGAAGCAGGTCTCGACCAGCAGGAAATCCACCCCGCCCTCGATCAGCGCGTCGCACTGCTCGCGATAGTCGGCCTTCAGCGTATCATAATCGACCTCGCGATAGGCCGGGTCGTTCACGTCGGGCGAGATCGACAAAGTCTTGTTCGTCGGCCCGATCGACCCCGCCACGAAACGCGGCCGCCCATCCTTCGCCGTCGCAGCCTCACAGGCGCGCCTAGCGATCTGCGCGGCGGCGATGTTGATCTCCCGCACCAGATGCTCGCAACCATAATCGGCCATGGCGATCTTGGTGGACGAGAAGGTATTCGTCTCGATCATGTCCGCGCCCGCGTCGAGATAGGCGGTGTGGATGCCCTCGACGATATCCGGCCGGGTCAGGCACAGCAGGTCGTTATTGCCCTTCTGGTCCTTCGCCAGATCGAGCGAGCCGCGATAGTCCGCCTCGGTCAGCCCATGCTTCTGGATCGACGTGCCGTAGCCGCCGTCGAAAATCATGATCTTTTCCGCCGCAACGGCGCGGAAGCGTTCCTCGGCGGTCATGCCGTCTTCTCCAGTGCAGCGGGCCTCAAACCAAGCAGATGGCAGATCGCATAGCTCAGCTCCGCCCGGTTGAGCGTATAGAAATGAAAGTCGCGTACCCCGCCCGCATAGAGCTTGCGGCACAGTTCCGCCGCCAGCGTCGCGGACACCAGCTGCCGCGCGGCGGGCAGATCATCAAGGCCGGCGAACAGCCGCTCCATCCATGCCGGCACCTCGGTCCCGCACATTGCCGACATGCGCTGCACCGCGGCGAAGTTGCTGACCGGCATGATGCCCGGAATGATCTCCGCGTCGATCCCCGCCGCCGCCACGGTGTCGCGAAAGCGGAAGAAGGTGTCGGGTTCGAAGAAGAATTGCGTGATCGCCCGGCTCGCGCCCGCGTCCAGCTTGCGCTTCAGATTGTCGATATCGCTCTGCGCGCTCACGGCATCGGGATGCGTTTCGGGATAGGCCGCCACCGAAATCTCGAACGGATGCCGCTTTACCAGCCCCTCGACCAGCTCCGCCGCGCCCTTATAGCCGTCGGGATGGGGCACAAACTTCGTCCCTGCTTCGGGCGGATCGCCGCGCAGGGCGACGATATGCCGCACGCCCGCCTCCCAATAGGCGTCGACCACCTCGTCGATCTCGGCCTTGCTCGCCGCCACGCAGGTCAGATGCGCCGCCGCCGACAGGGGCGTTTCCTTCGCGATCCGCGCCACCGTATTGTGCGTCCGCTCCCGCGTCGAACCGCCTGCGCCATAGGTCACCGACACGAATTTCGGCGCCAGCGGCGTCAGCGTCTGGATCGCGGACCAGAGCTGCTCCTCCATCTTCTCCGTCTTGGGCGGGAAGAATTCGAAGCTCACATTCAGGTCGCCCGCCAGATCGGCATAGAGCGGCGCATCCAGTGCGCGCCGGGCCTCTTCGACGGAGGGGAAGCTCAAGGTCATGCGGAAAGTCGTCCTTCGATTGGCAGGACATGCGCGCCCCGGCGCCGTCCCAGCCATAGTTGTACCGTCAGTTCCTGGCCGGGCAGCACCTCCACCCGCTCCAGTTCAAGGCCCGCATCCGCGAACCAGCTTTCAATCTGTCCGTCGGAAAAGCCCAACCGCGCATGCTGGTCGCGCAGCCTGAGTTCTTCCCGTTCATGCGCCGCAAAGTCAGCAATCAGCACCCGGCCGCCCGTCGCCGTCACCCGCGCCGCCTCCCCGATGACCGCCTCGGGCGCCTGCGCATAGTGCAAAACCTGATGGAAGACCACCGTATCGACGCTGCCCGGCTCCAGCGGCAGGGCGGTGAAATCGCCCAGCACCAGCGCATATTTGTCGCCCGCATCCTCCGGCAGCTTGGCGCGGGCCAGCCGCAGCATGTCGGGGCTGCGATCCAATGCCGTCACCTGATCCGCCGCCGGGCCGAACAGCTCGATCATCCGCCCGGTGCCGGTCCCGACATCGAGCAGATGCCCGATCGGCTCCGCGCCCAGCAGCGCCGTCATCGCCCGCTCCACATCATCCTCCGGCACATGGAGCGACCGGATCGCGTCCCATTCCTCGGCATGTTCGGCAAAATAGCTTTCCGCCGCCTGAGCGCGATCCGCCCGCACCGCCGCCAGTCGGGCCAGGTCCGCTTTCTGCCACAACAGTTCGCCTTCCGAGGGCACAAGCCGGTCGAAAAGCGTCAGAAAAGGCGAAATTGCCGCTTCCCTGCCCAAACGCAGGAAAACCCAATTGCCTTCCTTGCGCCGTTCGACCAGACCGGCTTCGGCCAGAATGCGGACATGGCGCGACACGCGCGGCTGACTTTGCCCCACGACCTGCGCAATCTCTCCGACGGCCAGTTCCATGGCGCGCAAAAGGTGGATGATGCGCAGCCGCGTCGGGTCGCCCAATGCCCGGAAAATGTCGAGTGCCGCGCTCATGAAAGGATCATATAAAGAAATCTTTATATGCGTCAATGGCCGTTCGGATCAGGCGCCTGACTCCCCTTCCAGCCCCAAATCACGGGCTTAACGCAGGAATGGGATTGCCATGAGTCACCGGATTCATTACGAATCGGCCCGCAGACGCAATGGGGGGTGAACTTTTCTCCGAGAGTGGTCTGCGCGTTTTTTATTCTCAGAGAGGGGTTAACCCATGACCAAGTCGATTGCTCTTTCGCTCGTTCTCGCCGCCTCGCTCGGCCTGGCCGCCTGCTCGGGCGGTGCGGAAAATGCCGCCAACGCTTCGGCCAACGCTGCCGAGAACGCTTCGAATGCTGCCGACAACGCCATGAACGCCGCGATGAACGCCGCCGACAACGCCGGCAACGCTGCTTCGAACGCTGCGAACGCTGCGTCGAACGCCGCTTCGAACGCGATGTAATTCCCCTAACCGGGAATGTCTGGAAGAGGCCGCGCCGGAAACGGGGCGGCCTTTTTCTTTGGGCGAAGGGAAAGGGCGATGAGCCGCTACGGGTCGGTCGGCATGCTTCTGTTGCTTCTGGGCGCATGCGGGACCCAGGACACCGCTGAACCCGGCCCCGCCCGCGAAGCTGGAGCGATCAACGAAGCGGCCGCTCCCCTGGAGCCGCAAAAGCGCCACCGGATCGATCCCCTCACGGCGCCGCCTCCCGCCAAATGAAAAGGGTCGCCCCAACGGAGCGACCCTCATCCTGTTCAGAACGGTCCCGGCTCAGCAATCGCGGTCGATCGCCCGGCCGGCCAGCGCACCCACGCCCGCGCCGATGATGGCGCCCGTGGTGCCGTCTCCGCGACGGCCATAACGGCCGCTGCCCTTGCCGACTTCATTACCCAGCAGACCGCCGGCAATCGCGCCGATGATGGTGCCGCCCGTGCCGCTGTCCCGGCAGCGATAACCGCCACGATAGCCGCGATTGCCACGATAATAATTGTCGCGATAATAGCCGCCGCCGCCACGATAATAGCCGTCGCGATAGCCGCGATAGCCCCGGTCGCCGCGATAATAGTCGCCGCGTTCATAGCGATGCCCCCAACCGTCGCGCGCCTGTGCGGGCGCCGCGGTGACGGCCAGGGACGCAGCGCCCATTGCCAGCGCCGCCCCCAGATTGATCAGAAATTTGGTCTTCATGGCGTTGCTCCTCAATTGCCATCGATCTAGGCCGTTCTCTCAAGGGGGAACTCACCATCGATTGAAGCCCTTTTGCCCGATTCGCGTTGAGCCAAGCCTGAATGGCGATGTCAGCGGCCGTTCAGCATCATATCCATGGCCACTCGCGTCAAAGCGCCGTATTTTCGCGCTTTTTCGGTCAGAATGCCAGCGCCGTCGCGTACCCGGCTCGATAAATCCTTCGCCGGGCCTGAACATGAATTTCAGAAAACTCTGCTGCTGCATGACGTCCGTTATTCGCCTATGGCAAAACGCGATGCGCCGAATTCTGATCGTCCTGCTGCTTGCGATCCTGCTTCTCCCGGCTCCGCACAAGAACAAGCCCGAACTGTTCGGCCCCGGCCCGCTGATGGTGACCGCGCGGCCCCTGCCCCTGAGCAGCACCGATCCGGCTCTGCGCAGACTGGGCCGCCTCGCCTATCTGGGCGGCTGGCAGCTCAGCGCCAGGCATCCGGGCTTCGGCGGTATTTCCTCGCTGCTGGCCGGGCCGGACGGTCAAATATTGGCACTGAGCGATTCCGGAACGCTGATGGGCTTTCATATCGGCCCCGGCACGCCTGCCCGCCATCCGTTTATCGCCCCGCTTCCGATACGCCCGCAAGACCGCGAAAAGCCATGGTGGGCGTGGGATTCGGAGTCCATGACGCATGATCCCGCCAGCGACCGCTATTGGGTGGGATTCGAACTGCAACAGATGATTTGCCGCTATTCGCCCGGCTTCGCCCGTGCGGAAGCCTGCCGCATCTGGCCGGAGATCGAGGCGTGGCCCGAAACAGGCTCCATCGAATCGCTCGCCCGGCTGCCCGGCGGGCGCTTCCTGGTGATCGCGGAAATGGGAATGACCGCTGACGGCAGCCACGACACGCTGCTGTTCTCCGGCGATCCCGCGGATCGCGGCACGCCCATGCCGATTCACCTGCGCTATGTGCCGCCGCGCGGCTATCGCCCCACCGACGCCGTCGCGCTGGACGACCGGCATCTGCTGGTTCTGAACCGGCGGCTGACCTTGCAGGAGCTGTTCACCGCCACGCTGGCGATCATCGAGCTGCCGGCCAGGCCCCGTCCCGGCGACCGGCTGAAGGCGCACACGCTTGCCCGGCTGGCGCCGCCGCTGCTGGCCGACAATTTCGAAGGGCTGGCCCTGAGCCGCGAAGGCGACCGCCGGATCGTCTGGATCGCCTCTGACGACAATCACGAATTCTTCCAGCGCACCCTGCTGCTCAAATTCGCATTGGATTGAGATGCTTCCTATCCTTCTCCCTTCAGAGAGAAGGAATGTCCTGGATTGGCCCAAAACGGATCCAAGATAGCCGTCCCATCGCGCAACGCAAAAAAGCGGCCTGTTGCCAGGCCGCTTCTGAGCGAACGAATGACAAGCAATCAGGCTGCGACGGCAGCCTTCTTCTTCGCAATGTCGCGCTTCAGGCGGCGAGCCTTCAGCGAAAGCTTGTCGTCGCTGGTCTTCAGCAGCCAGTTGTCCAGGCCGCCATTATGTTCGACCGAACGCAGACCATGGGTCGACACGCGCAGCTTCACGGTCGTTTCCAGCGCTTCAGAGATCAGCGAGACGTTCTGCAGGTTGGGCAGGAACACACGCTTGGTCTTGTTATTGGCGTGGGAAACATTGTGACCCACCTGGCGGCCCTTGCCGGTCAGCTCGCAAATGCGCGACATAGTCAATCAACCTTGTAATTCGGGTTCGTTCGGAAAGCGGCGCCGATAACGGGATTCCTTCCCGTCGTCAACCCGCCGGGAGCTTTCAGGACCACTCGCGCAACCCTTTCCGACTCCGGGACGTTCTCCCCTTAACCGACAGGAGGCGGAAATGCGATTCATTGGTGGCCTTTTGCTGATCATATTGCTGTTGCTGGGCGTTGGCGTGGCGACGGGTTTCATCGACCTGCAAAAGACGCAGGAGGGGCGCCTGCCCGAAATCGCCGTGAAGGGCGGCACCCTTCCCAAATATGAGGCCAATGTGGCCAGGGTCGAGGTCGGCAAGCGAAAGGAAACGGTCGAAGTGCCGACGGTGGACGTCAAGAAGCCCTGATTTTCCCTTTCCGGGCCGATGCTGTAAGGGCGACGCATGTCATCGCCCTTTCCCCTGCCCGATCCCATGCGGCGCGCGCTTGACCTCGCCCGCGCCGCGCAGGCGGCGGGCGAAGTGCCCATCGGCGCGGTCGTTACGCTGGACGGGCACATCGTCGGCGAGGGCGAAAATCGCAACCGGCGCGACAATGACCCCACCGCCCATGCCGAAATCGTCGCGATCCGGGCCGCAGCGGCCCATATCGGGGATTTCCGCCTTGCCGGCTGCGATCTGTGGGTCACGCTGGAGCCGTGCCCCATGTGCGCCGGGGCGATTTCCCACGCCCGAATCACGCGCCTCTATTATGCCGCGTCCGATCCCAAGGGCGGCGCGATCGAGCAGGGACCGCGCCTTTTCACCCAGCCCCAATGTCTGCACCGGCCCGAAGTCTATGGGGATCTGGCCGCTGCCGAGGCATCAGCGCTGCTGCGGGATTTTTTCGCCGCCCGGCGCTGAGCGGAGCATCAGGGAAAAAGTGGGAGCCGGCTTGCGCCTGCAATGATGCACCCAGAAACGACGGCGCGACGCCGTCAACGCGGCGCGCTGTAATCGATCCTGTAGAGCGTGTAAGGCAGGGTCAGCCCCGTCCTGAGCGGCACGGGCTTCAGCCAGCCCGGCACGTCGCCCCGGATCAGCCCGGCATAAAACCCCCTGGGGCTGCGCGACTGGTAGATGGTGCCTTCCGGAAATCCGGGGCAGACCAGCAAATAGGTCGCATGATGCCGGGCCGCGATCGGCCGGAACGCCTCCGCCGGACCGTCATAGGCGTGATGCATGTCGAGGATGACCGCGCCATTGCGATGATAGGGACCTGCAACCGCGCTGTGATGGGTGGTCGCGATCAGACGCGGCCCCAGATCGACCATGGTGAAGATGGTCGCGGGCGGGAGCTGATCGAGCACTTCCAGCGCGGGCAGCGAACGGCAACGGCCATTGGCCTTGTTGATCGCGGCGCGGCGCGCCGTTGCGGCGGGCTTTTGCGGCTTGGGCGCTTCGCCCGTCGCCTTTGCCCAGAGCGCGTTCATCTGCGGATAGAGCGGCGTCGCAAAGACCGCCATGGCGATCAGCGCTGCCCCCAGCACTGCCAGCGCGCGCGCCCATGGCCGTCCCGTCGCGATGAGGCAAAGCAGGCGATAGGCCGCCCAGGCGGCAGGCGGAATGGCGAGCAGTTGCGCGGCCGGCCCGGCCCGCAACTGCCAGAAGAGCAGCGAGGTCGAAAAGAGCATCATCAGCCCCACCGTCGCCCAGGCCCAAAGCCGGTCGCCATCCTTGCGCGATTCCCACAAGGCCCAGACAAGACCGATGACGCCCGCGACCGGGATCGCCATCAGCGGCACGATCAGGCTCCAGGACTGCACCGTGATGGGCTTGGCCTCGCGGATATTGGCGAGCCACAGCTTTTCGAGTTCCGGGGAGATCTGATAGGCGCCCGACAGGCATTGCGGCCAGTTCAGCCAGGCAAAGGCCGCCACCGCCGCGCCGACGACGATCCCGGCGCCCAGCCGCGCGGTCCGGCTTTTGAGCGGCAGCAGCGCCAGCAGCGCCATCCCTGCCGACGCCGCCGCGAAGATCGCCACCCATATGGGGGAGATCGCGTCGCACACCATGGCGCGATTGGCATAGCTTGCGAAGATCAGGAAGGAGAGCGACGTCGCGCCGGTCAGGCTGAGGGCATAAGGCAGCATCCGGCGCGCTGCGCCCTCCTTGAACACCCAGCGCAGGGCGATCAGCGCGCCGCCAGCGGCCAGATAGACGATCATTTCCATGCCGATGGCGATGGACAGCGCGCTGCTGACCCCGACGACGATCCCGCCGCGCAGCCAGTTTCTGTCGATCAGCCCCGCCAGCATCAGCACGGTGAAGGCCAGTTGCCAGCCATGATGGTCGATTCGCATCGGCATGAACATGCTGATGCCCATCTGCGCGGCGAAGGGCGCGGCGGCCGCCAATATCCAGCCATTGCCGCCGGCCAGCCGGCGGGCGATGAAGCCCAGCCCCAGCATCAGCGGCAGGAGCGGGATCATCGGCGCGATGGCGCAGGCCATCCGGTCGGCCAGTCCCTGATCCAGAAAGGCGCGGAAGAACAGCATCAACCCGGCGATCGGCAGGTCCACCAGCCGCGACCAGTGGATGTCGAGGCCTTGCGGCGGGCTCAGCCGATATTGGCGAAGGTCGTACCAATCCTGCCCGGCGAGCAGGCCACGCACTTGCATCATCCGCATATTGTCGTCAGTGTCGCTGAGCGTCAGCCAGTGAATTTGCGGCCAGCGCGTCACCAGAAACCCGGCCATCAGCGCGATCCACAGCAGCAGCGTCAGCCATTTCCAGTGCCGCTCGGCATAAAGGGACGATGTCGCCGCAAGGGACGCGGCGTGAGCGCGCAGGGCTGGCCAGCTTTGCAGGTTCATGGGCGCTCGATCAGAGCATTTTCAAGTCGACCGGCATCGGTCGGCGGCTCGGAAAATGCGGCATCAAAAAAACATCCAAAGCGGTTTCGTGAAAGCGAAATCCGCCTTAGAGGCTCCGCATCAAAGCGCAACGGGGCGGCATGAAAATCCTCCAGATCTTGACACCGCATCAACAGGCCCTGTTCTGGCAGATCGTCCGCTACGGCCTGACCGGACTGTTCGTGACGGCCTGTCAGGCCGCCATCTACTGGACCCTGGCCGCGCCCGTCGGCCTGCATCCCCAGATCGCCAACGGCATCGGCTATCTGGCGGCCGTGCTGGTCGGCTATGTCACGCACAGCGCCTTCACCTTCCGCGGCCATGGCAGCCGCGACAATCAGGCTGCCCGCACTGTGCGCTTCGTCGCGGTTTCGCTGGTCAGCTATGCGCTGAACGCATTCTGGGTGTGGCTGTGCGTCACCCATATGCAATGGCCGGAATGGTCGCCCATCCCGGCCATGCTGTTCGTGACGCCGGCCGTGGTGTTCGGCCTCAACCGGCAATGGGTGTTCAGATGATCAGTGCACGAAGCGCGCGACCACGTCGCGATAGGACCGGCTGACCTTCACCTGCGCGCCGGATTCCAGCACCAGGAAACATTCGCCGTTGGTGTGCGGCTTGACCTGCCGCACCTGGCTGAGATTGACGATGGTCGAGCGGTGCACGCGCTGGAAATTGCGCGGATCCAGCCGCTTTTCGAGGTCCTTCATCGTTTCGCGCAGGATCAGCGAATTGTCGGCGGTGTAGATGCACATATAATCGCCCGCGGCGTCGATCCGCTCGATCGAATCCACGTCCACACGGAAAATCTGCCCGCGATCCTTGATGTTGATGAGCTTTTCGAAGCGATTGGCGGCCGGCGCATCCTCATCGGCGGCGCTGAATTCGTTCATCGCGTCGGGTGCCACTTCCGCCAGCACCTCGCGCAGCTTTTCGGCTTCCTGAACCTGCTTCTTTTCGCTCAGGCGCTGGCGCACGCGGTCCAGCGCGTCGGCCAGACGCCCTTCATCCACCGGCTTCATCAGATAGTCGACCGCCTGCGCCTCAAAGGCGCGGATGGCATGGTCGCTATAGGCGGTGCAGAAGATGAAAAGCGGGGGTTCGACCTCCATCAGCCCCTGCACGACGGAAAAGCCGTCGAAACCGGGCATCTGAATGTCGAGGAACACAAGGTCGGGTTTATGCGTCTTGATGGCGCGGATCGCTTCACGGCCGTTGGAACAGGTTTCTACGATTTCGACATCCTCATGCGCTTCCAGACGCAGCTTCAGGCCCTGAATAGCCAGGCTTTCGTCGTCGACGAGGATTGTTCTGATGGTCATGCGGCCACTCTCGATGGTTCATCCAAATTCAGCGGCATTTCGATCGTGACCGAAAAACCGCCTGGCGTGGAACGCGTTTCGAAGCTCTGTCGTTCCCCGAAGGCCTGAATGAGCCGGTCGCGGATATTCGCCAGACCTACGCCTGTTCCTTCGCTGACCAGATTGTTCGGGCGGGTGAACCCCTCATTCAATCCCGGACCCGTATCGGATACGATGATCCGGACGTTTTCACCGGCAGGCTGCGCCGTGACGGAGATTTCCGCACCCTCCTCCTTGGGCGTGACCGCATATTTGATCGCATTTTCGACCAGAGGCTGGAGCAGCAGAGAGGGCAGACGCGACTGGGCGACGGCCGGATCGATGGTGAACACCGGCCGCAAACGGTCCTCAAACCGCATCTTCTCGATCTCCAGATACAGTTTCAGCGTCTCGATCTCCTGCTCGATCGTCACCTGCGCGGTCGGCTCGTTGATCAGAGTATAGCGCAAAAAGGAGGAAAGGCGTGAAAGCATTGCATTGGCGCGGTCGGTCTGTTTCAGCAGCACCAGCGTCGAAATGCTGTTCAGCGTGTTGAAGAGGAAATGCGGATTGAGCTGATAGCGCAGCATGGCGAGTTGCGCGCTCGACGCCTGATTTTCCAGCCGCAAAAGCTGGTCCGCCTGCTCCTCCACCGTCAGATAGAAATTAATGGCGTAATAGAGCGCCGACCACGCCCCCAGCAGCGTCATGCTGAGATAGAAGGCGCCAAGGAACAGCTGCAGGCCCGCCGTATCGCTGCCCCGGTTCTGGGTCGAGAAGACCCAGGCGTCGATGAACGCCACCAGTCCCGCCGCGACCACCACCGTCACGATCGACGCGCCCCAGGTGATGATCGGCCGCTGCCTTTGCAGGAAACGGAAGACCACCGCGATCAGCAGCGTCACCGAATAGCCCGACACGGTCGATATCATCACCGGAATCAGGCTGGAAAGCGGCTGCCCATTGGCGATGGTCGATGAGCCGCGCAGCAGGAAGGCGCCGGCCCAGCCCACCGACTGGAGGTTCCAGAAAGCGCGGTTCTTGTCCGCGAAGAAGGGCTGGGGCTGAAAGCGATGCACTGACATTGGGGCCAGACTAGAGCATCACGCAAAAAAGTGGGAACCGGTTTTTTGCAAAAAGCGACATGGTTCCCGGTACAACCGCGCCTGTCAGGCCGCCTTCACAACCTCCGGCGACGGCGCCGCCGCCACGGGGGTCTCTTCATCGACGCAGAGCCAGACGAGATCGCTGAGATCCAGCGCGCGGCCGTCATGGGCCTGAATGGTCATCTTGCGGATCGGCTGCCGGTCGCGGCTGTCCGCCAGCACCTGACAGGCCATGGGGCCGCAACCCCATTTTTCGCCCCACTGACGCAGCGCGATCATGGCGGGGGCCAGATCCTGCCCCTTTTCGGTCAGCCGATATTCGACCTTCCGCCGGTCGCACTGCATCGGCTGGCGCAGCATGATGCCGTTTTCGACAAGCCGGGCAAGCCGGTTGGCCAGAATGTTGCGGGCAATGCCGAGGGTCGACTGAAACTCCTCGAAATGGCGGATGCCCGACAGGGCGCCCCGCAAAATCAGGAACGACCAGCGTTCACCCATCGCCTCCAGCGCGCTCGGCAGCGCGCATTGTTCCAGATCCTGCGCCAGATTATGTTTCATGGGTCTCATAGATAGCTCAAAGCCATCGCTGTTGCAAAAGTGCAGCGCGTTTATAGCTAAATGGGATTTTTTTGTTGCACTGCAAGGGGCATCGCGGACAATCGGGAAGCAATGCTACGCCAGTATGAACTTGTCGAACGGGTAAAACGCTACGATCCGGATGCGGACGAAGCGATGATCAACCGCGCCTATGTGTTTTCCGTCCAGAAGCACGGTTCGCAAAAACGCGCCAGCGGCGACCCCTATTTCAGCCACCCGATCGAAGTCGCCGGCATTCTGACCGACTTCAATCTGGACGACCAGACGATCGTGACCGCGCTGCTGCACGACACGATCGAGGACACGCTGGTCACCTATGAGGAGATTGAGCACGCCTTCGGCAAGGACGTCGCCAGGATGGTCGACGGCGTCACCAAGCTGTCGAAGATCGAGGCCATGTCCGAAAATGAGCGGGCGGCGGAGAATCTGCGCAAATTCCTGCTCGCCATGTCGGACGATATCCGGGTGCTGCTGGTGAAGCTCGCCGACCGGCTGCACAATATGCGCACGCTGCACTTCATCAAGAATGAGCAGAAGCGCCGACGCATCGCGCGCGAGACGATGGACATCTATGCCCCGCTGGCCGAGCGGATCGGCATGTACGACTTCATGCGCGAGATGCAGCTCCTCGCCTTCCGCGAGCTGGAACCGGAAGCCTATGACAGCATCACCAAGCGGCTGGAGCAGCTGAAGGAAGGCGGCCATGACAAGGTCGACCGCATCGGCGCGGAGCTGCAACTGCTGCTGGGCGGCAAGGGGCTGTCGGTCACGGTGTCGGGCCGCGAAAAGCATCCTTACTCCATCTGGAAGAAGATGCAGGAGCGCCACATCAGCTTCGAACAGCTGACCGACGTCATGGCGTTCCGCGTGATCACCGATACGGAGGACGACTGCTACCGCGCGCTGGGCGTCATCCACCGGACCTACAAGATGGTGCCGGGCCGGTTCAAAGACTATATTTCTACGCCCAAGCGCAACGGCTACCGCTCGTTGCACACCACGGTCATCCATCAGGAAAATGCCCGGATCGAGGTGCAGATCCGCAGCCGCGACATGCATCATGACGCCGAACTCGGCCTCGCCGCGCACTGGGCCTATAAGCAAAAGGGCGATGCGGGCGATCACCATGCCGCCTGGCTGCGCGATCTGGTCGAGATACTGGAGCAAAGTCAGGACGCGGACGAACTGCTCGAACATACCCGCATGGCGATGTATCAGGACCGCATCTTCGCCTTCTCGCCCAAGGGCGAACTGCACCAGCTGCCCAAGGGGTCGACACCGGTGGACTTCGCCTATGCAGTGCACACCTCGCTCGGCAACCAGACGGTCGGCGCCAAGGTCAATGGCCGCGTCGTGCCGCTGCGCACGCCGCTGGAAAATGGCGATCAGGTCGAAATCCTGAAGTCGGAGGGGCAGGAGCCTCAGCCCGGCTGGCTGACCTTCGCCATCACCGGCAAGGCCCGCGCCGCCATCCGCCGTTACATCCGCCAGAAACAGCGCGGCGAGGAAGTCGCGCTGGGCGAGAAGCTCTATGAGGAAATCATCGGCCGTTTCTCGCCGGAACTGGCGAGCGAACTGGGCGACAAGGCGCTGAAGGCTGCCCTGAAGCGTCTGAGACTGGAGGATCGCGCCTCGCTGATGGTCGCCATCGCCACACACCGCCTGCTCGATTCGGAAGTGATGGAGGCGTTGATCCCCGGCTCGACCAGCGCGGAAGGGGTGGAGGAAGCGCATCCGCGCCAGCACGCTCCGGTATCGATCCGCGGCCTGACGCCGGGCATCGCCTATAATCTGGGCGATTGCTGCCACCCCGTCCCCGGCGACCGCATCGTCGGCGTCCGCCGCACCGGAGAGCCGATCGAGGTCCATACCATCGACTGCCGCTCGCTGGAGGCCGGGCAGGACGACGACTGGGTCGACCTCAGCTGGGACAGCAAGTCCAAGGGCGGCACGGCGCGCCTCCAGGTCATCGTCAAGAACCAGCCGGGCGCTCTGGCGGCGGTGACGAACGTCTTCGGCGCGACCAAGGCGAACATTCTGAACCTGCAACTGGTGAACCGCGAAGGCCCCTTCCACACCGACATCATCGATCTGGAAGTGGCCGACGCCCAGCACTTGAACCGCATCCTCTCGGCGCTCCGCGCACTGGATACGGTGGTGCAGGCGGACCGGGTATAAGGGTGGCCATGGCGTGAGATCGGCTCTCTCCCTCCCGTCACCCCGGACTTGATCCGGGGTCCCGTTTCTTGAAGCTGCCGCCTGTGCAACGAACGTTCAAAGGCGGCTGGGTCTACATCATGAGCAACCGCTATCGCGGAACGCTCTATATTGGGGTGACTTCCGACCTCGCCTCCCGGATCGATCAGCACCGTTCCGGCGCCGGCTCCGATTTCTGCGCCCGCTACGGCCTGTCCCGCCTGGTCTGGGCCGAACATGGCGAGGACATCGCAGCCTGCATCGAACAGGAAAAACGTCTCAAGCGCTGGCGACGGACGTGGAAATTCTACCTGATCGAACACAGCAACCCCGACTGGCAGGACATGTTCGACCTGCTCGCCTGAAAGGCAACGAAACCCCGGCTCAAGGCCGGGGTGACGAGGTTGGGTGGGAAAGGGGCTGTCTTCTTTCGGCAAGCCAGAAGTAGATAGCGGACGGACTGCATGTTATTGCTCGGTCATGCTTGCCATCCTTCTTGCCGCCGCATCGACGACCTTTACGACCCCTTCAGAGCCTTTGAAAGGCCAGCTTCAATCTGCGATATGGGCTGACCTTCAACTCAATGCGATGATCGGGAATGGTAACTGGCTTGCCTCACTTTGGTATCAGGCAGGCAACGACACCGCTCCAGACCTCCACATTCAAGAACTAAGATGCGGTAAGACGCGCACAGGACATCAATGCGCGTTCGATCTGTATCGCGACGGTGGCATTAAGGTCGTGCTGAACAAGGCTGTCCCCGACAGATTGGCTTGTGTTGCCTCGTTCGCCCTACTCAGAGACGGCTTATCCGTTTTCCACACTTCCCCGCGTGGATCAGGCCACAGCAAAACCTCCATGCGCTGCGAAACCATAGAACGCTGACTGGCCGCTACTGGGTCTGCGTGAACGCAGCAGGAATGTCCGGCATTGGTCGAAGTCAGACCCTCACGCATCCAGACCAAGCCGGGTTTACCGGCCGAGGACCATTTGTAGCCCAATGGTCGCAACCCCCTCAAAAAAATCCTATTTCTTCAACAGGACGGGATCCAGCCGGTCCTGTTGCCCGCGATTGGGCCTATCCTGCTTCCCTCTTTGAAATGTCAGAATGCATCGCCCCGTCGCGCACGCGCGCACCCACCGTGAACTTCGGTGCGAATCGCCCTCTCCCTGCCATCCAAAAAAGGGGCGAGCCGTGCAGCCCGCCCCTCATCATGTCGCAGCTGACAGCGCGTCTTAGTAAACGCGCGCCTTGGGCTTGATATACTCCGCTTCGTCGGTGAGCGTGTAATCGTGCACCGGACGGTAATCGAGCGTTACCTTGCCGCCCTTGCCGCCCCAGCCCTCGAACCAGCTGACAGTATGCTTCATCCAGTTGTCGTCGTCGCGGTTAGGGAAATCCTCATGCGCATGCGCGCCACGGCTTTCCTTGCGGTTTTCGGCGCTGACCATGGTGCAGACCGCCTGAGACATCAGATTGTCCAGTTCCAGCGTCTCGATAAGGTCGGTGTTCCAGATCAGCGAGCGATCGCTGACGCCGACATCCTGCATACGCGCATTGACGTCGGCCATCTTGGTGACGCCCTCGGCCAGCAGCGCGCTGTCACGGAACACGGCGGCATGCTTCTGCATGGTGTGCTGCATTTCGAGACGGATTTTCGCGGTGGGCGAGCCGCCCTTGGCGTTGCGATAATGGTCGAGGCGCGACAGCGCCAGATCCGCCGCATCCTTGGGCAGCGGACGGTGCGAACCGTTGGGCTTGATCGTTTCCTTAAGGTGCAGGCCGGTGGCGCGGCCGAACACGACAAGGTCGATCAGCGAGTTGGAGCCGAGGCGGTTCGCGCCATGCACCGACACGCATGCCGCTTCGCCGACCGCATAGAGGCCCGGCACAACGACTTCGGGATCGTCGCCGACCTTGGTCACCACCTGCCCATGATAGTTACAGGGGATGCCGCCCATATTGTAATGGACGGTGGGAGTGACGGGGAGCGGCTGGCGGGTCAGGTCGACGCCCGCGAAGATCTTGCCGCTTTCGGTGATGCCCGGCAGACGCTCGGCCAGCACCTTGGGATCGATATGATCGAGGTGCAGGAAGATGTGGTCCTTGTTCGGACCCACGCCGCGCCCTTCGCGCATTTCCATCGCCATCGAGCGCGACACGACGTCACGCGACGCCAGATCCTTCGCCGAGGGGGCATAGCGCTCCATGAAGCGCTCGCCCTCGGAATTGGTGAGGTAGCCCCCCTCACCGCGCGCGCCTTCGGTGATGAGCACGCCCGCGCCGTAGATGCCGGTCGGGTGGAACTGAACGAACTCCAGATCCTGCAGCGGCAGGCCCGCACGCAGCACCATGCCGCCACCGTCGCCGGTGCAGCTGTGCGCCGAGGTGGCGGAGAAATAGGCCCGGCCATAGCCGCCGGTCGCCAGCACGACCGCCTTGCTGCGGAAGCGGTGGATCGAACCGTCTTCCATGCAGATGGCGATGACGCCGCGGCACTCGCCATTTTCCATGATCAGGTCGATGGCGAAATATTCGATGTAGAAGTCCGCATCATATTTCAGGCTCTGCTGATAGAGCGCGTGAAGCATGGCGTGGCCGGTACGGTCGGCCGCCGCGCAGGTGCGCTGCACCGGCGGGCCGGCGCCCATATTCTGCATGTGGCCGCCGAAGGGGCGCTGGTAGATGGTGCCGTTGTCGTTGCGGCTGAACGGCACGCCGGCATGTTCCAGCTCGATCACGGCCGCAGGCGCTTCGCGCACCATATATTCGATCGCGTCCTGGTCGCCCAGCCAGTCCGACCCCTTGACGGTATCGTACATGTGCCAGGTCCAGTGGTCGGGCGAGTTGTTGCCCAGCGACGCCGCAATGCCGCCCTGCGCCGCCACGGTGTGGCTGCGGGTCGGGAACAGCTTGGTGATGCAGGCGGTCTTAAGGCCGGCTTCGGCGCTGCCCATGGTGGCGCGCAGGCCCGAGCCGCCAGCACCCACGACGACCGTGTCATAGGTATGGTCGATGATCTTGTAGGCGTCGCTCATTATTTGACGATCCCCGTGAAGGCGATCTTGGCGATCGCGAAGACGCCCGCGGCCGCGCCGCCAAAGGCATAGAAGTTCAGCAGCAGCATGGAGAAGAAGGCCAGGCCCTTGTCATGGACATAATCCTCCAGCATCACCTGCATGCCGAGGCGCAGGTGCATGAAGATGCTGACGAGCATCAGCATCAGCGGCACCGCGACCAGCGGATGGGCGATCCAGTTATGGACGCTCTGATAGTCGAGGCCCGGCAGGGCGATCAGGCTGAACAGCAGCCACAGCACCAGCAACAGGTTGCCGACGGCGGTGTAGCGCTGCGCCAGCCAGTGATGCGCGCCGTGACGGGCCGAGCCCAGACCACGTACGCGGCCGATTCCGGTTCCGGTTCCCATCAGAATTTCCCCGTGCAGATCGCGGCCCAGAAGGCCAGGGTGGCGAGAGTGGACAGGACGAAGGTCAGCAGCGACCAGACCTTGTTGTTCTTCAGCTCATAGCCCGCACCCATGTCGAGCACGAAATGGCGCAGCCCCGAGAACAGATGCTGGAAGAAGAACCAGCTCAAACCCGCCATCACCAGATAGCCGATGGGTGAGGTCGCGCAGGCGACGAAGGTCGCATAGGCTTCCGGCCCGCTCGCAGCGGCCATCAGCCACCAGACCAGACCAAGCGCACCCACGGTCGCCAGGCCATTGCCGGTCACACGGTGCATGATGGAAACGGCCATTGCTGGTCCCCATTTCCAGATCGTCAAATGCGGCGAGAGCGGCCGGCTCGTGGTTCGCGCCATATTTCCCTACGTCCCTGATGTTGTCCCTCGAGTCCCGTCCCCTTAGGCACGAACGCCCCGGAGGGCAAGACGCCCCGTTCGGGCGGTGAAATGGCCGCGCGCGCCCGGCGGCGTACAGACATATCGCCCCCGCAACGAACTTGTCTCTAAGAAGTGATTAACCAAATGGCGCTATCAGGCGATCTACCAACGACAGGAATTTGGGGTTCTGCCGCACATGATTTCCGCCGCCACATCCAGAAGCGCCATTGCCGTCATGCTGAGGGAAATCGACCCGCAGGGCGAACTTGCCAAGGGCCTGCGCGAGATTCGCGACCTGGTGGGCGACAGCGCAAATCTGGCTGCCCGCACATTTTACGAGTCCTATGTCGAACAGACCGGCCTTCAGTCGAAACTCAATCCAGCCACGCTGGCGAAAATCGAGACCGAAGCGCATGAATATGTGCGCCAGAAGCTGGGCTATTATGAAGCGGGCGAATGGGCGATTTCCTCCATTGCCTGCGTGCGCCACGCCCGCAAGCAGGGCGCGCCGACGCGCGCCGTGCTGATGCCGGTTGCGGCCGCCAACGAAAAGCTGATCGACCTCATCTGGGAACGCGCGCCGGACGATGCGGAGCGCCGCCGTCTTGTCGACGTCATGATCCATGTCGGCATGACGGATGCGGGGCGGCTGGCCAACGCCGTCGCCGGCGACGAGGCCGAAGCCCAGCGCAATGAACGTCAGCGGTACAGCACCATGTTCGAGCAGCGGATCATGGGCGAAATCGACGGCGCATCGCAGTTGGGCGAGTCGCTGCGCGAACAGGCGAAGGACGCTTCCGCCGCCACCCGCGGGATGCTCGGCAAGGCATCCGAAGTCGCCGCCGCCGCGGAACAGTCTGCCCTCGCCATGCGGGAGGCGGCCCGCACATCGGCTGGCCTGATCCGCGCGATCGAGGATGCCCGCACCGAGGTGGAAAGCGCTGCGGGCGTTGCGCAGCGGGCCGCGCGCCAGTCGGGCGACGCCGTGGCCATGTCGGCGACCTTGTCCGAACATGCCAAGTCGATCGAATCGATTCTCGGGCTGATCCGCGACATCGCTGGCCAGACAAATCTGCTCGCCCTCAATGCCACGATCGAGGCCGCTCGCGCAGGCGATGCCGGGCGCGGTTTTGCGGTGGTCGCGCAGGAAGTGAAGAGCCTTGCGAACCAGACCGCCCGCGCGACGGACGAGATCGCGGGAAAGATCGCCGACATCCAGGCTTCGACCCGCCAGTCGGTTGAAACCAACGAGCGCATCCGCGACACGGTGGGCGAGGTCCAATCGAGCGCCGAACGCATTCGCCACGCCATGGATGCGCAGGCGCAGACAGTGACGATGATCACAGCCGCCGTGGATGAAACTGCCCTTGCCGCCGACTCCATGTCTTCGACCATCAGCGCGATCCGACAGGATACCGAAGTCGTCGCCTCTGAAATCGATCAGCTTGAACGCGGCTTCATGAGCGTCGAAGGAAAGCTTTCCAGCCTGCGCATGGCCTCCTCCGAATTCGGCAAACAAGTCGCCTGAATGTGATGAGCGCCCCCTTCCCGCCAGGATGGGAAGGGAGCCCATCTCCCATCAGCGCCAGTCAAAAGTCAGCGGCGCTTCGCGGAAGGCGAAGCGGTCGAGATGGTCGGCCACCACCTGCTTGAAGCGTTCGACATCGACCCCTTCCTGCGGTTCGATCGTGACCGTCAGCGCGTCCGGCCCGGCCGCCAGCCGGATCGGTCCCATCGGGAAGGCGATGCTGCCCTGCTGCGCGTCGAAGTCCGTTTCGAACTTGTGGCTCCAATGTTTGCAGAGCTGCTGGAGATAGCGGCTGCCGCTGGTGGTTGGCACATGAGCGGTCAGGGTCATGATCAGAGCCTTTCGATCTTGCTGGCGGCTTCGTCGATCAGCGATGCGACGTCGAACATGGTCTGGGCATCGGCACCTTCCTTTTCAAGCCGCGCCCGGACAGCCATGCCCAGATTGTGCATGGCCCGGCGGATCGGCGCGCCATCGGTGCGTTCCGCCTTCCGCGCGAGTGAACCCAGCCGGTCCATGACCTCCTTCACGCCTGCCTCATGCCCAGCCAGATGGGCCGCGCCGGCCTCGGTGATCGCGAAGAGCTTGCGGCTGCTTTCGCCCGGCTGCTCGGCGATCAGGTCCATGTCGGCCAACAGGGTCAGCGTCGGATAGACGACGCCCGGGCTAGGCGCATAAACGTCGCCCGACAGCGCCTGTATCTCGCGGATCAGGTCATAGCCGTGGCGCGGACTTTCCGCGATCAGCTTCAGCAGGATGAGCTTGAGCGCGTCGTTGCCGAACAGGCGACGGCGACCGCCGCCCCCGCGACCACCCCGGCCGCCACCCAGAGGCCCGCCGTCGAAATGGCCGCCCCAACCGCCGCCGCGATCGAAGCCATCCGGCCCGAAGAGGCGGCTGTAGACACGCCCATGGCCATGATGGCTGCGTCCGCGATGAGAATGATGAACATGCATATGAGATTCTCTAAATTGTTTCATGATGCATTTAGATATATCTTAAAATAGGACGCGTCAAGAACTGCGATATATCTTTTTGCATCTTATGAAACAGCCGCGGAACGGCTGGTACGAAAAAGGCCTGCCGGAGTGGGTCCGGCAGGCCTTTGGCTTTTCATGCCTGTGCAGTGGTCAGTCGGGCTTCTTCGCCACGCTGACCAGCGCGGGACGCAGCAGCCGGTCCTTGATCGTATAGCCGGCCTGCATCTCGACCAGCACCGTGCCCGGCTCGGCATCGGCGGAGGGCACCTCCATCATGGCCTGATGCTTGTTGGGGTCGAGCGGCTGGCCGACCGACACCAGTTTCTCGATGCCGTTTCGGCCGAAAACGCCTTCCAGTTCGCGGCCGGTGGCTTCCAGACCGGCGACCAGCCCCTTGAACTTTTCATCCTCGCGCAGGTCAGCGGGAATCGCCTGGAGCGCGCGGCCCAGATTGTCCGCCACCGACAGCATGTCGCGAGCAAAGGCCGTCGCGGCATAGGCCCGCGCATCGGCCAGTTCCTTTTCCAGCCGCCGCCGCACATTCTGCGTCTCGGCATGGGCGTAGAGAACGTCCTGCCTGGCGGTCGCCAGCTCATTTTCGAGCGCCGCGATCCGCTCGGCCGCCGCATCGCCAGCGGGCGCGGCATCCTCGGGCAGTTCGTCCACCAGTTCGGTATTTTCGATATTCTGTTTGTCTTCGCTCATCTCATCAATCTCGACAGCGTCTGCGCAGTGAAGTCCACCATGGGGATCACTCGCGCATAGTTCAAGCGCGTGGGGCCAATTACGCCGACCACGCCGACCACCCGGCCGTCCCCGCTCCGGTAAGGCGCGGCTATGACCGAAGAACCTGAAAGGGAAAAGAGCTTGTTTTCCGAGCCGATGAAGATTTTGGTCGCGCTGCCTGCCAGAGCATCTTCCAGCAGGCGGGAAATTTCCTGTTTGCCCTCCAGCTGCTCCAACAGCTGCCGCACCCGTTCCAGATCGGCGGCGGTGCCGTCGTCCAACAGATGCGCCTGCCCCCGGACGATCAACACCGGCCGGTCGTCGGCATCCTGCGACCAGATGGCGATGCCGCGCTCCACCAGCTCCCGGGCCGCCCCCTGCAGCGCGTGGCGCTCACTCTCCAGCTCGCGCCGCAAGGTTTCGCCAGCCTGCGCCAACGTCAGCCCGCCAAAGCGCGCCGACATGAAATTCGCCGCCTCGTTCAGCATCATCGGCGTGACGCCGGCGGGCAGGTCGACAACGCGATTTTCGATCGATCCGTCCTGCCCCACCAGCACGGCGAGCGCCTGCCGGTCATTCAGCGGCACGAAGCCGAACTGTCGCAGCACCGGCTCGCGCTTGGGCACCATCACAATGCCCGCGCAGGCGGAAAGACCCGACAGCGCTGCGGTCGCGGCGGACAGGGCTTCCTCGATCGGGCCACCCTCGGAAATGCCCGCTTCGATGGCGCGCCGTTCCTCGACCGACGGTTCCGCCGCCTGCATCATCCCGTCGACGAACAGCCGCAAGCCCGTTTCGGTCGGCATCCGCCCGGCGGACGTATGCGGCGCAGCGAGCAGGCCCAGCTCCTCCAGATCCTGCATCACGTTGCGGATCGAGGCAGGCGACAGGCTCAGGGACGCCAGCTTGCTGATCGTGCGCGAGCCGACAGGCAGCCCGGTGCCGAGATAGCTCTCGACCACCAGCCGGAAAACGTCGCGGGCGCGTTCATTCAATTCGGTGATCGGGGTGACCGCCATCCGATCTATCTAGGCAAGCAATCCATCACGCTCAAGCCCGCCCGTCACTTGCCCTTGGCGATGGGCTTCACCATCGCGGCGATGTCGAGCATCCGAGGGATCGACGCGATCGTGGCGCGCAGCTTGCCATAGCCCGCATCCATGCAGCCCGATTGAAATTCCAGCCTTGTCGGTTCAGCCTCTCCACGCGTCCATTCGATGACATAGCCGGGCATATCGGTGGCGAACCGGACGCAATTCTCGCCCTGCCCGATCCGCTTGACCGTCCCCTGCGCGGGTCGGAACTGTGCCAGCGCGGCACGGAAGCGGCGATATTGCAGCGGCGTCACGGTAAAGCGCGTCGGTCCTGGCACAGCGGTAAAGCGCTGCGGCTCTATCAATCCCGATCCATCCGGGGTCACTCGCAGCGTGTAGCTGGGACAGGCGCCGAAACAGGGACCAGCGGAAAATCGGATGGTATCGCCCACCTTGGTCGGCTTCTCCAGCTCCGCCTGCTCCGTGGCGCATGCGCCCAGCAATGCCGTGGCTGCCAAAATAACTTTCGTTTTCGTCCCCATGTCCCGCTCTCTAGCATTTTTCGGCTCTATCGCCACTGGCAAGACTGCGCGCCTGCCGCTAAGCCGCACCCAATCAACGCTTCGGAGTAGAAATTTTATGCGTCCTTCCGGCCGCGCGCCCGACCAGATGCGCGAAATCACCATGGAACCCGGCTTCACCATCCATGCCGAGGGCAGCTGCCTCGTCAGCTTCGGCGACACCCGCGTCCTCTGCACCGCCTCGGTCGAAGAAAAGGTGCCTCCCTTCCTGCGCGGCAAGGGTTCGGGCTGGGTCACGGCCGAATATGGCATGCTGCCCCGCGCGACCCACACCCGCGGCAGCCGTGAAGCCGCCAAGGGCAAGCAGTCGGGCCGCACGCAGGAAATCCAGCGCCTGATCGGCCGCTCGCTGCGCGCGGTCGTCGATCTCGAAAAGCTGGGCGAGCGTCAGATCGTCGTCGACTGCGACGTGATCCAGGCCGATGGCGGCACCCGCACCGCCGCCATTTCCGGGAGCTGGGTGGCACTGCGCATCGCCATCGACAAGCTGATGGCGTCGGGCGCGCTCAAGGAAGATCCGATCGTGCAGAAGGTCGCGGCAATCAGCTGCGGCATCTATAACGGCACGCCTGTCCTCGATCTCGACTATGCGGAGGACAGCAACGCCGAAACCGACGCCAACCTGATCCTGACCGGCGACGGCAAGTTTGCCGAAGTGCAGGCAACGGCGGAAGGTGCGGCCTATGACGAGGAAGAGTTGCTGCGCCTGCTGCGCCTCGCCCGCATCGGCTGCGCACAGATCTTCGCGGCGCAGGACAAGGCAACCGGCCGCTGAAAGTCCGTTTGAGAAATCGCGGAAGAGCGATTTCCGAGGCGCCGATAAGCGCATTCTCAAACAGGCTCCGAGAACTGAACGGGCGAAGTCGAGAAACCATCTCGACTTCGTCCAACGCGGCCGTAGGATGAAAAGATGAGCGACGAATTCGGACAGGAACAGGCGATCCGCAAACTGGGTCCCGGCAAGCTGGTGATCGCCAGCCACAATCCCGGCAAGGTGCGCGAGATCGGCGAATTGCTGGCACCCTTTGGCATTGAAACCGTGTCGGCGGCCGAGCTCGACCTGCCTGAACCGGACGAAACCGGCACCACCTTCATCGCCAATGCAGAATTGAAGGCAATGCAGGCGGCGGACCTGTCCGGCCTTCCCGCGCTGGCCGACGACAGCGGTCTTTGCGTCGAGGCCCTGAACGGCGATCCGGGCATCTTCTCGGCGCGCTGGGCTGGCGAGACCAAGGATTTCGGCCTCGCCATGCAATTGGTGTGGGACAATATCGAGGCGAAGGGACCGGACGCCGGGCATGATGCGCATTTCGTCTGCGCGCTGGCGCTCGCCTGGCCCGACGGCCATGTCGAAGTGTTCGAAGGCCGGGTCGACGGCATCATCAGCTGGCCGCCGCGCGGAGATAAGGGCTTCGGCTATGACCCGATCTTCCAGCCGCACGGTCACAACATCAGCTTCGGCGAGATGGAGCCGGAGAAGAAACACGGCATGAGTCACCGCGCCGACGCCTTCCGGCAACTGGTGGCCGCAGTCTTCTGAAAAACCCAGCGGGCGCGCCGGGTCAGCGCCCGCCGCCGGCGTAGCGCGAGGGTACGCCGTCATCCCGATCCAGCGGGTTCTGACCAAAGACATTCCCGGCGGGGAAATAGCGGCACACAAGATAGTCGTAGCTTTGCCCTTCGGCGAGTGCGCAACCTACCTTGCGCGTGCCACGCCAGATGATCTGGGTATAATGGCCGACATCCTCCCAGCGCCCGGTGGAACTGAGATCGGGCAATTTTCCGTCGCGCCGGAAATAACGCCTTTCGTCCAGGAACGAACCCACCATCACCGCATAATCATAGAGGCCGCGCGATCCCATCCACAGATTTTCGCCGCTGGGCACGGCACGGCTGGTGCGCGCAGAATGGCGGAAGATGTTGGTCTGCGCCATCTGCCGGGCATAGCTCGCCGCGTCCGCCGCCAACGCGCTGTCCCAGGCCAGCGACGCAAGACCAAGCGATTCGCGCTCCTCATTGTGCATGCCCAGCGCGACTTCGCGCAGCAGGCCATCATCCCGCTCCGCTTCTTCCATGCCATAATAGGAAGCGGGCATGGCCCGGGGCATGGAGCGCAGGGCATGCGCGGGCGCCGCTCCGACCTGCCCCGCCGCGCCGGCCAGCAACGCAACCGCCAGCGCCAACCACGCAGGCCAAAGACCTGCGGAGCGCGTGACGCGCTCCGATTTCCCGTTGCCGCATCCTTTGGACGCAAAACCGTTTCCCACTTTTGCGCAGGATGCTTTAGAGACGCCCCCATTCATGTCGCCTGACCCTTTTATCCCCGCTTCCGCGCCTGACGCGTCCGCCCCCATGGCTTTATATGTGCATTGGCCATTTTGCGTTTCGAAATGTCCCTACTGCGATTTTAACAGCCATGTTCGGTCGGACATCGATAGCGATGCCTGGCGCGCGGCATTGCTGGACGATCTGGCCCATGAAGCGGCGCTGAACGGGGGGCGCCCGCTTTCGTCGATCTTCTTCGGCGGCGGAACGCCTTCGCTGATGCCGCCGCGCATCGTAGAAGCGCTGATCGACGCGGCCGCGCGCCATTGGGTGCCCACGGCCGACATTGAAATCACGCTAGAGGCCAATCCCAGCTCGGTCGAGGCGGCGCGCTTTGCCGATCTGGCGGCGGCGGGGGTGAACCGGGTGTCGCTCGGCCTTCAGGCGCTGGAGGATGAAGCGCTGCATTTTCTGGGCCGCGCCCATGACGTGCGCGAGGGGCTGGCGGCGCTGGACGTCGCGCAATCGGTGTTCGGCCGGGTGAATTTCGACCTCATCTACGCCCGTCCGGGCCAGAGCGAGGCCGATTGGGAAGCCGAACTGGCACGAGGCCTGTCGTTCGGCACCGATCATCTTTCGCTCTATCAGCTCACCATCGAACCGGGGACGCGCTTTGCGACGCTGGTGGCGCAGGGCAAGCTGAACCCCGCGGATCCTGACCATGCCGCCACCCTTTATGAACAGACGCAGGCGATGACGGCCACGGCCGGAATCCCGGCTTATGAGATCAGCAACCATGCCCGCAAGGGACAGGAAAGCCGTCACAATCTCACTTATTGGCGCTATGGCGACTATGCGGGCGTGGGGCCAGGCGCCCATGGCCGTCGCAGAGGCCTGGCGACGCTGCGACACAGGAAGCCGGAAAACTGGATGAACGCCGTCGCCCGCAATGGGCATGGCTTGCAGAGTGAGGAACCGCTGGCTCCCGCCGACCGGGCGCGGGAAGCTTTGCTGATGGGGTTGAGGCTGGCGGAAGGGGTCGATCTGGACCGGATCGCGAGACTGTCGGGCCTGCCCGTCTCCGCCCTGATCGATGACGGAGCCATTGCCCGGCTGGCTCCGCACGGTCTTATCCGGCGACAGGATCAGCGTCTGACCATCCAGCCAGCGGGCATGCTGCTGCTCGACGCGATCCTGCCGGAAGTGGTGGCCGTCTAGAGCGGGTTTCGATCTGACTGGATCAGATCACGGCTCTCAATTCCGGCTTCAGTCTTCGCCGTCCATATGGGCGATCTCCCTGTCGAGATCGCGCAGCACATCGGCCTTGACCTTGTCCGACATTTTCATGGCGGCGGCGATCTGGGCGCGGGCCGCGATCAGTCCGGCGCGGGCGGCGCTGTGGGCCTGCGCCTCGATCTGCGCCTGGCAGATGCGAACACGGATATGGCGGCGGCCATCGGCATCCACCGTCTCGCGCCGGGTCACGCTCTTGCCGTCCTCGCAACCGTCGGCGACGTCGACACGCGGCACCATGCGGCGGATTTCGGCTTCGCTGGGGATCAAGGGGGCGTCGCCATCGCGCAAGCTCATCGGGGGCACCGGGGGAGCGGGCGGCGCCATGTCCGCCGCAGATGCAGGCGGAACCGGGGAAACCGGCGGAGCGACGTCATGGCTGCTGATTGCCTTGAGATGCGCGGCAGGAGCCGGGGCTGCGGGCGCCGCAGGCGTTTCCGGCGTCTTTGGCACCGCCATCTCGCTGGCGGAGGCGGGCTGCGCGACCAGACCGGAGAGACGACCGAAGTTCATCGAATCGACCTTGTCGGTGATGGCTGCGACCTGCTGCGCCGCGCGGCTGCCCGAAGCGGTCAGAGCGAGTCCCGACACGGTAACCAGAGCGACCGCCACCATGCCCCAGCTGATCCGGCGCAGCGACATTTCATGGGTAGAGAGCATTTTCAGCCTCCCTTTGAGCGCAGTGATGCGATTGAGATGACAGGCCGCCGCGAACCGGCGACCCCCGGCGGCCTTCAATATGGCCCGGCCATAGGTCTGGGCCTGATCCCGCCCGTAAAGCGCCAGCACACGAGCGTCGCAGGCCTGTTCCTGATCGGCGCGATAGGCGCGATAGGCGAGCCAGGCGACGGGATTGCACCAATGCAGGCCCAGCAGCAGCAGCGCCACCATATTGGCCGCCAGATCGCCCCGTTCATGATGAGCCCGCTCATGGGCGATCGCCATGGCCTGCTCCTGCCGGTCGAAGCGCAGCGCGAAATCGGCTGGCAGGACGATCACCGGCCGCAGCAGGCCAAAAGCCATGGGCCCGCCCGCCCGCGGGCTGGCCACGATCTGGATGCGGCCTTCCTGACTGAGCAAAGTCGCGCCCGACAGGATAAAGCGCCGGAAGCGCGCATAACCCACCGATTGCGCCGCAAGAAAGAACATGACGCCGAGCAGCCAGAGCGACGCGCCAATCTCCAGCCAGGGAATGCTCCAGTCCGGCTGGACCGGAAGCGCGGGCGCGGCGTCGAGCAGGGTCGGCAGTCCCGCCTGATCCACTGCCCGCTGCAAGGGAGAGGGGCTGGCAACCTCCTGCGGCAAAGCGGGAAGCGCCATGCGCGCCAGCGGCAACAGCCATAGTGCATAGGCCGCGCCCGCCCCCAGCCAGCGCGCCGCCGGCCGCCGCAGCAGCATGACCAACGCCATCAGCAGGGTCGTGGCAATCAGCGTTTCGGCGATCCAGACGCTCATGATTTCAATCCTCTCAGGATTTCCTCAAGCTCGGCAATATCTTCCGCAGTCAACTGGTCCTGACTGGCGAGGTGCGCCACCAGCGGAGACACGCGCCCGCCGAACAGCCGGTTCACCAGCCGACCCGACTCGCTGGCAACATACTCCTCGCGCGCGACCAGCGGGCGATACAAAAAACGGCGGCCATCCTGATCGGCCGCAATCACGTCCTTAGCCATCAGGCGGGAGAGAAGTGTCTTGACCGTCTGGGCGCTCCAGTCGCGACCAGCGGCAACCCTGTCCGCGACCTCGGTGGCCGTCTGGGGCGCATGCTGCCAGAGCGCCTCCATCACCACGAGTTCCGCTTCGCTGATCTTTTCGCTCACCGGATACCGCTCCGACCCTGAATCGACTACAGATGTAATCGCATTGATTACAAATGTAGTCAAGTGCGCCTGGGCGAGGATGCGCCGCACTGTCGGTGCAGTTTACAGGGAGCCGAGTCGCCTTTCGACGGTTAACCTTCGCTCCATGCGGTTTTGCGCCCTTTCATCGATCTGGCACGCCGATTGCGTAACAGGGACCGTTACCCACCGTTCGACTACCCGGGGGATGAGGCAGTCTCCGCCTCCTCCCCCACCCGGTGGCCCCCATCTCCGCACAAACAAAAAGCGGCCCGGAAACCGGACCGCCTGTCGTCGGTCTGACGAAGATCAGTTGGCCGAGGCTACGCCCTGATCCGCCATGAGCTGCTGCAATTCGCCAGCTTCATACATTTCCATCATGATGTCGCTGCCGCCGACAAATTCGCCCTTCACATAGAGCTGAGGGATGGTCGGCCAGTCGGAAAAGGCCTTGATGCCCTGACGCACGCCCTGATCCTGAAGCACATCGACACTTTCATAGGCGACGCCCAGATGTTCGAGGATCGCCACTGCCCGGCTGGAAAAGCCGCATTGCGGGAAGAGCGGGGTCCCCTTCATGAAAAGCACAACGTCATTGCCAGTGACGATATCGGCGATCCGCTGCTGCACGGCGTCGGTCATTGGATGGTCCATTCCTGTCAGGCGCCATGCTTCAAGGCGCGCACTATGTGTGATCGCCGCTAATTGGGAACGGCAGTGGTAAGTTGCAAGGCATGAAGGACGCCGCCCATGCGCCCACCCAGCGCGGCATAGACGGCGCGCTGCTGTGCGACGCGGCTCTTGCCCCGGAAACTTTCCGCGACGACGCGCGCCGCATAATGATCGCCATCCCCGGCAAGGTCAGTGATCTCGACCTCAGCATCTGGGATCGCAGCGCGGATCATCTCCGCAATCTCGTCGGCGGCCATCGGCACGGCAATTGGTCCTTGCGCTTATTCGATGAACATGCGGCGGGCGATGACCTGCTGCTCGTCCAGAGCCGTCCGCACATCGGCTTCATCGATGTCGACGCCAGCCTGGGTCATGTCGCCCAACAGCTTGCGGATGACATCCTCGTCGCCGGCTTCCTCGAAATCGGCCTGCACGACGGCCTTGGCATAGGCGTCGGTCTCTTCCGGGGTGAGACCCATCTTCAAAGCTGCCCATTCACCGAGCAGCCGGTTGCGGCGCGCCTGGATGCGGAACTGCATCTCCTGATCGTGCGCGAACATATTTTCAAAGGCCTTTTCGCGGTCGTCGAAGGTCGTCATGCCTCTGCCCTGTAAAAGAAACGGATCGTCCAGTCCGAGATAGGTTGAACAGGCCGCTTACGCAACGGCTGGAACGAGCCAGGGACGCGCACCGGCATCCTTCGCCTCGAACGCGCTGATCGTATCCGCCTGATCCAGCGTCAGGCCGATCTCGTCCAGACCGCCCAGCAGGCAATGCTTGCGGAACGGATCGATCTCGAACTGGAAACGGTCCTGGAACCGGGTGGTGACGGTCTGATGCTCCAGATCGACATGGATCGGGTCCGTCCTGGCCACTTCCAGCAGCCGGTCGATCGCTTCCTGCGGCAGCACGACGGTCAGGATGCCGTTCTTGAAGGCGTTGCCAGAGAAAATGTCGGAGAAGCTCGGCGCAATGACCACCTTGATGCCCAGATCGGCGAGCGCCCATGCGGCATGTTCGCGGCTGGAACCGCAACCGAAATTGTCGCCCGCGATCAGGATGGGGCTGCCCGCATAAGCCGGGTCGTCAAAGACATTGCCCGGTTCCTTGCGCAAAACCTCGAACGCGCCCCTGCCCAGCCCTGCGCGGCTGATGGTCTTGAGCCAGTGCGCCGGGATGACGATGTCGGTGTCGACATTCTTCATCCCGAACGGATAGGCCTTGCCCTCAACGATATTCAGCTTTTCCATCAGTGCGCCTGCCTGATCTGGGAATGAGGCTTTTCTTCCGCGCGCCCCAGGGTCGCCGCCATGGCAGCACTTGCCAGCGCACCCAGCGCCAGCAGCCAGAAAACCTTCTTCATGCGACCGCCTCTCCCTGCCTTTTTTCACCCAACAATTCGCGCACGTCGGTCAGATGGCCAGTGATGGCGGCGGCGGCAGCCATGACGGGCGAGACGAGATGCGTCCGCGCGCCCGGTCCCTGCCGACCCATGAAATTGCGGTTGCTGGTCGAGGCGCAGCGCTCGCCGGCGGGCACCTTGTCCGGGTTCATGCCGAGGCAGGCCGAGCAGCCCGGCTCGCGCCATTCGAAACCGGCGTCCAGGAAGATGCGGTCGAGGCCTTCTTCCTCGGCCTGACGCTTTACCAGACCGGAGCCAGGCACGACCATCGCATGCTTGACGCCAGCGGCGATATGGCGCCCCTTGAGCAGGTCGGCAGCGGCGCGCAGATCCTCGATCCGGCTGTTGGTGCAGCTGCCGATGAAGACATGCTCGATCGCGACGTCCTCCATCCGCTGTCCGGCGGTGAGGCCCATATAGTCAAGCGACTTTTGCGCGGCGGCGCGTTTGGACGCATCGGCGAAGCCCTCCGGATCGGGGACGGTGCCCGTCACCGGCACCACATCCTCAGGGCTGGTGCCCCAGGTGACATTGGGCACGATGTCGGCGGCGTTGATCACGACGGTCTTGTCGAACACCGCACCCTCGTCGGTCACCAGCGTCTTCCAATAGGCGACGGCGGCATCCCATTCGGCTCCCTTGGGCGCCATCGGGCGGTCCTTGAGGTAAGCGAAGGTTTTTTCATCCGGCGCGAACAGGCCCGAGCGCGCACCCGCCTCAATCGACATGTTGGCGACAGTCAGGCGGCCTTCGATCGACATGTCGCGGAACGCCGAGCCGCGATATTCCATGACATAGCCGGTGCCGCCCGCAGTGCCGATGCGGCCGCAGATCGCCAGCGCCACATCCTTGGGCGTGACGCCGAAGCCCAGCTCGCCCTCGACCACGACTTCCATCGTCTTGGATTGCTTCAGCAGCAGCGTCTGGGTGGCCAGCACATGCTCGACTTCCGAGGTGCCGATGCCGAAGGCCAGCGCGCCCAGAGCGCCGTGCGAGCTGGTATGGCTGTCGCCGCAAACCAGCGTCGTGCCCGGCAGGGTGAAGCCCTGTTCCGGCCCGACGACATGGACGATGCCCTGTTCAAGATCGGCGTCGCCAATATAGCGGATACCGAATTCAGGCGCATTCCTCTCCAGCGCGGCGAGTTGCTGCGCGCTTTCCGGGTCGGCGATCGGAATCCGATTGCCCGCTGCGTCACGGCGCGGGGTCGTCGGCAGATTATGATCGGGCACCGCGATGGTGAGATCGGGGCGGCGCACCTTGCGCCCGGCAAGGCGCAGGCCCTCAAATGCCTGCGGCGACGTCACCTCATGGACGAGGTGGCGATCGATATAGATCAGGCAGGTTCCATCGGGACGGCGTTCAACAACGTGTGCGTCCCAAATCTTCTCATACAGCGTGCGCGATTTACCCATAGTCTGTTCCCCCTAGACCCAGACCGGACAGGGGAAAAGAGGGAAAGCGGCCAATTTTTCCTGTTTTCGCGGATAGCCGCCCTGCGGTTACGCAGCGTCAACGGCTTAAGACCAGACTAGGCCGCGCGATAGTCCTCCACTATGCGGCCGGCAGCGCCCATTTCGGCTTCGTGGCTGTCTTCGCGCCATGTTTCGGCCAGCGCGGCGGCTTCCCATTCGCGCATGGCGGGGTGGGAAAGCATATGATCGACCCAGCCTCGCGCCACCGGCCCGACCTCCAGCCCATAGGTCCGCACCCGGAACGCCACAGGCGCATAGAAGGCATCCACCGCCGTGAACTGGTCCCCGGCAAGAAAAGGGCCGCCAAATCGAGCAAGTCCCTCACCCCAAAGCTCGGTTAGGCGGGCGATGTTCCGGTTCAGCGCCGGCGAAGGCAGTTGCATTTCGACCCGAACGCCGACGTTCATGGGACAATCATTGCGCAGCGTCGCAAAGCCGCTGTGCATTTCCGCCGCAGCCGATTGCGCCCAGGCCCGCGCAGCCTCCTCCTGCGGCCAGACGCCGGGATGGCGGTCGGCAAGGTAGAGTGTGATTCCCAGCGAGTCCCACACCGTTCGTTCGCCGTCGATCAGCGCGGGCACCTGCCCCGTGGGCGAGAAGGAACGGAAGGCGGCGTAGTTTTCCGCCGCTTCAAACGGCTCGATCCGATCGGTGAAGGGGATGGCGAGCGCCCTCATCAGCACCCATGGGCGCAGCGACCAGCTTGAATAATTCCGGTTGGCGGTGATGAGAGTGTAGGACATCGGCTTCTCCCCTTGAAAGGCGCTTCACGAATAGACACCGTCGCGTCGCGGAAAAAGCCTGAACCGCTGCAAGGCTTCACAAGCTGCCCTTATGAAAAGACGGCCCGGAGACTGCACTCCGGGCCGCCAGGTCCTTCCACCCTGATCGCAAGGAGCGTCAGCTCCGCGATCCGGATCGTTCAGCGGTTTGGCACCGCAAGCCGGTTTTGTCGCGGCCTTTAGGCCGCAAACTGATTCATCGTGTTGTGAATGCCGCCGGCCTTCAGGGCCGCTTCACCTGCGAAATATTCCTTATGGTCATCGCCAATGTCGGAACCCGACATGTTCTGATGCTTCACGCAGGCGATACCCTGACGGATTTCCTTGCGCTGAACGCCTTCGACATAGCCCAGCATGCCTGCCTCGCCGAAATATTCCCGGGCAAGATTGTCGGTCGACAAGGCAGCCGTGTGGTAGGTCGGCAGCGTGATGAGGTGATGGAAGATACCGGCCCGCGCCGACGCATCCTTCTGGAAGGTGCGGATCTTCTCGTCGGCCTCCACGCCCAGCTCGGTCGCGTCATAGTCCGCGCTCATCAGCCTAGCCCGGTCATAGGCGCTGACGTCCCTGCCTTCCGCCGTCCAGCGGTCGAACACCTGCTGACGGAAGTTCAGCGTCCAGTTGAAGCTGGGCGAATTATTGTAGACCAGCTTCGCATTGGGGACGACCGCGCGGATGCGGTCGACCATGCCCGCAATTTGCTCGATATGCGGCTTTTCGGTTTCGATCCACAGCAGGTCCGCCCCGTTCTGGAGCGAGGTGATGCAGTCGAGGACGCAGCGGTCCTCGCCGGTGCCGGCGCGGAACTGGAACAGGTTGGACGGCAGACGCTTCGGACGGAACAGCTTGCCGTCGCGGGCCAGAACGACATCCCCGCGCAGCGCGGAAATGTCGGCAACCTCCTCGACATCGAGGAAGCTGTTATACTGGTCGCCCAGATCCCCCTCTTCCTTGCTGTAGGCGATCTGCTTGGTCAGCCCCGCGCCCAGCGAGTCCGTGCGCGCAACGATGATCCCGTCGTCGACGCCCAGTTCCAGGAAGGCGTAGCGGACCGCGCGGATTTTCGCGAGGAAGTCCTCATGCGGCACGGTGACCTTGCCGTCCTGATGCCCGCACTGCTTTTCGTCCGAGACCTGATTTTCGATCTGGATGCAGCAGGCGCCCGCCTCGATGAACTTCTTGGCGAGCAGATAGGTCGCCTCGGCATTGCCGAAGCCCGCGTCGATGTCCGCGACGATCGGAACGACATGGGTTTCATAATTGTCGATCGCGTTGGTGAGGCGCTGGATTTCGACCTCATTGCCGTCCTCGCGCGCCTTGTCGAGATCGCGGAACATCATCCCCAATTCGCGAGAGTCGGCCTGCTTCAGGAAGGTATAAAGTTCCTCGATCAGCGCGGGAACGCTGGTCTTTTCATGCATGGACTGGTCGGGCAACGGGCCAAATTCGCTGCGCAGCGCGGCGACCATCCACCCGGACAGATAGAGATATTTGCCCCTGGTGGTGCCGAAATGCTTCTTGATGCTGATCAGCTTCTGCTGGCCGATGAAGCCGTGCCAGCAGCCCAGCGACTGGGTGTAATTGGCCGGATCGGCATCATAGGCCGCCATGTCGCGTCGCATGATCGCGGCGGTATGGCGCGCAATGTCGAGACCGGTGTGGAACCGGTTCTGCAGACGCATGCGCGCAACCGATTCGGGCGCGATGCCATCCCAATGGCCCTGGCCGCCGATGACAGTGCCAGCCTTGGTGATTTCCTGTTGGTAGGTCATGAGCGTCGATTCCGTTTCAAGTGGCGAATTGATGGGGTCGTCTTACGGGTCGGCTCGCGGACGGGGCAGAGGGCGCGAAGTTCAGTTGTAGAACTTTACAATAATTGAGTGTAAAGTTGTAAAGGCTGCACAGGAGCGCTTGTCGAATGGCCAAGGATCGTCCGGTTTACATGGGCCCGCGGCTGCGCCGGCTGCGACGCGAGCTGGGGCTGACGCAGGCGGACATGGCCGCCGACCTTGAGATTTCGGCCAGCTATGTCGCACTGCTGGAGCGCAACCAGAGACCGCTGACCGCCGACATGCTGCTGCGCCTTGCCCGCACCTACAAGATGGACATGAGCGAGCTGGCGGGTGACGGAGGCGCCGAGCAGACCGCGCGGTTGCAGGCGGTTCTGAAAGACCCGATGTTCGCCGATATCGACTTGCCCGCGCTCGCCACCGGAGATGTGGCGGTCAACTATCCAGGCATTACCGAAGCGCTGCTGCGACTGCACACCGCCTATCGGGAGGAACAGCTGGCGCTGGCCGACCGGGATGCGGGGCTGAGTGGGGCGGAGCGAGACGATGCCATCGACGCGCCCGATCCGGTCGCCGAATCGCGCCGCTTTCTGGCCGCGCGGCGCAACAGCTTTCCGCTGCTGGATGATCTGGCCGAAAAGCTGGCGCAGGAGGCCGAGGCCGCCGGGGGATTGGCGGGCTGGCTCAAGGCCAGGCATAATCTGCGCGTGCGACGGCTGCCGTCCGATGTCATGGCGGGGTCTATGCGGCGGCTGGACCGGCATCGCGATGCGGTGCTGCTGGACGATGCGCTGGACGGGGCCAGCACCCAATATCAGCTCGCCCTGCAAATCGCCTATCTGGAAATGCGCCGCGATTTCGAAGCGCTGCTGAAGGACGGGCAATTTGCCAGCGAAGGCGGGCGGCGGCTGACCCGGCGGGCGCTGGCCAACTATGGGGCAGCGGCGCTGCTGATGCCCTATGGCGCCTTCGCCAGGGCGGTGGAGGCGCGGCGTTACGATGTCGAGGCGCTGGCCCGGCAGTTCGGCACCAGTTTCGAACAGACCGCACATCGGCTGACGACGCTGCAAAAGCCGGGGCAGGAACGCGTGCCCTTCTTCTTCCTGCGCGTCGATCAGGCAGGCAACGTCAGCAAGCGGCTGGACGGGGCAGGCTTTCCCTTTGCCCGTCATGGCGGGTCATGCCCGCTCTGGTCGGTCCATCACGCCTTCGAACGGCCGCGCGAACTGTTGACGCAATGGCTGGAACTTCCCGGTGGCGAACGCTTCTTTTCCATTGCGCGGACGGTGACGGCGGGTGGCGGGAGCTGGAATGCGCCGAAGGTCGAGCGCGCCGTAGCACTCTGCTGCGCAGCGGAACATGCCCATAGGCTGATCTACGCGACGGACGCCGCGCCGCCCGACCCCACGCCCATCGGCGTCACCTGCCGCCTGTGCCATCGCAGCCAGTGCATGGCGCGATCCGCCCCACCGATCGGGCGCGACATGCTGCCGGAGGATTTCCGGCGGACCCACGCGCCCTTCGGTTTCGCGAATGGGTAGACCGTCTTGACGGGTCCGGCTGACCTGCGCCGGACCCGTCAGCCCCTTTTTTCCATTCAGCGCAGGTCGGGCCTGCGCAGATCATCCTGCCGCAAACGCGACATGCTCGGCGCCATGCGGTGATCCACCGGCTCATGGATCAGATCGTCGAACAGCGCGCGATAATGGATCATCGCCCGGCGGAGATCTTCCGTATCCGCTTCGCCCCGTGCATGACGCAGGGCGATATCATGCGCCGTCCGATAGTTCTGGACGACCTCGGGATGATCAACCGACAGGTCGGCGGAGCGCTGCTCGAAATCCACGATCGGATAACCGCGCACTTCCATCACTTCGGTCAGCAGCGCATCGGCGCGGGTCACGGCGCCCTGCGGATCGTCGACAAACTGAGCCTGCACACGCACCCAGGCGTCGGTAAAGGCATCGGCCTGCTGCGGTGACAGGGGATGGATCGTGAAGGCGGCGACCCGCTTTTCGCGCTCGTGCAATTCCGCCTCGGCCTTTCGCGAACTGCCGGTCATTTCCACCGTGCGTTCATATTCCGGCCCGAAGCGGGCGCGAAGCTGGGCGCGACGGCGATTGTTCACGATCATGATCGTGATGGCGACAACCAGAACAAGCGCCAGAAGCGCCAAACCGACTTCCAGCGGGGTCAATGTGACCATGACATCTCTCTCCTCACGGCCCCCTTTCGAAAGCCGCAACTGACGCCCGCCGCCAACGCGGGATCAACCGGCCTCGACGGGCTTTGTTCCGGGCCTTCAGAAGCGTTGATGGCGCCGAAAGGCTAACCCTCTATAAGATCGAGATAAGCCACCACATCATTGTCCGTGGCAAGGAACAGGCCGTCCTGCACATCCTGCGGCTGCTGTTCGGCGATCAGCATCGCCTCGCTCAAAGGGCCATAGAAAAGCGTCGTCGCCGCGCCGCCGCCATCGGCATCGCTGAGATGATAGAGGCGGACGGTGGCCGAGTTGTAGGTGGTGCGCATCCGCCGATTATCAGCTTGGGGAGAAGAGGGCGCAAGTCAGATCGAATGTGTTTTTTGGGTGGTTCAAGACACTCCCCCAAACCGTCACCCCAGCGAAGGTCGCTGGGAGGCACATGACTCCCGGCGAGGTCTCCGGCCCGGTTACGCATCCTCTCCTGAGATCCCAGCCTTCGCTGGGATGACGGAAAATGGCCAGAACCCGTCAGCGGCGATCGGTGATCCTGATGCCGCTCGCCAGCCGGTTCTGGCCGATCTTCACCGCGTCGTCGGTGAAATTGGCGACGAAGCTGCTGTTGCGCTGCAGGCCCGGCACGAAGGACGCGCTGTTGCCGGCGATGGAGAGACTGCTGCTGTCCTGTTCCCGCCCTTCGGGCGCGACGGTGATGAAGGCGCTGTAATTGTCCTTGTCGCGGCCCTGCACCATCTCATTGCCGCTGATCGTCCCGCTCGCGCCATTGGAGAGGTCGATCATATAGTTGGTGAGCCGTCCCGCGCTGTCGTCGAAGCTGTTGTCGGTGATGGTGACGCGCGGCGTGCGGGTCTTGAGATAATGGCCGCCATCGCCCTGATCGAATCGCGACCGGGTGACGCTGAGGCTGCCGTAGCGGCCCACATAAATGCCATGCGCGCAGGCCAGATCGCGGTCGCAACGGCCCAGATGGCGGAAGGTCGACCTGTCGATGCTGATGACATTGCCCGGCGCATCGCCGGTCAATATGCCTTCCTCGCTGTTGCGGAACAGGCTGTTGGTGACGGTGAGGTTGCCGCTTTCCAGCCGGATGCCCGCGCCATTGCCATCGGGAACGCGCAGATTTTGGAAGATGATGCCGTCGACCGTGCTCGACCGCCCGCGCAGCACCAACGCCGCCTTCTGCTCGCAGGTCACCCCGTCCAGAATCACCGTGCCCGGCTTCTGCGCCCGCAAAGTGACGTCGCCCCCCTGCTGCACCGCGCATTGCGCATAGCTGCCCGGCGCGATCAGCACCGTGCCCCTGCCATTGCCGATCGCCTTGATCGCGTCGCCCAGCGCCGCATAGCTGCGCCCGCTTTCAGCCACGGTGAAGGGCGATGTCACGCCCTGCGCCAACGCAGTCGCGGTGACGGCGGCCGACAGCAGCAGGATGGTCGAAAAGACGCGCATATCGAAAGTTATAGGCAGCTGGGATGGCGGGGCCAATGCCGAGTCATGGTTAACGGAAAGTTGTTCCGCTATGGGACAGGCCTTTCATCGCGCTCCGCCCCTGATGACAGGGCATTGGCCGGTGGTTGCAAAGGCGGTTGGCGATAGGCGGGTTGCGGGTTAAGCCTGTCGGGAACCATGGCTTTTGCTCCGCCCCGCCTGCCGCTCGCCCGCCTCGCCTTTGGGGGCGTCGCTCTTGTGAGCATGATGTTGACGGGCTGTTCGGACGAAGGCAGCGGCCCGGTGACGGTCAGCGTCATCGGCACGGCGGCCGATTTCGCCAAGCCACTGGAAAATCTTCCCAATCCGGGATCGAAGCTGTTTCTGGAGGCGACGGCGCAGGGGCTGGTCGCCTTCGACGCCAGCGGGGAGATATTGCCCGCGCTTGCCCAGCGCTGGATCGTCGAGGATGACGGGCGCAGCTATATTTTCCGCCTGCGCCGCGCCTTCTGGCCCGATGGGGCCAAGGTGACGGCCAGGGATGTCGCGCGGCTGCTGACCGCGCGGATCGAAACGCTGCGGCGGCTGGACCCCGATGGGCCGCTGGACGCGATCCGGGACGTGGTGGCGATGACCGGCGAGGTGATCGAAATCCGCCTCGCGGCGCCGCAGCCCTATGTGCTGCAGATGCTGGCCCAGCCGCAAATGGCGATCCTGACCCGCGACGGCGGGACCGGTCCCTATCGCCGCGAGGCCCGCGAAAGGGTGCCCGGCGGAGCGCTGGTCCTGACCCCGGTGGAGCGCGCGACCAACGAGTCCGGAGACGAACTGCCGGTGCCCGCATGGCAGACGCGAATCGTACGCGCCGAGCGGGCAGCGCTGGCCATCATCCGGTTTCAGCAGGGCAAATCGGCCCTGGTGCTGGGCGGCCGCTTTTCCGACCTGCCGATGCTGGTGCCCGCAGGGGTCGACCGCGACGATGTGCGGATCGATCCGGTGCAGGGGCTGCTGGGGCTGTCGATCGCGGACGAGAGCGGCAGCAGGCGCAAGCTGCTGGACGATGACGGCGTGCGGCGCGCGATCAACATGGCGATCGACCGCAGCCAGTTGCCGGCGATGTTCCCGGTGGGCGGCTGGGCCACGACCGAGCAGATCGTGCCGGGGCAACTCGACCTGCCGGTGCCCCCCGCCGTGCCGGACTGGACCGGCCTGTCGATGGAGGACCGCTGGGCACAGGGTCAGGCTGTGATGAAGCGCTGGCGCAGCGACAATGGGGATCCGCCGGTGCTGCGCGTGGCTTTGCCGCAGGGTCCGGGGGCGACGATGCTGTTCGGGCTGGTGCGGCATGGTCTGGGGCAGATCGGGCTGGCGGTCGAGCGGGTCGGGATGGAGAAGGATGCCGATCTGCGACTGGTCGATGAAGTCGCCGCTTATGACAGCGCCCTCTGGTATCTGGGCCGGATCGGCTGCGCGCGAAAGGTACATTGCTCGGCGGAGGCCGATGCCGCGTTGCAGGCCGCCAGTCTGGCCAGCAGCCTGGAGGAGCGCATGACGCGGGTGGCCCAGGCCGAGGCGCTGATGCAGGCGCATAATGGCTACATCGCCTTGGGCGCGCCGGTGCGCTGGTCGCTTGTGGCCAGGCGGCTGACCGGCTTCATGGCGTCGCCACGCGCACGGCACCCATTGAACCATCTGTTCAAGAGCACCAACTAAAGTCCTTGGAGGACTAAAGAATGGCGCTTTCTCAGGACCAGTTCGAGCGGGTCGTGCGCGACATGCCGGGTTTCGGGCGTGACCCTGCCTCGATCCGGCGACGGATCGAGGCGATGGAGGCGCTGCTGGAAGGGCTGTTCGTCATTCCCGGCACCAATCGGCGCGTGGGTCTCGACAGTCTGGTAGGATTGATCCCGGTGGTGGGCGACTTTGCGACCGCAGCGATGGGGGCATGGATCGTGTGGGAAGCGCGCAATCTGGGCATGTCGAAATGGCAGCTGACGCGGATGGCGGCCAATGTCGGGGTCGACACGCTGGTCGGCGCCATCCCCTTTGCCGGGGATATTTTCGACTTTCTCTACAAGTCCAATACCAAGAATCTGCGGATCGTCCGCAGACATCTGGACAGGCACCATCCCTCCACGGTGACGATCGACGGTTGAGATTCTGTTTGCAAATGCGCGACCCGCGCGAATCAGCGGCGCATTGGAACAGTCAACGGCAGGACGGGTCGCGGAAGAAACGGAGACGCCCGGCCTCCTCATGATAAAAGCCCATGTCCAGAGCGCCCATATCTGGGATGGCGAGAATGAGGCCGAACTGGAGCTTGGATGAGTTTAAACCGCACGAGGCCGGAGGGGCGCGGGAGACGGATGGCGCGAACGGTTCTGGCGCTGGCCTATGGCATAGCGGGAGCCGCCCATCTGGCCCGGCCGGGCGGCTTCGTCGCGATCACGCCGGATTGGGTGCCTGAGCCCGAGCTGGTGGTCGCGCTGACCGGCGCGGCGGAGATTGCAGGCGCGATCGGCCTGATGATTCCGCCGCTGCGCAAAGCGGCGGGCATCGGGCTGGCGCTGTATGCGCTGTGCGTCTGGCCGGCCAATTTCCACCATGCGCTGAGCGACATAGGCTTGAACGGCGTGCATCTGAGCTGGTGGTATCATGGCCCTCGGCTGGCGTTGCAGCCGATCATCATCTGGTGGGCGCTCTGGGCGAGTGGAGTCACGGACTGGCCGTTAGGGCGCGAGGACTGACGCCTTACGCCTTGCGCGGACGGTCGAAGGCGACGCGCAATTCGTCCTTCGCCTGCTCCAATATCTTGCGCTGCCTTTCGTCCAGCCCCTTGCCTCCCCGGTTGATGTAGAAGGTCAGCATCGACATGGCCGATCGGAAGGGGCTGCTCTTTCGCCTGTGGCTCGCTTCCGATGATTTTTTGAGCGACAGCGCGATCCTGCGCGGATCGTGCAGCGTGAACACGTCGCGCTTGAGGTCCATCGCATCGCTGGTTTCAGTGACGGCCTGCGACCATTTCTTCTTCGACATCGCCTGTCCTTTCGCAAACAATTCCTCTCCCGATCCCATAGAGCCAACGCGCCAGATACGGGGGTCGTTCATTTCCCTTCGGACAAGAGACGATTGTCTTTGAAAGGTTCGGCCTTACTGTGGCGGCTTTGGACGAACAGGCAATCAGAGAGAGTGATGACCCGGCATATTCCATGGATCATCATCGCGATCATCGGCGCGGTGGCACTGTCGGTGGTGGCCGTGTCGCGCGGCGAGGCGGTCAATGCGTTGTGGATCGTGGTGGCCGCGGTCAGCAGCTTCCTCGTCGCCTATCGCTATTATGCGCTTTATATCGGGCGCCATGTGATGCGGCTCGATCCGTCGCGGCCTACGCCTGCGATCCGGCGGGCGGATGGGCTGGATTATGTCGCGACCGACCGGGTGGTGCTGTTCGGCCATCATTTCGCGGCGATCGCGGGAGCGGGGCCACTGGTGGGGCCGGTGCTGGCGGCGCAAATGGGCTATCTGCCCGGCACGCTCTGGATCATCGCGGGCGTGGTGCTGGCGGGCGCGGTTCAGGACTTCATGGTCCTCTTCATTTCCATGCGCCGCGACGGCAAGTCTCTGGGCGAGCTGATCCGCATGGAAATGGGGCAGGTCGCGGGCACCATTGCGCTGTTCGGCGCCTTCATGATCATGGTCATCATCCTCGCCGTGCTGGCGCTGATCGTGGTGAAGGCTCTGGCGGAAAGTCCCTGGGGCATGTTCACCGTGGCGGCGACGGTGCCGCTGGCCATGCTGATGGGCGCCTATTCGCGCTGGATCAGGCCGGGCCGGATCGGGGAAGTGTCGCTGCTGGGGCTGGTCGGGCTGCTCGCGGCGATCGTCTATGGGCAGAGCATCGCCCAGTCGCCGGTCTGGGGACCGATCTTCACCTTTACGCCGGTGCAGCTGTGCTGGATACTGATCGGCTATGGCGCAGTCGCATCCGTGCTGCCGGTGTGGCTGCTGCTGGCGCCGCGCGACTATCTGTCGACCTTCCTGAAGATCGGCGCGATTGCGGCGCTGGCCATCGGCATCGTCATCATGGCGCCGCCCCTGAAGATGCATGCCGTCACCCAGTTCGTGAACGGCAATGGCCCGGTCTGGTCGGGCGGCCTGTTCCCCTTCCTGTTCATCACCATCGCCTGCGGGGCGGTGTCCGGCTTCCATGCCCTCATCGCCAGCGGCACCACGCCCAAGCTGATCGCCAGCGAAGCCCATGCGCCGATGATCGGCTATGGCGCGATGTTGATGGAGGCGTTCGTGGCGATCATGGCGCTGGTCGGCGCCTCGATCCTCGATCCGGGCATCTATTTCACTATGAACAGCCCGACCGCGGTGATCGGCAAGGATGCGGCCAGCGCGGCCGCTGCGGTGACGGCCATGGGCTTTCCGATTGCGCCCGACCTGATCCTCCAGACCGCGAAGGATGTCGGCGAGCATAGCATCATTTCCCGCGCGGGCGGTGCGCCGACGCTGGCGGTGGCGATGGCGGAGATTTTCTCCCATGTCGTCGGCGGCCCGGCGATGAAGGCCTTCTGGTATCATTTCGCGATCCTGTTCGAAGCGCTGTTCATCCTGACCGCCGTGGATGCAGGCACCCGCGCCGGCCGCTTCATGTTGCAGGACCTGATCGCTCTCGTCGTGCCGGGGTTCAAGGAGGGCAGAAGCATGGCGCCCGGCATCATCGCCACGGCGCTGACGGTCGCGGCCTGGGGCTTCTTCCTCTATCAGGGCGTCACCGATCCGCTGGGCGGGGTGAACACGCTCTGGCCGGTATTCGGCATTTCCAACCAGATGCTGGCGGCGATGGCGCTGATGCTGGGAACGGCGGTACTGTTCCGCATGAAACGGGACAGGTTCGCCTGGGTCACGATGATCCCCACCGCCTGGCTGCTGATCTGCACCCTGTCGGCAGGTTTTCTGAAACTGTTTTCGGCCGACGCCAAGGTCGGCTTCCTGACCCATGCGGCCAGGTTCAGCGCAGCAGCCAGCACGGGGGAGGTGCTGGCGCCCGCCAGGTCGATGGCGGAAATGAACGCGATCATCTTCAACGACCGGGTCGATGCCGGCTTGGTGGCGATCTTCCTGTTCGTGGTGCTGGCGACACTGGGTTTCACCATCCGCACCTGCCTTGCAGCGCGCAGGGTTGCGGCCCCCACGGCGCGGGAAATACCGGCTCAGCTGGTTCCGGCCGAATGAGCCTCTTCCTTCATCGGCTGCGGCAGACGGCGCGCATGATGGTCGGGGTGCCCGATTATGATATTTATCTGCGCCACATGCGGGAACATCATCCCGATCGCACCCCGATGGACCGCATCGCCTTTTTCCGCGAGCGGCAGGAAGCGCGCTATGGCGGGAAAAATGGCGGAAAATGCTGTTGATCAGCGCTTTTCGTTAAATCCTGCGATCATCCCCGCCGCGATGGACAGCGCGATTTCAGCGGCCCCGACCGCGCCGATGTCCAGCCCCGCAGGGCCATCGATCCGCGCCAGCGTTTCTGCGGTGAAGCCCATGGCCGCCAGCCGCTCCAGCCGCGCCGCGTGGCTTTTGCGCGATCCCAGCGCCGCGATATAGCCGGTCGGCGCCCGTAACGCCGCCGCCAGCGCCGGATCGTCAACCTTCATGTCATGGCTGAGCGTCACCACCGCCGTCGATTCGCCGGGAAAGCGCGCCGCGATTGCCTCGTCGGGCCAACGGTCGTCCAGTTCGACGCCGGGGAAGCGCTCCTCGGTGAGAAAGCGGCCGCGCGGATCAATGACGACAGGCGTGACGCCGATCGCCTGCGCCAGCGCGCTCAAGGACTGGGCGATCTGCACGGCGCCGACGATCAGCACCCGGCGGGGCGGATCATAGCGGTTCTGGAACTGCCCTTCGATCGCACCTTCCCGCGTCAGGCCGGTGGCCAGATCGGTCGACAGGACGAGCGCCCTGCCCTTCCGGCTTTCAGCAGCGATGCGGTCGAATAGCGCGGAGGCGAAGCCCGCTTCGCCGACAGGTTGCACCAGAACGCTGATCTCCCCGCCGCAGGGCAGGCCAGCCGCCCAGGCGTCGCCGTCGGCAACGCCGTAGCGCTCCAGATGCGCCGGACGTCCGGCGATCACTTCGGCAGCGCGTTGCAACACATCGGTCTCGACGCAGCCGCCCGAAATGCTGCCCTCGAACCGCCCATCCTCATGCACGATCATGTGACTGCCGCGCGGCCGGGGCGCGGAACCCCAAGTCGACACGACGGTCGCCAACGCCAACCGCGCACCCTGCCATTCCATGGCCTTGCGGATAACCACGCCATCATCGTTCAAGATCCTGCCTCCTAAACCAGCCGCCGTCCCGTCCAGACCACGCGCCCCACGATCACAACCAGCGCCGGATCGATATCGATCCAGTCGGGATAATGCGGATTGTCACTCAGCACTGAAAACAGCCCCCTCCGCGGCCCCATGGCGATTCGCTTGACCATCAGCACGCCATCAAGCCGCAGCACATAGACCCCGTCCCGCAGACGACCGGCATCATCATCATGATCGACCATGATCTCATCGCCGTCGCTGAGCGTCGGCGCCATCGATTCGCCGTCGACGCGGATGATCGACACTTTTTGCGGCCGCACGCCCAGATGGCGCAGCCACTTGGCATCGAACGCCATGACTCCGGCCGTCCGCTCATCCTCATCCAGCGATCCCGATCCGGCCGAAGCCCCCAGCGACAGGCGCGGCACGGTGACGACCGAGGGCAGCGACCGCATCCTGGCCGGCGCGGCACCCGGCAGCGCCGCCGATCCCCCCAGGACATTTTCCGCCACGCCGAAATAGCGGGCCAATATCCTGCGGTCCTCCTCATCCAGCTTGCGCGGCGTGCCGCGCTTGATGAACTGCTGAATATAGGCCGAGTTACGGTTCAGCAGGCGGGAAAGATCCGAATAACTGTCTCCCCGCTCGGCGATGAGCCGCTCCAGCACGATTCGCGGATCTTCTCCATTACCGACCATATTTCATCCATAATGATAGGAATTTTCCTAGACAAGTAGGAAATAGGGTAACAAGAAAATCTCCTACGGATTCGCAGCGGGCGAATCGAATTGAGCGAGGAGAAACAGGAAGATGCTGTTGCGGGCGGTCGAAAAATTTCTGCGCGAAAATGGCATCCCGGCGACGAGGTTCGGCCGCGAGAGCGTTCGCGATCCACGGCTGGTCTTCGATCTGCGCAGAGGACGCGAGCCGGGCGCGAGAATAACAAGACGGATAGAACATTTCATGAACATGTATCGCAGGAGCGCTGGCCAATGACAAGCATCGATATAAAAGCCGTCGCGACCAATCTGCTCCGAAATGGCGAAGGCGCAGGACAGGGGCGAGATCCCCTCCCCCGGCTTTTGGCCCAGTTGATGGAACGCGCGGGCGACCCCGCCACGGTGGAACGCGCCGTCAGCCGTCCATGGGCCAGCGCCCTCTTCCAGGGACGCCGCCATATCATCGCGCTCAGCCTGACCGGCCCGGATGCAGGGGCGCGGCGGACAGCTTTCATGCAAGGGATCGAGGAAGCCGAATGGAACCTCGCGGGCCATTTCGTCGCGGACATCAGCATCGACGACAGCCATCCAATAGAGGGGGGCGAGTGGGTCGAGCTGTCGGCGCTCACCATCGAGGATTGGTAAGCCGGTATGATCGGAGCGCGCCGGCATGCGCGCTCCACGCTTTGGCCGTCGCATCGTTCGTTGCGCGCGATGCTCCAGTCTTCAGTTCAACGGGCGCGCCCGGCCATGTTCCGCAATGTGCCCAGCGCGGCCCGCAGGGCTTCATCGGCGCTCTGTTCGACATGATCGCGCACCGGCACCGCGGCTTCGACGGGCATGTCGGCCAGCACGGCGGCAGGCCGCCCCATCCGCTTGCGCTGCGCCAGGCCGCGTTCCAGCCGCTCGGTCAGTTCGGCCAGAGACGGGTGCATGATAGGGGCAGAAGCGGCCTGCGGCTGGAAGGATCCCACCACCTGCTCATCGCCGGCATCAACCGCTTCGGCCGAAAAAGCGCGCTGGAGGCGGGCGAACGCCCCTTCTGCCGTCACCTCTTCCGGCGTGCTGGGAATCGAGAGACCGACGGCGGGCGTTTGATCCTCCGCCGCGATTTCGGACTCCGCTTCCCCATCGCCGCGCCCCGGCACGGTACGAGCAAAAATATCGAGTCCCCCAAAATCGCGGCTGGCGAAGATCGGCGGCCGCGGCGGCGCGTCAGGATGGGCGTCGGCCCGGCGCAGCGCCGGGCCGGATCCCATGGAGCCACGGCCGCGCGACAGCCAGCTTAGCTTGGACAATGCAAAACCCATTTTGCTCACTCCTGCGGCGCTCTGCGGGCGCCCTTCCTTTTCGTGCGTCAACAGGTGCACGCGCCTTGTTTCGTGCCGGGCGGCAATCAGGCCCCAGGCCATCACCGCGCCGAAGCCCGCCAGCAACAGTCTGGCCTTGATCCCCAGCGGCGGCGCTGCGGCGGGCAGCGCTTCGCTGAGGCCGCTTGATGCCACCACCGTCTCGATCAGCCCGACCGGCAGGGACAGCAACGCCAGCGCGAAGCCCGACGCGCCCAGCAACGCAACGATCAGCGGCCTTTTCCGCATAGCGGTCAGGCCGCTGCCTGCACCCGCTGCGAACGGCCCAGCAACTGCTGATAGACCGGTTCGTAGCGGAGAATGTTTGACGACCAGTTACGCTCACGCTCGACAAAGGCGCGGGCCGTTGCCCGGCGCTCCTCCCAGAAGCCGCGATCTGCGAACATCCCTGCCAGCGCGGCAGCGATGGCCGCCGGATCATCGGGCGCGAACAGCGTGCCCGTGACGCCATGCTCGATCAGCTCGCGGTGACCGCCCACGCTCGACGCAGCCACCAGACGGCCCTGCGCCATGGCTTCCAACGGCTTGAGCGGCGTCACCAGATCGGTGAGGCGCATCGCCTTGCGCGGATAGGCGAGAATGTCGACCTGCGCATAATAATCCTCGACCTGATCGTGCGGCACCCGGCCCACGAAGACGATATGGTCGGCAAAGGGCGAGGCCATGGCCTGATCGCGCAGCGCCTGCTCGCGCGGGCCTCCGCCCACCAGCAACAGCTTCGCCTTCGGGCGGGCACGGATCAGTTTCGGCAGCGCTGCGATCAGGTCTTCCAGCCCTTCATAATCATAGAAGCTGCCGATGAAGCCGACGACATCGGCGCCTGTCAGCCCCAGTCGCGCCGTGAGCGCCGGGTCGCGGGGAACCGGCGTGCCGAACTGGTCCATGTCGACGCCATTGGGCGAGACGGTGATCTTGGCGGCGTCGATGCCCCGCGCGACCAGATCGCCGCGCAACCCTTCGCAAATCACCGCGACCGCATCGGCAGCGCGCACGGCATGGGTTTCGAGCTGCCGGGTCAGCCAGTAGCGCGGGCTGCCTTCGGTGCCCGTACCGTTGCCCACCGCCGCATCCTCCCAGAAGGCCCGGATTTCGTAGATCATCGGGATATTGTGGCGCTTCGCCACCTTCTGGGCGGCGATGGCGTTCAGCACCGGCGAATGGGCGTGGATTATGTCGGGCCGCCACTCCCGCACCAGCGCTTCGATCGCGTCCGCATGGGCAGAGATGTCCCGCCATTCACGCAGCAGGGGATTGCCTGCTGTCGGCTCGCCGGGGGTGCGGTGGAAGTGGAGACCGTCGACCAACTCTTCCAGCCGTCCCGGAATCGTGTGGCGATGGCCGGTGATGCCGCGCACCTCCCAACCCTTGGCCACCTGCGCCCGCAATATCGCGCGGGTGCGGAACGTGTATCCGCTATGCATCGGCAGGCTGTGATCCAGCACATGGAGAATCCGTGTCATGACGCTGAGTCTTGCCGGAAAAGGTTTAACGGCCCGTCAACTCTGTCGCGTTAGGAAGAAGGCCGTGTTCATGGACTCACTCTTCCAGCGATGATCGACGCCCTCTCCCTGCTCATCAGCCATGGCGTCATTCTGCTGGCGGCCTGGCGGCTGCTGTCGCGCCCCGATCTCGACCGCGACCCTGAGACGGAGAGCGGCGATGCGTGACCTGTTCTTCGTCGCTTTCCTCGGCGCCTTTTTCCTGCTGGGCCTCAAGCGCCCGTTCCTGCTGATCGCGGTCTATGCCTATATCGACATCGTTTCGCCCCAGCGGCTTTCCTATTTCCTGCTGAACAGCATCCCCATCAGCTTCATTGCCTTCGTCATGGCGGTGGGCGCGTGGCTGCTGGTCGATGACAAGAAGGATTGCCGCTTTTCCGCACGGCAGGTCATCCTGCTGCTGTTGCTCGCCTGGTGCGGCTACACGACGGCGACGGCGGATTTCCCGATCAACGCCGCGACCAAATGGGCCTGGGTGTGGAAGGCGATGGTCTTCGCCCTTTTCCTGCCGATCACCCTGCGCACCCGCCTGCGGATTGAGGCGCTGGCGCTGTTCATGGTCCTCTGCGCCGGCACCATCATCATCAATGGCGGCATGAAGACGGCGCTGTCGGGCGGCGGCTATGGCGTGCTGAACCTGATGGTCGACAATAACAGCGGCCTTTACGAAGGCAGCATCATTTCGACCGTCGCCATTTCGCTGATTCCGCTGATCCTCTGGCTCGCTAACCACGGCACCATCTTCCCGCCCGACTGGCGGGTGAAGGGCTTCGCCTATGCGCTCTGCTTCGCCTGCCTGTTGATGCCGATCGGCACGGAGGCGCGCACCGGCCTCGTCTGCATCGCCATCCTCGCAGGGCTGATGCTGATGCGCTCGAAGCGGCGTTTCCTCTACGGCCCGCTGATGGCGATCGCGGCGCTGGCGGCAATCCCCTTCCTGCCCGCCAGCTTCACCCAGCGCATGGCGACGATCGAGAATCACCAGCAGGACGAGAGCGCATCCACCCGCATGGCCGTATGGAAATGGACGCTGGACTATGTGAAGGAGCATCCGGGCGGCGGCGGTTTCGACAATTATCTCCAGAACAGCTTTACCTATGTGATGCAGGAGCGGGTCAGCGATGCCGCCGGTTCACGGATGGAAAAACGCATCGTCACCGATCATGGCCGCGCCTATCACAGCGCCTATTTCGAGATGCTGGGCGAACAGGGCTATTTCGGCTTTTTCCTCTGGGCGCTGCTGCACCTGACCTGCTTCATCCGCACCGAAGCGATCCGCCGCCTCTATCGCAGGCGGGATGGCGATGAAGCATGGGTCGCGCCCTTCGCCCTCGCCCTGCAACAGGGGCATGTCATCTACATGATCGGATCCTTGTTCGTGGGTATCGCCTATCAGCCCTTCATCTTCATGATGCTGTCGTTGCAGATCGGTCTCGACACCTATTTGACCCGCAAGCGCAAGTTTGCCGCGCGCCGGCCGTTCTTCACCCCAATGGCTGCGCAGGGGAGTGCCGCATGAAGGGGGAACTGAAGATTCTGGGCGTTGCCCACGGGCTGCTGCTGGGGCTGGTGCTGGCTTCGCCGCTGATCGCGCCTTCGCTGCTGCCCTGGGGCGTGGAAGCTCTGTTCATCGTCGCCGCCTTCCAGTTACGGCTGGCCGACCGGCGCTGGGAAACGCGGGCGGGGCTGCGGGGCTGGGTCAGCCATATCCGCATGGCGCCGGTGCGGTTGGCGCCATGGGCCGGAATAGCGGTGGTCGCGGTGATCGCCGGGCCGCAGCAGGCCCGGTTGGCCGCCGCCATCCTGATCGCGATCGCGATGGGCGAACTGCTGATCTATCCAGTGATCGCCAATCTGCTCGGTCGCCTGCCGCGCCGGGGGCTGGCGGGCGCGATCCTGCTGCTGCTGATCGCCTGCGGGCTGGCGGAACAGGGACAGACCGCCCGTTTCGCCATGGCCTTTGCGCTGGGGGTCAGCGGCTGCGTCTTCTGGCTGCGCGGGCCGGATGGCGAGACCGGCGCTACCCTGTTCGCCTTGGGGAACGCTGTTGCCGCCATGCTCGTCGCGCTGCTGATGCCCGTCGCACAAAGCGTCGCAATTCCCGCTGCGATCCTCTGCCTGACGCTGGCGCTCGCCCACCTGTCGGTGATGCGCCGCCATCCGCTGCACTGGCGTCCGGCAGGCGGCGTGCATCGCTTCATGCGGCGGCCGGCCGGCCTCAGATAAGGAACGAAAGCGGCCGATAGCGGGTTTGAGGGGATGAGAAGGACCCCATGCCGCAAAGCCGAATCATCCATGCCAATGACAGTCTGCCCGGAATAACGCGGCGCGCTCTGAAGCGGGGATGGGCCTATTTCGACGCCGACGGCCAACGCATCACCGACCGCGACGAGATCGACCGTCTGAACGCCATCGCCATGCCGCCCGCCTATCGCGACTGCTGGTTCTGTCCCACCTGCAACGGCCATATCCAGGCGACCGGCTATGATGACCGGGGCCGGAAGCAGTATCGCTATCATGCCGACTTCCGCGCCGCGCGGGAGGCCGAGAAATATGCGGGCTGCATCGCCTTCGGGGAAGCGTTGCCAAAGCTCCGCGCCCGGATCGAGGCGGACCTGTCGACCCGTGGTTTCGCCAAGGAAAAGACCCTTGCCGCCGTCGTCCGCCTGCTCGATCTCGCCAAGGTCCGCATCGGCAATGAGCAATATGCCGCTGCCAACAAGAGCTTCGGCGCTACCACCCTGCGCCGCCGCCATGTCGATATTCGGGGGCAAGCGCTGCGCCTGCGTTACCGCGCCAAATCGGGGCGGGAGCATGAACTGACCCTTACCGACCGCCGCCTCACCCGATTCGTGCGCGCAGTGCAGGACCTGCCCGGCCAGCACCTCTTCCAGTATCTCGACGAGGAGGGGGAAGCCCGGCCGATCACCTCCAGCGACGTCAACGCCTATATCGCAGAAGCGATGAGCGGGGATTTCACCGCAAAGCATTTCCGCACCTGGGGCGCCTCCACCATCGCCTTCGAGACGCTGGCGCGGGAGAGCGTTTCCCTGAAGCAGATGATCGCACCGGTGGCGCAGGCGCTCGGCAACACGCCCGCGATCAGCCGGAAAAGCTATATTCATCCCGCGCTGATAGAGCTTTGCCGCAACGGGCAGAATGAATGGCGCAAAGGGCTTCGCCTGCCGCGCGCAACCCGCTATCTCTCCCGCTATGAACGCGGACTGATCGCCTTTCTGGAGGAGATGAGCGGCAAGACCGCTCTCCCGCTGGCGGCCTGATCCGGACTTATAACCGCAAGGACATTCATGGCCGCCAAAGACACCGCCGCCCTTCCCGACATTGATGTGCGCCCGCCCAATCTGGTGGAAATGTGGCAATCGACCATCCACTGGTTTTCGCTCCATTCCCTGCAAATACTGATCGCCGTCGGCGCGGCGGTCGTCATCTATTCGCTGCTGACGGCGCTGCGGAGCGTCGGCGGAAGATTGAAGGGGGTGCCCGGCGACACGCTGGGCTTTGCCAATGTCGCGGGGCGGGCCTTTGCGCGCACCACCCATTTCTTCATGGCGATGGTCGCCGCGCGGCTGGTGGTGAGCTACGCCAATCCGCCGCAGATGATGCTGAAGACCGTCGCATTCCTGTTCACCATCGCCACCGTCTTCCAGTGCGCGATCTGGGCGCGGGAGATCATTCTGGGGCTGGTCGAAAAGCGCACCGCCGCCGATGACGGACATGGCGAAACATTGGCCAACGCGATGGGGCTGATCCGGGTACTGGTGACGGTGGCGCTGTTCGCCATCGCGCTGATCGTGGTGCTCGACAATCTTGGCGTCAACGTCACCGGTCTGGTTGCGGGGCTAGGCATCGGCGGCATCGCCATCGGCCTTGCGGCGCAGGGCATCTTCTCCGACCTGTTCGCTGCGCTCTCGATCATCTTCGACAGGCCTTTCCGTCAGGGCGAGGTGATCACCTATGACCAGACCACCGCGCGGGTCGAGCATATCGGACTCAAAAGCACGCATCTGCGGGCGATGAGCGGCGAGAAGAAGGTCATCTCCAACGCCAATCTGCTGCAAAAGGAGATCACCAGCCTTCAGACGCTGGCGCAGCGGCGCGTCACCTTCGCGATCGGCATCATCTACCAGACGCCCGAGGAGAAGGCGGCGGCGATCCCCGACATGCTCAGGGAGATTGTCGAGGCGCAGGGGCATATTTTCGTGAATGCGGGGCTGGTGAGCTTCGGCGCCAGCTCGCTCGACTATCAGCTCAATTTCGATGTGCCCGATCCCGACGCCCACGACTATTTCCAGTCGCGGCACAAGGTCGGCCTCGCCATCTGGAAGCGCTTCAATGCAGAGGGGATCGAGTTCGCCTATCCCACGCAAACCAGCTTCACCGCCGCGCCCGATGGCCGCGCAATCATGCCCTATCCCGAGGCGCATACCGACACCGACCGACTCGCCTGACCGCATATCGGACTCGGCCCGTCCCGCGGCTGCTTGCCTGATGCGGCCTTGGGAGTCAGGCCCGGCCCACCGACTATGGACAGATCGAGAATATCATGAAATCCACCTATCTGCTGGCGGCCATCGCCGCGCTGACCTTCGCTCCTGCGGCCCATGCCGAAGGGATCGGCGCTGAACTCAACTATGGCCGCGCCGACGGCCATTGGGGCACGGAAATCGGCGCGGGCTATGCGCTGGATGTCGGCGGCTTCAGCCTGACGCCCGGCGGCGGCGTCTATCTGCGCGACGGCGACACCAGACTCTATGGCCGGGTCGAGGCGACTTACAGCCTGCCCGCTTTCGCGACGATCGGCGCGGGCGTGCGGTTCAGCGGCGATAACACCCGGCCCTATGCCACGATCGCCATGCCGCTGATCCCCACGTTGCATGCCAAGGCCAATGTTGGGCCGAAATATTATGCCGTCGGCCTGACGCTGGGCTATTGATTTTCCGGATGGGGTGGGGAGTCGTCATCAACTCCCGCAGGCGGGAGGGGGGATGTCCTGAATTGGCCGGTTTGATCCGTACCGAATATCCGCAACTTAACCCATTCCCCACAACCGGCCGGGATGGAGCAGCCCATCCCGCAGGACTAGCCCGCCCTCCCGGTCCTTCGCCAGCAGAAGCGCTCCATCCAGATCGATCCAGTCCGCACCCTGTGCCACCAACGCCGCCGGCGCGATCCCGAGCGAGGTCCCCAGCATACAGCCGACCATCACCCGGAAGCCCCGCGCTCTGGCCTCGCGGGAGAGCTCCAGCGCCTCGGTCAACCCGCCCGCTTTGTCGAGCTTGATATTGACTGCATCGAAGTCGCCCAGCCGGTCGAGATCGGCCCGCATATGGCAACTCTCGTCCGCGCAGAGAGGCAGCGGCGCCCTGATCCCTGCCAGCCTCTCTTCCCGTCCATGGACGATCGGCTGCTCTACCATCTCCACGCCCAGATCGGCCAGCGCCCGTGCCTCGGCCACGATATCCAGATCGTGCCAGCTCTCATTGGCGTCGACGATCAGCCGCACGTCCGGTGCGCCCGCCCGCACCGCCGCGATCCGCGCCCGGTCCCCCTCGCCCGTCAGCTTGCATTTCAGCAGGCCAAAGCCGCGATCCGCCGCCGCCCGCGCATCGGTCTCCATCTTCTCCGGTGCGCCCAGGCTGATCGTGAAAGCGGTCGGCAAAGGCCCGGGTTCCTCCAGCCCGGCAAGCTTCCACACCGGCATCCCGGCACGCTTCGCCTCCAGATCCCAAAGCGCGCAGTCCAGTGCATTGCGCGCCGCGCCGCGCGGCATCGCCTCCAGCAGCGCCTCCCGCTCCAGCGGCCCGGCATAGGCGTTGATCGCTGCCGCGCAGCCCTCCGCCGTCTCGCCCTCATAATAGATCGCCGTGCCTTCCCCGCGTCCGACATGCTCGCCATCGCTGACGGTGCAGACCACGACGTCCACCACCGTCTTCGCGCCCCGGCTGATGATGAAGGCCCCCGCCACTGGCCAGCGTTCAACAGTCGCGGATATCATGCGGGTCATCGGCCTTCCCTGTGGTGACAATTGACGGGTCTATACGAACAGGCAATCCCGCCGCATAACCACTCTAGAGCATGATCCCGTGCGAGTGAATCGGATCATGCTCCAGAGTCATTTGTTTGCCGCATTTTGCGACCCGTCGGCTGTCCCGGCCGACTTCAAAAACGCTCTGAGCCCGCACATACAAGGATAGGCGATCCCGTGACCTCCAGAGAATTGACTGGCTTCCTGCCCCTCAGCGACGCCGACGGCTCGGACGCCCAGCGCCGGCTATCGGACATGATGTGGCGCATCGGCTTCGGCGCGATCAGTTGGCCATGGCTGCTCGCCAGCCTGTCGGGCGGACGCAAGGCGGACAAGCGCGCCTTGCTCGACGAACTCGGCCTGCCGCATGACGCGCTGCCGCATCTGGGCAGCTGGAAGGCTGATGTCGGCTTCCTGCGCCACATCGTCCGCGAGATCGCGCGGCTCCGCCCGGCCCATGTGGTCGAACTGGGCGCGGGCGCCTCCACCCTGATCGCCGCCCGCGCACTGACACTGCACGGCGGCGGACGGCTCACCAGCTTCGACCAGCATGGCGGCTTCGTCGACGCCACCCGCAACTGGCTGGCCGATCAGGGCCTGCATGCCGATCTGCGCCACGCCCCGCTCACCAGCGAAAGTCAGGACTGGCCGGGCCGTTGGTATCACATCGATCAGTTGCCCGAGAGCATCGACCTGCTGATCATCGATGGCCCGCCCTGGGCCGTCCATCCGCTGGTGCGCGGCGCTGCGGATATGCTGTTCGCCCGCCTGTCCCCGAATGCCGTGGTCCTGCTCGACGACGCCGCCCGTCCCGGCGAGCGCATCGTCGCCCGGCGCTGGCGCAAACGTTGGCCGCATATCGACTTCCGGCTGATGCATGACGGGACCAAGGGCACACTGATCGGCCGCCGCCGCGACACCTCCATTCCCGTCGCCAATGACGATGATGCGGGCCGCAGCTGGCGCCACCTTGCCCGTGCCGCGAGCATCGCTGCGCTGATCGCTACCGGCTGGATCGCGCGCGGCGCGCTGGGTGAATTCCCGCAGGCGGCAGAGGCCAACACCTTCCTCGATGAAGCCGCCGCCTCCCATCGCACCGGCCTGCTCCGCAAGGCGATGGCCTCGCAGGTCGAAAGCGCCACGCTCAACCCCGTCGAGATTCAGCGCTCCACCGGAATCGTCCTGCCGCCCCTGCCCGCCGCATGGCGCATCGACGATGTCCAGCTCTATCCCACACCGGACAGTCCGGCGGTTGCCGTCTCGATCACCACGGCGCGGGGCGAACAGCTTTCCTTCTTCGCCGACCGGGCCGAAACCCCTGCCGAAGCCCGCCCGCTGCTCGCCCGGCGCGCAAAGGACGTCATCGCCTATTGGGAAGCGGGCGACATGGCCTATGCGCTGACCGGCCGCGCCAGCCCGCAACGCGTCATGGCGCTTGCCGCGGAAATCGCGCCCGCGATCTGATCCTCTGGCCTCTCGATCCGCATTGAGGCGGGCGCAGCGGACTGCTAAGCGCCCCTTCATGGAAGAGGTCGAACCATCACCGCCGCGCGGCAGGGCGCGCCCCGCACTTGGCAGCCTGGCGATGATCTGGCGCTTTGCCAGCCGTTATCCCGGCCGCATTGCCGGAGCGCTCGCCGCGCTGCTCGTCTCCTCCGCCGCAACGCTGGCTATCCCCAGCGGCTTCCGGCTGGTGATCGACCGGGGGTTCATGGGCGGCGGCGACATCAGCCGCTGGTTCGAATATCTGTTCCTGATCGTTGCGGTGCTGGCCGTCGCGACGGCATCGCGCTTCTATTTCGTGTCGTGGCTGGGCGAACGGGTCGTTGCCGACATCCGGTCGGCGACCCAGGCCAATCTGCTGCGGCAGGAACCCCGCTTCTTCGAGGAAAATCGCCCCTCTGAAATCGCGTCCCGCATGACGGCCGATACGGCGATCATCGATCAGGTGGTGGGATCGACCGTCTCCATCGCGTTGCGCAATCTGGTGACGGGGACGGGCGGCCTCATCTATCTCTTTGCCCTCGCGCCGAAGCTGGCGGGCCTGCTGCTGCTCGGCATTCCTATGATCCTGGTTGCGATCGTCGGACTTGGCCGCCGCGTGCGCCAGCTGTCGCGCGCCAGTCAGGACCGGCTGGCCGAAGTCGGCAGCGTGACGTCGGAAACGCTGGGCGCGATGAAGATCGTGCAGGCTTTCGGGCAGGAAGCGCGGGAGGCGGCCCGCTTCGATGCCACGGTCGAAACAGGATTCTCCACCGCCCGCCGCCGCATTGCCCTGCGCGCGGGCATGACGGCGATCGTCATCGCCCTGGTGTTCGGATCGATCACCGCGGTCATGTGGCAGGGTGCGCTGGACGTTGCCGCAGGGCGGCTGTCGGGCGGCAGCATTGCCGCCTTCGTACTCACGGGCGGTCTGGTCGCGGGGGCTTTTGGCGCGCTGTCAGAGACCTGGGGCGATCTATTGCGTGGCGCGGGCGCCGCCGGGCGGCTGCATGAACTGATGACGGCGGCCCCGCAGATTCTGGCGCCGCCGGATCCCCTGCCCGTTCCACGTTCCACCCACGGCGCGCATCTTCAGTTTGAGAATGTGCATTTCCGCTACCCCAGCCGTCCGGATCAGGCCGCCCTTCACGGCATTTCGCTTGATATCCTGCCGGGTGAAACGGTGGCGATCGTCGGCCCCTCGGGCGCCGGCAAATCGACGCTCATCCAGCTGGCGCTGCGTTTCTACGATCCCGATTCGGGTACTATCCGCCTGAACGGCGTTGCTTTGCCCCAGGCCGATCCTGCGGCCGTGCGCGCCATGATGGCGATGGTGCCGCAGGAAAGCATCATTTTCGCGGCATCGGCCCGCGACAACCTTCGCTACGGCAAATGGGACGCCAGCGACGATGACATATGGGCCGCCGCCCGCGCCGCCAATGCAGAGGCTTTCCTGCGCGCCCTGCCGCAGGGACTCGACAGCTTTCTGGGTGAAGGAGGCGCCCGCCTTTCGGGCGGCCAGCGCCAACGCCTGTCCATCGCCCGGGCCCTGCTTCGGGACGCGCCGATCCTGCTGCTGGACGAGGCGACCTCCGCGCTCGACGCCGAGTCCGAAAGGCTGGTTCAGGACGCGCTGGGCCGTTTGATGCAGGGGCGCACGACCATCGTGATAGCCCATCGCCTTGCCACCGTCCGCGCCGCAGACCGGATCATTGTGCTCGACGAAGGGCAATTGGTGGAACAGGGCGACCACGCGGAACTGATGGCGCACAAAGGTCTGTATGCGCGACTGGCCAACCTCCAGTTTCAGGATGCTGTCTCGGGCTGAGGCTGCTGGCGTTGGCGTCCTGCTAAGGTCGCCGCTCATTTGCAAGGAGGGGCGTAGAGAAGTGCTCTCCGACAGTTATCCGACCCTAAAGCCCCCTTACAAACACTTGAGAGCTTGAGCACCACCGCCCTATGGAACCGCCGATCGCGCAATTTTGCAGAGGGCGGTCCTATTGGCTGATCCTGATGATGTGATCGAGAATCGCGGGATGGAGTGGACGCTCGAACACGCAGCCCGATTCATGCGCCCGGCTCCACAACACACGAGCCCGCCGTCCTTCGAAGCCCGGCAGCATGATCCAAAGGTCGTCCTCCGGGGCCAGCTTCATGAAGCTCTTGAGCCGGAAACCCTGGGTGGTGACGTCCGTAATCTGGCTCTTGAACCAGGTTTCACCCGGTCGCCGCACCCGAACGCCGATCAGCACCGGCCACCGCTCCGTCAGACGGTTGGAACTGCGATAGGGTTCTGACTGAAGTTTGGCGCCCATGATCCCATACCGAATTTGACCATCCGGATCATGCGCCGCCAGGGTGAAGGAAGCATTAAGGGGACATATTCCACAGATAAAATAAGGGGCCGCCGAAGCAGCCCCGTCTCAGTCTGTGCAGAGTTGCAGGCCGATTGCGTCACCCCTGCCCGCGCCCGGAAACGGGAAGTCAAACATTCCCGGCCAGACGGCGGCGGCGTATCGGCCCGCTGGAGCATGGCCCCCGGCTGAAAACAGCCAGACCGCGCGCTCCCATTTCCGTCACGTTAGCACGGGGAACTGACGGTCAGCCAAGGCCAAGGCCAGTCCCCGATCTTGTCAGAAGCGCCCGTACTGTTCGTTCCCGACAAAGCCCAGCTTCGTCACGCCAGCACGCTTGATCTCCGCCAGCACCTCGTCAACGACGACATAGCGGGTTTCGGCATTGGGCTGGAACTGGAGTTCGGGTTCGACCGGCAACCGCAGCGACTGCTGCAGATATTGACGCAGGGTCAGCAGGTCGATGGCCGCGCCGTTCCAGGTGATGATGCCGCTGGGATCGATCGCCACCTTGTTCTTGACAGGGTCAATGACGCTGTCGGTCGGCGGCGCGTTCTGCGGCAGGTCGATCTTCACCGCGTGGGTTTGGATCGGGATGGTGATGATGAACATGATGAGGAGAACGAGCATGACGTCGATCAACGGCGTCGTGTTCATTTCCACCATCGGTTCGCCATCTTCTTTTCCGGCACTCATTGCCATGGCGATACTCCTAGAGCATTTTCATGGAATGGCCGCTCGGCGGCCATTCGGTTCGAAAATGTCGTTAGAGAACGAGTGGGATTATTTCGGATATTATCCGAACGATACGTACATCATCCGCAAAGGCGATCGCCTGGCGCAAGCCGTAATCAAGCCGGTCGCGCATGGGCAGGTCGGGGGTCCTCGCTTACCGCGTTGGTCCATGTCCACTCGCCC
>NZ_JBHIWJ010000006.1:0-72594 GCF_041987595.1 Sphingobium sp. | reverse complement strand
CAATTGCAGCACCGCCTGTAGGAAAGCGCCGGCCTGGAGCGCTCGCGCCTTGCCGTATCGCCCTCCTTTCGCTTGACTTTCGTTTTTAATTTCGTTAATATGAATTTAACATATTGAGAACGGAGTGAAGTTCGCATGAACGAAGTCCAACCGATTAGAGAAAAACGCCAAATAAACGCAATAAAAAAAGCCATTCGCGGGCGTGATCTGCTTTTATTTACGCTCGGCATTAATCCCGATGGCGCGTCGTTCAGCTACAATCATGCCACCCATGCCCTCGTCGTCACGCTGCCCGCAGGCGGCACGGCAACAGTTGACGCCCCAGGCGGCACCACATGGACTGGCGACATCAAACTTAACGGCACCCTGATCGCCACGACGGACGTTGTCGGCGGCGGCAAGAGCCTCAAGGGCCACAAGCACGGCGGCGTGCAGGCTGGCGGCGCGCAGACCGGGACGCCCGTCTGATGGTCGGTATGGCACGCGATACCGGCGCACCGCTCGATGGCCTCGAACATATCAAGCAATCGGTGCGGGACATTCTCTCCACCCCGGTCGGCACGCGTGCGGGACGCCGAGAATATGGCTCGCTGCTGCCCGAACTGATCGACCAGCCTCTGACGCCCGCCAACATCCTGCGCCTCTACGCGGCGACGGCGGTGGCCTGCTCACGCAATGAAGATCGCGTCCGCCTTCGCCGCGTCGGCCTCGCCGCTGGAGATCGCCCTGGAGCCGCCACCATCATTCTCGACGCGGACCGGACCGACACCGCCGCCGCGAATGCCCGCACCCGCCTCGTCCTGCCCCTCTCTCTCTAGCCCAAGGAGCCTGTCATGGCCTTTAAGCATGGTATCACCGTTACCGAGATCAGCGAAGGCGCACGCACGCTGACCGCCGTTTCCACCGCCATCATCGGCTTGGTCGCCATTGCGTCCGACGCCGACGCCGATGTGTTCCCGCTCAACCGCCCTGTCCTGGTCACCGATATTGAGACCGCGATCGGCGACGCGGGCACGGACGGGACGCTGGCGAAGGCCCTGCGCGCCATCGCCGACCAGACCCGCCCCGTTCTTGTCGTTGTGCCCGTCGCGGAAGGCGAGGATGCTGCCGAAACCGCCAGCAACGTCATCGGCACCACGGACGGGAACGGGCAGAAGACCGGAATGCAGGCGCTTCTGGCCGCGCAGGCGCAGCTGGGCGTGAAGCCGAAGATCCTCGGCACGCCGGGCCTCGAAACGCAGGCTGTGACCGCCGCGCTGGCCGTGGTGGCGCAGAAGCTGCGCGGCTTCGCTTATGCGCGGGCGATCGGCGAAACGGTCCCCGACGCCATCCTGTATCGCGCCAATTTCAGCGCCCGCGAACTCATGCTGCTGATGCCCGATTTCCTGAGCTGGAACACGGCCACCAGCGCCAACGTCACCAGCTATGCCGCCGCCCGCGCCATGGGCCTGCGCGCCCTGATCGACACCCAGACCGGCCCGCACAAGACCCTGTCGAACGTCGCGGTGCAGGGCGTCGTCGGTCTGACCAAGGATATTCATTGGGACATTGAGGATCAGGCCAGCGAAGCCGGTCTGCTCAATGCCAAGGAAGTCACGGCGTTGGTTCGCACGGACAGCGGCTATCGCTTCTGGGGCAACCGCACCACGGCGGAGGCCGGAAGCCTCTTCGCGTTTGAAAGCACGGTCCGCGTCGCCCAGCTGCTGGCCGACACCATCGTCAACGGCATGATGTGGGCGATCGACAAGCCCCTGACCCCCGCGCTGGCGAAGGACATCATCGAGACCATCAACGGCTTCTTCCGCCAGTTGAAGGCGCAGGGGATCATCCTCGGCGCGAATGCATGGTTCGATGAGGCGAACAACAGCACGGCCAGCCTCAAGGCGGGCAAGCTGCGCATCGACTATGATTACACCGTCCCGCCACCGCTGGAGGATCTGGGCTTCAACCAGCGCATCACGGACGCCTATTTCGCCGACTTCGCGAGCCAGCTGACCGAAACGGCCTGATCCCGCCCCCTTCATCCCTTCATCACATAGGAGCCAGCGATGGGACTGCCCCGCACCCTCAAAGACATGATGCTTTTCAACGAAGGTTTTAACTACCTGGGCGACTGCAAATCGGTGTCGCTGCCGACCCTCACCCGCAAGACGGAGGAATATCGTGGAGCCGGGATGAGCGCGCCGCTCATGATGGACATGGGAATGGAAGCGATGGAGATGAAGTTCACCTGCGCCGGTCCCATGCGCGACGTGCTGCGCCAGTGGGGCACGCCGACGGTGGACGGCGTCTACCTCCGTTTCGTCGGCAATTACCAGCAGGACGACACCAGCAGCGTCGATCATGTGGAGGTCATCGTTCGCGGTCGCCATACCGAAATCGAAATGGGCGATCAGGAAACCGGCGAGGCCAGCGAATTCAACGCCACCTTTGCCGTGGCCTATTACAAGCTGGAATGGAACGGTCGGACGGAAATCGAGATCGACCCGCTCAACATGGTCGAAATCGTGGGCGGCGTCGATCGCCTCGCCGAACGCCGCGCCGCACTCGGCATTTTCTGATTCCTGCGGCCCGGCGCGCGTTGCCGGGCCGTCCTTCCCCTGAAAATTGGAGAGTATCATGAGCGAACCCGCCGACCCCATGTTCCGCACTGTCACCCTCGATTCGCCGATCGTGCGTGGCGAAACCTCGATCGAGGAACTGAAGCTGCGCAAGCCCCGTTCCGGCGAACTGCGCGGCCTGTCGCTGGTCGATCTGGGCCAGCTGAAGGTGGACAGCCTGACCAAGCTGCTGCCCCGGATCTCCATGCCTGCCCTGACCGAAGTCGAAGTCTCCAACATGGAACCGGCGGACCTGCTGGCCTGCGGTGCGGAGATCGGCAGTTTTTTGCTGCAGAGGTCGCAGCGTGCGGCTGTCCTCGATCAGTAGATGACGCGATGGCGGACGTGGCGATCATCTTCCACTGGTCGCCCGCCGTCATGGACGGAATGGACCTGTCCGAACTGATGGGCTGGCGCGAACAGGCCGCCCGTCGATCAAAACCCCCTGAAAAGCCCGGAAAGCGATAATGGCGGACAAGAACCTTCGGCTGCAGATCATCCTTGAGGCGCTGGACAAGGTCACATCGCCCCTCAAATCCATCACTGGCGCGTCGTCCGCCGCGCGCCGGGATCTGGCGAAGACGCAGGACGAACTCAAGGCCCTTGGCTCCCTGCAAAAGCAGGTCGGCAGCTACAAGTCCGCGGAATCGCGCTTCGCCAATGATACGCGCCAATATCAGGAACAGCAGGCCAAGCTGGCGCATCTGCGCGCCCAGCTGGAGGCGACCGAAAAGCCGACGAAGAAGCTGCGCATGGAATTCGAGCGGGCGGAAAAGCAGTCCGCCCAGCTGGCCGCGCGGCTCGATCAGGGCGGCGCGGAACTGCAGCAGCTGTCATCCAAGCTGTCCGCCGCCGGTGTCGATGTCATGGATCTGGCCGGACATGAGGATCGCCTCGCCAATCGCACTGCAGAAGCGAACCGCGCGCTCAAGCAACAGACGGCGCAGCTGGAGAAGGTCGCCCAGGCCAATCGCAATTCCGAAAAGCTGAATGAGGTCAGCCAGAAGGCGACGGGCATGGGCCTCGGCATGGTCGCCGCTGGCACCGCCGCCGGTGCGCCGATCGTCATGGCGACCAAACAGGCGATGACGCTGGAGAGCGCCATGGCCGACGTCCGCAAGGTCGTGGATTTCCCGACGCCCGAAGCCTTCAACAAGATGTCCGACGACATTTTGGAGATGAGCACGCGAGTCCCGATGGCGGCGGAAGGCATTGCCCAGATCGTTGCCGCCGCTGGCCGCGCCAATGTCCCGCGTCAGGAACTGATGCGCTTCGCCGAGGATGCGGCGAAAATGGGCGTGGCCTTCGACAGCACCGCCGAAGATGCGGGCAACACCATGGCGAAATGGCGGACCGCGTTCGGCTTGCCGCAGGATGGCGTCGTAGCGCTGGCCGACCAGATCAACGCCCTGACCAACAGCTTCGGCGGCAATGTCGGCGCTGTAACCGACATGGTGACGCGCATCGGCCCGCTCGGCAAGGTGGGCGGCCTCGCTGCGGCTCAGATCGCGTCCATGAGCCAAGTGCTGTCCAGCGTCGGCGTGGAATCGGAAATCGGCGCGACCGGCATCAAGAACATGATGCTGGCGCTGACCAAAGGCACGTCGGCCACGAAATCGCAGCAGGGCGCCTTTAAGGCGCTGGGGCTGGATGCCGTGCAAATGTCGAAGGACATGCAGAAGGATGCCGGTGGCGCGATCACCAACGTCCTTGAGCGGATCCAGAAGCTGCCGAAAGAGGCGCAGGCCGGGATGCTGACCGAACTGTTCGGTTCCGAAAGCGTCGCCGCCATCGCGCCCATGCTGACCAGCCTCGACCAGCTGAAAACGAACTTCGCCATGGTAGGTGACAGGAGCCAATATGCTGGCTCCATGAACAGGGAATTCCTGTCGGCCATCGCCACCACGGAAGGGGCTACCGGCTTGGCGGGCAACGCGCTGTCGGCGCTCAACATCACCATGGGCCAGTTCCTGCTGCCCACCATCGTCAAGGTGTCGGGCTACGTCTCGAAAGCGGCTGTCGCGGTGCGTGGATGGGCAAAGGAGCATCCGTTGCTGGCGAAGGGCATCATGATCTTCATGGGCGCGGGGGCTGCGTTGCTGATCCTGCTCGGCGGCCTTGCGCTGGCTTTCGCCGCCCTGACCGCCGCCGCCGCGCCGCTGGGCATTGCGCTGGGGCCATTGCTGCTGATCGTCGCGGCCATCGCTGCGGTCGCCGCAGCCGCATATCTGATCTACGACAATTGGGGCGCGATATCCGCGTGGTTCGGCGGCCTGTGGGAAGGCATCAAAGCCATGGTCAGCGGGGCGATCGACTTCCTGATCAATGCCTTCCTAACCTTCCACCCTCTCGGATTGCTCATCCGCGCCTTCATGCCCGCGCTGGCCTACCTCCAGTCGCTGAATTTTACCGAAATCGGCCGCAACCTTATCCAAGGGCTGATTAACGGCGTCCTGGGGATGCTCGGCGCGCTGAAAAGCACCATCGTCAACACCGCCAGTTCCGTCGCCAACTGGTTCAAATCCAAGCTGGGCATCCATTCGCCGTCCCGCGTCTTTGCGGGGCTGGGCGGCTTCGTTATGGCCGGTCTGGATCAGGGGCTTTCCGACAACAGCAGCGGCCCGCTGGATCGCATCGCCGAACTGTCGGACCGGATGACGAAGGGCTTTTCGGCCAGCCCCATCATTCCGCGGATCATGGATCTGTCCGGGCAGATGGCGAGCGCGATCGGCATGGGCACCGCCGGGGCGGCCATGGCCGTCGCATCCCCGGCTGCGGCACAGCAGCCGGCCACCCGCTCTACTGCCGCCGCCGTGCCCGCACCGGCCACCTATGAACTCCATTTCCACGGCGTCACTGGCGACCCGCAGGACATCGCCGACAAGGTGCGCGATGCGATCGAGCAGATCGAGCGCGAGCGGCGCGGGCGCGGCTTCGGCGACGACTGAGGGGGAACGTAAGATGCACTTGATGGCGCTGGGCATGTTCCTGTTCGAGATCGGGACGCTGGCCTATGATGAGATGCAACGGAAAACGGACTGGCAACATGCCCGGGCCCCCCGCGTCGGCGCCCGCGACGCGACGCAGTTCACCGGACCCGGCGATGAAACGATCAGCCTGTCGGGTGCGGTCTATGCCGAGATTGCGGACGGGCACGTTTCACTCGATGATCTGCGCACCATGGCAGACGATGGCGAGGCCCTGCCCTTGGTCGACGGCACCGGCACCGTTTACGGCAATTTTGTCATCACCGCGCTGGATGAGCGCCACGCCTTCCTGATGTCCGATGGCCGCGCCCGTCGCATCGACTTCGGCATAGATCTGCTGCGCGTGGATGACCCGGCGGCAGCCAATAATGCGTGAGGCTGCATGAGCGAGAAGATCAACAATATCGCCGACTGGCGCGTGACGCTCGACGGCACGGATCTGTCCGACCGGCTGCGCCCGCGCCTCGTCTCCCTCTCCCTGTCGGAAAAGCGCGGCGACGAAGCCGACCAGCTGGACATTGTGCTGAACGACACGGACGGCATGTTGGGGATCCCGAAGGAAGGCGCGGTGCTGAAAGTGCAGTTGGGCTGGAAACAGGGCCACGATGTCTCCGCCGGTCTGATCGACAAGGGCAGTTTCAAGGTGGACGATGTCTCGCACAGCGGCCCGCCCGATCAGATCACGATCAAGGCGCGGGCCGCCGACTTCACCAGCCAGATCCGCAACCGCCGCGAGCAGAGCTGGAAGAATACGACGCTGGGCGCGGTGCTGAAAGACGTCGCGGGCCGGAATGGCCTGACCCTGAAAATCGCGTCGGACCTGTCCTCGATCACGCTCCCGTCGATCAGCCAGAGCCGGGAAAGCGATATTGCCTTCCTGCGCCGCCTTGGCCGCGAGCATGACGCCGTGGCGACCATCAAGGACAAGCATCTGATCTTCGCGCGGAAGGGCGCGGGCACCACGACCAGCGGCAAGGCTCTCCCGACCCTGACGATTCGCCGCACCGATGGCGACCGCCACAACTGGCAGCGGCAGAAGCGGGACGGTCAGGAAGGCGTGACGGCCAGCTGGCATGACAAGAAAGGCGCGAAGCGGCAGACGTTCACCGTGGGCAAGGCCGATGGCGCGAAGAAGCTGCGCAAGGTCTATCCTGACGAGGCGTCAGCGAGGCGCGCCGCTATCGCGGAAAGGGACCGGCTCAAGCGCGCCCCGGCCACGCTGGACATGAAACTGGCGCTGGGCCGCGCCGATGCCATCCCCGAAGCCCGCGTGTCGGTCAGCGGTTATAAGGATGAGATCGACGCGACCACATGGCTGATTTCGGAAGTGACGCACCGGCTCGACAAGGCGGGCGGCTTCACGACAGATGTGAAGATGGAGACTGCGCCTTAGCCAACTAGTACAGATCAATAGCCAAAAGGGGATGGCTCGGCTATGTGTGAGCGACGATGCACCCGCGCAAGTTCATATCTATTGCGCTCCGCGTTATGGTTGGCGGCGCTGCAGGCACTGTGCTGATGAGCTTAGCAGGCGCGTTTTCGAGCAAGGCTCCGCTTATCATTGCCGCAGCCATCTTCCTTGTTGCGTCAGGACTTCTGGTTAGATCAGTCGTCGGGGAACAGACCCAGCGCTAACGTGCCTGCGCGCGGCGCATAGACCTTGGTTATCGACCGCTTTTTGATCACCCAAACACCCGCTTCGAACTCCTGCTCGGTCTCCAGTTCAACGTCCATTTCTGTGCCGATGCGAAGCGGAAGATCGATGCGGCCTTCTTCAAAAGCCCTAAGAAATTCTCGATCTCGCATCTCAGCCGAGAATTCGGGCAGAGATCCATGCTGGAATCGCCAGCTTGAAACCACGGCCTCGAGGCGGGGCTTCTTGAGCGTAACGCGCATTCTTTCGGATCCAACCCGCGCTTTGACGAGATTTTCGACTTCGCGGCCTTCGCCACTCGCACGTCCAAAGTCCGACCTCGGAATAAGTACCGCTGGTTTCGTTCGATGATGCGCGGTGACGCCAACACCTACAATTGCGGGGTCGCGCTGAACTTCCTTAAAAATCTGGCGCGTAGAGGCTTTGGCGATGTCATTCTTAAGCATCGCGGCCACCTCTTCGGCGATCGCCTCTGCATCTTTCTTGTCCAATCGCTGCACCGCCTGGGGCGCGTCCTTGCTGGACATATAGTCTAGAATTTGCCCAACTGCCCAAGAACGAACATCGCCACTGACATTGACCGCAACAGCAACCAAGAACGCAAACCAGCCAGGATGATTTGCCGGAAATCCTTTAATCTTGCGGATCAGGGCGTTCAGCCCCAAGCTACTCTCGGAGCCACTTTCCAATTCAATTCGAACCGCAGCCATGGGGTCGAATAGCGCTGCCAGTTCTTTGATTGTGTCGGCGAACGCGATAGCTGCTCGCGCGGCGACCTCCATGTCTGCTTTTTGGCCGGGAGCAAGTGCGAAATACAGGCTGATCGGCTCTGCACCCGGCTGGTCATTCAGATCTAATGTAGCTTCCACCTTGCCCCCTTTAATCCGCAGGTCGTGCCGATCGTTAGACCCCTCGCGTTACTTCAGCAGTTTTTTAATCAAGCTGATGAGCGAGAAGGACGTGCGAGAATAGGCGCGGTTGTAAACCGCCTTTTTGGGATTGGTCAGCAGCCCCATACCTTTCGGGGCCTTCACCCCCAAGGAATGCCGGACCACTCGCTTGACCGAGGTGCGCGCCGCGATGGACTTTTTCAGGCTCGGCTTTCTAACTCCGAATTTCATTCCCCCTCCTGCAATCCCGCCCGTTCGAAAATTCCGAACTGGCCTATTCCGCACGGCAACCCACTGTCCACAAGATATTGATCCAGCGCAGCATTTACCTCTTTCCTACTTGTTCCTCTTTAGTCAGAACGAGAACGAATCAGGAACACAGAGGTGCGTGAAGTTGAGCGGGCGAGCGATCAGACTGACGCCGGGATGCGAATTTGCCTGTCAGGCCTGCACCGTCAGGTGCGCGACGATGGTGCAGATGCGCGATGATCTGTGGCGGGAGATCGAGACGCTTCTGCGCCTACAGGCGATGGAGCCGCGTGTGGATCGAGCACGAGAGGTCCACACGCTGCGATGCCAGATGGAAGCCGTCGAGCGAGAATTTCAGCGGCTTCGTCCTTTGTCGCTCCTTCCGGCACCAGCACTAGCAGGCTGCGGAACATATCGCGCAGCGCAGCTTCACTAGGCAAAGCGAGCGGCATCGAAACATATTGCACCTGTGGCTGGGCCGCCTCGATTGCGTTGCCTTCCGGCTCCGCCTCGTCCTCATTCAGCCCGGCCAGCTTCATGACCTCCGCTGCGTCGATTCCATGCGAGGCCAGCACGGACGCTATTTTCCGCGTTAGGTCGATGGGAAGGAAAGATTTTTTGTAATCGTAGGTGCTTTCATACCGGGCGTACGATCCCAATGGCATCTCCAACGCATCGGCCATTGCACGCACTGTTAGGCGAGGAACCGCAGATTTCCGCAGTTCTTTGAGTTTCGTCGCAACCTTTTCCATGGCCGTAGGACATCACCGGAAAGCCGAACAAAGTCTCACCCTAAAAGGTGTTGACTTTTCGTTCGGGAAAGTCGAACACAATCACCATGAAACAGGGTGATACATTGTTCGGGATTTGGGGTGGCGTGCGCAAGATGGCGCGCGATCTCAATCGCCCCGCTTCAACCGTCCACGGTTGGAAGAAGGAGGGACGGGTTCCGGCCAATGAACAACAGCATGTGCTTCAAATTGCCGAAGAACTCGGCCTGCCCATCACCGCCGATCATGTCGTGTTCCCTCTGGGTCGGCCCAACGCCGCCGCCCCTGTTGAAATAACGGCTCCGCCGATCACCGTCGCTTGCGATCGGAAGCCGGAAACGCAACGAAAGGACGTCCACTGATGACAGTCATCACCATGACCGCGCGCAAGTGCGGCAAGTCTTTCTCGCACGCCGAGCAGATCGAAATCGGCCTGCTCAACGCTCTTTTCGATGCCGGTCATCCCCTGACGGTGACGGACCTTGAAACGACGCTACGCTGCCACCGCCGCGACCTGTTGCGCGCCATCACCGCGCAATATCGCCATGGCAACATCCGCAAGGGCCAGCCCGTCGAACTCACCACTTCCGGCCATATCGCCGTTGCAGCTGGGCGCTATGCAGGCGCGACGGCGGTGGCAGCATGAGCCGCAACGAATATCGGCTGCGCGGGCAATATGTCGCGCGCCACACCTTCACGGTGCCGGAAGAACTCACCACCCTGCGCGACGAACCGGCTCCCGCGCCGCAGCTGCCGCGCTGGTATAGCCTCGCCGCCTTCCTCATCATGAGCAGCGCGACGATCTTCGCCATGTGCGCCATGGGGAGGCCGGGAGCATGACCGAGCAAACGCTTGATGCTGCGCTGCCGATCGAGGGCACGGTCATCACCGGCTATTCGATCCGCCAACCCGCGCGGGTTGAATACAAACCGCAACCCGACATCACCGCATATGATGTCGCCCGCCTGTTGCCGATCCTGCTGGGGTTTCAGCACATGATGTATCCAGAGGATCATATCCCTGACGATCTCATGCGCCATTTCAAAATCTGGCGGCCCGCATGACGAAGATCCGCGCCCCTCTGTCCTTTTCCCTCGCCATCACCACGGCTGTCGGCGTGATTGGCTGGGATCAGGCCGCGAAGATCACCCGGCGGTCGAAGCGGGCTGTCCGCTATTGGAGCGAGAGCGATCAGGGCGGACTGCCGACGCTGGATCAGGCCATGGCGCTCGACAAGGCATTCATGGCTGCGGGCGGTGGCTTCGCGCCGATCCTCGAAAGCTATGCACGGCAGCTGGACATATCGTTGCTCGATACGCTGGCTTGCCGCGAGGCGCTGGCGGACGACATCGCCCAGGCAACGCAGGAATCGGCGGACGCGATCAGCAGCAGCATCCATGTGACGCTGCCCGGCTCGACGCCCACCGAGATCTATCACGCCATCAAAGAGACTGAGGAAGCCAGCGGGGCCATGAACCGGCTGCTGACCCGTCTCAAATCCTTTCTGCCCGGCAATGGTGCCGCGCAGTGATCACTGGGGGAAAGCTGATGGCGGGTCTGCCTCACGTCACTTGTCCGGCCTGCGGGGGCCGTGCCCATTCTAGGGCCGTTGGAAAGGTAAGCACGCTCTTTCGGGAGCTTTATTATCGCTGCCGCAATCCTGACGCCTGCGGCCATGAATTTGTCGTGGAAATGGTCGCGGTGCGCAGCACCAAGGCGAGCCGGTTCCCAAAGCCGCTCGCGGTGCTTCCCCTCACCACATGGCACGCGGCGGCCAATGACAGGGCCGCAGCCAATGATGACGGACCGGATCATGAACCCGCTGCCGCCGCTGTAGCCGACTGACCCCAGCGGGCCGCGCCCGCGCCTCCCTGACCGACGAAACCCAGCCCGGCGCACCCCGCCGCCGGGATCGGCCCCTTATTGCCTGAGAAGCCAGCCCAGATGCGTGAAGACATACTCCGCGAAGTCACAGCCCGCCTGATCAAAGACTATAATCTCCGCGAGAACGGTGGCTTTCTGCGCGAGGGGAAATGCCCCCAATGCAAGGAGGGCAAGAAATCCGTCTGGACGCCTGCGGGGCACCCATGGATCCTCCGCTGTGGCCGCGTCGATAAATGTGGCTGGGAGGGCGAAACCAAGAAGCTCTACCCCGAAATCTTCGACGACTGGTCGAAGCGGTATAAGCAGTCGCCGCAAAATCCGAACGCTGCGGCAGACGCCTATCTGATCGCCGCGCGCGGCCTAGACATCGTTCCGCTCAAGGGCGCCTATACGCAGGAACGTTATCACGATCAGGAACTGAACATCGGGTCCGCGACCGTGCGATTCCCGATGCCCGGCGGCGGATATTGGCAGCGGCTGATAGATCAGGCCCACCGCTTCGGCGACAAGAAGGCCACCTTTTCCTATGGCGGCGGCTATCGCGGGCTGGTCTGGACCTATCCCGGCGATACCGTCGAAACGCTGGCCCGCGCGCGGGAAATCTGGATCGCGGAAGGCATCTTCGACGCCATCGCCCTGCGGCAAAACGGCATCGTCGCGGTGTCGGCCATGTCCTGCAACAACTTCCCCAAGCAGTTCCTGGCTGATCTGCGCAAGGCCATTGGCGACGATCCCGCCGCCGGGGCCGGGCCGCGCCTGATCTTCGCCTATGATCAGGGCGCCGCAGGGGTCGAATATGCAATCTCGCATGTGGCCGAAGCCCGCAAGGCTGGCTGGATGGCGGGAGCCGCGCAGGTCCGCGTCGATGGCGAGGGCGAAAAGCGGGATTGGAACGACCTGCACCAAGCCGATCGGCTCAAGCCCCAGCACATAGAGGAATATCTGTGGGCGGGCGACGTGACGATCGCGGCCACCGCCGACGAAAAGGCGTTCCTGATCTACAAGCGGTTCAAGACCGCGTCTTTCCCCCTGATCTTCAACCAGCGCCAGCTGTGGGCGTCCTTCTCGCTGGAGCGGATCGAAAGTATCCTTGAGGGGCTGCGCGAGAGCGACCCGTCAATCCAGCAGCTGCCCTATGAGGAGCAATGGGAAAAGGCCGCCCGTCAGGCCGCCGACATCACCGAACTGGCGAACTGCACCTTCCGCACCCTCTATTTCCAGAAGGACGCCTATCTGGAGGAGGGGGCCTATTTCCTCCGCATCGACTTCCCCCGGATCAAGGGACAGCCGCGCCGCGATGCGGTGAAGGCCACCTTTTCCGGCGCGAACCTGTCCGCCGGGGCCGAGTTCAAAAAGCGCCTGTCATCGGTCGCCCCCGGCGCGCAGTGGACCGGCGCGACCGGCCATCTGGACAAGCTGATGCAGCGGCAATGGGCCAGCATCCGCATGGTCGAGGCGATCCAGTTCACCGGCTATTCGATCGACCATGAAGCCTATCTGCTGGGCGACATCGGCGTCAGCAACGGCAAGGTCGAGAAGGTCAACGCGGACGACTATTTCGTCTTTTCGCGCAAGGCAGTGAAGCTGCGCACGGCGGACCGGCTGTTGAAGATCAGCTATGACGCGGACCGGCTCAATCTCGATTGGGTCCAGCCCGTCTATGAGGCGTGGGGCGCGAAGGGCTATGTCACCCTGACATTCTGGGTGCTGTCCCTGTTCGCCGAGCAGGTCCGCGCCATGCAGGAATCGCTGGGCTTCCTTGAAGTGACTGGCCCTCCCGGCACCGGAAAGACCACGCTGATCGCGTTCCTGTGGAAGCTGATGGGCCGCGTCGGCAATTATGAAGGCTTCGACCCGACCAAGGCCACCAATGCCGGTATCGCCCGCACGCTGGGGCAGGTCGGCAACCTGCCTGTGGTGCTGATCGAGGGCGACCGGACGCAGGACACCCCGCACAGCCGCCGGTTCGAATGGGACGAACTGAAAACCGCCTATAACGGGCGCGCTGTCCGCACCCGCGCCATCGCCAACGGCGGCATGGAAACCTTCGAACCGCCGTTCCGTGGGGCCATCGCCATCGTGCAGAATGATCCGGTCGAGGCGTCCCCGGCGATGCGCGAGCGCATCATGGGTCTGACGATCGACAAGACGGGTTGGGGACCGCACACCCGCACCGCCGCCGAAAAGATCAGCCGGTTCGAGCGCGACGACGTGTCGGGCTTCATCGTCCACATCGTCCGCAAAGAGGCGGAAATCCTCAAATGCTATCGGGAGCGGTTCGCCGATCATTACGAGGCGATGCTCAAGCAGCCCGGCGTCCGCAACGACCGCTTGGCGAAGAACCATGCCCAGCTGGCCGCCATGTTCGATGCCATGCAGATCGTGGTGCGCAACGTCCCGAAAGCCGCGGCTGATGCCACGCACGATTTCATCCGGGAAATGCTGACCGAACGGCAGCGCTTGGTCGAACATGATCATCCCCATGTCGAACTCTTCTGGGAGCGGTTCGACTGGATCGCAGCGCAGGAATCCGATCAGACCGCCAACCCGATTGATCATAGCCGCACCGGCGAAGTCTTCGCGATCAACCTTGTGCAGTTCGAACAGCGGTGCGGCGATCTGCGCCTGTCACTCCCCCCGATGAACGAACTCAAGCGCCTGCTGAAATCCAGCAAGGCCCGGAAATACCTCGCTCACAAGCCGGTCAATTCCCGCACCGGCAAAACCGTCAACTGCTGGGTTTTCGCACGCCCCAGCCCCCCCTCCAACGCATGAACAGGAAGGCAATCATGCAGGCTCAGACTGTAAACACCCCCGCGCCCGCGATGCGAATGGCATCCGTGCCCGATGGCAAAGGCGGCTTCGTCCATCAGCTGGTTCCGGCGACCGCCGCCGCGCCGGTCCGCAAGGGCAAGAAAAAGAAGCACACACCCGACCCGATCAAGGCCAACCCCGAAGCCGCTGCCCAGCAGTTGGGCCAGTTCATCGAGCGCATCGAACGCCTTGAGGAAGAAAAGCAGGGCATCAGCGACGACATCAAGGACGTCTATCTGGAGGCGAAGGCCACCGGCTTCGACGCCAAGGGCATGAAATCCATCATCGCGCTACGGAAGATGGAGCGCAACACCCGCATGGAAAACGAGGCCATCCTCGAAACCTATAAATCAGCGCTGGGGATCGAATAGCCATGGTCCGCCGGTCCACCCCCTCCATCCATCCTATCGGTTGCCGCTGCGATTCCTGCGGCACCGCTGGCCGCAGCAGTCGCCGCCTCGAACTGGCAATCAAAGGCGCGACCCGCGCGCTGTTCCTGATCGCCGTCGTCTGCGCCGTCCCCTTCATCATCGCCCGTTTCGTGGCCTCTATTCAGGAAGAACGCCGTTGAGCATCATCGTCATCCATGGCCCTCCCGGCACCGGCAAGACCATCAATGCCCGCGCCTTTGCGGACTTCTTCGGCCTCGACACCATCATTGATGATGGCGTGTGCAGGCATCAGCCCTTCCCGCAAAAGAAGGCGCTGGTTCTGACCACCCGGTCGCCCGACGAAGTGCGCCGCTGGCGCGCAAACTCGCTGCGCGGGCCGCGCACCGCCGAAGCCATCGCCTTCGTTCCCATCGCCACCGCTCTGCGTCGCATCAGCGCACCTATGCCTACCCCGGTCCTTTCGTTGGCCGAACATACTACGCTGGCATTCCTGTCAGAAGGTGGGCCAGTGGCGACCCATCACATAGCTGGGCTGTGCCGACACAGCAGCACCAAGACCGCTCGCGACATGATGAAGCGTCTCGAAAAGCGCGGTTTCGCGCAGGGCGTAGCTGCCCCCGGTAAGGCGCGGATTTACTGGTGGCAGATCACGGACATGGGCCGAATGGCGGTGCAGCCATGACAGCCGCGCCTTGGGCCATCACCACGGATCAGCATTGGGACGCAATTGTGTCGGAGTGCAAGCGCCGGGAGGCGGGATGGGCGGAAGAGATCCGCAAAGCGGGCAATAGCGATAAACGCTGGCGTATGACCGAAGCCCGCAACGCCGACATGGCACAATGGCATATCATGGCCGTGTTGATCGCCCGCAAGCTGGGGATCCCGACGCTGGAGCGCGAGGAACTGACCGGTATCGGCCGGCCAGCCAATCCGACCGATCGGGAAGGCTGGCTTGCCATCGTCGCCACCGCGCACCGCGCTCTGGAAAAGGCGGTCGCCGACACCCCGCAATACCGCAACCTCTACGCCATTTGGCGCTGGGCGCACCTTTACGTGCAGGTCTGGGCGATCCCCCTGCTCGAACCCCGCGCCGCCGCTATCGAACAAAGGAACGCTGCATGAGTGGCGAACTGACTTCCCGCCCGAAGGGCGGCACCCGCCATCCTTGGGATTGGTATGTTGAGGAAAAGTGGGTGACGCACCGTCTGCTCGACATGATCACCCTGGAATCGGACGTCACCTATCTGGATCCCTGCTGCGGCCAACTGCATATCCCGGAGGCGCTGACCGAACGAGGCTTCAAGGCCTATGGTACTGATCTGTTCGACCGCGCCGCCGGACACCGGTTATTCATGGGCGCACATGACCTGCTCGGCGACCAGCGTCATCTGCTGGAGGCTGGGGGCGGCCTGTCGATCATATTCAATCCGCCATTCTCCTATCAGAATGGCCGCCTTGTTCGCGGTCTGGCGGAAAAGTGCATCCGCCGCGCCCTGTCGATCGCCTCGCACAAGGTCTGCGCCCTGCTGCCTTTGAAATGGCTCGCCAGCGAAGGCCGCTACCGGCTTTTCACGGACGAGACGCCGATCGGCGTGTGGATCCTGTGCGAACGGCCATCCATGCCGCCCGGCGACGTCATCGAGCAGCTGGGCGACAACGCATACGATCATGGCAAGATCGACTATATGTGGGTGGTTTGGGACAAGTGCCGCGCCCCCATGACGGACTCTCAAGGTCGGCCATTCGCCCCAACCTTCTGGATCCCGCCCCGCGAAAAGGTTGCCGTGGAAAAGCAGCTGAGGTTCGCGGCATGAGCGGCCCGGTCCTTTTAACCCCAACGGAGGCGGCGAAGCGCCTGCATATCAGCGACAAGACCTTGCGCCGCCTTCGCCAGCAGGGCCATATTCGTTACGTCGCCATCACAGAGCGCAAGATTCGTTACCGCCCGGAAGACTGCGACGCCTACGTGTCGGCCCGCGTCCGTGAGGATGATCAATGTCAGTCTACAAGCCGAAAAACTCGACCCTCTACCTCTACGATTTCCAGCATCGTGGTCGGAGATTTCACGGCTCGACGGGCCAGAAAACGAAACGAGAAGCGGAAAGGGTAGAGGCGCGCAAGCGGGCTGAGGCGGCGCTCGACATCAAAAATCGCAAGCCGATCACGATGGACGATGCCGCTGGGTTATATGAGACGAAGCTGCGCAAGGAAGCCCGATGGAGCGCATCATCTGAAAGCTGGCTGGACAATTTCGTCAATGCCATCGGCTCGCGCACCTTCATGTCCGACGTCGATCACACGGACATCGGTGCATATTTCCGGCAGCGCGCCGCGCTGGTCGAAGGCTCCAGCGTCAATCGGGAAATCGACGTCGCCCGCGCTTTCTGGCGCGCGACCGATCGCGCCCGCTATGATGTCGGCGAAATGCCGGATTGGGGCGCAATGCGCTATGCGGTCAAGGAACATGACCCGCGCGAACTGCAATTCGATGAGGAAGACCGGCTGCTTTCCACGATCCGGGAGGATTATCAGCCGTTCGTCAAATTCGCCCTGCTGTCAGGATGGCGCGTTTCCGAGGTACGGACGTTGCTCTGGTCCGATCTGGATTTGCCCGCGAAGGTGGCATGGCGCACTGTAAAGGGCGGCAACCGTATCAAGCGTCCCCTGACCACAGACATGATCGTCCTCATAGCGACGCAGCCGCAGGCGTGCCCGCAGGTATTCACCTATGAATGCCAGCAGAGCCGCCAGAAGCGCCGCAAGGGGCAACGATACCCAATTTCCAAGGATGGCTGGCGGAAGGTGTGGGGCGAGGCCCTGAGTGCCGCTGAAATCGAAAATTTCCGCTTCCACGATCTGCGCCACACGCGCGGGACGCGGATCCTGCGCCAGACCGGCAACTTGGCCGCCGCGCAGAAAGCCCTGGCACACAGGAACATCCGCACGACGCTGCGCTATGCCCACGCGTTCGATGACGATGTGCGAAAGGCGCTGGAGGCTTCGGAGTCCCGAACTATTCCCGAAGTGGATGCAGAGAACACGAAGAAAATCGCGTAAATTCAACGCGGTATGGCAATCGCCAAATTTCCGTGTAAACGAGACGCTCTACCAACTGAGCTAATCGCCCGATGCCTGTTCCTGACGGCCAGCGTTCGGTGGGCGCCTATCTACGGCAATCCTTGCGCTGGTCAAGCGCGATGAGGACAAATTCCTCAGGCGCACAGGAAACGGCGGCTGGCGACGAACCAGCGGCTCATCGCTTCGGCCGTGCTGTCGGCCAGGGCGATGAACACGCGGCGGCCGTCATGCGGGTCGGCCTGACGCTGAACGAAGCCCTGATCGGTCAGCGTCCGAATCCAGCGCAGGGCGGTGGTCGGCGGCACCGCAGAAGCAATGCACAGGCTGGAAACCGAGACCCGCTCATGCTCCAGCCGCGCGGCAAGCAGGTCTAGCAGCATGTCCCAGGCTGGATCGGCGAACAGGTCGGCGGGCAGGAAATCATCGCGCAAGCGGCGGGCGCGCAACAGATCGCGCACCTGCATTGCATCGACCGTCAGGTTTTCGGCGGGTTTGTCGGCGCTGCCGATCGGTTCGAGCGCGGGCATGCCGATATAGTCGCTGGGCTGGTCGGAAATGCGCGGACCAAGATCAAAGGAAGGCGTTGCATGGCGCGGGCGCTTGGTCAGGGTCTCCAGCGTGCGGGCAAGACGGCTGACCTCCTCGCTCAATTGCTGAAGCCGGGCGCCTTCGCTTTCCGGGTTCATGTCATGGAGCAGCGGCTGTTGCGACTGATTGACCGCCGCGAGCAGGGCGGCGGCCAGATCGGCGTGATCGGGCGTGCACAGCAATTGCGTGCGGTCGCTGCGAAGGCAGGCATAGGCCAGATCGATGGTGTGGAGGCCCGCCACCAGAATGACGGAGATGTCCTTCTGAACCGCGAGCGTTTCGACCTGTACCAACAGCCGTTCGAGCCGGTCGTCGGGGGAGGGGCAGAATAGCAGGACGATGTCGCAATCGATCTGAGCATCCAGCCGCTCGCAGGCCTGATTCAGCGCCACCTTGCCGAGCAGGCGCAGGCCGGTTGCACTGCTCAGCGCTTCCGCGTCGTCAAGATATATGTCGTCGGCCAGGATCAGCAGCCGCGGCCTTACGTCCTTTTGACCGAAAGGCTGATCAAGCGCTGCTTCGTAGCGGGGCTGGGATTGATCCATTTCCACGATGTTGTCTCCTGTCGCCTTCCGGTTCCCATTTACCGCAATGCCTTCGTTACGCAGCCTTACCAAGCTCCGAAACGGACCTGATTTCGCCTGATGGTGCGCATTTGCCCTTGTATCCGGCCAAAGATGCGAGTCCGCACGCCCCCGCTGATCAAATTGGAGCGTCCGCAAACGCCGAATTGGCGGGAACAGGGGTGGCGCTGCGTCTCATCCGAAACGGATCAGCTTTTGCGCATTTGCGGAACTTCAGACTGAAGTGCGCCGGGCAAAGTCAATATAAAGGGCGCGCAACCGCATCGCGACCGGACCCGGCACGCCGTCCCCGATGCTCTGGCCGTCGATCCGCACCACCGACTGGCAGAGGGTCGAAGCGCTGGTTATGAAGGCTTCCTTCGCCGCCAGAGCCTCCGCGACCGTGAACGGGCGGCGGACGACGGCGATGCCGCTCTCCTCCGCCAGCGCGGTCAGGGCCGCGCCGGTACAGCCAGCGAGGACCGCCTGCGAATAGGGGCGGGTGATGATGCCTTCGTCCGTCACGATGAAGGCGGTGGAGGAGGCGCCCTCGGTCACGAAACCGTCCTCGACCATCCAGGCCTCCTGCGCACCTGCATCTGCGGCGGCGCGCTTCGCCATGGCCTGAGCCAGCAGGCCGACGCTCTTGATGTCGCGCCGCGCCCAGCGCAGGTCCGGCATCGTCGCGACCGCTAAGCCGTTGCGCGCGGCGGGGACGTCGAGAAAGGGCTTGGCATGGGTGAACATCACCTGCGTCGGCTGGATGTCGGGCGAGGGCAGGAAGTCGCGGGTCGCATCCGCTCCACGCGTGATCTGGACGTATACCAGGCCTTCGGTCAGATTGTTGCGCGCCACCAGTTCCTTCTGCGCGGATTCGATCTCTGTCAAAAGGAGGGGCAGACCGATGCCGATCGCGCTGGTCGAGCGCTCCAGCCGGGCAAGGTGCGAGGCGCTGTCGACCAGCTTGCCGTCAATGACCGCCGCGACCTCATAAATGCCGTCGGCGAACAGGAAGCCGCGATCCAGCACGGAGATTCGGGCTTCGGCCAGCGGCACGAAGCGGCCATTGAGATAAGCGACGGACATGCGGTGATCCCCTGTTCAAGGCGGCCGATCTGGCTTGTCACCGCCCTTCGGTCAAGCCGCTTGCCCCCGCAACGCCTTCTGCCGCCGTCGTTGCACGGATGAGCCTATCCCCATCGCTTCGCGATATTTGGCGACGGTGCGGCGGGCAATGTCCATGCCCTTGGCGCGCAGCATGTCGACCAGCGTGTCGTCGGAGAGGATGGCGTCGGCCGTTTCGGCGGCGATCAGCGCCTTGATATGGCTTTTCACCGCCTCGGCCGATACCGCGCCCTCGCCTCCGGCTGCCGCGACGCCGCTGGTGAAAAAATATTTGAGTTCAAAGAGGCCGCGCGGGCACGACAGATATTTGTTCGACGTGACCCGGCTCACTGTGGATTCATGCATCTGGATCGCCTCAGCCACGGCCTTGAGAGTCAGGGGTCTGAGATGCTCTACTCCCTTGCGGAAGAAATCCTCCTGTTGCCGAACGATCTCGCTTGCGACCCTGATGATCGTCTTCTGGCGCTGGTCCAGCGCTTTCACCAGCCAGTTGGCGCTGGCAAGGCAATCGGCCAGCCATGCCCTGGATGCCCTGTCCTGCGGGCCGGCGGCGAGCTCGACATAATAGCTTCGGTTGATCAGCAGGCGGGGCAGGGTGGCGTTGTTCACCTCGATCGACCAGCCGTCGCGGGTCGGGCGCACGAACAGGTCCGGCGTCACCGGAGGGGCGCTGTCGTGCGAGAAGCGCAGGCCGGGCTTGGGATCATAGCCGCGCAGTTCGCGGATCATGTCGGCCATATCCTCCTCATCCACGCCGCAGATGCGGCGCAGCTGGGGCAGGGCGCCCTTGGCCAGCAGGTCGAGATTGGCGAGCAGCCTCGCCATGCAGGGATCGTAGCGGTCAGCCTCCATCGCCTGAAGCATGAGGCATTCGGACAGCGACCGCGCGCCGACGCCGGTAGGATCGAAGCTGTGGATCACGTCCAGCACATGCTCGACTTCGAAGAGCGGTACGCCCAGCGCATGGGCGGTTTCGAGCAGATTAGCGTCCAGATAGCCTGCCGGGTCGATCTGGCCGATCAACTGGGTGGCGATCAGCAGATCCATGTCCGAAAGGACGGCGCGGGCCTGATCCATCAGATGTTCCTGCAACCCCGGTTCGGGATTGGCGAAACTGTCGAAATCGAACGCTTCGCCAGTGCCGCCCGATAGCGGCTCCATGCCCCCTGAACTGGCGCTCGGGCCAGCCATGCGGTCTGCAGGGCCATTGTCGATGAAGGTTTCCGCGCCAAAATCGACGTCGAGTGGTGAATCGGCGCTGCCCAGACCCTGGCCGATCAGCTGGTCGCTGTCGCCGACCTCCGCCGCGACGCTGTGGGTTTGGGTCTCCCGGTCGATGCCGTCGGCGGAGGGGGTGAAATCGTCAGGCCCGCACGCCTCGAGCAGCGGATTCTTCTCCATCTCGCTCGCGACAAAGGCCTCGATCTCCAGATTGGACAGCGCCAGCAGCTTGATGGCCTGCTGGAGCTGGGGCGTCATGACGAGCGATTGGCTTTGCCGCAGGTCGAGACGGGGCGCGAGCGCCATCAACCGTTTCCCTTGCCTGTGCTGGGGGGAAGGGCCCGGTCTGTCATGCTAGAGCGAGAAATTCTCGCCCAGATAGAGTCGCCGCACATCGGCATTGGCGACAAGTTCGGTCGGACTGCCCGCGAACAGCACCTTGCCGTCGTAGATGATGCAGGCGCGATCGACGATCTCCAGCGTCTCGCGGACATTATGATCGGTGATGAGGACGCCGATACCGCGGGTCTTCAATTGCTTCACCAGATCGCGAATATCGGCGATGGAGAGGGGGTCGATGCCCGCGAAAGGCTCGTCGAGCAGCACGATCGACGGGTTGGCCGCCAGCGCGCGGGCAATTTCGCAGCGTCGGCGTTCACCGCCCGAGAGCGCCACGGCCGACGAATCGCGCAGCCGGGTGAGGCCGAATTCTTCGAGCAGCTGTTCCAGCCGCGCGGCGCGGGCTGCCCTGTCCGGTTCGGCCAGTTCCAGCACCGCGCCGATATTCTGCGCGACGGTCAGGCCGCGAAAGATCGAAGTCTCCTGCGGTAGATAGCCCAGACCCAGGATCGATCGCCGATACATGGGCAGGCCGGTAATATCCTGCCCGTCGAGTACGATGCGCCCATGGTCGGGCCGCACCAGGCCCATCACCGAATAGAAGCAGGTCGTCTTGCCCGCACCATTGGGACCAAGCAGGCCGACCACTTCACCCTTGCCGACAGTCAAGGACACGTCGGCCAGCACCACACGCTTGTCGTAACTTTTTGCGATGGAGATGACGGAAAGACCCTCTCCCACCTCTTGAGGAGGAAGGGGCGATGCCGGGGCTGTTCGGTCCTGCATCATCACGTCGTCCATAACCCATCCTTGCTGCCGCATGGTTAATTGCGGGTAAAATCCCTAGACCCGCACGGCAATTGGCAAGCTTTGTGCATGGGATCGCCGCCGGGGCAAGGGGGAAAATGGTCCTCATAGCCCTTAAAGCCATGAACCGCGGCTAGATTGGGCTTGGCGGGCAAGCTTTCAATGCGAATGTTACGCAAAAGCGCCGGGCTGCCCGAAGGCAAGGATGATCCCGATTTCAGGAAATGGTGCGGTCGAGAAGACTCGAACTTCCACGGCCTTTCGGCCACAACGACCTCAACGTTGCGCGTCTACCAATTCCGCCACGACCGCACATTTTCCGGGGAACCGGCGGGGCCGGTGCCTTGGTAGGAGGCGGCCCTTAGCAAAGGCTTTTGGGTCATGCAACAACCTATCTGCACAAGCGTTGTTTTGGACAGAGAAAGTCGGGGAGCGATGGAAGGATAGGGAAGGGTCACCAATGTCCGCGCGCTTCTGGTTATTTTCATGTGCAAGTGCCGGGGTGGCGTTGACCGGAGGCTATGGCCTTGGTCTCTACGCGACGACATCGCCAAGAGCATGGGTGGAAACGGCGTTGCCGGAGGCGACGACACGGAATGATCCACCCTATGAGACGGCGGCCTTGAGCGGACCGGCGATCATCCATTGCAAGGGTTGCGGTCCCACGCTGGCCGATCGGCAGATGGCAGCTGAGATGGCGGGCTGGAACGGGATGAACGATCCGGCGGTGCGCGAATATGCGTCGCAGGATGAGGAGATACCGGTCGATGTCGTCGAACCGCCGCCGCGCGTCCGAACACTGCCCGCTTCGGTCGAACGTTTCGTTTCGGATGAAGGCGGTGATTGGGGGACGGTGAGGATCGCCCAGGCCCCCGATAGCAAAACGCCCGCCGAGGATATCCCGGCGGACGCTGCCATATCTTATTGATCGTGCCGCTTATTCGGCGGCGACGACCTCTGCGGACGCATCGCTCAACGGGTAAGCGAGGCGGCTGACCATCTCCTTCGGGCAGACCTGCCAGAAGTAACGGCGCCAGCGGTCCCAGTCGTCCAGGATGGTGTTCGACCATTTGCTGTCGGTCGCCACCGCGTGCTGGGCGATCAGCGACTTCAGCTCCGCCTCCCAATGGGCGCTTTCCAGCCGCTGCCAGATGATGCTCTCCGGGTTTGCACGGGTCGGGAAGCTGCCATCCTCGTCGAGGATGAAGGCCATGCCGCCGGTCATGCCCGCGCCGAAGTTCGCGCCGGTCCTGCCCAATATGACCGCGGTGCCGCCAGTCATATACTCGCAGCCATTGGCGCCGCAGCCCTCGACCACCACCTGCGCGCCCGAGTTGCGGACGGCGAAGCGTTCCCCCGCCTGACCCGCCGCGAACAGCTTGCCGCTGGTCGCGCCGTAGAGGACTGTGTTGCCGATGATGGTGTTGTCCTTGCTCGACAGGGGCGAGGAAACGGTCGTGCGCACCGTGATGATGCCGCCCGACAGGCCCTTCCCGACATAGTCGTTGGCGTCGCCGAATACTTCCAGCTTGATGCCCTTGCAGAGGAAGGCGCCCAGCGACTGACCCGCAGAACCGCGCAGACGCACGGTCAGATGCCCATCCGCAAGGCTCGACATGCCGAATCGCTCGGTCACGGCAGCCGAAAGGCGCGTGCCCACGGCGCGATGCGTGTTGCGCACCGTATAGGTGAGCTGCATCTTCTCGCCGCGTTCGAACACCGCGCGGGCGTCCTTCATCATCTGTGCGTCCAGACTGTCCGGAACGGCATTGCGCCATTCGGTCAGACTGAAACGGCGCTGATCGTCGGGCGCGTCCACCTTGGCGAGGATCGGGTTGAGGTCGAGATCGTCCAGATGCTCGGCGCCACGGTTGACCTGCTTCAGCAGTTCGGTACGGCCGATCACCTCATCGAGGCTGCGATAGCCCAGACGGGCGAGGATCTCGCGAACCTCTTCCGCGATGAAGGTCATGAGGTTGATGACCTTCTCCGGCGTGCCGGTGAACTTCTCGCGCAGCTTTTCATCCTGCACGCAGACGCCGACCGGACAGGTGTTGCTGTGGCACTGGCGCACCATGATGCAGCCCATGGCGACCAGCGACAGCGTGCCGATGCCGAACTCTTCCGCGCCCAGAATCGCTGCGATCACGATGTCGCGGCCGGTCTTGAGGCCGCCGTCGGTGCGCAGCTTCACGCGATGACGCAAACCGTTGAGGGTCAGCACCTGATTGGCTTCCGACAGGCCCATTTCCCACGGCGTGCCCGCATATTTCACCGAAGTCTGCGGCGAAGCGCCGGTGCCGCCGACATGGCCCGCGACGAGGATGACGTCGGCATGGGCCTTTGCCACGCCCGCAGCCACGGTGCCGATGCCCGCCTGGCTGACCAGCTTCACGCAAACCCGCGCCCGAGGATTGATCATCTTGCAGTCGTAGATGAGCTGCGCGAGATCCTCGATCGAGTAGATGTCATGGTGCGGCGGCGGCGAGATCAGCGTCACGCCGGGCGTCGCATGACGCAGTTTGGCGATGAACTCGGTCACCTTGAAACCGGGCAGCTGGCCGCCTTCGCCGGGCTTGGCGCCCTGGGCCACCTTGATCTCGATTTCCTCGGCCGACCCAAGATACTCAGCATGGACGCCGAAGCGGCCCGATGCGATCTGTTTGATCACCGAGTTCGCATTGTCGCCATTCTCATAGGGCTTGAAGCGGTTCGCATCCTCGCCCCCTTCGCCCGACACGGCCTTGGCGCCGATGCGGTTCATGGCGATGGCCAGCGTCTCATGCGCCTCCGGAGACAGGGCGCCCAGCGACATGCCCGGCGTCACGAAGCGCTTGCGGATCTCGGTGGTCGCCTCGACCTCATCGATCGGCACCGCCTCGCGGGCGAAGTTGAACTCCAGCAGGTCGCGGAGGTAAACCGGCGGCAGGTCGCGCACGCCCCGCGAGAATTGCAGATAGGTCGAATAGCTGTCGGTCGCTACCGAGGTCTGCAAAAGGTGCATGAGTTGCGCCGAGTAAGCATGCGTCTCGCCACCGTTGCGCTGGCGGTAGAAGCCGCCGACCGGCAGGCGCACCACGGCGCTGTCATAGGCGGTGTCGTGCCGCATCTTCGCGCTATAATGGAGCGACTGATAGCCTTCGCCCGAAATCTTCGCGGGCATGCCGGGGAAGAGATCGTTGACCAGCGCGCGGCTGAGGCCCACGGCTTCGAAATTATAGCCGCCGCGATAGCTGCTGATGACCGCGATGCCCATCTTGGACATGATCTTCAGCAAGCCCTCGTTGATGGCGATGCGATAGCGTTCGAAACAGGCATCCAGCGCCAGATCACCGAACAGGCCGCGGGCATGGCGGTCAGCGATGCTGGCTTCCGCCAGATAGGCGTTCACCGTGGTCGCGCCTACGCCGATCAGCACCGCGAAATAATGGGTGTCGAGCGCTTCGGCGCAGCGCACGTTGATCGACGCATAGCTGCGCAGCCCCTTGCGCACGAGATGGGTGTGGACGGCCGCGGCCGCCAGCACCCCAGCAATGGCGATGCGGTCGGCGTTGACATACTCGTCGGTCAGGAAGATTTCGGTGCGGCCTTCGCGCACGGCCTGCTCGGCCTCCTCGCGGATGCGGGTGATGGCCGTGCGCAACTGCTCCTGCCCGCCCTCGGCCGGGAAGGTGCAATCGATTTCCGCAACGGCAGGGCCGAAATGCCCCTTCAGCTTCGCCCATTCGGACGAGGTCAGCACCGGTGAATCCAGCACCAGCACATGGCTGTTCTGTGCGTCCTGCTCCAATATGTTGTGGAGGTTGGAAAAGCGCGTCTTCAGGCTCATGACGTACCGTTCCCGCAGCGGATCGATCGGCGGGTTGGTGACCTGGCTGAAATTCTGGCGGAAGAAATGGCTGACCGTGCGCGGCTTGTCGGAAATGACCGCGAGCGGGGTGTCGTCGCCCATCGAGCCGACGGCTTCCTTCGCATCCTCGACCATCGGGGCAAGGATCAGTTCCATATCTTCAAGCGTCATGTTGGCGGCGACCTGACGGCGCGTCAGCTCGGCCTTGTCCCAGCTGGGCAAGGCGCTGGGCACGTCACCCAGATCGTTGACCGTCATGAAGTCCTTGATCAGTTCCGAATAGGGGCGCTCGCCCGCAATCTGGTCCTTGATCTCATGATCGTCGAAGATCACGCCTTCCTGAAGGTCGACGGCGATCATCTGGCCCGGTCCCATGCGGCCCTTCCGGACGATTGTGGTTTCGGGCACGACGACCATGCCGGTTTCCGAACCCACGATCAGCAGATTGTCGCCGGTCAGCGTGTAGCGCAGGGGCCGGAGCGCATTGCGGTCGACGCCCGCCACCACCCAGCGGCCGTCGGTCATCGCCAGCGCAGCCGGGCCGTCCCACGGCTCCATCACGGAGGCGAGATATTCATACATGTCCGAATGCGCCTGGGGCAGTTCGGCGCTGGCCGACTGATAGGCTTCGGGCACAAGCATCAGCTTGGCGGTCGGCGCATCGCGGCCCGAACGGCAGATCGCCTCGAACACGGCATCGAGCGCGGCGGTGTCGGACGCACCCGCCGGGATCACCGGCTTGATGTCCTCCGACTGCTCGCCGAAGGCGAGGCTGGCCATCTTGATCTCGTGGCTCTTCATCCAGTTCTTGTTGCCGCGGATGGTGTTGATCTCACCATTATGCGCGAGCGTGCGGAACGGCTGGGCCAGCCACCATTGCGGGAAGGTGTTGGTCGAATAGCGCTGGTGGAAGATGGCGACGCGGCTCTCGAACCGCTCATCCTGAAGGTCGGGATAGAAGACCGACAGCGATTCGGCGAGGAACAGCCCCTTGTAGATGATCGAGCGCGCCGACAGGCTGCAGATATAGAAATCGGCGATCTGCGCCGCGATCACCTTTTTCTCGATCCGGCGGCGGATGAGATAGAGATCCTTTTCGAACTCGGCCTGATCGCGCTCTTCCGGCATCGGGCCGGCGATCATGATCTGCTCGATCTCAGGACGGGTGCGCTGGGCCTTTTCACCGATGACGGAGACGTCGACGGGTACCTGACGCCAGCCGTAGATGGTGTAGCCTGCGTCAATGATCTCGGATTCAACGATGGTGCGGCAGGTTTCCTGCGCGCTCAAATCGGTGCGCGGCAGGAAGATCATGCCGACGGCGAGGCGGTTGGGCAGCGGCTTGTGGCCGGAGTCGGCAATGGCGTCGTCGAAGAAGCGCACCGGCAGGTCGACATGGATGCCCGCGCCGTCGCCGGTCTTGCCGTCGGCGTCTACGGCGCCACGGTGCCATACGGCCTTCAGCGCATCGATGGCCGACGCCACGACGCGGCGGCTCGGGCGGCCGTCGGTCGCGGCGACCAGGCCGACGCCGCAGGCATCGCCTTCCATTTCCGGGTGATACATGCCCTCGGCCGCGATGCGTGCGCGTTCTTCGGGGCTGGCCATGAAATTGGTGTCGGTCATGATGACTTACCCTTGCATGTGGCCGTCCGTATTTTTGGGCACGGCCGCTGTCATTCCGTTGGTTGCCGGCATAGCCGGCGCTATCGTCAGTCGGCTTTCTTCGCGTCCGCGCCGAGCAATGCGGTGAGACGCTCGCGCTCAGCCTTTGTCAGATCATCGTAGGTTCGCGGCTTGGGCAGCTTGGCGAGTTCCGCCGCGGAGGATTTCATAATCTCCGGCATGGCCCGCATCATTTCCGGCATGATCTTCTGCATTCGGCCAACATAATGCGGGTCGGCGGCCAGCTCCATGAAGCCTGCACCGAATTTGGCGCCGACAGGGGTTTTCAGGAAAACACTGATCTGATCAAGCTCGGCTGCGCTGTAGCGATAGGCGAACGCCTCTGCCATGCCTTCCCGCATGTCCGGCTCATAACGTCCCATGAATTGGCCGATGGCCGGCATCATGGTGTTGACCATTACGTCCATCCGCTTGCGGAAATTGGGATCGATGATCGCCATCATTTCCTCAATCGTGCCTTTACCCAGATTTTCCGCCCGCTCTGGGTCGAAACCGCCGACTTTCAGAAACTCGCGGATCGGCATCTTGGTCATGCCGTCCAACATCGGCCCCGTCATCTTCTGCATCATCGGCCCCATCATCTTTTCCATGGTGCCGTTGGGCAAAATGATGGCGGCGATCGGCTGAGCCTTGGCCAGCAGTGCCGAATCCACAGACTGGACGGCTGTCGCCGGAACCTGCGTTTGGGCCTGTGCAGCTATCGGGGTCGCCAGCAGGAGGAGGAAGGCGGCGCGCATCAGGCGGCTTGCCTTTCTCCGGCCGCCGCCTTCGCCTTAGCCTTCAGATAGCGGTGCATATGCTCGGTCACGTCGCGTCCGTCGCGGATCGCCCAGACGACCAGCGAAGCGCCGCGCACAATGTCGCCGGCTGCAAACACCCCGTCCATGCTGGTCATCATCGTCTTGTGATCGACGCGCAACGTGCCCCAGCGGGTGACCGACAGATCCTCCGCGCCGAACAGCTTGGGCAGTTCCTCCGGATCATAGCCCAGCGCCTTGATCACCAGATCGGCGTCGAGCGTATATTCGGTACCCGGATCGGCCTCCGGCGCGCGGCGGCCCGAGGCGTCGGGCTGGCCCAGGCGCATTTTCGTGACCCTGACGCCGGTGACATGCTCCGTGCCCTCGAAGGCGATAGGGGCGGAAAGCCAGACGAACTCGACGCCTTCTTCCTCGGCATTGGCGACTTCGCGCTGCGAACCGGGCATATTGTCACGGTCGCGGCGATAGAGGCACTTCACCGATCTGGCGCCCTGACGGATGGCGGTGCGCACGCAGTCCATCGCGGTGTCGCCGCCGCCGATGACGACGACATTCTTGCCCGTCGCGAGCAGCGTGCCGTCCTCATGCTCGGGCACGGCGTCGCCGAAGCCGGCCTTGTTGGAGGCGGTGAGATAGTCGAGCGCCTTTACCACGCCCGGCGCGCCGACGCCCGGTGCGCGGATGTCGCGGGGCTTGTACACGCCGGTCGCGATCAGCACCGCGTCATGGCGGTTGCGCAACTCTTCCATAGTGGCGTCGCGGCCGACCTCGAAGCTCTCATGGAAGACGATGCCGCCGTCCTTCAGGCGCTGGATGCGGCGCATGACGACGTCCTTCTCCAGCTTGAAGCCGGGGATGCCGTAGGTCAGCAAACCGCCCGCGCGATCATGCCGGTCATAGACATGCACTTCATAGCCCGCGACGCGCAGATATTCCGCCGTGGTCAGGCCTGCCGGACCTGCGCCGATGACGCCGACCGACTGGCCGGTCGCGACGCCGGGCACCAGCGGTTCGACCCAGCCTTCCTTCCAGGCGGTGTCGGTGATGAACTTTTCCACCGAGCCGATGGTGACCGACCCATGGCCGGAAAATTCAATGACGCAATTGCCTTCACACAGGCGGTCCTGCGGGCAGATGCGACCGCAGATTTCCGGCATGGTGCTGGTCAGGTTCGACAGCTCATAGGCTTCGCGCAACCGGCCCTCGGCGGTCAGGCGCAACCAGTCCGGGATATGGTTGTGCAGCGGGCAATGGGTCGAGCAATAGGGCACGCCGCACTGCGAGCATCGCGACGCCTGTTCTTCAGCCTTGTCCAGAATGAAGCTGCGGCTGATTTCCAGAAAGTCGTCGGCGCGATCGTCGGCCGAACGCTTCTCGGGATAGGCTTGGCCCGTTCCCACGAATTTCAGCATTGGATTGTCAGCCATAATGAGTCCCTGAAAATGATTTCAGGGTGCGCATAGCAGAAAAACCTGCGGAGTCACGCGGATTCGACTATTTACGTCAGTAATAATGACCTAAATTTCGATCATTTTTCGCGTGACTGAGCAAAGGCCGTAATAATCTTGCGCAATTTAGGGCCGGTTCGGACTTACCTCAAGGAAAGCCACAATAGGGCGATGATCCCGGCGATGATTCGATACCAGGCAAAGGGCGCGAAACCGTGGCGGGACACCAGCCCGACAAACCATTTGATAACCAGCAGCGCGACGATGAAGGAGACGACGAAGCCCAGAGCGATGCTGTCCCAGCCCACGGCAGCGGAGGTCAACTTGTCGCCATTCTTCAGCAGTTCCAGCGCGGAAGCCCCCAGCATCGTCGGGATGGCCAGAAAGAAACTGAACTCCGCAGCGGTGCGGCGCTCGACGCCAAGCGTCAGTGCGCCCATGATCGTTGCGCCCGAGCGGCTGACGCCGGGGATCATCGCGAGGCACTGGATGAAGCCAATGCCGATCACCCGGATGAAGGGAATGTCGGCGATCCCGTGGAATCGGTTCTCTTTGACCATCCGCTCGATCAGCAGGATGGCGACACCACCCGCGATCAGCGCCCACGCTACGACTTTGGGCGCGCCGAGCAGGGCTTCGATATATTTATGCAGCGCAAGGCCGATGACCGCGGCGGGGATGAAGGCGACGATCAGATTGCGCAGGAAACGCCAGCTGGTGCCTTCGTTGCGCAACAGGCCCATGCCGACAGCCCAGAAGGTCCGCCAGTAGAGTACGACCACCGCCAGGATCGCGCCCAACTGGATGATGACGTTGAACATCGCCCAAACGGACGCGTCATAGCCCAGCAACTCGCTCGCGAGAATGAGATGGCCGGTCGAGGACACCGGCAGGAATTCCGTCAACCCCTCGACAATGCCAAGCAGGATGATTGTCAGATAATGCAGGTCCATGGGTCGGTCAGATCCTTGCGCGTCGGACAAAGGGAAACCCCCTCCCGGACGGAAGGGGGTGGAAGGCTTTCATGCCATTGTGCAGAAGCGAAAGCCGTGCGCAAAGCGTTTTGCTGCACGGCCGGTCGCGGCGCGGCGTCGTTTTGCCCGGTCAGGCTTTGACGCGCCCGGCAAAACGACCGTGCCGACGATAGCGCACCAGCCATTTTTCTGCGACGGCGGGCATCGGCGTCGGCGTAACGCCCAAATCTGCAAGGCCGCCGGTTCCCGCCGCGACGACATTGTCGCTGCCCAGCATCGCCAGCTGATCGCGGGTGATCGGGCCGCCCGGCAGCATGGCGATCAGCGACGCGAGCGAGGCGGGAACCGCGCAAAGGCTGCGCTCGCGGCCGATGGTCTTGGCGATCCAGGCGTTGAGTTCCAGCATCGAATAGGTCTGCGGCCCGCCCAGTTCAAAAGTCTTGCCGCCATAGACGCCGGGATTTTCAGCGGCATTGGCTATGGCCTGCGCCACATCCGCGACATACACGGGCTGGAATCTTGTGTTCGCGCCGATCACCGGCACGACTGGAGCGAGCCGGATGATCTCTGCAAAGCGGTTGAGGAACTGATCCTCCGGCCCGAAGATGATCGATGGGCGCAGGATGGTGGCGTTGGGAAAGGCGGCCAGAACTGCCGCTTCGCCCGCGGCCTTGGACCGGCCGTAGGCGGATGGGCTGGCGGCGTCGGCGCCGATGGCCGACACATGCACCAGCGCCTGAACGCCCGCGTCCGCTGCCGCCCTGGCGACATTGGCGGCGCCGTCATGGTGCGATCCTTCGAAATCGCCCGACAGCACGCCGACCAGATTGATGACGACGTCGCTACCGACAAGGGCGCGTGCGACGCTGGCGGGCTTGCGGATGTCGGCTGCGACGAACTGGGTCTGGCCAAGGCCGCCCAGCGGCTTCACGCGCAGCGCCGTCGCCAGATCGCGTTGGGCCACCCGCACGCGGGCGCCTCGCGCCATCAGCGCCTGAGCGACCTGCCGACCCAGAAAGCCGCCACCGCCGAACACCGTAACCAGACTGTCCTTCATCGCGTATCCCATGCATGTCTTTTCAAAGGGGCTGACTCAGCGCGCGCCTCGTCTTTCGACGGGGGACGGCTGTACGCCATCCCCTTGCCGCAGCCGCGGCCCGCTGACAACCAGCTTTACCCGATCCAGCCCTGCAAATCAGCAATCATCCACAGGCCAAGGCCGAGGAACAGCAGCGCCGCGCCGACCTGAAGCGCCCGCATCGGCACCTTCCGGGCCAGCACATTGCCGAACAGCACGGCAGGAACATTGGCGATCATCATGCCCAGTGTCGTGCCGACGGTGACGGCAAGGACATTGTCGAACCGCGCGCCCAGCATCACTGTCGCCACCTGCGTCTTGTCGCCCATTTCGACCAGAAAGAAAGCGATCAGCGTCGTCATGAACACGCCTGCCCTGGAGGGGGCCTTCAGCGGTTCATCCTCGTCGATCTTGTCGGGAACCAGCGTCCAGGCGGCCATGGCGATGAAGCTTGCCGCAATGGCATAGCGGAACCAGCTCTGCGTCAGCACGCCCGCGACAGAATGGCCGACCAGCGCCGCGAGGAAGTGATTGGCGAGCGTGGCAAAAAGGATGCCGAGGATGATCGGCACGGGCTTGCGGAAACGGGTGGCGAGCAGCATCGCAAGCAATTGCGTCTTGTCGCCCATTTCGGCGAGCGCAACGAGTGTGGTCGATGTTAGGATGGCTTCCATGGTCAGTCTGTCCAGGGCCGGGCGAAGAATGAAGACGCAATGCCACCACCTTCCCCCGCCCGGCCGGACGAGGAAGATGGTGCCATTGGTCTCGCCCGATGGGGGAATCCCCCATCCCGTCCGCCACGACCTCTCGGTCAAATATGTTGACGAACGACCCGTTCCTTTAACGGAACGGCTGGCTACTCCCCAGATGACGGGTGCGCTTTAGGGGAGATCGAACAGCGCTTCAAGAAAAATGATGGGAAGGCGCCGTTTCGTGGCGGCCGATCCGTAACGCCTGAGAGAGAGGTTTGGAAATGCGCGGAAGAGCGCATTCTGAGCAGGCTCCGCCTTGCGCCGGGAGGCGCATTTCCAAACCGTCTCTCAGCCCGATCCCAGCAACGGCACGATATCGACCGGCCGGCCGTTGCGCCGCAATTCCACGGTTATGCTGGGGCGACCGGGGCCGGCACTGCCGATGGGATCGCCCTGCCGCAGAGTGTCTCCCACGGCGGCATTCAGGCGCAGAAGCCCGGTAATGAGCGTCGTCCAGCTGCCGCCATGATCGATGATGACGATCTGCCCGTAGCCACGATAGGGACCGGCAAAGACGATGCGGCCCGCAGTCGGCGCCACGGCCAGAGCCTGCGGCCGGGTGACGATGGTAAGGCCGCGTGAGCGGATGCCGCTGGGGGATATCTCGCCCATGCCCGTCACCAACTGGCCGACGACCGGCAGGCGATAGGGCGGGGCGGCGACCGCATCGCGGGCGCGCTCAGCTGCGGGTGCCAGCGCCTGATCCGGCCGGGGCGGGCGGAGCAGCGGACCGGACAGGGCGGCGAGCTGGTCGCGCATGTCGCCTGCCTCCTCCAACTTGTCCATCAGATCGACAATGTCCCGTGCCCGCTCACCCAGCGCCAGGGCGCGGTCGCTCTCCACGCCGGCGCTGGCCCGATAATCCCGCGCCGCGAGCCGCTTTCGCGCTTCCAGCGTCTGGAGCGCTGCCTGACGCTGTTTCAGATCCTGCTGGCTTTGCGCGAGCGAGGCTGCCGCCTGTTCGGCCGTTGCGCGCAAGGCTCGGCTGCGGCCCAGTTCGGCGCGCAGGCCCGCGGTCCGTTCCCTGACGGCAGGCAACACCTGCCCCAGCACGGCGCGCATGTGAATAGCGTCGCTGATTGATCCGGGCTGGACAAGGGCCAGCGCCAACGGCCGTTGCGCCATCATTTGCAGTGCGGCGGTCAGGCGGACGACCGGCTCCTGCCGGGCAGCAAGGCGCGCGGCCTGCGCACGCTGGAGCCGGGCGATGATCGCGATGCGGGCCTGGGCTGCCTGGATGTCGGCCTCCGCCTGCTGGATGCGCGCGGCCATGGCGGCGGCGCGGCGGCGGGCCTGATCGGCTTCGTCGCGGGCCAGCACCGCCTGCTGTTCAAGCCGCTCGGATCGCTCGCGGGCCTCCACCGACTGTCGGCGGGCCGCTTTCAGGGTGGACTGTTCTTCCGTCAGACTCGTGCCTGCCGTGCCGGGCAGAATGATCGCCTGCCCATCGGCCGCAGGCAGGCGCACGGCGATGATCGCCGCGCTGGCTGCGATCGCCGCGATGATGGCCGTGCGTGTCACCGATATGCCCCCTGTCATCCTGACTAGGCGGAAATCCCCGTTCCTGTCGAGAGTTGCTCAACCCTCGCGATGATAGGGATGTCCGGCGAGAATGGAGCAGGAACGCCAGAGCTGTTCGGCCAGCATCGCCCGGGCCATCATGTGCGGCCATGTCATGGCGCCGAACGCGATCAGCAGATCGGCCCTGTCCCGCTCGGCATCGTCAAAACCGTCTGCCGCGCCGATCAGGAAGCGACATTCGCGTTTCCCCCCGTCGCGCCAGCCTTCGAGGCGCTTTGCGAAGTCGACGGAAGTGAGTTGCCTGCCCTTTTCATCCAGCATGACGGTGACGGTGCCGGGCGGGGCGGGGGGCAGTTTGCCGCCCCGGTCAGGCATTTCGGTGATCTTGTGCGGCATGGTCAGCCGCTTGATGTAGCGGTCGACAAGGTCCGCTTCGGGAGAACGCCCGATCTTGCCGCGCGCGATGATGTGGAGGAGCATGGCGCTCCTCCTAACGGCACATCGCGCGCTTGTCTAAGCCGGGTTCAGGCCGTGCCTGCGACCGGCGCGTCGACGAACCCCCACATCCGTTCCAGATTGTAAAAGCTGCGCACTTCCGGCCGGAACAGGTGGACGATCACGTCGCCGGCATCGATCAGGACCCAGTCGGCAACCGGCAGGCCTTCGACGCGGGCGGAACGCCCCGTCGCCTGTTTGATTCGCTCGGCCAGCTTCTGCGCCATCGACGCGACCTGACGCGATGAACGCCCGCTGGCGATCACCATATGGTCGGCAATGCTGCTTTTGCCTTCGAGTGGGATGGAGATGGTTTCCTGCGCCTGGTCATCGTCCAGCGATTTCAGGACAAGGTCATGCAGGGCGGCAACGCTGTCGGCGCCTGGAACCATATTGGCTTGGGCCGTGTCGTTGGCGGGGTGCGGTCTGGTCAAAAGTGCTCCATTCTAGACGATCATCCGGCGCGTGAGCGGATCGCGCACACGCGTTTCACTATATTCGCGATGCCAGAGGGGGTCTGCCTGCCGCAGCAGGGTCGCCGATCTTGGATCAGGGCGAAAGCGCAAAAGCACGAGCGCCGGAAGTCTCCAATCCGTCCAGTCTGCACTCTGGCGCGCGGGCCGGACGAAGCGCCGCAGCCAGCTCATGGCCGTCGAGCCACGGGCATCCCTATCATAGCCGGGCCGGGCGATAACGGCAATGGGCATTATCCGGGCTATGCCGCGCCAGTCTCTCCACTGGCCGAACTGGGCCAGATTGTCGGCGCCCATAAGCCAGAGGAAGCGGTGGCGAGGGTAGCGGCCCCTGAGCGCCCTGAGCGTATCGATGGTATAGCGGGTGTGGAGTTGCGCTTCGATGGCGGTGGGCCGGATGGGATTGCGCCGCGCGACTTTTCGGGCGTGGGCGAGGCGGGCAGCCAGAGGCGCCATGCCGGCACTGGGCTTGAGCGGATTGCCGGGAGAAACGAGCCACCAGACTTCATCGAGATTCAATGCTTTGGCTGCGAACAGGGAAATGGCGCGATGCCCGCCATGCGCGGGATTGAAGGAGCCGCCGAGAAGGCCGATGCGTTTCATTGGCTTGCCATGCCAGCAGATGGCGATTTCGGCAAATCCAGGACGGCGCTTTCAGGGATGTTTGCTTAGCAAACGAAATCGCGTCTTTAAATTATAAGCCTGCTAACCAATGGCCCCTTTGAGCTCCATTGGTCCATGGAGTTCTTATTCCGCCGCGTCAGGCAGGGCTTCCGGCAATGCGCGTATGGCCTCGGGGGAGGCGGGTTCGCGGACCAGCGCTTCGACCGATTCCAGCTCTTCCAGTTCCTTGCCGCCGGTTTCGATATTGAGGTCGCGCAACTTGCGGCCTGTCACCAGCACGCGGCCCTCGAAACTGCCGACGAAAGCGTTGTAATCCCCGACAGCGCCATTGAGGCGGTTGCCGAGTTTCTTGAGCGAACCGGCGGCCGCTGCCAGCCGTTCGTACAGTTCTTTGCCCAACATGCCGATTCGCTTGGCTTCGTCGGCCATCTTCTCCTGCCGCCAGACCGCCGCCACGGTGCGGGCGATGGCGATGAGGTTGGTAGGCGTAGCAAGCAGCACCCGCTTGCCGAAGGCAAAGTCCCAAAGCTGGGGATCATTTTCCAGCGCGGCCGACAGGAAATGCTCGCCCGGCACGAACATGATCACATAGTCGGGTGCTTCGTCGAACTGGTCGGCATAGCTTTTGCGGCCCAGCGTCTCGACATGGGCGCGCATCGCGGCGGCATGGGCGGCAAGACAGCGCTTCTTTTCATCGTCGCCATCCGCGCCATAGGCGTCCTGATAGGCGTTGAGGGAAACCTTGGCGTCGATCACCAGTGCCCGGCCGCCCGGCACGCGCAGGATCGCATCGGGGCGCAGGCGGCCATCCTCGCCTTCCACGCTGACCTCTGTTTCGAAGTCGACATGTTCGGAAAGGCCGCACGTTTCGAGCACGTTGCGCAACTGCTGTTCGCCCCAGCGGCCACGCGCCTTGGGGGCATGGCGCAGCGAATCGACCAGCCGCTGGGCCTCGGCGCGCACCGCTTCCTGGCCGCTCTTCATCGATTCGATCTCGCCGCGCAGGATGCCATAGGCCTCGGTCCGCTGCTGTTCGATCTGGGTGATCTTCTGGTCGTAGCGCAGGATGGTTTCATTGACCGGGTGGAGCAGTTGCCTCAGTTGCGCCTCGCTTTTTTCATGCGCCTGCATCATGCGCTGGTCGGCGCGCTCGAGGAACTGGCTCTGCGCCTGATGCAGCAGCTTGCCGCCAATTTCGCTGAACTGGGCGGAGAGTTGCTCCTTGGCGTCCTTGAGCGCCGCGATCTGCGCTTCGAAGGCCTCGGCCCGCGCCTGCGTGTCGGAGCGCAGCGCGGCGAGATCGCGGGCGGCGAGTTCACGCGCGGTCCGTTCCGCATCTAGCTTCTGGGCGAGGTCCGCCGCCTGCGCTGCCCGATCCTGCGCCACCACCAGCTCCTGCAGGGCGGCATTGCGCTGGGCGCTGGCGGACTCCAGCCGGGTTGCAAGATCCGCCTTTTCCGCCGTCAGGGGCGCCACGGCCTTGCCGCCAAGCCACCAGCCCAGACCCACCCCGGCGACCAGCGCGGTGATGACGAGAATGACGGCCAGGCTGTCCATGATTACCCCTTTATGGAACGAAAGGTGAACCTAGCGACGTGATGGCATCCCCGCAAGTCTCCTCATGCCGCCTGAACACCGGGTGCGGCGAAGCGCTGGCGGTAGTCTCCCGGCGACAGGCCGATCAGGCGGTGAAACAGCCTGCGAAAGGCGGCGGCATCCTCATAGCCGACGCTCCAGGCGATCTGGTCGATGGTGCGCCTGGTGAACTCCAGCAGCTCGCGAGCACGGGCGATGCGCAGATGCTGGACATATTCGATTGGCGTCATGGTGGTGGCTGCCTTGAAGCGGCGCTGGAAGGTGCGTTCTTCCATGCCGATCTGCGCGGCCATGTCACGCACGCTGATCGCCCTGGCCTCCCGCGCGGCGAGCCAGTGCTGGGCCTTCAATATGGGTTCGTCGCCGTGGGTCATGCGGGGCACGAAGCGCGCATAATGGCGCTGTTCGCGGCCCGCCGGGTCGACCAGCAGGAATTTGCCGGTGTCGAGCATCACCGTCGGCCCCAACAGCCGGTCCACCAGCCGCAGCCCGAGATCGGTCCACGCCATCAGCCCGCCCGCCGTGATGATGTCGCCATCGTCGATCACAATCCGGTCGCAGTCGAGCCGCACATCGGGAAAGCGCGCTCTAAAGGGTTCGGCAAACAGCCAATGGGTGGTGGCGGGGCGGCCGCTCAGCAGGCCGGTCGCCGCCAGCATGAAGGCGCCGCCACAATTGGAGGCCAGAGTGGCGCCCTGCGCATGGCGGTCGAGCAGCCAGCGGGCATAGGGCGCCGATTCATCCATTCCGGGAGGACCAGTGAGGCGGCCGGGGATCAGCCAAATTTCCGGCGTGCCCTTCATTTCCATCGCTTCGTGGGTATCATGGACGCGGGTAAAGTCGTCGTGATCGCCAAGCTGCCAATGGCTGACGCGCAGCCGCGGACCGCCATGCTGGTCTGAAAACTGCCCAGCAATGTCAAGCAGGTCGGTCATGCCGTGGACCATGGCCATCTGGCAGCCCGGATAGAGGATCAGCCCGACTTCCGCCTTGGGTGCGTCGCTGGGGGGCATGCGTGTCTCCCGTCATTTCCAATCTGCTGTCGGAATCGGCCTGCTTTATGTCGGTTCCGCCGATCCCAAGCTTCGCGCCACTGTCGTAAAAGCGCAAGCATCAGGGCGTGACGGACGCTCTTCCGGATAAATGAAGGGATTTCACCATGAGCAATTTTATCACCACGCAGGATGGCACCCGCATCTTCTACAAGGATTGGGGGGCACGCGACGGGCAGCCGATCGTCTTCTCCCATGGCTGGCCGCTGAGTGCCGACGCCTGGGACGCGCAGATGGTCTTTTTCGCCAATCAGGGCTTTCGCACCATCGCCCATGACCGCCGCAGCCATGGCCGTTCGGATCAGATCTGGGACAATAACAACATGGACCAATATGCTGATGATCTGGGCGATCTGATCGAAGCGCTGGATCTGCATGACGTCATCCTCGTCGGCCATTCGACCGGCGGCGGCGAAGTCACGCGCTATGTCGGCCGCCATGGCACGAAGCGGGTTGCGAAGCTCGCTTTGATCGGCGCTGTGCCGCCGCTGATGCTCAGGACGGAGGCCAATTCCGGCGGCCTGCCCATCGATGTGTTCGACGGCATCCGCAAGGGCACGTTCGACAATCGCAGCCAGTTCTTCAAGAATCTGACCATACCCTTTTACGGCTATAACCGGGAGGGCGCGGTCATTTCCGAAGGTATCCGCGAGGAATTCTGGCGGCAGGGAATGATGGGCGGACTCAAGGGGCAACTCGACAGTATCCGCGCCTTTTCGGAAAGCGATTTCACCGCTGACCTGAAGAAAGTCGATGTGCCCACGCTCGTCCTGCATGGCGATGATGACCAGATCGTGCCGATCGGCGCCTCCGCGCTGTCCACCATCAAGATCGTGTCGCACGCCCTGCTGAAAGTGTATGAAGGGGCGGATCATGGACTGACGCAGACGCATCAGGATCGATTCAATGCCGACCTGCTGGACTTCATCAACGGCTGAGCCGCGAAGGGGTGCATCTTCGCACCCCGACGCCCCTGGGAGCATCGTGCGGAAAAGTGGAAACCGATTTTCGCGGAAACGATGCGACAATTGAAGCTTTGGAGACGACCATGACTCAGGAAACTTTCCTCATTACCGGCGCCTCGGACGGGATCGGCGCGGTCTATGCCGACCGGATCGCCCGACGCGGGATCAATCTCATTCTTGTTGCAAGGCGCGCGGACAAACTCGCCCATCTCGCCAACCGGCTGCGCACAGAAACCGGCGTGCATGTCGAAGTGCTGGCCGCCGATCTTTCCAGGCCGGACGATCTGGCGCGAATCGAAACCCGGCTGCGCGGCGATGAGAGCATCACCGGCCTCATCAACAATGCCGGCATTGCGGGCGAGCAGAGCTTTGTGGAAACGGACCCGGCCTATCTCACCGGCATGATCGACCTGAACGTGCTGGCGGTGACGCGGTTGAGTTCCGCCATCGCGCCGCGTCTGGCGGAAAAGGGGGGCGGCGCGATCATCAACATCACCTCGGTCACGGCGCTGATGCCAGAGGGCTTCACGGCGGTCTATCCCGCGACCAAGGCGTTCGTCCTGGCCTTCACTGAAGCGCTGCACGCGCAATTGGGGCCGAGGGGCGTGCATGTGCAGGCGGTCCTGCCGGGTATCACGCGCACCGCGATCTGGGACGAGGAGCAACTCGCGAATATCCCCGCGTCCATGGTGATGGAGGTGGGAGAAATGGTCGACGCAGCGCTCGCCGGGTTCGACATGGGCGAGCTTATCACCATTCCCGCTCTGCCCGACAATGCGCAGCTCGACGCCTATCTGGCCGCCCGCGCGGCGATGCGGCCCAATCTTTCACTGGCCCACGCGGCGCCCCGCTATGGGCTGTCGCAGGCGGCGGAATGAAGGGAGGCCTGTCATGATCCTCGATCTTGTCTCCCTGCCGCTGTTACTGACGCTGCATGTCGGCATCAGCCTGATCGGCATTATCAGCGGGTTGATCGCACTGCCTGCAATGGCGTCGGGTCACTGGGTGCCGCGCACGCAGGCGGTGTTTCTGGTGACGACCCTGCTCACCAGCCTCACCGGCTTCCTCTTCCCCTTTCACGGCTTCACACCGGCGATCGGGGTGGGAGTGATCTCCACGCTCGACCTCATCGTTGCCTTTGTGGCGTTGATCGCGCTCGACAGGGCGGGCTGGGCGCGGGCGACCTATGCGGTCAGCGCGACGGTGGCCTTGTGGCTCAACCTGTTCGTGCTGGTAGTGCAGGCGTTTCAGAAAGTGCCCGCGCTCAACGCTTTCGCGCCGACGGGGACCGAGCCGCCCTTCCTTGCTGCGCAGGCATTGTTGCTGATCGCGATGCTGGTGCTGGGCGCGGCGATCCTGCGGCGCGGTCAGGCCAGGGATGCCCGGAACGCCGCCAGCCGAATCACCGCCTGATCGAGAACCTCGTCCGCCTTGGAAAAACAGAGGCGGACGAGGTGTGTGACCGGCTCTTTGGGGTAGAAGGCGGAAATCGGGATCGCCGCCACGCCTGCTTCGTCGATGATCCGGGCGCAGAAGGTGACGTCGTCCATGGCAATGCCCGAAGCGGTCAGGTCGATCGTCACGAACCAGGTCGCGGCGCTCGCGTTCACCGCATAGCCCGCGGCGCGCAGCCCCGCCGTCAGCCGGTCGCGTGAGGCCTGATAGGCGGCGCGCATGTCCGCGAACCAGCTTTCCGGCTTGGCAAGGCCCCCGGCGACAGCCCATTGCAGATTGGGTGGCGTGGTGAAGGTGATGAACTGGTGCGCGCGGGCGAGCAGGGTGGCGATGGGCGCGGCCGCGCCCATCCAGCCGACCTTCCACCCGGTGACCGAGAAGATCTTGCCGGCCGATCCGATCTTGACCGTCCGTTCGCGCATTCCGGGGAAGGCGATCAGCGGCTTGTGGGCGGCGCCGTCGAAGATGATATGCTCCCATACCTCGTCGCAGATCGCGATCAGGTCGCGGGCCACGCAGAATTCGGCCAGCAGCGCCAGTTCCTCCGTGCGAAGCGCTATGCCCGTGGGGTTCACCGGATTGTTCATCAGCAGCAGCCGGGTGTTTTCACTGGAGGCGGCTTCGAGGGCCTCGCCGCTGATGCGCCAGTCGGGCGGGGTGAGGCGCAGCACCCGCGCCACCCCGCCCGCGCGCTCGATCAGCGGCAGATATGCGTCATAGAGCGGGGCGAGTACCAGCACTTCATCGCCCGGCCGGACCAGTGCGAGCAGGCTGGCGGCAATCGCCTCGGTCGCGCCGGAAGTGACGATGACCTCCTGCGGCATGAGGTCGAGGCCCTGATGGCGGGCATAATGTGCCGCGACCGCTTCGCGCAGTTCGGCAAGGCCGGCCATAGGCGGATACTGGTTGGATTTTGTGAGCAGCGCATCGGCGGCGACGCGCAGCACATCTTCCGGGCCCTGTGAATCGGGAAAGCCCTGGCCCAGATTGATCGCCCCGGTTTCGCGGGCGCGGGCGGACATTTTTTCGAAAATGGTGGTGGGCATGTCCCGGTAGACGGGGTGGCCATGGGGCGCGGCGCTGGTCATGGGGGAGGGTGATGCCGGGAATTGATCGGGTGGGTCAAGTTGCGTGCAACCGGCCCTGCCGCCCTGCTTGCAGTTCGTCTATCGTGCCGCCTTTCCCAACGGCATGAGCGAGATGCGATGATCGACCGCCTGTTCCTGAAGCATCCCCGAGAGGTCAATGAAAGCTATGGTGAGCATTTCCATGTGGCGACGCGCTTCGGCTTTCTGATGGTGGGGGCGGGACTGGCCGCGATCGTCCATGGACTGATCCCGGCCTTCTTTACCCGGACCGGCAGCAGGATCGTGAAGCGCCTCTATGGCGAAATGTGCCAGCGTCAGCCTGACCTGCCGGAACCGGCCTATCTCAGCCCGCACTGGCAGCCGGAATATGAGATTTGAGGGAAGGAAAAAGCCGCCCGGATGGGGCGGCTTTTTGGGTGGTGCTGTAATTTATTCCCACTCAATAGTGCCGGGGGGCTTCGAGGTGTAGTCGTAAACGACGCGGTTGATGCCCTTCACCTCATTGATGATGCGCGTCGCCACGCGGCTGAGGAAGGCGGCGTCGAAGGGGTAGATGTCCGCCGTCATGCCGTCGGTCGAGGTCACGGCGCGCAGGGCGCAGACGCTGTCATAGGTGCGATGATCGCCCATCACGCCCACGGTGCGGACCGGGAGCAGCACCGCGAAGGCCTGCCAGATTGCGTCGTACAGCCCGGCGTTGCGGATTTCCTCGAGATAGATGGCATCGGCCTTGCGCAGGATGTCGCAACGATCCTTGGCTACCTCGCCGGGAATGCGGATCGCGAGACCCGGACCGGGGAAAGGGTGGCGACCAACGAAAATCTCCGGCAGGCCGAGTTCGCGGCCCAGCACGCGCACTTCGTCCTTGAACAGTTCGCGCAGCGGCTCGACCAGCTTCATGTTCATGCGTTCGGGAAGGCCGCCGACATTGTGATGGCTCTTGATCGTCACCGAAGGGCCGCCGGTGAAGCTGACCGATTCAATCACGTCGGGATAGAGCGTGCCCTGCGCCAGGAAATCCGCGCCGCCGATCTTCTTCGCTTCTTCCTCGAACACCGCGATGAATTCGGCGCCGATGAACTTGCGCTTCTTTTCCGGGTCGGTCAGGCCCGCCAGGCCGCCCAGGAAACGCTCCTCGGCATTCACATGGACCAGCTTGATGCCATAATGTTCGCGGAACAGGCTTACCACCTGCTCCGCCTCGCCCAGCCGCATCAGGCCATGGTCGACGAACACGCAGGTCAGCTGGTCGCCGATCGCTTCGTGGATCAGCACGGCCGCCACGGCACTGTCGACGCCGCCCGACAGGCCGCAGATAACCCGGCCTTTGCCGACCTGCGCCTGAATGTCGGCGATTTTGGTCGCGCGGAACTCCGCCATGGTCCAGTCGCCCGCAAGGCCGCAGACATGGCGGACGAAATTGGCAAGCAGCTTGGCGCCGTCAGGGGTGTGGACGACTTCGGGGTGGAACTGGGTCGCGTAGAAGCGCTTCTCCTCGTTCGCGGTGATGGCGTAGGGCGCGCCCTCGCTGACCGCCACGACCTCGAAACCAGGAGCCAGCTGCGTCACCTTGTCGCCATGGCTCATCCACACCTGATGGCGCTCGCCCTCGGCCCAGAGGCCGTCGAACAGGGCGCAGCCCTTCTTCACCTCGATGAAGGCGCGGCCGAATTCGCCGCTCTCGCCGCCTTCGACATTGCCGCCCAGCTGCTGCATCATCGTCTGCTGACCATAGCAGATGCCCAGGATCGGGATGCCTGCCTCGAAGAAATGTTGCGGGGCGCGGGGGCTGTCTTCCCACATGACCGAGGAAGGGCCGCCCGACAGGATGATGCCCTTGGGCTTGAGCCGATCAAAGGCTTCGGCGGCGGCGTTGAAGGGGGCGATTTCGGAATAGACGCCGGCTTCGCGCACGCGGCGCGCAATGAGCTGCGTCACCTGGCTGCCGAAGTCCACGATAAGGATGGAATCCTGAAGGGGCAGCGTCATCGAATCGCCTTTTCTTGATCGAAGGGAGTTGGGGATTCGCGCCCGGTTAGTGCGCTTGTCCCGCCTTGTCCAGCAAAGCCGCGTCATCGCGCCGTCCCGCCGCCCATCCGAGCAGAGCCGCGCCCGCCAGGACGGCTGCTGCAATGAGGAAGGCGCTCCCGATGAAGGGCAGCATCGGCCGGGCGCCGACGGACATCGAATAGACCGCGCCGAAAAAGACCGGCGAGAGGATGCCCGCGATCGAGCCGACGCTGTTGTTGGCCCCCTGCAACTGGCCCTGTTCGGACTCCGACACCCGCTGCGTCATCAGCGACTGGATTGTCGGCATGGCAAGGCCCCAGAGCGCATTGGGGAACATGGCGGCCACGAAGAGCCAGCCTGTGGGCGCAAGGCCCATGGCGAGAATCCCCACCGCACCGAACGCGAGGCCGATCACCATCGTCGTCCGGTCGCCCAGCCGCTTCACCACCGGACCGACCAGCGCCCCCTGCACCCCCATGTCCATCAGGCCGACCAGCGCCAGCAGCGTCCCCACTTGCCATGCGCCCCAGCCATAGCGGTCACCCGCATAGAGGACGAAAACGGCGGAGAAGAGGTGGTGCGCGAAATAGAGCAGAAAATTGACGACCGCGAGGCTCGACAGCTCCGGATGCGAGCGGAGCAATCTGAGCGCGCCGAAAGGATTGGCCCGCTTCCACAAAAATTCCATGCGCTTCTCGGGGGACAGCGATTCCGGCAGCACGAACAGCCCGTAGAGAAAGGCGAGACCTGAAAGCCCCGCCGCTGCCCAGAAGGGCGCGCGCAGCGAAATCTCTCCCAGAACGCCGCCCAGCAGTGGCCCGGCAACGAAGCCGCCGCTGAAGGCTGCCCCAATCAGCCCATAGCCCCGCGCCCTGCCCTCGGGCGGGGTGATGTCGGCCATATAGGCGAAGGTCGAGGTGAAACTGGAGGAGGTCACTCCTGCCAGCATCCGGCCTATGGCGAGCCACCAGAGATTGGGCGCCAGCGCCATCAGCACGAAATCGAGCGTCAGCCCGGCGACGGAGATCAGGATCACCGGCCGCCGCCCGAAGCGGTCGGACAGCGAGCCGATCACCGGCGAGCAGATGAACTGCATCGCCGCCCAGAGGGCCACGAAAAGGCCGTTCCACATGCCGGCCGCCGCATTTGATCCCGCCAGCGTCTCGATGAGTTGCGGCAGCACCGGGATGATGATCCCCATCGACATGACGTCGAGCAGAGCGGTCACCAGAATGAAGGCGATCGCGCCAATCGCCTTTGGCGCAGGGCGATCGGAAGGAGGGGTGGGCAAGGATGGCATGCTGATCCGCCCTAGGCTCTGGCTTTCCTCATGCCAAGTCCAACGGTCCAAGGCGGCGGCTCCACCAGAGCAGCAGCACCGAAAAGGCCGTCGCGATCCAGAGCGCGTGCAGGTCCATCAGGGCGAAAAGCCATCCGCCCGTCACCGCGCCCGCCACCAGCCCTAGCCAGAGCAGCAGATAGGGCAGCCAGTTCCACATGGCGCCCCCGGTGAGCGCCACCGCCAGTTGCTGGCCCAGCTTCACCAGCGCGCCGGTCATATATGTGACACCGATGCTGACCTCGCCGTCGCGCTGGAACATATTGTTTATCGCGCCCATCGCTGCTGCCATCAGCAGCGTCAGGCCGTTTCCCGGCTGGGCCGTCAGCGTCAGCAGCGCGGCGCTGAGCAGCAGGAGCGTCGCCAGGCCGAGGACGGCGGGCTTGCGCCACGGCCCTGCGCGCCGCGCGACCAGCGCCCCCGCTATGACACCGCCGACAAAGGCGCCGATCAGGCCCGCGGCTGTCCATGCCGCCGCCGTTCTGGAGGCGATGCTCGCACCCAGCCGGGTCGAGTTGCCGCTCATGAAGGAGACGAACAGCCCGCCCAGCTTGAGGAAACCGAGAGCGTCGATGAAGCCTGCCTGCGCTGCAAGGCCAATGGCCAGCATGTGGCGGGGAACATCGTAGCGGCGCATGGGGCGACCCTAGTGCCGATGCATCAGGATTGCTACGATGCCTGTTGCTCCGGCGCGATCTTCTCGACGATGACCGGCGTGATCGGCGCGGGGTCGACGGCGCCCTTGACCAACGCGTCGAGGCTCGATCCGTCGAGGCCCAGTTCCTTCATCAGCCCGTCGATTACCGGCGCCTGCGCGCGGTAGCGCAAGGCGGCGGAGACGGCGGCGTTGGCGAGATTCTGTTCCCCGCCTGCAATGACCGTCGCGCCGTCGCCGTTCGAGCCGGTAATGCCGTCCACCTGCACGATCCTGATGGAATCGATCGCTTCCAAAGGCCGCGCGGCCTCGCGCACGAGATCGGGCAGCACTTTGAGCAGCGCCATCTTGGTCTGGAGCGACATCTGGTCGGATGACAGAATATTCGCCGCTTCGTTGACAGCGCGTTGCCCGGCTGCCTCCACCTCGAAGCGCACCCGGTCGGCTTCGGCGCGCAGCTTCGCGGCTTCCGCCTCACCCTCGGCGGCGAGACGCAACGCTTCGGCGCGGTCTGCCGCGGCCTGCTTCTCCGCCTCGGCCTCGACCCGCACCTGAATGGCGGCGCGTTCGGCTTCGCGCGCAGCGTCGATCAGCTCGATCCGCTTCGCGCGCTCTGCCACTTCGGTCGCGCGGGAGGTCTGGACCTGTTCCTCCGCCGCCACGGCCTTGGCGCGGGCTTCGTCGGCCTGCGCCTTCGCCTGGCTTTCCTCGCGGCTTTTGTTCTGAACCGCAATCTGCTGTTCCTGCCGGGCAAGTTCGAGCGCCTGTTCCTGCGCGATGCGGGCCTGCTGCACGGCTCGGTCGGCCTCGATCTGCTGGCTGTCGACCAGTTTCTTCGCCTCGATCCGGGCCTGATCGGCTTCCTGCTGGCGCAGCGACTGTTCGCGGGCGACTTCAGCGATCTGGGCGGCGCGACGCATCTCGATCTCGCGCTCCTGCTCCAGCCGCGCGAATTCGGTGTCGCGGGAGATCAGCAGCGACTGGCGTTCGGCCTCCAGATTCTTGGTCTCGATCTGGACGCGGGTTTCCTGCTCGATATCGTTACGCGATTTCTTGCGCAGCTCGATCTGCTCGGTCAGCTTGGTCAGACCCTCGGCGTCGAAGGCGTTGTTGGCGTTGAAATGCTCGATCGACGTCTGGTCAAGGCCGGTCAGCGACACGCTTTCCAGTTCCAGGCCGTTCATGGCGAGGTCGACCGAGGAGACCTGCTGCACCTTCTGCACGAACTCGCTGCGCTGCTCATGCAGCTGGTTCATCGTCATCCCCGCAGCAACCGAACGCAGCGCGTCGACGAACTTGCCCTCGACCAGTTCCTTGAGCGCCTCCGGATTCATTGTTCGCGCGCCCAGCGTTTGGGCGGCGGTCGCGATCGACTGCGCATCGGGACGCACGCGGACGTAGAATTCCGCCTTCACGTCGATGCGCAGCCGGTCGAGCGTGATCAGCGCGTCGCTATTCTTGCGTTCCACGGCAAGGCGCACCGTGTTCATGTTGACCGGCATCGTCTCGTGGAAGATCGGCAGCACCAGCGCGCCGCCGTTCATCACCACCTTTTCTCCGCCAAAGCCCGTGCGCACGAAGCCGATTTCCTTCGATGCCCGCTTGTAGAGCCGCGCCACCACAACGCCGAGCACGATCAGCAACAGCAGCCCGGTCCCGGAGATGATCAGATAGGGCATGAGCGAAAAGCTCCCCTGCACGGCCGGCAGATTCATGACATTCTCCAACTAAAGACGGGGCAGATAATGGTCGCCATGCGAGATGGCGCGAAAGACATGATCCTCGCGGCGGACCAGCAGGATGGTTTCGCCTTCCTCCAGCGTCTGCCCGGCATTGTCCGGCTCGACCATCACATAATGGGCCTGGCCAAAGGGGTCCTCGACGCGGGCGCGGGCGGGGGAGCCGGTCCGGGCGATGCCGGTGACGATGCGGGCGAAGCTGCCGACGAGCGCGTCGAGCGGCACGGCGCTGCTCTGGTCGCGGGGGAGGAGTGGGGAGAGCCATCGGGCGGCCAGGCTGGTGGCGGGCAGGCTGGCGGCGGCAGCGACGGGCGCGGCGATCAGCGGCGAGAGCAGGGCGCCGGTGAAATCCAGCGTCAGATGCTGGGCGATCAGCCCGATCATGCCGAACAGCGCCAGGAAGATCGCCAGCAACATCAGCAGCGGCAGGCGGCCGACGCCCAGCCAGCCGAGCAGGTCGGTATCGGCATGCAGATCGAGATCGAAATCGCCCGCGAGGCCAACGGCCTGCACCGCGCCTATGACCAGCATCAGCACGATGGCCGAGACGAAGACGATATTCTCGGTCGCGAAAAGGAACGCGGCCACCCCTGACTCCCCTGATTCGCGCCAAAGCTAATATATTGGCGTAAAACAGGAAAGCTCCAAGCGTGGCCGCTCGGCGGCGAACCGATAGACTTAACGCGCGGCGCGGTCCCGCTGAAAGTAAACATCCGCGATCCGGCCATTCTCCACCGAGCAGGTGAAGTGCCGCATCGAGCCGTCCTGCGCCCGCCAGCCGGTGCGGACCTCGACATCGCCCTCTACGTCGAAGCCGTTGCGGGTCTCGCGCGGCTCCTGCATCTGCCGGACCTCGGCATAGCCGCCGTCGCGCTCCGCTTCGTCGCGCGCGGCAAGGGCGCAGCTAGTGGTCAGCTCGTCCGTTTGATGATCGTCGGCCCGACCCTGCGGCATGGCATCGGCGGCACCGTTGCGGCGGCCATAGCGTTCGTTGCGCGTGGCGGAGCCGGCGGGGTTCTGCTCGTCCTGCGCCACGACGTCGGAGAAATCATCATCGGCGCGGGGCGGCATAGCCTGATCGTCGGGCGCGTCCTGATCCTCGTCGGCAGGGGGCTGGGCGAGGTCGTCCTGATCCTGCGGATAGCTTTGTCGCGGCTGGAGCGCCTGCGCCGACGCGCCGCCTGCCAGCAGCGCCACCGCCATCATCGGAGCCGCGAACCACCATGCCTTTGTCATTGCCCAATCCCTCAATCCAATGGGGCGCTAGGGCTATGCCCGATCGGCTGTCGCGGGGCTGAACGGCTATTTCGGTTCGTCGCGAATCTTAAGGCCTGCATAATGAGCGGCAAAGGCATAGCTGTCGGCATATTCGTCGATCAGCTTGTCGACCGGCTTGCCCGATCCGTGGCCCGCCTTGGCGTCGATGCGGATGAGGCGCGGCTTGGACCCCAGATCAGCGGCCTGCAAGGCCGCCGCATATTTGAAGCTGTGTGCTGGCACCACCCGGTCGTCCGTGTCGCCGGTCGTGACCAGAATCGCCGGATAGTCCTTGCCGCTCAGGATATTGTGATAGGGCGAATAGCCGTAGAGCAGGTGGAAATCCAGTTCATTGTCCGGTGAGCCATAGTCGTCGATCCAGTAGCGTCCGGCGGTGAAGCGGTTGAAGCGCAGCATGTCCATCACGCCGACGGCGGGGAGGGCGGCGGCGAACAGGTCGGGCCGCTGGTTCACAACCGCGCCGACCAGCAGGCCGCCATTGGAGCGCCCCTCGATGGCGAGGCCGTCCTTACTGGTGTAGCCGTTGGTCTTGAGATATTCGGCCGCCGCGATGAAGTCGTCGAACACATTCTGCTTGTTGGCGAGGCGGCCGGCATCGTGCCACGCCTTGCCGAATTCGCCGCCGCCGCGCAGATTGGCGATGGCATAGACGCCCCCCTGCTCCAGCCAGGCCATGCGGGTCGCCGAATAGCCCGGCGTCAGCGCGATGTTGAAGCCGCCATAGCCGTAGAGGATGGTCGGCGCGGGGGTTCTGGACAGCGCCAGCGCCTTCTTGCGGATCACCGTCATCGGGATCATCGTGCCGTCCTTCGACGGATAGCTGATCTGCTCAATGCCGAAATCATCGGGATTGAAGGGCAGCTCGGGCCGGGCGAACAGTTCGTAGCGCAGCGTCGCCGTGTCGAAGCGGTAGATGCTCGATGGAGTGGTGAAGCCGGAAAATGCGAAGAAGGTTTCCGGATCCCCGTCGCGTCCGCCGAAACCGGCCGCGGTGCCCATGCCGGGCAGCGGCACGTCGCTGACCTTGCGGCCGTCCAGCTCGACCAGTTCGGCCACCGTTTGCGCGTCGCTGAGATAAGCGAGGATCAGCCGGTTGCCCACCAGTGAACCGCCCGCCAGCGTGTCGAGCCGCTCGGCCACGATCTGCCTGCTGGGGCGACCGGGGTGGCGGGCGTCGATGCTGACGACGCGCAGATGCGCGGCATGTTGGTCGGTGATGAAATAAAGCGCCGGGCCCCGGCTGCCGATCAGCCGCCAGTCGTTGGTGATGCCCCTGACCAGCGAGCGAACCTTGACCTTGCCGCCCGTCAGTTCCGCAACATGCAGCTCGCGGCGCGGATCAGTGCCCTGAAAGCTGCTGATGACCAGCCAGCGACCGTCCTGCGTCACCTGCGCGATATGGCTGAGCCTGGGCTGGTCGGGCGTGGCGTAGATCAGCTGGTCCTGCGTCTGCGACGTGCCGAGGCGATGATACCAGACTTGCTGGCCCATTGCGGAGGATTGGAACGCCTTGCCGTCCTGCGGCGCGGCGAAGCGGGAATAGAAAAAGCCCTGTCCCTGACCGTCCCAGGCAAGTTGCGAGAATTTGACCCAGTCGATCTTGTCGTCAAGCGGCCGCGCGGTGGCGACATCCAGTATCTTGAGCGTGCGCCAGTCGCTGCCAGCCTGCTGCACCGCATAGAGCAGGAAGCGGCCATCGGGGGAGGGCGCCCATTCGGCGAGCGCGTCGGACCCGTCTTCCGCCCAGTCATTGGGGTCGATGAGCAGCCGCTGCGCGCCATTGAGGCCGTCGCGCACATAGAGCGGCGTCTGGTTCTGAAGGCCTCTGTTATAGCCGTAGAAATAACGACCGCGCGCTTTGCGCGGGATGGTGTAGCGGCCATGAGCAAACAGCGCCTGCATGCGCGCCTTGAGTGCATCGCGCCCCGGCAGATCGTCGATGAAGCGGCGGGTGAGGCGATTTTCGTCCGCTACCCAGGTCCGGACGGCGGGGTCGCCGCGCAGGTCATTTTCCAGCCAGCGATAGGGGTCTGCGACTTTGACGCCGAAATGATCCTCGATCAGATCGAGCCGTTTCGCGGGGGGATAATGAAGGCCGGCTGTCCTGACGCTGGTGGAGATGGCCGCAACCGCCGCGTCGGGTTCCGCGCTGGCGGGATGGGCAGTCAGCCATAGCGACGCCAAAGCAAGGCAGCTTGAGGCGCGCATCCTCCCCTTCCTTCTATCCCCATGAAAGCAAAACGAAACAGGCCGTGGCTTTTATCAAGCCACGGCCTGTTCTGAAATCAAATTACCACTTTTGCAGAAGTGGTATCAGCGATTACGCCGCTTCCAGTTCGTCGGCCTCGGCGCTCTGGACCGGACCCGAATCCTTGCCCTTCGCATCGACGTCGCGATCGACCAGTTCGATGATCGCGATCGGCGCTGCGTCCGAAGCGCGGATGCCGGCCTTGATCACGCGGGTATAGCCGCCGTTGCGATCCTTGTAGCGCTCGGCCAGAACTTCGAACAGCTTGGTCAGCTGCGCGTCGTCCTGAAGACGGGCATGGGCCAGACGACGGTTCGACAGGCCACCCTTCTTGGCGAGGGTGATGAGCTTTTCGACGTAGGGGCGCAGTTCCTTCGCCTTGGGCGTGGTCGTCAGGATCTGCTCATGCTTGATAAGCGAGGCTGCGAGGTTGCGGAGCAGCGAGTTGCGATGCCCGGCGCTGCGCTGCAGCTTGCGATGACCAACCTTGTGACGCATGATATCTTCCTTCCGTTCGTTAAGGGCCCGTTTCAGGTAGCCCAGACCAGGCGGCGATTAAGGGGCGCCGCCATTCCCCTGCCTGGAAATCAAGCGAAGTTCACACCGTCCCTGGAGTGAATTCAGAGACGGTGAGGGCAGGATCAGCCCAGCAGCTCCTGTTCGAGCTTCTTGGCCATTTCCTCGATATTTTCCGGCGGCCAGCCGGGGATGTCCATGCCCAGACGCAGGCCCATGGACGACAGCACTTCCTTGATTTCGTTCAGCGACTTGCGGCCGAAATTGGGGGTGCGCAGCATCTCGGCTTCGGTCTTCTGGACCAGATCGCCGATATAGATGATGTTGTCGTTCTTGAGGCAGTTGGCGCTGCGGACCGACAGTTCCAGTTCGTCCACCTTCTTGAGCAGATAGCGGTTGATCTGGTTCGCGTCGCTTTCCGCTTCGCCACCGGCGGAACCGGCGGTCGCACCGGCAGCCGGAGCGGCGACGGGCAGCGCGTCCTCGAAGTGGACGAACAGCTGGAGCTGGTCCTGCAGGATGCGGGCGGCATAGGCCACCGCGTCTTCCGGCGTGACGGTGCCGTCGGTCTCGACGGTCAGCGACAGCTTGTCATAGTCCAGTTCCTGGCCGACGCGGGTATTGTCGACCTTGTAGGCGACCTGACGGACGGGCGAGTAGAGCGCATCGACCGGGATCAGGCCGATCGGGGCGTCAGCCGGACGGTTGGCGACGGCGGGGACATAACCCTTGCCGACGTCAGCGGTCAGTTCCATGTTGAGCGTCGCGCCCTGGTCGAGGTGGCAGATCACCAGATCGGGGTTCATCACTTCGATGTCGCCCACGGTCATGATGTCGCCGGCCTTCACTTCGGCAGGGCCGGTGGCGGAGAGCTGGAGACGGCGGGGACCATCGCCTTCCATCCTGAGCGCGACCTGCTTGATGTTGAGGACGATGTCCGTCACATCTTCGCGCACGCCGGCGAGCGAGGAGAATTCGTGGAGGACGTTCTCGATCTTGATCGAGGTGACCGCCGCGCCCTGAAGCGAGGACAGAAGAACCCGACGCAGCGCATTGCCAAGCGTCAGACCGAAGCCGCGCTCCAGTGGTTCGGCGACGAAGGTCGCCTTGCGCTTGCCGTCGCCCGCGACCTTGATCTCAAGGCTGTTGGGCTTCTTCAATTCCTGCCAGTTCTTCATGTTGACAGTCATGTATTTCCCCTGGGGATGGGGCCGAAACGTTCAAAATCCTGACCCGACAGGACGTTTCGGCCGATGCAGATGGGTAAGCGGGCGACGCGTCCGCCGCCCGCCAAAAAGCCTCGCGCCGTGATCAGACGCGGCGGCGCTTGGAGGGGCGCACGCCGTTGTGCGGGATCGGCGTCACATCGCGGATCGATGTGATGTGGAAGCCGACGGCCTGCAACGCGCGCAGAGCCGATTCACGGCCCGAACCGGGACCCTTCACTTCGACTTCGAGAGTGCGCACGCCATGTTCGGCAGCCTTGCGGCCAGCGTCTTCGGCGCACACCTGCGCAGCGTACGGGGTCGACTTGCGGCTGCCCTTGAAGCCCATCATGCCGGCCGAGGACCACGAGATCGCGTTGCCCTGGGCGTCGGTGATGGTCACCATGGTGTTGTTGAAGCTGGCGTTGACGTGCGCGACGCCGGCCGAGATGTTCTTGCGTTCGCGGCGTTTGATACGCTGAGGTTCGCGTGCCATTCTTGCTCTATCCTACTGAAACTTTTGATGCTGGAGGCGTCTTCCCTGGGGGAGAGCTGCCTCCGGCGGAGAAGAAAACGAAATAGTCCCCCGGACTATTTCTTATTTCTTCTTGCCGGCGATCGGCTTGGCCTTGCCCTTGCGGGTGCGCGCATTGGTGTGCGTGCGCTGGCCGCGGACCGGCAGGCCCTTGCGATGACGCAGGCCGCGATAGCAGGCCAGATCCATCAGGCGCTTGATGTTCATCGCGGTTTCGCGACGCAGATCGCCTTCGACGGTGAGGTCGGCGTCGATGGCTTCGCGGATCTGCAGGACTTCGGCGTCCGACAGGTCCTGAACGCGGCGGCTGTGGTCGATGCCCAGCTTGTCGGCCAGGTCGGCGGCGGTTTTGCGGCCGATGCCGTGAATGTAGGTGAGCGCGATGATCACGCGCTTGTTGGTCGGGATGTTGACACCCGCAATACGTGCCATGGTATTCTGTACTCCTGCTCCACGGGGCGGTTGGCGCCACCCCATCTCAAAGCGTCCGGGCTGAAGTCCGTAAAAAGACCGCAGCCGATTCGATAGGCCCCATGACGCAAAAAAGACGGCCAGTGCCTTTGCACTGCCGCTCGCCAGCGTATTGGGAAGGGGTGCCCTTAGCGATTCGGTCCCGGACTGTCAACGTCGGGACGGCGGACAAGCGGTGAAATCCGGCGTCGGGAACTCATCGGGCGGGGCGCATCATGTCGTCCTGCGCCTGCCCTTTTCGGGTTGATGCGATGCCTTTCCCTGAGGCATGGAGGCGCGATGCGCCTTTCCTTGTCCTGCGCCGCGCTGGCGACGCCCATTCTCCTGTTGGCCGGCTGCGTCGGTGCCCCCGAGCGTCCGCCGGCGGCAGCCCCGGCGCCCCGGCCTGCCCCGCCAGTCCAGCCCGCGCCACCGCCGCCCGCGCCGGTCGAATGGCAGGATCGGGCGACAACCCCCGGCGACTGGCGTTATCAGGTCGACGGGACCGGGTCGGTGGCGCTGTTTGGAGCGGGGCCGCAGAGCAGCCTGTTCATCCTGCGGTGCGACAAGGTCGCCCGGCAGGTCCGTGCCCTGCGATCCGGCATCGTGCAGACGGCGATGACGGTGCGGACCAGCTATGGCGCGGTCAGCTGGCCCGCCGGCGCGGCGGCCGGGACCGTCCCCGCGACGCAGGCGAGCCGCGCCGCGAACGACGCCACGCTGGATCAGATCGCCTATAGCCGGGGCCGTTTTGCGGTCGAAGTGCAGGGGTTGGAGACGCTGATCCTGCCTGTCTGGGCGGAGGTCAGTCGCGTCGTGGAAGACTGTCGTGGGTAAATATCTGATTTTACAGGATTTGCCGTGGCGTCGGGGTGGATCGCCCTCCGAAACGCGGACGCACAAGTATGATTCGAAAAAAGAATTTTACAAGCCTTGATCATGCGGCCCGTCTGATTCACAAATCATCTCATAGTTCGGCGAAGGGCTATATCCGGGAACGGCTATAAGGGCTTCAACTAGCGAAAGGAGGTGATCCGATGTCTCATGGTTCAGCAATGGGGTCGGTCAAGTCCATTCGGGGAACGCGCCGCTGAGCGACGCCGTTAGCGTCGGTTTTGCAGAAATTCGGTGACTGTCGACTGCGGTTCCGCAGGCGAGGTTCCGTATCTGTAGAATAGCGCGAGGAACGTTTCCCTTGGGCGGCACTTCCGGCCGCTGACCATGTCAATGATGGGCCGTTGGAGACTTATCCCCTCCAGCGGCCCCTCTCATTTTTCCGGTCGGCGTCTAGCCCCGCATCGTGCCCGTATCGATATAGCGCTGGTGCCAGGCCAGCGCCTCGCCCGGCAGCATCGGCGATTGCAGTCCGTAAGACCCCGCCAGCGCCCGCCTGAAATAATCCCTGAGCGCGGGCCGGAAGTCGGGGTGCGCGCATTTCTCGATGATGAGGTCCGCCCGCTGCCGGGGCGCGAGGCCGCGCAGGTCGGCCAGCCCCTGTTCGGTCACGATCACCTGCACATCCTGATTGATGTGATCGACATGGCTGCAATGCGGCACGATGGCGGAGATCGCTCCGCCCTTGGCGGTCGAGGGCGTCATGAAGATCGACAGGAACGCGTTGCGCGCGAAATCGCCCGATCCGCCAATGCCGTTCTGGATTCGCGACCCCATCAGATGGGTCGAATTGACGTTGCCGTAAATGTCCGCCTCGATCAGCCCGTTCATCGCGATGCAGCCCAGCCTGCGCACCAGTTCGGGATGGTTGCTGATCTCCTGCGGGCGCAGGATCATGCGATCCCGATACCGCCCCATGTCAGCGTTCATCCGCGCCGCCGCCTCCGGGCTGAGCGAAAAGGCCGTGGCGCTCGCCATGCGCAGCTTGCCCGCGTCGAGCAGGTCCAGCATCCCGTCCTGAATGACCTCGGTAAAGGCGACCATATTTTCGAACGGCGCATCGATCAGACCGGTCAGGACGGCGTTGGCGATATTGCCGACCCCTGATTGCAAGGGCAGCAGCGAGGCGGGCAGGCGCCCTGCCTTCACCTCATGATGCAGAAAGTCGAGCAGATGCCCGGCTATCGCGCGGGCCTTGTCGTCGGGTGGGGTAAAGGGTGCGTTGCGGTCCCGCGCGTCCGTTTCGACGACGGCGATCACCTTGGCGGGATCGCAGCGGAAGGTGGGCTGGCCGATGCGTTGATCGGCGCGCACCAGCGGGATGGGTTGGCGATGCGGGGGCAGGGCGGTGCCATAATAAATGTCGTGCATCCCCTCGAGCGCCGGATTCTGCCAGCGATTGACCTCCAGAATCACAGCCTTCGCCCGGTCGATCCACGTTTTGTTGTTGCCGACGGAGGCGGAAGGGATCAGGTCGCCCTGCGCGGTGATGCCGGCGACTTCGATGACCGCAATGTCGAGATCGCCCAGGAAGCCCTGCCACGCCATCGGCGCGACCTGGCTCAGATGCATGTCGAAATATTGCATATGCCCGCTGTTGATCCGCTCGCGCGCGATGGGGTCGCTATTATAGGGCAGGCGAAATTCGATGCCGTCGGCCTGCGCCAGCGCGCCGTCCAGTTCCGGCCCGGTGGAGGCGCCCGTCCACACCCTGACGCGAAAATGCTCGCCGGCGGCATGGGCGGCGGTCATCCGCTCCGCAAGAGCCAGCGGCACCGCCTTGGGATAGCCCGAGCCGGTGAAGCCGCTCATCCCCACGGCCATGCCGTCCCTGATCAGCGCGGCGGCATCCTGCGCCGACCGGCTTTTGGCGGCCAGTCCGGCATGGGCGATACGGTTCGACATGGGCATCCTCTTTTTCCCTGCATGTAAGAGGACATCTGGCTTTTCGGGATCGCAGACAATAGGGATTGGCCGCACAACATCTGTGCGGGATCAGTGCAAATGTCGGACCTGTTGATCGCCATGCGGACATTTGTGCGGCTGTGCGAGAAGCCCAATTTCTCGCGCGTCGCCGCGGAAATGCACGCCAGCCACACCACCATCGCCCGCCGTCTGGATCAGGTCGAGGCGCATTTCGGTTCGACCCTGTTCCATCGCACCACGCGCCGGCTGATCCCCACCCCAGAGGCCGACCGGTTGCTGATCCATGCGCGGGCCATGCTGGACGCGCTGGATATGGCGGAGCAGGATCTGGGACCAGTGCGAAATGAACCCCGCGGGCTTGTTCGCATCGGCTTCACGACCGCGCTTGGGCTTTACTATGTGGATCGGCTGGGGGCGCTGGCGGCGCGCTATCCCGCCCTGCAGGTCGACTGCGCCATGACCGACTGGCAGCGCGATGTGGTGGAGGACCGGCTCGACCTTGCGATGCGCGTCGGACCGGTGGGCGACGACAGTCTGGTCGTCCACAGCCTTGGCGCCCTGCCGCGCCGGCTGGTGGCCCATCCCGACTATCTCGACCGCCACGGCACGCCGGAAAGCGCTGAGGAACTGTCAGGTCATCAATGCGTCGCCTATGCCTATGGCGATGTGCCTGCCCGCTGGATGATCGACGGACGGGAGAGGGTGGTAAGCGGCATTTTCCGCAGCGACAGCAGCGAGGCGGTCTATCGGGCGGTCCTGAGCGGGCTTGGCATCGCGTTGCTCCCCTCGATCCGGGTGGAGGGGGATGTCGAAGCGGGGCGATTGATACCGGTCCTTCCGGACAGCAGCATCGCCCCGCTCGACATTTTCGCCGTTCATCCGTCTTACAGGCGCCTCTCGCGCCGCGCCCGCGTGGTGCTGGATTTTCTCAAGGCGCATTTCCCCGGGCAGCCGGGCTAGCGTTCCACCCCCTTGGCCTTGCCCCAGGCGCGCGCGGCGGTATAGCCCAGATAGCCGGTCCCGAAGAGCGCGTAGAGCGGCTCGGGCAGGGCGGCGAAATAGGCCCGCATCGCCCGGATGATCGCTGTCGCCACATCCGGGCGAACGCCTCCGATCAGCCCCAGCGGCACGGACCAGAGCAGCAGGCCATACATTACATACAGAAAGGCCGGCCGCGCCCGCAGCGTCCAGCGGTCAGGCGCAGATCGCCTCTGTCGCGCAGGATCCATTATTCCCTCCTTAACCGATCCGGTTCGCAAGCCAGCCATAAAGAAAGGCCTCGTTGGCCGGGCGGCTTTCCGCCAGCGCGAGATAGCGCTCGCCCTGAAGCGCTTCGAGCGCCTTGAGCAGCACTTTCTCTCCTGCCTTGCCGCGCAGTTTGAGGAAGGCGCCCAGCGCGCCGAGCGTTCTGGCGCCGACCGACTGATCGACCTTGAGGTCGGGATAATCGCTTTGGTTCCGATTGAGCGCGTTCAGGGCGCGCTGGAGAAAGCCGCTCGCGGTCCCCGGTCCCATGTTCACCGCCGTATCGAACAGTTCCTCGGCCACCATCGGCGCCAGTTCCGCGACAAAGGCATAGCCCGGCTTTTCCCAGTAAAGCCGCCGGTAGATCGCCTCCGCGACGCTTCGGGGCAGGAGGCGCATGTCGCCCATATAGCCGTTGGACCGGGCCACGATCTGAGTGATACCGAAATTGGTCGGCCCGCCCCGATCGGCGGGATGGTTGCTGTAGCCGCCCTCGCGCGCGATGACCTCGTCAATCAGTGAAGAAATGTCCATGAACGCCGCCCTCCTGTTGTGGAAGGCGTATCATTTATCCCATATGGTTCGCTGTAGGACAGCGGAAATCGCCTGTCGCGAACGAAAGATGCGATTAATTTCCGGGGGGAGAAGGAGAAGACGCTATTTGCGTCTCCGGATATTTGGTCGGGACGAGAGGATTCGAACCTCCGACCCCCACACCCCCAGCCCGCCTTTTTGATGGCTCATAATGCTCCGTAATTAAACGATAAACCTTGAAAAATGCTGTGTTTTAAGCCAGTCTGCCGACATATCTGGTGGTGCAGATTGTCCCGTTATGTTCCGCTTTGTTGCGGCAAGTTGCACCACCAGCGCACCACCAGAATGATGCGATTCGGGATTTGATTTTTTGGCATGCGAGGCCGGAACAATGCGAACTGCTTTGACTCAATCCATGGTCGATAAGTTTCCCATATCGGTTAAAGTCAAAGATTATAGGGATGCCCGGCTGAAAGGTCTGATCCTGCGCATAACGCCCGCCGGGGTGAAGTCTTTCTATTGCGAATATGCGCGGGGCAAGCGGGTGTGGCTGGGCAGGGCCGATGCGGTGGGTTTGTTCGAGGCCCGCGAGAGCGCCCGCGTCATTCTCTCCGAAGTCTATCGTGGCATTGATCCAATCGAAGCGCGCAAACCCAAGCGGGAAGTGCCGACCTTCCGCGCCTTTCTCGATGGCGACTATGGGCTTTGGGCCAAGGCCAATCAAAAAGCGCATAAGCAAAACCTCAACCGGCTTGCGACTGCGTTCAAGGTCCTGCTGGACAAGCGCCTCGATGCAATCACCGCTCTGGATGTCGAACGCTGGCGTGGAGGCGAGGTGGAACGCGGGTTGAGCCTCGAAACCATTAACCGGGATATTTCCTCAATCAAGGCCGCGTTCAACCGCGCGGTGGAATGGGAATTGCTTGGGACCAATCCACTCGCCAAGGTCAAGAAATCGCGCACCGACAATTGCCCCAAAGTTCGCTATCTCTCCTACGACGAAGAGGCCCGCTTGCGAGCGGCGCTCGATGCTCGCGAAGAGCGCCGCTGCGCCGAGCGCGATTCGGCTAACCGTTGGCGGAGCGAACGCGGGTATGAATTGCTGCCGAGCCTGCGGCAGTTGGCCTTTACCGACCATGTGAAGCCGCTGATTCTGCTCTCGATCAACACGGGCTGCCGTCGCGGTGAACTTTTCGATCTCACCTGGTCGAATGTGGATCTCGACCGGCGTATTCTGACCGTGACGGGTGCAACCGCGAAATCGCGGCGAACGCGCCATATCCCGCTCAATCGGGAGGCCATGTTCGTTTTGCAGGGCTGGCGCGCGCAAGCGGAAAGCACCGACGGGATGGTTTTTGTCAACGACGCGGGCCAGCGGTTTGATCGCGTCAATTTCTCGTGGCGGCATTTGCTCAAGGATGCAGGCATCACTGCCTTCCGCTGGCACGACATGCGCCACCATTTCGCCTCGCGGCTGGTAATGGGCGGGGTTGATCTCAACACCGTGCGCGAACTGCTTGGGCATAGCGATTATGCGATGACGCTGCGCTATGCCCATCTCGCGCCCGAACATAAGCTGAAAGCCGTGGAAGTGCTGGTCAGCACCTCGCCATTTGCAGCGGCGGCATGATGCTGCACGCGGATTGACCTTGTTGGCAGATTTGACTACATATGGCGAAATCACGTAACACGCGCCGCACTGTCTCTTGGATCAAGGCGGCGCGAAGAGATTTTGAGGCGTTCCCTGCGCGTGCCATGGATCGGGCATTGGATGCCCTGACCGTGGTCGCCGATGGCGGAACGCCGGACATTGCCAAGCCGCTTGCCGGTCTGGGAGCGGGTGTGTGGGAATTGGCGATCAAAGAGCGCGGCGACGCCTTTCGGGTCGTCTATGCGCTTCAACTGGGCGATGACATCTGGGTGGTTCATGCCTTCCAGAAGAAATCGACCAAGGGAATTGCGACGCCGCGCCACGAGATCGATCTCGTGCGCGAGCGGATCAAGCGGCTGAAGGAGATGCTCGATGGCTGACCATGATGACGATTTCGAACTGGTTCGCGGTTCGGGCAATGTCTTTGCCGACTTCGATCAGCCCGATGCCAGCATTCGCCAGTTTCGTGCGATCCTTGCCGCTGAAATCGTCAAAACGCTCGATGCCGAGCGGCTGACGGTTCGGGATGCCGAAGCGCGCACCGGCATATCGGCCGCCGATTTTTCGCGTATCCGCCAGGTCAAACTGGAGCGATTCACCATCGACCGGCTGTTACGGATTCTCGACCGGCTTAACCGGGACGTTCGGGTGAAGATTTCCGTCGCGCCGCGTGCGGGTGGAAAGCGGGCTTCGATATCAACGCTTGCTGCCTGAAACCAATTAGCCGCGATCGAAGGGAGCGGCCCGCGCATAGGGTCGGTCGGTGGGACAAGCGAAGGGGCCGCCCCTTCTTGGGGCGGCCTCATCAAAAAATCTACGCCGCTTTCTCGATCGCTTCTGTGGCCGCCAGTTGGTGCAGATAGGCAACGGCGCGTTCGGCATGGGCGGCGGCTTGGACAATGGCGCGGGTGTCGTTTTGCAGCACCTTGATCCAGCTTGCGATATAGCTGGCATGATCGGGGCGCGGCTCAATACAAAGCCCCAGATCGGCGGCCAGGAAGGCAGCGCCTAGTTCCGCCACCAATTCCTCACGGGCGTACCCTTCATCGCCCCATCTCTCCCGGCCAAAGCGGCGATCAAGGCGGCTCTCGTGCCGAGTCCAATGCACGGTTTCGTGGCCCCTCGTGGCGTAATATCCGTGGGCATCATGGAAAGCTGCGAAGGGCGGCAGTTGGATACGGTCGGCTGAGGGGATGTAATAGGCCTTGTCGCCGCCGTGGTTCACGGTTGCCGGAATGCTGGCAAAGAATGCCTCGGCAGCTTCGATGCGCTCCACCTCCGGGGCAGGTTCCGGCATGATATGGAACCGTTCGGGCAAGCCGTCGATCTGCGCCACGTTGAACACGGTATAGGTCTTCAGGAAACGGAAGCCCTGTTCCCGATCCTCGCCGCTGGCATCATCATGCACGGTCTTGGTGCTGGCGCCATAATAGACCACGGTTGCGCCATGCTCCCCTTTGCGCACCTGCGCGCCCAAGGCTTGCGCCTGTTTGTAGGTCATCCATGACGGGCTGACGAAACCGGACGCCTGCGCCTCGATCCACAAGAGAAGCACGTTGATCCCACGATAGGGCTGGCTGGTGGCCCGCAAGGGGCGAGCCTGCCCGGACGTGGCCATGTCGCCGCCGCTCCAGGGCTTCAGCCAGGGGCGGGTGCCTTGCTCAAGTTCGGCCAGGATGCGGTCGGTAATACGGCTGTGAGGGTCTTGCTTGCCGGTGCTCTGGGTCATTGCTGTTACTCCCTTCCAATCCGCGCAGCGGGTCATGCCGCGCGTGACCCCTGCCGACCCGGCGAGGGGCGGAGAGAGTGGGGGCAAGGTCCGGTGCCGGGGGTGGTGCGGGCGCAGCGAAGCGAGCCACGGCCTCAAAGCGGCACCTTGCAGGGAGAGAGAGGCAGCGCCTCTTTCTCCCTCAAGAGCCGGGGAAGGTCGCGCCGCTGGCGGCGCTCAATCGCCAGCCTAGGAAGCCATTCTACAATCGATGCACAGAAGCCGTCCTGCGGCACCGTGCCAGGGCGCGCGTCATATGATATTCGACGCCACCGTAGCCGATGCCGACCTGCTCGGAGATCTCCGCATAGGTCATGCATTTCAGCCGGTGCATCAGGAAGATGCGGCGGGTCTTGCGGGGCATGGCCAGCAGTGTCCGCCGATAGACCCTCCGGACGTCTCCTTCCTCGATTCTCCAGGTCTGCTCGGGAAGTGCCGGTGCATCCCGACCCTCGTCGATCGGACAGGTGACGATGTGTGCCGCCGCCCTGCGACGCGCACGGCTGATAAGAAGGTTGCGCGCGCATCGGGTGAGATAGGCTGGCGGATTGTCGATATGTTCTACAACGCCCGCAGCGAACAGCTTCACGAAAACCTCCTGCGCGAGGTCGGGAGCATCGTCGCCGCCGACGCGCTTTCGAAAGAAGCGGAGGACCCGTGCATATTCTGCCCGGTAGAGTGCCTCGAAGGCTGCCGTAGAACGGGAGGGGCTCATCGCCGTGCCTCCCGACGTTCGCGCTCGTTCAGCGGCGCATCGCGCGAGGCGCGGTAGAGCGTTATGCCGGCTTCGATGCGATCCAGGATGAAGGTGTCGCGCTCGATCCTGGCGATACGGATGTCGGCCTTTGAGAATATGTTGATATCGACCGCGCACCGGTTGCCTAGCTCGCTGTCGATGACATCGCGCACCCGCTGCCAGCAGCGCTCATGCTTGAAGGCGGGATGGTTGACGACGATCCAGAATTCATAATCGGAGAACTGGATCGTGTGCCGGTCCTCATACCATGACCGGCGCGCATAGGGACCGATCAGGATGATCCGCCTGATCTTCCCCGGTTGGGGTGCCTGGACCTTCTCGGGCTCGAAGCAGGCGCGAATGATACGCGCGATGCGTTCGATCTCGTTTTGTTTGCGCCGGACCAGATGATTGACGCGCGCCATCACCACTTCGCGCGCGTAAACGTCGGTAGGGGGTGCCATTTTCAGCTCGCACACCAGCGGTCCGCGCATTCGGGCGCGGATGGTGCAAGCGGTGTCCGCTGTGCGCCGCCATCGCGGCTTCCAGCAACTGCCCGACCTTGGTGGCCGGACCTACATGATGCCTGGCAGGGTTATCCCCGAGATGGCCGCCAGTTCTTCCATCCCGTGCTGCCGAATATGCCAGACATGGGAAGTCCGGACAAGCCGTGTGGCGGGATCACTATTTCCCGGCAGCGGCTTCTAGCTCGGCGATTCGTTCCGAGCAGACCTGATGAACGACGCGGCCCAGTTCCTCGACGCGCTCACCCAGCCATGCCAGTTCTTCCTCGCCGATCCGGTAGTGCCGGGAATAGCGGGCTTTGGTGTAGGCCTCCTTGAGCTTCTGGAACATGGCGCGCTCGCGGCGCGTGGTTTCTGGCCAGATGCCATAAAGGCGGCGGTCCAGCCCTTCGGCAAGCGACCGCAGGAAGGCGATGTTGTGGTTGTAGGGCGCGTAGAATGTCAGCGTCAGCAGCAAGCAAGAGTAGAGGCGTTCTGTCGTCTGGTGCAGATCAAACGCCGCATCCCTCAGCAACCCTTCCTCAGAAGCATACTTCGCTAATTTGTGACGCGACATGGCGCTTGCCATGCCGTCTTCAAAATATTCGGTCGCCGCTGTCAGCGCCTGTTCCGGCGTCTTGGGCTTCGGTTCATGCAACTCCCGCTCGTCGGATTCGTAGAGCGCGATCCCGTCTTTGGCGACTTCCATGAAGAAGACGCGGCCATGAGCGAGGCCGTCATTCACCTCGTGCAGCGAATGGACAATGAAATTGACCGGTGTGCGCAGCGTCTTCTCGATGGTGTAGGCGCGGATCAGCCGCTCCTCGGCCTTCGCCCAGTAAGCCGCCCGGTCGGTCAGTTCCTTCTGGCTGACGATGATCAGAATGTCGTAGTCGGACTTGTACTGGTTCGCCGACAGCGGCGCATCGACCCAGTCGCCCCGCGCGTGGCTGCCAAACAGCACGATCTTTAGAATGCGCGCGCCCTTGCGGGGGCCGGTGGCATTCCCGACAGCGTCGCGAAACTCCTCGAAAATAACCTCTACGACGCGCTCAAGCTCGCGCTGCTTTGCCGCAGGAAGATGGTCGATATCGGTACGCATTGCCGGGATTCTTTCGGCATTCGCTGTTGTTTGGCAAGCGCAATCGCCGCAAGGCTATGGCTTGATGATCAAGCCGTTCGAAACCCGTTGTTCATTCATCGGGAAGGCGGAGTAGGAACGACTGGGGCTGGGACTTTTCTGCCGTTCCGAGGTGATGTGTCGAATGGCAGGTCCCGCCAGAAGCCGACGTCCAGCACTGCGCCGACCAGCTAACGGAGAGCGACAGAGGCTGGGCCTGCAACGGACTGGCAGGTTTTAGGAGCAATAGTGGCGAAAGCAGCCGCTATCCCTTCGCGTAGAGCGCCGCCCTCCGAAGGTAGAGGCCCCAGGCAGTTATCGCTGAGGCTGCCTTTCCACATGCCAACCTGATTGGATCGGCAACTTCCGACATTGCCTTGAGTTCGCTTTTCGTTCGATATGGTGGATGATAGCGAGATCCAGATCGACGACCGCAAGAGAAAGCTGGAAATACAAAACCAACCAAGGTCGCTCAGGTACCAGTTTGCGTAAGGTGCGATAAACATAATCGTCCGTGTATGGACGCTCCGGAAAGGGAAGTCTTGTCTCAATCGGCAGAATTGGCTGGTGGCGAAGGGTTTACGTACGAAGGGAATGCCGCGGCGTATTATCTGGCGGCGTTGCTGGCGGAGACCGGCGCACCCGGAATTTCGGACCGCATCGTGCACAAAGTTGCGGTTCAGCAACGTGACTTTGGTGAACCACTCGACGATGTGATCGTCGATTTTCGTGACCCGGCAGGTGAGCTGTCGAGACTCAGCCTTCAGGTGAAGCGCGCGCTGACGATCAGCAACGCGGCCTCGAACGCGGACTTTCGCGATATCGTCCGTGACTCCTGGGCGAGCCTGGGCAAGTCCGATTTCCGAGACCAGGTCGATCGTTATGGCGTTGCCGTGGGTACGGTAGCAACAGCAAAGGCACGGTCGCTGACCACGCTGTGCGAGCTGGCGCGCGAAAGCCCCGCCACCACGCATTTCGAGGCGCGCTTCGCACCGGGAGGCAATGCCGCGCCGGACGTCCGGGTGGTCCGAGATGCAGTGATCTCGCTGCTCAAGGACGCAAAGGGCAGCGATTGCACAGCCGAGGAGGTGCATCGGTTCCTCGCGCACTTCGTGCTGATCGAGTTTGAATTTCTTCAGGAAGGCGCGGCGGATCCCGCCGCCGCGATCACTATGCTTCGCGGTGCGCTGGCTAGCAGCGAGTCAGAAAAAGCGCCGCTGCTCTGGTCGAGACTGGTGGAGCTGGCCAGGGCCTCGGCAGGCAAGTCCGGCGTCTTCGATCGCAGCCGCGTCGTACGGTCGATTGCGCCGCTGGCCAGACTGAGTGGTGCGCATTCGTTGCGCCAGGACCTGGATGTCCTCGGGGACATCGCTAAAACCCATGTCGAGAGCATCCAGGATGATGTCGGCGGCGCACGGATATCGCGCGACGCTCTCGCCGCAGAGCTCGATGCGAAGCTCGCCAATTTTCGGATCGTCCAGGTCCGCGGCCTTCCGGGCAGCGGAAAGTCCGTCGTACTCCGCAATCGGGTAGAGCAGGCGCTGTCCATCGGCCCCGCGCTCTTCCTCAAGGGGGATCAGCTCGAAGGCAAGAGCTGGCGCAGCTTCGCCACGTCGCACGGCCTCTCGAGCGCGCATCTGGAAGATCTGCTGGTCGAGATCGGCGCAACCGGTTCGCCCATTTTGTTCGTCGATGCCGTCGACAGGATCGAGAGAGAGCACCAGCCGATCCTGCTGGAGATCCTCCGGTCGATCCTCAACTCGCCGCTACTCGACAACTGGCATGTCGTCCTGACCCTGCGCGACACGGGGATAGAACCGACGCGGAACTGGCTCGGCGGCACGATCGACGCGGCAGGCGTCGGCACCGTGGACGTCAAGCAACTGGACCGGGACGAAGCCGAGAAGCTCGCCGTGGCCAAGCCGCATCTGCGCCCTTTGTTGTTCGGCCCGCCGCAAGTAAGCGAAATCGTTCGCCGGCCATTCTTCGCGAAGATCCTGAGCCAGGGTTATGCCGGCGATGCCGAGGCGGAGACGTTCGCGCCCAAATCCGAGGTCGATCTCATCGACAATTGGTGGGTGCGCGGCGGCTATAATGCCGCGGGCAGAGACGCGCTGGAACGGCAGCGCGCCATAGTGGAGCTCGCCGGTGCACGCGCTCGGAAGCTGAGCCAGCCGATTGCCCTGAAGCAATTGAGCCCATCGAGCGTCAGCATGATTCCGCAATTCGTCGAAGACGGGATCCTGCAGCAGGTCCGTGTCGGCCACACCGTACGCTTCTCGCACGATATTTTCTTCGAATGGGCGTTCTTCCACACCCTGGCCGATCGCGGCGAAGAGTGGCTGGAGGAAATCAACGCATGCGGCGAGCCTCCCGCCATCGCCCGCGTCGTCGAGTTGCTGTCCCAGTCCGAATTCGCCCGCAAGGAGATATGGGCAGACCAGCTCCGTCGCGTCGCGCAGTCAGACATGCGCTCGCAATGGACCCGCGCTTGGCTCCTCGGCCCGGTCGCCGCTTCGGATTTCGAGGACGATGTGGATCAGTTCGCCACCGTCGCCTTCGCGGAGGATTTCCGGTTCCTGAAAAAGGCACTCGTATGGTTTCAGGCGGAGAAGACGAGCCCCAACGCGGCAGTTCTTGCCAGCGACTTGGCGGCGGACCAACGGCTTCGCTATGCCGATCTTCTGGGCTGGCCTTCGGATTTTTCGGCATGGCGACGGCTCATCGTCTTCCTGCTGCGCAGAATTGCCGATATCCCGCCTCGGCTATTTCCGGACGCCGTCGCGGTTTTCGAGGTATGGCAGAACGCCATGGGCGCGATCGCCAATCCCCTGTCGCAGGCCATCCTCTCCCAATGTGAGGCCTGGCTCGCGGACATAGCTCAATTCAACCAATCCAAGGGGCAGAGCACCGACACCGCCGATTGGAAGAGCATCGACGGCCTTGGCGATTTCCGGGGGCAGATCACGCAGTTGATCCTGCGTGCGGCAAGCGTGGAGCCCAGTTTCACCACGACCTATCTCCGGCACGTCATCGATGGTGAGGAGATACTCGACAAGCAGTTCAAGGAGATCATCGGCTTCTCACAGACGCTCGCGCAATCCCATCCGGGACTGCTCGTCGAGCTGACACTCAAGCATCTGCGAGAGGAATTGCCCGACGACAAGGTCGCTCGGCATGACGAAGAAGCACGAATTGCTTCGGAGCGCCGCAGGCGTGCATTGGCGAAGCCTGAGGCGGAACGGGACCGGATCGACAAACTGGCGATCGAAGGCATCTTCTCGCGAATAGGCTTTGATGCATTCAGCTATCATGACTTCGAGACGCTTTCGATCGAGCGTGACATGCAAAATTTCTGGCCGGTCTCGCCCTTGCGCGAACCATTTCATTCGCTTTTCCGATCCTCGCCGGCCGATGCTCTTGCCCTGCTCGGGGACCTTTGCAATCACGCCATGACAGCGTGGGTCCAGCTGCATCGGCATATTCGCGACAACAGGGGCACGCCGGTTCCGCTGGAGATCGCATTCCCCTGGGGAAAGCAGATTTTCTGGGGCGGCGACCGGGAATATCTCTGGTTTCGCAACATGTGGGCACCCAAGGCGTTGGGCTGCGGCTTCATGGCGCTAGAGGAGTGGTGCTTCGCGGAGCTGGAGCGCGGAAGAGACGCGGACGACCTCATTCGGCAGATCGTCGAAGGTAATGCGTGTATCGCGATCCTCGGGGTCGCCGCGATGATCGCCATGCACGGTGATTCCATCTCCGATGTGACGGTCCCGCTCGTCACCTCCCAGCGGCTTCTGGCGGCGGACCATAATCGGTTCATCAAGGATCTCACCGAAGGGAGTGCAAGTTTCATCGGCCTAGACGGCAATGCCAACAAGGCCGATATAGAGATCATCGCCACCGCGAATGCGCGGGAGGTTCGGCGAAAGCAGCTGAGCACGCTGCTCCAGCGCCACTTCATGATGGGTGGCGAGGCAATCGCGAAGACGGTCCAGGTCGCGGTACGAGACTTTCCCAACGCCCTGCCCTTCCAGCTCGAGGAGCATCGCGGCCTGTCCGCTGCGATCACGGACCTGACACAGCAGGCCACGGAATATGCCGAGCTGGTCGAACCTGGCAATTACAAGGCCTATCGGACCGAGGTGCCGGATGAGGTGGCCATCGTCCATGTCAGCCCTTCCGCTTCCGATCCCGATCGAAAGGCAAAAGCCGAAGAGGCAAAGCTCCGGCTGGAGGAAGGCAATCTATGGGCCTGGGCGGCCAAGGCATTCGAGACAGGGGTGCCTGGCGACGCCTTCACGCTCTCCTCCGCACGCGCTCTCGCGCAGCAACTAGACGCGCCCACGCTGTTCTTGGCGGAAGAGGAAGGCCTCGGAACGCGCCGCGGCGCCGTAGCCGGCGCGGCTGCGATGATTCTTCGCTTCCGCGACGGCGCGACATCCGAAAGTCTTGCCTGGGCGCGCGAGACGGTGTCCAGGGCGGCTGAGGCTCCCGAGCAACACGACCAGTTCTGGTCCTCCGGCTCGATCATTCCCTGGCATCACGCCACTTTTGCCGCACGCGGGCTTGCAGCGGATCTGGCGGCGGGAACAGCAAACGGGAACGCCGCCGAAAACCTGCTCCGTCTCGTCGCCCATCCGCTCGAGATCGTCAGCCTGGCCGCCATCGACGAAGCAGGACGTTTATGGGACCACGATGCGAGGCTGAGCTGGGCGGCTTTGTGCCTGGCCTTCTCGCTCTGCCATATATCGCCACGCTCCAGGGGTTCACGTGGCTCGAGCGACCCCATTCATTCCACGCGGGAGACCGACGCGGCCATCTCGTCCGTCCTGGCCTTTTACCATTCCGACCAACCCTGGCCGGACCTCGCCTTGCCGCCGCCAGCCTTTATCCGGATGCCGAAAAGCGAAGCGAACGACCTTCGCTATATCCCCATTCTCGATCACGGCGATGACGGTGGCGAGGACGATGAGAACCTGATCGCCGGCGAGCGGTTCACCGAGGTCTGGGCGGAGCCGGCGTCTCTCTGGCACTATCAGCTGGCCGACAATATCCTCCCCTTGCTGCCCGTCGAGAGGATTGTCGCGGGCACTATGCGTGACAGCCTGTTGCGATTCGCCAGCGGCCTTCTGCTCTGGACGAGCTTGAAGAACGAACCTCCGGGAGAGAAGCTGGGCCGCCGCGACCGCACGGATAGCTCCTTGTTCGAATGGACCCACGCGCTGGGCAGCATGCTTGGCCGTATCGCAGGGCTCATTTCGGAACCGGAGGCCGCGGATCTCTTTCTGGCACCAATCGCCGCATTGCATGGCGAGGCGTGCTGGTCGCTGCTTGCGCCCTTCGCCAATGTCTATATCTGCCGGTATCTGCTCGACGCCCCGACGGTTCCCGTTGGGGCTGTGCAAGTCCTCGACACCGTGCTGACGCGCTTCCTCGCCGCACCCGAGCTCAAGGCGGGCTCCTACCGTAGCGGCGAATTCTCGGGCTTCGACCAGCCCCGGCTGGCCCGCCATCTGATGTTCGTTTCCATCGAGCGCGCTACAGGCGCTTCGCGATATGTGAATGGGGACTGGAGCGAGATCGAGCGGATCCTACCGCTGATCGATCGCTATGTACGCGCCGGTGGCTGGGCCGCCACGGTTATGGGCCATTACCTCACCCTGTGCGAGAGAGCGAGAGCGAGCTACCCGGCAGAGGCGTTCGCAGACCAGGTTCTCGACACGCTCCAAGAGAATGATGCCAAGCTCAAGGGCTGGCGCGGGACGTGGCTGCCGGCGCGGATCGCAAGCCTGGTGCAGCATTTTGCAGATCGGGATTCCCCCATGCCCCTCCGGCTGGCGCAGAAGTTTCTTCGGATACTCGACCTCCTAGTCGATATGGGCGATCGGCGCAGCGCAGCACTCCAGTTCGCAGAAGCCTTTCGGGAAATCCGGATGGCCTGAGTGAATGTCGGCTTTCGGCGGCCGCGATCACTCGGCGAACGATCGATAGTAGGGCGCTTAACTGCTGGACGGCTTTCCGCTGAGCGAATGGAAGGTTGTGGCGGAAGCTGCCGTTCTAAGCCCGATCGACGAACGACGTATGTTGGCTGGTGCGGACATCCAGAGTTTGTTTGACCGGGTTGGCCTTGGTTTGTCCGAGCCAGGTCGCATCCCATCCAGGGTTCTACTCTCATCTAAGAACTGATGAAGTCATCGACGCCCGTGAGAAAGCAGGAAAGGCGAATCTGGTCGGATGCGGCTCACGTTTTGCGACACGAGCATCGAGTCGGCACCCTTCGTTGGCGCTCAGAGACCGGTTGCTGAGGCGGCTCGGGCGTGATTCAAGCTTGGGATGTGGACCCGAGCGAGCCGCAGCCGGATGGCTGGATTTGAAAAGCGATCGAAGCGCAACCCGACCGATCTGACGGACGAAGAATGGCTCTTCATTCAGCCGTTCCTGCCGCCTGTGGCCAGGCGTGGACGCAAACCAGCGACTGACCTGCGTGATGTCCTCGATGCACTTCGCTATCTGGCACGGACAGGCGGTGGATGGCGGATGTTGCCGAACGACTTCCCGCCCTGGCAGACGGTATATTGGTGGTTCCGCCGCTTCGTGCGCCGGCTACTGTTCCGCACGCTCCACGACGTTACCCTCATGCTGGACCGTGAACGCGAAGGCCGTGAACAAAGCCCGACGGCGGCCGTCGTGGATAGTCAGTCGATCAAGGCCCCAGCGGCAGAAAAACGAGGCTTTGATGCAGGCAAGAAGGTCCTCGGTCGTAAACGGCACATTGCTGTCGATACCGATGGCCGATTGCTCATGGTCAATCTGACCACTGCCGACATCTCCGACAGCGCTGGCGCTCAAACGATCGTCGCGGCCATTCGCAAGCGATGGCCCTGGCTGAAGCATTTGTTCGCCGACGGCGCCTACGATCGCACCCGTCTGATGGACGCCGCTGCCTATCAGGACTTCGTTCTCGAGATCATCCGCCGCTCCGACAACGAGGCGGGCTTCAAGGTGCTGCCTAGGCGCTGGGTCGTCGAGCGCACCTTCGGTTGGATGACCCGGTGGAAACGGCTCGTCCGCGACTACGAGCAGCGGATCGACGTCTCGGAGGCCATGATCCATGTCGCTCTCGGCAGTCTCATGCTCCGCAGAATTGTCCACCCATGAGCATTCTCAAACGGACTCTCAGCCGATCGAAGAGCGGATTGACGGTCAGAACTAAATCTAATTCGGTTCAAAACTTCGCAGCGAGAAGAAGGAGTCTCCGCTTCGATTAAAAAACGCACCTCGGAGAGCGATTTAATCGCTCACCGCTGCTAGATTGGACGAGGCAATGTGGCTCTCCATCCGGGCTATAGAATAGCGGTAGGAATCTCCGCATAAAATTTCTTGCTCTACTGCTGAAATAGTTCAGGTTCGATTCGGGTGAAGACGACAGGGGAGCAACGGCCTTGCCGAGTGAAGCTGAACTGTGGGGTGTGCAGCGCGCGACGGTGGAAGCTGCGCTCGATTTCACGATCGCCTTTTTGGGCTGCCGCATGGGGCCAAAAAACGACAAGCTGCTCGACGCCGCCGCCCGTGGCAGATTGCTCGATATCTGCCGGGCGGTCTCGATTGTCGAAAGCCGCCATGGCACTATTGGCCCCAGCCAGCCCAAGCGCGACCCCCTGCAATGCGGCAACCCCGCCGACAGTTGGTGGCGCGAGTTGACCGGCCAAGCCGGGCAGGGATCGCGCTTCATCTGCGGTCCCGGCCATGATAATTATTGGGCTGATGAGATAGCCGACGCCGCGAGCACCGCGTCCGGCTTCAACCCGGCTGCCAGCCTCGCGCTCCTCGCCGATATCAAAAAGGGCCATGGCAATAGCGCCTTCGCTCCGACTCATAGCTATGTCTGGGGTATTCTTTATCTCATACACCGCATCAACACCGCGGTCAGTGGCGGCCGCAGCTTCGCCTGCGGCGACGTCGGCCGCGAGCGGCTAATCATAGGGGCGGTCTCCTATAATGCAGGCGGTGTGCCCGATTATGAGGATCGGTTGCGGGCGGCGCTGCGCGAATTTGGCGGGCTGGTCACCTTCGATGGCGGCGAGGTGGATATCGACAACGATGTGCGCGAAGGGGACGATCCCCCGCCGCCACCCGAGCAACCCGCCGATCCCGAGCCGTCGGGCGGCATCTCGCGCGGCGTGGCGCTGGTCGCGATCCTCGCGGGCATAATCGCCGTGCCGCTGATCGGGTGGCACATCTATGGCGCGATCGATTATGCCGACGACTTCACCACGGTCGCCGACGCCTTCACCTCGATCGCCGACACCCTCGGCGGCGTCAGCCTCGAGCCGGGCCAGGTGCCGGACCCCGAGACGCTGAACGCCCTCACCGAGCTGTCGACGGAGCTGTCCTCCGGCGAGTTCGCGACGGCCTCGGCGAACATCTCCACCTTCTTCGCGGGCGGCTGCCAGTAGCCCA
>NZ_JBHIWJ010000005.1:83645-91573 GCF_041987595.1 Sphingobium sp. | reverse complement strand
GATCTGGGAAGGCGGCAAGCCGCTCTTCGCGGGCGAAGGCTATGCCGGCCTGTCGGAAACCTGCCTCTACTTCATCGGCGGCGTCATCAAGCACGCCAAGGCCCTGAACGCCTTCACCAACCCGACCACCAACAGCTACAAGCGTCTGGTGCCGGGCTTCGAAGCCCCGGTTCTGCTGGCCTATTCGGCTCGCAACCGTTCGGCTTCCTGCCGTATTCCTTACGGTGCGGGTGCCAAGGCGAAGCGCGTCGAGTTCCGCTTCCCCGACGCGATGGCCAACCCCTATCTCTGCTACGCCGCGCTGCTGATGGCCGGCCTCGACGGCATCGAGAACAAGATCCATCCGGGCGCCGCGATGGACAAGAATCTCTATGACCTGCCGCCGGAAGAGCTGAGCCAGGTGCCGACCGTTTGCGGTTCGCTGCGCGAAGCGCTGAACAGCCTGGAAGCCGATTACGAATTCCTGCTGAAGGGCGACGTCTTCACCAAGGACCAGATCGATGCCTATATCGAGCTGAAGTGGCCCGAAGTTTACCGTTGGGAAATGGCTCCCTCGCCGGTCGAATTCGACATGTACTACAGCGCCTGATTTTCAGGACTGCATGGAAAAGAGGCCCGGTTGCGCAAGCAGCCGGGCCTCTTTTTTTCTTGGATGAGGCTGATTAAATGAGCGGGAGAGCATCTTCTCAAAACCGCTTGTTAGGAATTTTCAGGTGACGAAAATTACGCGGAGGTTTGGAAAAAGCGCCGGTGGTCGCTGAGTTAAAATAAGTTACCGCTCTCAGGTCAAAGAGTCGCGACTATGAAAGCCAGGCACGACATTCTACTGTCTTACCAACCGCATGCGAAATCCGTCATCGACCGGCGGCTGCATAAGGGCTAGAAAATGCCCGGTACCTGTCAACTTGACTTCGATGTGCGTTGCGTCGCTTAGCGACCGTCCGGAATAGACGCGCCGAACAGCAGGACCAGCTCACCGGCAGGCGAAAGCGCAATCTCGCCCCCGGCGCTCGTCACCAGCGTCCGCACCATCCAGGCAGCAGACGTCCGCGAAGCCAGACCTTCCGGTGGCAAGGTGCCCGCCAGCGCCGCCCGCAAATCCGGGTCCAGCACCAGCTTCGGCCCTTCCGCCCGCACCACAATCTCGGTCACGCCCGGCCGCCGTTCCGCCCCGATGTCGAGCTGCCCGCCGCGCACCAGCGCATCCCCGGCGATCAGCGCCAGATTGAGCAGCACCTTCACCGGCAGCTTGTCGAGCATATCCTCCTCGACCATCCAGCCGATTTTCACCCGGCCCGTGGCAGCGAACATCCCTTCGATCGCTACGCGCGCCTCATGCGTGGGCACCGCGTCGCCAAAGCCGCCAGCCGAGCCGAACGCCAGACGGAAGAATTTGAGCTTGTTGGCGGAGGTCCTGGCGCTGTCGGCCAGCAGATCCAGACAGCGCTGCCGCATTTCCGGGTCCGTCTCGTCCGCCATCAGCTCAAGCCCGTTGTTGAGCGCACCCACCGGACTCAAAAGATCATGGCACAGACGCGAGCACAGCAGGCTGGCAAAATCGATGCTGCCGGTATCGATGCGATCTGTCGGATTGGTCATGAAGGTTCGCTGCCGCCGGAAAATGAACAGGAAGGAATAACAGGCTAATGCGCTGCCCCGCCGCATGATGCAACCCCGGCTTACCGCCTTTCGCTCACATGATGTCGAGCAAAGCTTCCTCGAATCGGACCTTTCCGGCCTCCCCCGCCGTCGCGATCCACAGCCGGGCCACGCCGCCCCCAGCTATCAGCCAGAGACTGCCATCGGCTGCGGCGCTGGCCGCATCCGTCGCGGAAGGCACCGGCACGCCGCTGGGATGGGAATGGTAGTGGCCAACGATCCGCTCTCCCCCTGCCCGCGCCGCGCGATGCGCCGCGATCAGCACCGCCGGGTCCAGCTCGAAATGCCGGGCCGGATCAGACGCGACGTTTGCAGCAGACCGAATCCCCGCGATCCGCCCGGCATCGCCCATCAGCAGCCCGCAAACCTCGTTGGGGTCTGCCGCGGCCTTGGACATGATTTGTTCCAAAAGAACCCTTGAAATTTGGACCTTCATTCCTACTTTCCTACGGAATGAATGCGGGGGTTTCCATCTTAGAAGCAGTGATTGGTGAAGCGCAGGATGGCATGCGGCTGGACAAGGCGCTGGCTGACCTGCTGCCTGAACTGTCACGCGAACGGCTGAAAAGCCTGATCGTCGATGGTCAGGTTACGACTGCCGGCCGATCGCTCAACCCTTCCATGAAGGTCGTGGCGGGGCAGGCTTTTGCGGTAACCCTACCGCCCCCGGTCGCGGCGGAGGCGGTGGCGCAGGACATTCCGCTGGTGATCGTCCATGAAGATGCCGACCTGATCGTTATCGACAAGCCCGCAGGCCTTGTCGTCCATCCAGCGGCAGGCAATCTGGACGGCACGTTGGTCAATGCACTGCTCCATCATTGTCAGGGCGCCCTGTCCGGCATCGGCGGCGTGGCGCGACCGGGGATCGTTCATCGCATAGACAAGGATACTTCCGGCCTCTTGGTCGTTGCCAAATCAGACCGTGCCCATGAGGGGCTGGCTCAGCAGTTCAAGGATCATAGCATCGATCGGCTCTATGCCGCGATCGTCTATGGCGTTCCCCAGCCTGGCGCCGGCATTGTCGAAACATGGATCGGCCGATCCGACGCCGATCGAAAGAAAATGGCCGTTCATCGGGAAGGACGCGGCAAATATGCCTTAACCCATTACCGAACGGTGCAGAAGCTGCGCGGCGCGGCTTTGGTGGAATGCAGACTGGAAACCGGGCGCACGCATCAGGTTCGCGTGCACATGGCGCATCTGGGGCACCCCTTGATCGGCGACCCGATTTACGGTAGAGAGAGAAAAGGTTTCAAATCGATACTGGAAACGCTGAGTTTCAAAAGGCAGGCATTGCACGCGAAAAGGCTGGGGTTCATACATCCTGTAACGGGTGAGGCACTCAGCTTCGACAGCCAGCTCCCTGCCGACATGCAGGAACTGTTAAGCGAGCTTCACGTATAGATTTGGATAAGTTTGCGACGGCGCTTTGAACGCCTCTTCTGGGTTCCGCCGCGCATGAAAGGGAAAGGTGACGACATGGCCGGAAAGACCAATGTCCCCGCGGTTCCTGCGCTGGGCGGTGAAGCCAGCCTCAACCGCTATCTGTCGGAAATCCGTAAGTTTCCGATTCTGACTCCCGAGCAGGAATATATGCTCGCGAAGCGTTATGCCGAACATGCAGATTCCGAGGCCGCAGCCCAGCTGGTGACGTCGCACCTGCGTCTCGTGGCGAAGATCGCCATGGGTTATCGCGGTTATGGCCTGCCCGTCAGCGAGCTGATTTCCGAAGGCAATATCGGCCTGATGCAGGGCGTAAAGAAATTCGAGCCGGATCGCGGCTTCCGCCTGGCGACTTACGCCATGTGGTGGATCCGCGCCTCGATCCAGGAATTCATCCTGCGCTCCTGGTCCCTCGTGAAAATGGGCACCACCGCTGCGCAGAAGAAGCTGTTTTTCAACCTGCGGCGGATGAAGAACAATATCGAAGCCTTCGAGGATGGCGACCTGCATCCTGACGACGTGGCCAAGATCGCAAAGGATCTGGGCGTTACGGAGGATGATGTCGTCTCCATGAACCGACGCATGGCAATGGGGGGCGATACCTCGCTCAACGTCCCGATGCGTGAGGACGGCGAGGGTCAGTGGCAGGATTGGCTGGCGGACACCGATCCGCTTCAGGACGAACGCGTCGCCGACCAACAGGAAAGCGAATTGCGCCACGATATGCTGGTTGAAGCGATGGACGACCTGAACGATCGGGAAAAGCACATTCTGGCCGAGCGTCGTTTGGCGGAAGAACCCAAGACTCTCGAGGAACTGTCTCAGGTCTATGGTGTGAGCCGGGAACGCGTTCGCCAGATCGAGGTTCGCGCCTTCGAGAAGCTGCAAAAGGCGATGATGCGCATCGCAGGCGACAAGCTGGGCAAGATCGCCCGCCTGGCTACAGCCTGACGGACTTGAGATGACGGCAAAAGGCCCCGGATTATTTCCGGGGCCTTTTTTGATCCTGTCACCCAGCCAACGATCGAGATGGGTGTCTTTACCATCTGCCAATAGCCGTTAACCCGGCATGGGATCTGAAGCCGTTTCGCGCCTCTCCTGAATTTCCGACTCAGGCCGTTCGACCGCCCATCAGATCGCTAAAATGAGCGAAAGTGACCAAACGCTCCCATACTTGAACCGGCCGGAGATCACGCTACCAAAGCGTCATGAACGCCAAGTCCTCTTCCCCTCGCCGCCGTTCGCGCTGGATCCGCCTTCTGCTGAAGATTGCTGGAGCCTTCGTCGCTCTTTCACTGCTGATGACAGTGATCTACCGCTTCGTCCCGCCGCCGGTCACCTGGACGATGCTGTTCGATCCCAATGGCATCACCAAGGACTGGATGAGCCTCGACGAGATGGACCCGGACATGGCCCGCGCCGCCATCGCGGCCGAGGACAGCCGCTTTTGCAGCCATCACGGCTTCGATGCCGTCGCCATCGCCCAGGCCATGCGTCACAATGCCAGCGGCGGGCGCATCCGCGGCGGCTCCACGATCAGTCAACAGACCGCAAAGAATGTGTTTCTGTTCCAAGGCGGCGGTTTCCTGCGCAAGGGGCTGGAGGCCTGGTTCACCCTGCTGATCGAAGCGATCTGGGGCAAGCGCCGGATTATGGAGGTGTATCTCAACGTCGCGGAGACAGGCATCGGCACCTATGGCGCGCAGGCGGGTGCGATCCGTTATTTCCATCACGGCGCCCAACGTCTGAGCCGCGCCGAGGCCGCCCGCCTCGCCGCCGTCCTGCCGCTCCCCAAGAAACGCGAGGCGATCGATCCCCACGGCTTCACCCGCCGCTACGGCAACAGCATCGCCGCTCGAATTGGTATCGTCCAGCGCGATGGGCTGGACAGCTGCCTGAAATAAGAAGGGGCGCGGAACTGGTCCGCGCCCCCTCCTTTTTGTCGACAGAAGCGCTTTAGAAACCGACGACCACCGACCCGATGAAGGTGCGCGGTGCGCCGATCTGGGCAAAGGTGATACTGGTGGTCGACAGCGTGCCGTCGAAACCACCGACATAGAATTTGTCGAACAGGTTGGTCACGTTGAGCTGCACGGCAACGCCCGGCGCGCCAAACTTCTCCAGCGAATAACGCGCGTCCAGATCGACCACAGTATAGGCCGGAGCCTTTGCGCCATAAACCTGGGTCAGCGCGCCGTTGATGGTCTGATAGACGGGCAGATTCTGATCGTTCACGTAACGCGGGCCGGTACGCTTGGCCTGTATGCCCAGACGGAAGCCCTCGATATCGCCCTGCACGCGGCCACCCAGAGTGTAGACCGGCGCGCCCGATTCCCGCTTGCCCGCCGTCTGACCGACAGTGGTGGCATCCAGCTGAACGTCGTCCTTGATCTCTGATTTGAGGTAGGAGCCGAAAGCGTAGAACATCAATTCGGGGATCGGCTGATAGGTTACGCTGCCATCCACGCCATATTTGTCGACACGGCCCAGATTGCGGTAGATGGTGACATTCAGGTCACGATCATAGGCCTGCGCCAGACGGTTGTGATAAATGGTGTACCAGCCCGACAGCTGCGCCTGCAATTTGCTGGTGCGATAGCGGACGCCCAGATCGAAATTGTCGGTCGTTTCCGGCTGCGGGTTCGCCCCTTCGGTATCCGGCGCGTAGAAGAAGCTGTTATACAGATTGTCCGTGCCCGGCACCTGCAAGCCCTTCGAATAGTTGGCGAAGAGGCTGGTGGCGCCGCTCAGATCGAAGACCACCCCTGCGTTGGGCAGCAGCTTGTCATATTTGAAGACGCGGCGCTGCGGCCCCTGAATGGTCGGATTGGCCGCAGCGTAGGCGGTTGACGCTGCATCGTCGCCAAAGCAACGCAGATTGCCGCCCGCCGTGGCGGTGAAGCAGTAATTGTTGAGGTCGCGCTTAAAGAAAGGCGCGCGCAGGCCAAGGTTCACGGTCAGCGCATCAAATTCGCCGCGATATTCGCCCGAAACCTGATGCAGGATCGCGTAGGACAGACGATTGCGCTTCTCGACCAGATTGCCGTTCACATCCGCGATCGGATCATCGATCGCAAAATATTCGGAGCCAAATCCGTCGGTGCGCAGATACGCCGCTTCGCCGGTCTGGCGGTGACGGCCGCGATCATAGCTGTAGGCGACGCGGATCGTATTGTCATCATTGATGTCGTAGCGCAGCGAGGCGATCAGGCCATAACGGTGCGTCTGCGTCTGGCTGGGCGTCAGGAGGCGGATGGTGTCCAGCGTATCGCCGTCGCCATTGAGGTCGCGCCCGAAATAATATTGCGTCGCGCTCGACGAACCCTGAATGAAGCCGACCTGACCGGCAAGACCCGAACTGGCCGGGGTGCGGCCTTCCGACGCAATGCTGGTGCCGCCGCCATTGGCCTTGGTATATTGATAGCTCGGATCGACCGTCAGGATCAGCCCGTCCGCCAGCGTGAAGCGCGAATTGATGCGGATATTGCCCGTGTCGGAAGGATTGTAGCGATATTCATAGTCGGAGCCGCACGCGCTGGCGACATCGGCGACGCCCGCTACAGGCGCCGGAATGGTGCAGCGAGCAGTCTCGTAGAAGCGCTCATCCTTGCTGGTCGGGAAACGATTGGCGCTGGAGCTGCCGACGACGCGGCCGCCATCGACGCGCAGCGGAACCGAGCCGAAGAAATTGTTGCGGTTCTCATTATAGTGACCGGCGATCGAGATGAAGTCGCCGTTGCTGCCGATCGGCTGATAGATTTTGGCATTATACTGCTGCTTGTCGATCTCGCCGATGCCACCATAGATGGCGTCGTTGGTCGCCCGGCTGGCCGAGAAGAAAGCCCGCGTGCCCCAAGGAGTAAAATTGCCGGTCTGCACCATGCCGAACAGGCGGAAGAAGCTGAAATCACCAACCGAAGCGACCATCTTAGCGCCAAACTCCTCGCTCGGCGTGATCGAACGATAGTTGACGGTCGAGCCGGTCGCAGCTGCAGTGGGGCTGTCGACGTCGGTGGTCCCGAGGTTGACGTTCACCTGCTCGATGATTTCCGGATCGAGTTGCTGGTTCGAATAAAGCGCATAGCCACCGGTGTCGTTCAGCGGCAGGCCGTCGAAAGTCTGGGAAATACGGCTGTCGTCAAACCCGCGGATGGTCAGCGTACCACCGGCCGAGCCGAAGGGATCGTTATTCTGGAAGCTGACGCCCGGCAGCTGGTTGATAACTTCGTTGATGCTCTGGCCCGGCGTCTGCGCCTGAATGAACTCAGCGCCCAATACCGCCTTGGCCTTGCTGGTATCGGGCAGCAGGACGCCGGCAACGCCCTTGTCGACGGTGGCGCCCGTCACCACAATCTCATTTTCAAAGTCGATCGAGCCAGTCGACTGCGCAAATGCAGCGGAAGGAGCAGCCACGACAATGAGCGCGGCGCTACACATAAGAAGCTGTTTCATTTGAATTTTGTCCCTTTTGAAGTTTGGAGCGTCGCGCCCGCTTTGTTCTGCTCTGTGGAGCTGGCACCGCCTGTGGCGGCCGATGGCGACGGCCCTGTGATGCTCTGATTACAGTTTTACTACAATATAACAGCAGTTCAGAGACAGCGGCCTGTCCATATCCAGCGATACGCCGGAGGAACCCCAAGGATTTCGACTAACACATTGCTTTTATTGCATTTTACGGAAACTTGTGAACCTGTTTAATGGTGGTGCAATTTTGCAACGCAGCAAAATTTTTTATGCAGAGGCGATAAGATACGAAAAAGGCCGGCAAATCTCGCCGGCCTTTCCGTCATTAACGCTGTTGCGGTGCACTAAATCAGGCGGCGTCT